>CADBZO010000055.1 GCA_902799185.1 uncultured Bacteroidales bacterium | reverse complement strand
GTTGTCGAGCCAATACTGATACCAGCGGGCTTCGATGTCAGTAGGATTGTACTTGCTATCCATAAGATTATATACGATTAATTATTTACAAGTTCCATGTTTTCGCAGCCGAAAACGGCTGCAAAGTTACAAAAAAAAAATGACATACACAAGGGTGTATGCCACTTTTCTTGTCCGAGGGGCGTTTTTTAATGAATATTTAATGAATGAGAATCTTTTTGGTGTGCCATTTGCCGCCGTAGAAGGCCTTGACGAAATAGACTCCTGTACTCAGCATCGGCAGATGAAGTCGGCCGATCTGGCTGTCGGATGCGTCTTCCAACCGTCCCTCGTAGATAGTGATTAACTTGCCGGAGATGTCCACCAGATAGAGCGTCGTGGGCGAATCTTTCTCCGTGAGTTCGGCATCCGTCAAGTCACTTGTTTCGAAGGGGTTAGGTATGAAGACCGGTTCGTCGCTCTCGTCCTGCTCCGTCCAATGACCTGCGCAACTCGGTATGGTGCTGAACTCCACGATAGTACGTACCATCATGTCGTTGAGGTGCTCCACTTTCAGACTGTCGGTGGTCGGTTTGAGGTGGGTGTGACCGATGCCGGAGTCGTCGGTAAGGAAGAATGATATACCGTTGGTAGCCAGTGCTATCGAACGCACAAGGTACTCGCCGCTCTCGCCCATGCCGCTGCATACCACCGGTACGATACGTATGCCCATGGCGGCGGCGTTGAGAATCTGGTCGTGTAGCAAGGCTATGGTGGCGGAGTCCTCATGACAAGGTGCATCTAAAATAAGGAACGCAATACGCGCACGCGCCTGCTCGTCCCATCCGGAGCTGTTGATTGTCGCCATGAGTGCCTCGGGCACCGCTTCGGGATAGTCACCGCCGCCGTTAGCCTCCTGTTTGTCGATGAAAGTCTGGGTGGTGTTCAGGTCATCCGTCAGCCGCGAGAGGCGCGTGAGGTACTCGTCCCCATGGTCGCGATAGACCACAGCACCGGTGCGGATAGCCAGCCCGCCGGTGGCGTCAGTGGCACGGCGGATAACATCTTTCATCTCTTCCTGCAGGTAACGCAACTCGTCACCCATCGAACCCGTGGCGTCGAATACGAACATAACATCCACACCCTTGCCCTCTTCGCACGGCTCGTCCAGTACGAACGTATTCAACCCTTCGTACCAGTCTTTGGCGTCCTGCACCTGGTCCTCTACACGGATGCGGAGCGTGCCGTGCTTGCCGCATAAACCGTTGCTGATCAGTTGGTACCATAGCTCTGCCTTACCGGTGTTGTCCGTTACTGCCTGGTAGAGCGTGTTGCCGTTTAGGTCCTCTAACGTCACGGTACGGGAGGCAAAAGGATAACCGTTCTTGTTTGTCACCTGTACGGTGTAACGGTGCCTCGGCTGGATGCGCCATGAGGCGGCGAAGGCCTTGTGGCTGTCGTCTATGATGCCCGGCCATAGCCCCCATTTGGCGAAATCATTCACCTCGCCGGCCGTGAGCGTGCCGGCCGTAGCGTCGTTGACTATGGCAGCACCTATCGGAAGTATTGGCATCGCTTCTTCCATCGTTGCGTAATCGGCGGTGGCGAGCATATCCGGTTCGGCCATCACCGGTGAGGCGGATAGCATCGTCTTGTACATAACCCCGCTGCGCGCGGTGCCCAGTGTATGGATCGGACCTTCCTCTTTGTCCCCTTTGCCGGCTTTGCGTTTGGCGGGAACGAGCGAGACCAGAAGCGGCTCTTGTACGCTTTCTAGCTTCAATTTCTGGTCTTCAAACCCTTTGCACCGCACGGAGATTTTCTTCACGCCAAGGAGTTTCTCGGGCTGGATGACTACGCGACCGTCCCACGAGGTACGCAGCACCTCTTTGCCTACCTTTATCTCTGCACCCGCAAGGAGCGACCGGGTGGTGTCGGTCACGATGACGGTCAGCGGTTCTGTCACCACTGAGCGGCTTTTCTTAACGCAGGCTTCTGTGCTTCCGGCCATCAAAAGTACAGCTGTCAACAAAAAGAGTATTCGTTTCATAACAATTGTTTTTTTTCTGTCATCAGTACAAAAAACGTGCCATAGTATCCATGAAATAACAAAGAGAGAAGATCAAAAAACTTCTCCCTTTGAGCCACTTCCCGGACTCGAACATTGCACTTTGTGCAATAATCGTGCCCCTA
>CADBZO010000054.1 GCA_902799185.1 uncultured Bacteroidales bacterium | reverse complement strand
TCTTGGTACTATTACGACCGATACCTATAATAATCTCATCAAATAACTCCAGACCACGCTTCACAATATCATAGTGGCCGACGGTAAAAGGATCAAACGATCCCGGGAAAATAGCTCTTTTCATTGTATTATCTTTCTCTTTTTAATTACACATTTCTTTTGCTTTCCGGTAGTTGATCTCCGGGAAGCGGTACATCTCATACAGTTTCTCGCGCAGGAATGCCTCGTCTTTATTAGGGATGTCAATCATCGCAAGCCTGCTCTCAATGTACTTATCAAATTCTGTGCCACGCTCAAAAAGCTCGTAGCCCAAATGAATATGACGGTCGATGAGGTCACATATATGCTGCAACTGATCGTGGTTCGATTGCTCGCGGTACTCAGGGTGCTCCGCCAACATCGCATCTATCTCGGGATTGATACTCGGCGTCAAACGATAGACCACACGCCCTTTGTAACCGTTAATACCTGTTTTCATCGAGATGACATCATCCCGTTTGGACTTGCGCCATTTGGGATTATCACGCTTCAGTTGCATCTCTGCTGCCTTGAGGTAGTCGCAAGGATCGAACTCATACGAGATACTGACCGGACAGATATTGAGTGCTTTGATGTTCTCATAAAGGTCTCCTTCTCCCATGGTCAGCATATGCAGCACGCTCGCTTGCGTCAGATCATTACTGTCCTTGGCACGCCCTTCACGTTGCGCAAGCCAAATCGACTTGCCTTGGTCACGCAGCTGACGGATGTACGCAGATAACTCTTTGGAATTCTCCAACTGTGCATGTGCGCCAACACCGCGTTTGACAGCAAAGCAACGGTTGAAACGCATAAAATGTTCTATCCACGGTTTGGCAAAGAGATTATTGCCGACTCCCATGAACGGGCGGATGAAATAACGGGTACGCAGCAGATAAGAGAGCCAAGCCGCATCCATGACGATGTCACGATGGTTCGTGATAAAGAAGGCGCCATGTTGGATGTCTTTCTCGATCACTTTCTTGTCGCCAAGGAACTCCAATTTGAGACTTTTCGCGCGTTTATGAGCAAGCAGCTGAAGGAACGGAAACAGAATGAGAAAATCCGTTACGGGCAACAGTCCTCCCACACGATAAGCGCGTATATCCTTAAAATCATTTTTCATATATCCAAATCAATTATCCGTACTCATGTACTTGTCCAGCGCATCCTTGCTCGCCTCGCGATAAGCGACCATCAGTCCGCCTGTGCCAAGGAGTGTGCCGCCAAAATAACGCACTACGACCACTAAGATATTATCCAAATTACGGGCATCGATAGAGCGGAGTATAGGAGCTCCGGCAGTTCCGTGAGGCTCGCCGTCGTCTTTGGTTCGCCATAAATTGGCGCCTAAACGGTAAGCATAGCATACATGACGCGCGTCATGGTATTTCTTCTTATACCATGCAATACGTGTTTTCGCTTGCTCCTCATCCGTTATGGGCTCTGCAAAAGCAAGGAACTTGCTCCCACGGTCTTTATAGATACCTTCTGCTACCACGTTGTTAACAGTTTAACTATTTAACGTTCACGAAGTGAACCATTTTAACTATTTAACGTTCAGCTTAACCCGTATATCTTCCGGAATAGCGTTCTTATGTACGAGAACGTCATTCGTCTTGTATTTCATGAACGCCTCGCTTATGTACCAGATACCCTTGTAGTCCGACTTCATCGTTCCCCAAGAGTTCTTCACCATGTAATACCGTTTGCCGTTCTGATCCTTGGCGGTTCCGAAGATCTGCATTCCATGGTCATCCGTGGTCTCCCAGTTGTCGTAAGCCTGTTGACGCATCTCCTGCGTGATCTCTTTCTCCGGCAGAGGTTTCTTGGTCAACTCTTCTTTCTGCTGGTCTTTGGTCATTCCGACCCACTTAGCCATGTCGCTGCCTGTCAGATCTGCTCCCTTGTCATCATCGGGAATGACACCAATTCCTTTGCGGGTAAAACCCACTTCGCTCACATCGGCACCCCAAGCAAGCGTATAACCGGTATTGAGGGCATTGTCAATAACACGCATCAACTCGTCAATAGGCAGGTTGTACATCTGATCCATGCGCCAGTTGTCCGGCACTTCAAGTGCAAAAGTCTGATAGAAAGGATGATGCGTATAGCTGGTCAGCGATACATAATCATCTGCGTCCAAACCCAACTCTTCTACGAAACTCTGCGGAGTGTACATCTCGCCTTCGTACTTAAACTCCTTCGGACATCTGCCTAAATACGTATTATAAATAGCCTGCAAACCCTCACGCCAAACCGGAGTCAGTTTCTTGAGTCCCGAAAG
>CADBZO010000053.1 GCA_902799185.1 uncultured Bacteroidales bacterium | reverse complement strand
CTTTTAAACATTTTTGTACGGCTAATAACCGTTCTTCAGTTGAATGTTTCATAATAAAAACCCCAAAAGTTTTGTGTTCAACTTTTGGGGTTCATTACAATTTTGGCGGCTCTTCTTGTATATACCTTCTATCCTCTATCAATGTATATTCCTCCGATTATTTCCTATTCAAACAATCCTGACATTCTTTCTTCATACAGATACTCAGTATCTCCATAATCATAAATAGCGACCGTCCAAGTCGAGACAACTCAGAGCATATTATCACATCCTCTTTCTCCACTTTCTTCAGGAGTACCCCTAACTGCCGTTTATTGTACGCCTTTGTGCCGGAGATCGTTTCTTCAATCCAACCGTCAATGTGCAGATTATTCACTTTGCAGAACCGTTCAATCTCAAACCGCTGGTTCTCGACTGTCTGCTTGTTAGAACTTACGCGGATATAACCATAAATCATCGTTTTTGTTACAAAGGTACAAAAATAATAGAATATAAGCAAAATTCTACGCTTAGAGTAGTTATCTATGTCGTAAATTTTACGCTCAGTGAATATCTTGCCTCGAAAAATTTTGGGGATAGTGCATGTTTCGGCTCCAAAAATTTGCGGGATAGTGCAAATTTATTAAAAATATTATTTAAAGTAGATTTTATTTGCATAATTGCCAAAAAAACAGTATCTTTGCACGCAGTTTGCGTGCAAAAAAAAACACACAGCAGCCTAATTAGTACAAATTAACATAAAACAAACAAACAATACAATTATGATAGACTTATTGATTCTTTTTGCGGTGGCGATGGCAGTGTCCGCAATAGGGTGGAAATACTTTGTGTATTTCTTCAGTCTCGGTTACGGGTACGGCATTGCCGCTCTGGCGGTGGCAATGTGTGTGATGTACCATGCGAATCTCACGGTGCCGACGATGGCTATGTTAGTGCTGCTGTTCATCTTCGGCGTGCGGCTGGGAACGTACCTGCTGGTGCGCGAACGCAAGGCGGCGGGCTACCGCAAGATACTATACGGCGAGGGTCATTCGGAGAAGAAGCCCGCCGGCGTGATGATCATGATCTGGCTGTTCTGCGCGCTGCTGTACGTGGCGCAGGTAAGCCCGGTGGCTTTTCGGTTAGCAAACGGACCGAGAGTATCAGCGACGCGCAGAAGAGTGCCGCCAAGAAAAAGAACCCGAAGCGGTTTGTGGATACCGGTCTGTACCGTATTGTCCGCTGCCCGAACTACCTGGGCGAAGTGACCATCTGGACGGGTGCGTTGCTCAGTGCTATAGGTGCAGGGCTGAACTGGTGGCAATGGCTGATTGTAGCTATCGGGTACGCAGGCATCGTGTTTGTGATGTTCAGCGGAGCGCGCCGTCTGGAGTTGCGTCAGAACGCCGCCTACGGCAATGACCCAGAGTATCAGGCGTATGTAAAGAAGACGCCGATTTTGATTCCGTTCCTGCCAATCTATTCCGTAGCTAAATACGAATGGCTGAAGGCGTGATTGGTTTGCCGCCAAGGGGTCTTTGACACCCCAAGACGTGACGCCGTGGCAGACGTTCCCCGGCAAGGGGATGCGGTTCGAGTTGGAGGCTTACGACTGGAACGGCACCGTCCACGTGTCGCATCTGAGCATGCGCGGTCTGTTCGGCCTGATGAAAATGGACACGCTCATCTGTACGCCCTACGCCAAAGACATCACAATGGCCATATTATAAGAAGAACAACGCTTACAAAGGGCGTTGTTCTTTTATATCTCTTTCACCCGCGCACTCTCAACCATTTATTTCGCGCCACTCAAGATACCATTTTCTTTGTCCTCATTGTTGATACGTTTTCCATTTTCGCGACGTTGGGTTCCGAAATCAAGGTTGCAATGAAAGTTGAGAATGAGCATCTGGCGGAAGTCGCGCATCTCTGCGTGCTGCGTGTTCGGAGCAAGAGCGGAGAGGTCTTTGGTCTCAATGCTGTAGCCCTTGACGGAGAAGGGATTCATCAACATGGCACGGAAGCCCCATTTGTCAGCATTGTAGCCAAGACCGATATGATGGTAGAACTCGCCGTACTCCAGCGTCTCGCCCCAGAGGTTATTGCTGCGCGTGGTCACTTCGCCGAAAAACTGCCAACCCTTGTACATGCCCATGATACTTGCGCGAACACCCGGATTGAAATGCTTGTGCGTGTAGGAATTGCCAAGGCTCACATAATAGTTGGCGAACGGCGAGACGGTGAAGATCAGGCTGTTATTAAGCACGCGCACCTGCACACTCGGAGCCACTTGCAGACGATGAAAACCACGGTGGTTGGCGTATGTGCGGACGACCATAGGTGAGACCGCTTTGCTCAAAGTAGAAAGATCGCTATCGCTCAAAGTAGAAAGCTCGTACGTCTCATCCATAATCGGTTTGTGGTCGTAAGAGTAATTCGCCCAAAGGTTCAGATTGACATATTTGGACTGCCAAGAAAGTTGCATCTCATTGGCAACGAACATAACGGGTTTGAGGTTCGGATTGCCTTGCCGAATCTGGTATTTGTCAATCTGTTGCGCCACGTCCGACATCGCTGACAGAGACGGTTGGTAACCGGAGACATAACCTTTGTATTTCCAGAACACACCCTTGCCGAAGTCATAACTCAGCGTCAGTTGCGGACGTGCAATCCAGTTCGATTGTTTCTGTCCGGCTTGCTCGATATACGTGTGCATAGCACCGATACCCACGGCGTAGGAGAACTGCTTGACGCGTTGCTGTACTTCCGCAAAAGCGTAGGTCTCAGCCGTCATCATAGAAACCTTTGTACCTTGTACATCGTCCCTTTGTACATTATATAGGTTTTCCATCCATTGCTGGTTGTGGCGCACGCCCACCGTCAGGGCGATGTTCTCCCACTGTTTCTCATAGATAGCTTCGCCGATGAGCGAGTACTTGTTGCCCTTTACGCGCGAGGTCACATCGGTTGTATCGGCAACCGTCTCGCCCAGTGGTGTTTGCTCAAAACGGTGGTCGTTGCTACTGTTGATATACGTTCCCACAAGGTCGAAATATAGGTGGTTGTTGCCCGGCAGGTTATGCTGGTAATAAATGTCCAGCGACGGCGAGATAGATTGCGTGCTCTCGTGGTCGTGAATGGCAAAACTGTCCGTGCCCTGATACAGATACGAATCGCGGTTGGTCTTCGAGTGCGGCATAAATAGCATGTTATCGCGCAAGGCAATCTGGAGCATGTTTTTCTCGCCGTTTGTCCAATTATAGGTCAGTCCGAGATTGACAGGATTACCCTTGAAACGTGTCGGTTCACCCACTTCACGGTTCTCTATCGTGTATGGCTTTTGACTTTCGACTTTCGACTTTTGACTAAAATAATACGTCTCCGCGTTCGTGCGCGTCCAATAGATGTCACGCGGCGAGTAGTGCGTCATGAGGCTGAACGACGATTTGCCGAAATTCACCTTGCCCGACAGATGGTACTCACCCCAACCGGGCATGGTCACACCGTTGGAAGCGTTGAGCATCAGATTACCGCCCGTGTCGCGGTGTTTGACGATGTAGTTGATGACAGCCGCCGCGCCGTTAAAGCGCACACCCGGCTGGTCGTGGTATTCGATGCGGATGACATCTTTCGGGTTAATCGCCATGACCTCAGAATTACTTGCTTCGATGCCGTTGATACGCAACTGCACGTCTTGGTTCGCGAGGGTCTTGACCGTGTTGTCCGCAGGGTTCACCACGATACGCGGAATCTGCAAGTTCTGTAGCAGGGACATACCGTCCGAAGAAGCGCCCAACTGCTCTTTGTTCGGCAGAAGAATCTGGCGGTCCACTTTCTGAATTACCGCGTCACCTTCCACGACCACTTCGCTCAGTTCCGTCGAAGCCTCGTTCATCTCAATCGTGCCGAGATTAGTGTTACCGCTTACCGTCAAGCTCATGCCAATAGGCTCATAGCCGATGTACGAACATTCCAACACAAACTCGCCCGTCTCGGTTTCCAAACTGAACCTTCCGTGCGCATCTGTGACCGTGCCGGATACTACATTGCGAGTGCTTTCGCCTTTTGACTTTTGACTTTCGACTAATGTCACATTGACGCCGACGAGCGCAGTCTTGTCCGCTGCGTCCTTGATTACTCCGCTAACTTTGTTGTTAGCTGCCATTGACACGGCGCAAATCATCGCCGCTGCCAATATGAAAATTCTTGCTTTCATATTATTATATATTATAAGGTGTTACACTATCGTTCGCCGCCGAAGACACCATGCGGAAAGATGTCTCGCAGTATAAGCAGATCATCGTCTTTGACCCATTCCGCCTTGCCGTCGTAACTGCAATCGATGATGCTGTCGCAATGTTCGGTCATCAGCAGATGAATGATACGTTGGTCCAGATTGCCGTTTGCCTTGCGGAAAGTGTACTTGACCGCCACATACTTGCA
>CADBZO010000052.1 GCA_902799185.1 uncultured Bacteroidales bacterium | reverse complement strand
GAGAACGCCGTATTTTTTTTCTCTTCCCTTCAGGGAAGGGTCGGGATTAGGTCTCCATTCGCCTTTGTAACCCAAGGACAGAAGCCATGCTTCTTCGGGTTTGAGATCTCGGTTGCCAAGTTGGTTGCCTGCGTTGTAATAGAGGTCTGTAAACGTCGGCATTCGAAGCGAACGGTTCGCGTTCAGATAGAGCGTGCCGCCTTTATCAAAAGCATAGCCGATATTGGCACTTCCGCCTAAATGATGTCCGAACTGTGTGTTATACGTGCCGTTGATACCGAGCGAAGCGGACAGACCGGCATAATAAAAGCTCTGCTCGGCGAAGTAATTCACATGAAAACGGTTACCTCCTCGCACCAGATCCAACACGCGCACTTTAGACAGCGGAAAATCCTCCACAGTCGGCACTTGTCCATCGGGATTGATGGTGTCGCCGAGGTTGGTAGAGTGCATATTCTCGTTCCGAATACCGGCTCCGAAAGAGGTCGTTCCTATGCGCGAAGCATAATGAGCGGCTACTGAGGCTGAGGCGGTCTGCGCAAAGTGAAAATTGCCGTACAACCGATGTCCGCGATGCCATTCGTATCGGTCGTAGTTAGCACGGTAAGCCGCTTGTGCTTCGAGCCGCCATCTGCCCCAACGATGTTCGTACTTAGCGGATGCGAAAGCCGTACGCGTGGCGTCAAACTGATCTTGACTGCCAAATCCGTAACCCATACCAAGTCCGGCATCTTTCCATTGCGCACCGACTTGTACGTCCAGACCTCTCCAACGCGTTTGGAAATAGAGGTTCACCAATTGAAAATCCGAGTTCCGGCAGGCGATCTCCTCTTTCTCCGTGGGGCTGGGTGCCATATACCCGTCCGCCCGCGAATAATCGGCTGCTATGTTGATGTGCAACCTTTCTCCCTCTCTGTTAGGGAGGGTCGGGGAGAGGCTTGCTGCAATCTCCGGATGTGCCAAACCGTTCATGCCTGCCGTCAGTTTGAGAATAGTTTGAGAGCTTACACCTCTGTTTGAATTAGTTTGTGCTTCGCTGTTTGACGGTGTTTGTTTGGTCACGATATTGATCGCTCCGGAGAAAGCGCCGTGCAGATGTGCCGAGGTGCCTTGCAACACTTCGATACGCTCGATGATAGAGGGCGTAATAGGCAGGTTGAGCGCATAATGACCGGTGTGAAAATCGCTCAGACTCACACCGTTGAGCATGATCAGCACTTGGTCGAACGTACCGCCTCGCATACTAATGTCGGCTTGCGCGCCGTTCGCACCACGTGTGCGCACATCCACACCCGGCAGATATTGTAAAATATCCGCTACGGTCTGTATCGGCAACGCTTCTATCTCGGCGTGCGACACCTGTGTAATCAGACGGTAAGCTTCCGAATGAACTTCAGCTTTGAGAGCCACAACCAGCACCTCCTGAAGACTAAGTGGCTGGTTGCCTAACGGGACGGAATCCGCAGTTCCTGACGAACCATCATCCGCCATGACCGGAGAGAAGAACAAGCCGCAGAGGGCAGCAACAGCTACACTCTTACCATGCTTGAGCATCTCCAGATCGGTCATGTATCCTGCCACGTGTCCGATGGTCACCTCGCGGTGGAGCGAACAAAAGGCGGCGTACGCCTTGTGGCAGAACTGCCGAAAACGGATTCCTGTTTTGAATGAATAATTTTTAAACATAGATTATTTTATGTAATCTGTCAATTAAGATGAATGAGCTTGAGAGATGTATTCTCCCGGAGTGATGCCGGTTTTGTTTTTGAACATGCGGGTGAAATGATGCGGATAATCAAAACCGAGCATGTACGCCGTCTCACTGATGCTTCGACCGCTCATGAGGATGTTTTTCGCCAAACGAACGATGTAAGACTGAATATAATCCTTGGCAGACGAGCCCGTTGCTTGTTTGACCAAGTCTCCGAAATAACCCGCTGAATATGCCATCTCCGAGGCGCAATACGCTACTGTCGGCAAACCGTTTTGGGTCTGTTGACCTTCGTAGAAATACTTGTCCAGCAAGGCATGAAACCGTTTGAGCACATCCGGTTCGGTAGCTGTCGTTCGGGCGTTCTGCCGCCAATAAGCCCGCTGACAATAATCCAAAATCAGCCGCAGATAGCCGACCACTATCTTCCGCAATGCCGAGCTGTCTTTGTGCGTTTGTAGCTCTTCGCGCAGACCGCTTATGAGCGTCTCTATCGCATTCCATTCCTGTGGCTCCAAAGGCAGCGAGTCCGTGAAGAAATACGAGAAGAAATTATACTCGTTGATGTGTGCTTCGAGATCTGTTTTGCTCATCAGCTCCGGTGACCAAAGCACGGCCCATCCGTTCAGAAAAAGCGGATGACCGTCATCTTCTTTGCCGCCTATTTGTCCCGGCGCAACGGCTATAACCGACCAGTTGCTCACCTGCACAGGTCGCACGCCGTAAGACAAGTTTTGCGGAAACTCACGTTGGATAAACAACCCGTACACGCCATAACTGTTCATGCTTGTCCGCACGCCTTTCGCTAACTCATCGAAATGAACCACACTAATCAGCGGATGCAAAACCTCCGCCTCCAGATGCCGTGCGTACACATTCGGCTCACGTATATTCAGGACTTTTTTCATAACGGCTGCAATTTGAGTGCAAAGGTACAATTTTTTTGCGATATATGCAAAAATGGAAGCCGAAAAATGATGTTTTTCTGCATTTTCTGCGTTTTTGGTAGTTATTCGGCAAATTTATGTTATTCTATATCCGCTAAAAGCAGTAATTTTGCAGTCGAAATGAGAAAATGTAAAATTAGGAAAATGAAACGATTGTTTATACTTGTTTTTGCGCTGAGCACAATGACCCTTATGGCACAAACACCGATTAACATCATCATCGGCTCAAAGACCTTTACCGCCACGCTGGCAGACTCCGAAACAGGCGAAGCCTTTGCTGCCCTTTTGCCCCTTTCTGTGACGATGAACGAACTGAACGGCAATGAGAAATACCATTACCTCAGTTCCTCTCTTCCCACCGCCGCATACCAGCCCGGCGCAATCCATGCTGGTGATCTGATGCTCTACGGCAACAACTGTGTAGTCCTCTTCTACAAAACTTTCAACACCTCCTATTCCTATACCCGCATCGGCACTATTGACGATCCTTCCGGCCTCGTTTCCGCTCTCGGTTTCGGTAACGTCTCCGTGCGGTTTGAAAGTGGACAAACCACAGACCTCACCTCAACCCTTTCCAAAGGAGAGAGAGTAAAGGTTCTCCGCGACGGTCGTCTCTACATCAACCACAACGGAGCAACGTATAATGTCCAAGGAGTAAAGACCAAATAAAATAGGCTGAATGAGAAGAAAGAAAAGCCAGCCTGCTCGGTGGTGGAGCAGGCTGGTATTTCGATAGATCGAGTT
>CADBZO010000051.1 GCA_902799185.1 uncultured Bacteroidales bacterium | reverse complement strand
GGAGGGCGCTGAAAAATGATGTATTTTTATAAAAAATACATAAAACAAATTGGATTGCAATGATTTTTTGTTGCAATCCTTTTTTTGTTGTTATTGGTGATTTATGATCTAAAATCCGATAAAAGTCCTTACTCTCTATTCATATATCGCTTATATACGCCCAAAAATACTCAAAAATCGGGTAAATAGTCCTTATTTGGACGCTCCGAGTAGTGTAATAATGCGTTTTACATTCGCAGCAAACATAGTGATAGCACCTTGCATCTGCATGGCATCCATTCCGTATGATTCTGCTCGCGCGTACCCCAAAACATTTTTTAGTTCCGCATTTTTTGCCTCTATCTTGTAGCGTTCCTTTTTGTATAGTTCTTTAAACTCCTCTGTTTCTTGAAAGGCGATTTGTTCTCGTTGCGTGTCTGACTTGATGGTTATGCTATAACTCTTAGTCTTCGCGCCCTCTTTGTAGCAACCTTCTCGGAAAGCACAGGTCTTACATTTCTCTATATCAAAAAAGTAGGAAACGATGGGATTCTGCGTTCTCTTGCCATGCTTCTTTTTTTCTATTGCCATGTGTCCTGCAGGGCAAACGTACATGTCTGCATCTTTGTTATATTCCCACTGTTCTGTTTCGGAACGATGTCCTTGACTAATTACCGGATTGACTTTCGCTATTAATGTAAAACCTTCTTCTTTTGCCTGTTTGAGATTACTATCACTGGAGTATGCGGTATCGCCTATAACGGTCTTGACATCTATGCCGTTCTTGCGGGATTGCTCTATCAATTCCGGCAATTGAGGGCCATCCCCCTTTTCTCCTGACGTAATAGTTGCCGCAGTGATAATACGTTCAGGGGTTATTGCTATATGAGACTTATAGCCAAAGAAGTGATCATCGCGAGTCTTATGCCCTACGCGCGCATCTTTATCTTTAGAGGTGGTATAGTGATCTTGGATGTCCTCCAATGCCTCTTTGAGCAAGTTCAAACGCTCCTTGATCTTTGGTAACTTGATAAGAAGCTCATCCTCGGACACCTTCTCTACCAAAGCTTGCGTATAGGCTAATTCGTGCTCTAAATTGTCATCCTCATTCTTCGCAGGAAGAAGGTCTTTGATACTTGCTTTCGTCTCATACAAAACTTTGCGTAACTGTTTTGAACGGAGTTTTAATGCTTGTAACGGAGAGTACGGATTGGAACGGGATCCGGAATGAGTGGCATCTACTATGATCGTTTCCGATTTGATAATGCCTTTCTCTAACGCAATCTCTACCGTCTTGTTTATTAATAAATCTAACAACTCAATGTCTTTAAGGCGCAACTTGCGAAACTTGGTTAACGTACTCGGGTTAATCACATCATCTTCAGGCATCATCCCTAAAAAGTACTTGTAGGACATATCATAGCGGGAATGTTCCACTACATCTACATCCGATAAATCATAGATGACTTTCAGTAGCAGATACTTAAACAATCGTATCGGATCTTCCGCACGACGACCTTTATTGACAACGTATTTGGAAACTAATTCATTATAGACAAACGATTTATCTGACGCAACATGTGATTTTGAGGAACGACGATGTCGTACAAATCTGCGTAAGCACTCAGTTTGAGAGATTTTTGTTGACTAAGCATGCCTTTTTCTAATTACGCTACAAAGATACAAAAAAAATTGCACATATGCAAGTTTTTGCTTACAAAATGTGCAATTTCTCAAAAAAAGTTTTTCAGTGCCCTCCCGATTTGAGCGATTTTTCCTTGATGGTTTGAACCCTTTGGGTTTTGTTTGAGCAGCAGAGCTGCTTGGTTTGAGCCCTTTGGGGTTGTTTGGAAGTTTGAGCCTTTATAAAGTCTTCATTCCCGCGACCATCTCGCGACCATTACGGACATCTACGTCCCGTGCCTTTCCGGTTCCTTTCACCTTTCTTCTTGGTAGTTCCGCCGGATGCCATCCGGCTTTTGGGTGACAGGGTGACGGGGTGACACCCTTTTTCTTAATTTCACACACGCGTGTGTGTATGTATTTTACGGAAAGGGTGTCACCCTGTCACCCCGTCACCCTCTCACATCGCTTGAAAAGGGCACAAAGAAAGAGGCGAAGCACCTCAAAGTGCTCCGCCTCCCTCAGATGTAGCCCGAAAGCTATGATTTATTTCTCAGACACTCTCTTGCCGGTGGCATCGTATTTCTCTCCGTTGCGGAGGATGTAGAGGATGCCGTCCTCAAAGACTTTCTGAACCTTTATACCTTGTACATTGCCTTGTACATCCTCGATACCTTCTGCCGCATTGAGTTGGATGATGTATGGCTCATCAAGTGACCCGATGGTGGCATCATCGGTGTAGGTTAGAGTCTGCTGAACGGTGATGGTCTCACCTGTAGCCGGGTCATGGACCTTGATGGTGAGCGGAGCGGCTTCGTCGCCTGCTACAGTCAGGAACCAATATCCGTCGGTAGTATTGACGCTGCTAAACTCTTCCGTAGCCGCACCTCGGCATTCGTCTCCGGCAAAAATACCGACCTCTACGCCATGTACCGCCTCGTCACCGTTCATCACACGTGCTACGATAGACATATTGCCGCTGTACGGGTCGGTGACAGGAATAAAGACCGCTTCGCCGTATGGGTCATTTGTTCTCATTGGTGCACGTAAGTATTGCAATGCCGATACCTCGGGGTAACGGAAAGTGAAACCGTTAGCGGCATGGGATTGGTACATATATCCTTCGCCCGGCGTCATGCGTGTGAGCGTGCCTACCCATTGCGCACCGTCATAGACGGCAAAGGCGGTCTTGCTCTTGACGAGGTCTCCGGAGGCAGGGGCTATATCCGCCAATGCGTCGGAGACAGACATCGTCTGCAGCGGCAGATAGCCTATCCACGTCCATCCCTTGTTGATGATGACCGGTGTTTGGGCACAGTTGATGGCTGTTCCTTCGACAGCGAACGTAGTTGCACGGAGTGCCTTGACGCGGTAGGATGAGGTGACACCCATCACCTTGAGCGTACCGCCATAGGTAGTGTCATTGCTGATACTGAAGACGCTGTACTTGTCTTTGACGTCCGAAATATCGCCGAGGACAGGCCGGAACACATTCTCCGTGCGGACGGAGACGGGATTGACATTGAGACTGATCCAGTTCCATGAGGGCTGGAGCGCAAGCGTCTGTTGCAGATGGTTCGTTACCTCCAATACAACGGGGTCAGCAAGCGTACCCTTGACCATGTTCGGCGAGAACCGGAAGGGTGCAGGACGCACATTGACCGACGAATAGGTGATACCCGACTCGGCATTCCATAGGCGGAACTGAATAGGCGTTTTGGCAGGGGTTTCTTCATTGCCATAAACAGTCATCATCACATACCATGCATCGTAGTTGCCGATGCACTGCGGACGGGCGATACCGATGCACTCGCCGTTGACAAAGGCGGCGATGATATCATGCTCGCTCTGCGCCACACCTGCCGGCAGCGAGAGTTTGGCGATGATATTACCGGTTGCTTCGTATGTATTGACGTTGACATTCCAGTCCGGTTCGGGTGCAAGAACGGCAGCTTCTATGAGGCATGGCTCGACTATACCGTCATTGCCGGTAAGCAAGAGTATGTCTGCATAGTAGCCGGCAGCGAGCGATGCAGGCAGCGTAGCTGTAAGCGTCAGTTCGGACTGCGGTCTGATTACGCCGGAGGTGGCATTGAGTTGCAGCCATGCCGGGATATTCGTAATCTGCCAGTTCTGTATCTCACTACCGGTATTCACCATGGTCAGTTCAAACGATTGCTCGTCCAATTCGTTCTTGGTGACAGCTGCATAATTGTCTTCCCAAAGCAGGGAGTTGCGCTGAACATAGATATTCCAGCAGACAGGCGCAGCGTAATTACCGTGCTCATCGACCACATTCTTGATCTCCACCTTCAGGTTGCATCCTTCAACACGTGCCGGCGTCATCTGTTGGTCATTGAGTTTGATGGTAATCTGCCGGTCGGAAGCAGTGAAGGTGAACGGCACCGGCTCTATAGGGCGGGCCTCCACCAAGGCGGGATGGTTCGTGTTTGAGAATTGAGAATTAACCCATTGTGCGGAGTGCTTATTCAGCGCGTTCTTGCAGCGGTCCTCCAGCGTAGGAACAGTCATATGCTGGTTGCCGCTATCGATAGAGT
Organism: uncultured Bacteroidales bacterium; assembly: GCA_902799185.1. Lineage (GTDB taxonomy): Bacteria > Bacteroidota > Bacteroidia > Bacteroidales > Paludibacteraceae > Colicola. The sequence goes on along the minus strand of CADBZO010000051.1, from coordinate 1,533 downwards.
CTTTCTCAAACGGATAGTACGCCACGAGGCCAGTCTCGTTGCCATGGAGGCGGAAATGCGCGCTTTCAAGTAATAGTTCGTTGGTGACAGAAGCCCGCGCGATGCATAGTTCGTCGAACGCTCCGGAGAGCCCTTCACCGATAGTGACGAAATCGCCAAGACGCGGAGTCGTATTACCGTCCACGTACTGATAGACGACGCGTTCGTCCAAGATGACGGAGGTAGAGCCGCTGCGACGCACATTGAGCGCAATAAAATGCCATGTGCCGAGCGCAAACGGAATGGTTTTGCGTGTCACCCCGTTAATGGCAACGGAAAGTTGTGCATCTTTAACGGCGAAGACGAGTGTGGTGTCTCCGTTTCTCAAGATAGTACCGTCCGAATTGGCGTTCACCCAGAAATCAAGCACATAGTCATCTACGGCTGCTATACCCACTTCGCTGACAGGAACACGGAGTGATGTACTGCCGTCCAGCACAGCGGAGTAGTTCTCGCCGGCTATCCACCAGGCGTTGTTGCCTGTCGCTATGTGGCGTGCATGCACATGTTCCTTAGCCATTGGTCCGTATCCCTCGTTCATCGGCCAATAAGCCATTAAGCCCGGGGTAGAAGGTACTTTGGATCGGCTACGCTCGCTCAGAGAGGTGACCATGCTGCGTGCCACAGACCAAATCGTCAGATCATGCAGCGTGGCTATTGCAGAACCACCTCCCAGTTGGAGAGCGGCTTTGGTGTTGATATTAGGCACTATAATATCGGTCATCAGCGAATCCGTCACCACGTCGTAAGCGATTGATGCGTTTAACTGATTACCGGTCGTGGCATGTGAATAACTAAGCGCAAGGAATACCCACTTGTTCTTCGGCAGCGAGCCGGTAGTGGTAATAGTGGTTGTATCAATCTGTACGGCGAGTTTGCCGTCCTCAGTAAGCGAGAGGCGGAACTTGTCACCGCCAATGTTCATCAGTTCACCGGCTTCGGAGTAGTTGAGCCATGTCTCTATTGTGAAGTTAGAAGTTCCAAGTCGGAGTGTAGCCTGAGTAGCGGCTTTCTGTCCGCCGAGCTGCAGACCTACGGAGTGACGCAGGTCATGTCCGTTCAATGCGCCCGTGACGGATATATTGGTCGCCAGCACGCGGGCGGGCTGTATGTCCTTGGTAAAGGTGACAGATATATCATTGCCGTTACGTAATACCCCGTCAGCAGGTGTAGGCGTACTGATCGGCTCGGGACGGACCACATCTTTGATGACGGTAAAGGTCTCGGACTCGTGGCAAACCTCCTCTTCGGCAGCAGGTCTGCAGACGGTGACTGCGCGAACCTGATAAGTGCCAGCGGTATAGTCTTTGTCGGGCATTGGTATATTGAAGCGGAAGTGCTCGGCATGCGGCATCGGGTAGTTACCTTCTTTGTCACGCACGGTGATACCCTTGCGCCATGTGCGGAGCGTACTCCATTCGCCTTCGCCTCGTTTGTATTGCAGGCGGACGCCGTAGAGCGCACTGTAATCCGGCAGCAGGCCGCTTATCTCGC
>CADBZO010000050.1 GCA_902799185.1 uncultured Bacteroidales bacterium | reverse complement strand
CTCCCCCCGTTTTAGTGATAGTCAGCACACCGTCACAACTAAGATGCCAAGTGACAGCCGTGCCGCACCTACCGGCTCCATACCCTTCCGCGAACTCTGCGGTATAGGTCTTGTTCGCGCCAATACCTATCTTACGCGGGTTCTCTGTATTCCCGTCGTTCCATTGTTTGAAATAGTAGCAACCTGTACTGGTAGCTGTAATCGTGTGCGTATCTTCGCAATGCATCGATTTAGAAACCGTTGTACCGGCAGCACCTTCGTCAATCCGGACGGTACCGGCCGCGTTGTTGTTCACTGTGACCGTCAGCGTATAATTAGACGTGCCGCTTCCTTGCAACGTGTAGTCCTTCCATCCTTTTGCCGCACGATAGGGGTCGCCTGATCCACAAGGAACATGAAGGGTAATACTCGACTGCGGTGACTTATTGGTAAGGTTGGTCTCCCAGGTGGGTACAGTCGTTGTCCAAGACGCATATATATCCGTCAGAGGACAGTTATACAGCATCCCGGTCCCCACATATGTTACCGATGCCGGTATAGATATGGATTGCAGATGGGAGCAATTCGTGAAGGAGTAGTTTCTGATGCTGGTCACTCCTTGCGGAACTGTGACTGTGGTCAAACCATGGCAACCGTAAAAGGCATACTGGCCGATGACGGTTGCCTTATTGATCTGAAGAGAAGTGATACCCGCAAAGCCGTAGAACGCATGGTCAGGGATGGATGTAATGCCGTTCGGAATGGTCAGGGTTGTCACTTTAGTACCATTCACATACAAGTTTCCTCCACCTAAATGGGAGGCGTTGTCATTACGATTAAATGGAGATGAATCGCGTGAACTAAAACTGATATTACACCATGCCGCCAGATCGGTGATATAGACCGACTCCATCGCGTAACAGGACCTGAATGCATTATCTCCAATAGAGGTGACGGACGAAGGAATGGTCACGGATGTTAGATTGGTGCAATTAGAGAACGCATAGTTTCCTATACTCGTCACGCCGCTTGCAATCGTAACAGAGGTGATAGACGTTCGCCTGCTATACCACGGAACAGCAGAATAAGAGGAATAATCCCACATAGCGCCGGAACCTACGATACGCAAAGCGCCGGTACATTCGTTGAAATACCATTTTACATTATCTCCATTCGCACCGCAAGTACCGCTGATCGTTTCCTCAAACGTCGCCGTATAGGTAGCCGTACCTTGGACGGTCACCGTACGCGGGTTGGAGGTGTTGCCGTCGTTCCATTGCACGAACTGGTAGCAACTCTTTGGCGTGGCAGTCAAAGTCACGGTTTGATTATATTGTTTCGTCGCCGTTCCGCTGACCGTTCCCATCGCGGTATTAGCAGACGCGCCGGTGATCTTATAACTCCGTTTGGTGCTGGTGAACTGTGCCGTATAGGTGGCGTTAGCAGTGGCTGCCACTACGGTAGGACTCCAGCCGCTGAAGGTATAGGTATATTCTGCCGTGGCCGGTTTGGTCGGCGTGGAGCCGGTATAACTCGGTGTTGTACCATAATTGACCGTCGAGGTCTGCAAGGTCGTACTGCCGTTCTTAAACGTAATCGTATAGGTATTGACAGCAAACGTAGCCGTATAGGTAGCAGCAGCTGTTACCGTAACCTGACGCGAAGCAGTCGTGTTGTTATCGTTCCACTTCACGAAATGGTAACCGGTCTTCGGAGTGGCCGTTATCGTTGCTTTAGTACCGTGATTAATCGTAGCGGAAGCACTGGCTCCGGCAGTACCGCTATCGATCTTCACCGTGCCTTGTGTGACGTTTCCGGTCGCGGTCTTCACTGTTAGCGTATACTGGTTGACAGCGAAGGTTGCCGTATAGGTCGCAGCGGCTGTGACATACACCACGCGATTAGCATTGGTATTGTTGTCGCTCCATTTGACGAAATGGTATCCCGTTGCCGGTGTAGCTATTATATTGACACCATCGTAGTAATTGAAAGTTTGAGACGCTGAAGCGCCGGCCGTTTCTCCCCCGAAACGCACCGTGCCTTGCGTTGTATTGCCGGTCGCGGTTTTTAAAGTCAGCGTATACTGGTTAATAGCAAAAGTCGCTTGATAAGAGGCATTGGCGGTTGCCGTAACCGTACGGCTGGCATTGGTGTCGCCATCGCTCCATTGGACAAAATGGTATCCGGTCTTCGGGGTGGCTTTGATAGTCACAGACGTTCCATAGTTGTAAGTACCACCACCGGTGACCGTACCATAGTTGGTATTATTGGAGGTCACCGTCAGCGTGTAGGTCGCTTCTGCAAATGTTGCGGTGTAAGTCGTTGTTTTGGCATTAGGTACAGTAACGGTTCTGGTTGCTGCTGTGGAATTATCTTCCCACTTGACAAACTTATATCCCGTATTGGGTTTCGCATAGAGTGTCAATTTACCTCCAACTACTGCACTTACCGTTACAGTAGCCTGATAACTCGACGAACCGGCCTTCACCGTTCCGTATCCGGAAGGAGTCGTTTTGACAATGATTTGCGCATTCGCAGCTTGCACATAGTTCATCCCCGCACCCCCGATGAGGAGTGCGAGAAGGAGGAGAATGCTATGTATGCGACGCAACATGTGTACGTATTATTTCAAAATCCGCGGCAAAGTTACAACTTTTTTTTGAAACTTCATTCTCAAATCGTACAATTCGACTCTCAAATCGTACAAAAATGCTTTTTTTTTCGTCCCAATTAGTCCCAATTGGTCAAAAAAAGTCAAAAAGAAACAAAAAACGGTCGCCACAAACGTGACGACCGAAATAGGGGGGGTAGTATAAAAATCCGAATAGCCAAAGAGGAATGCGATTCTTGTAACCGGTTTCTGTGTTGTCTATAGCCAAGAAGGAGTCCGGCACATCTTTGATTTGTTCGAAGGTTTTATTAGCACCTCCGACTTCAAACAAGTATTTGTTACCCACCAGAAAATCGCCTTTTGCCGGGTAACAAACAGGTACAACTTTTTTATGATATATGCAAGTGTTTTGCGCAAAAAAGTGTTTGCAAACACTAATTTTTACCAAATTTTAGTGTTTAGAGATGCTAAAATAGGAACGAATCATGGTTTTTGTATTCCAAAAAGTGTTTGCAAACACTAATTTTTACCGAATTTTAGTGTTTGGAGATACTAATATCTTTCACTCTCAAATCGTACAAATCTGCTTTTGGGGATAAAAAAACTGCACCCCCGGAGGAGTGCAGCTTTCAGGAAGGAGGAAGGTTCATTTTAGAACGTGTACCGTACACCGAGGTTGAGCGTCCAGTCGAAGGTATGGAAGGCACCTATGTTTCCCATCCCGTCATTCCCCAGGATGCATCCGTAACCGGGTCGGAAGTCGAACGAGAAAGCGATAGGGGCATTCTTCATCTTGGCTTCTATACCTGCGGCAGCACCAAAACCTACGATACCTCCGGCAGCACCCATGTCGATATAACCGCCTTTGATCTGACCGCCCGCATAGTAGTCGAGACGGATACCCTGCCCTTCGGCGCACTGAGCCTGATAAGCTAAGACGAGGTTGTCCACTGCACCTATGGTAGGCATACTGCCCCCATTTCCGGCTGCGGCAAAACTACCCAAGTAACCGAACTCCTCAATGATCGTGAAATGGTCGGTGATCATGTCTTTGAACTGTACGCCGATACCCGAGCCGCCAACCATACCGATACTCATGTTGTACGCTTTGTTCGACTTCGCAGTTTTCTTACTGTTGTCCGCAGCATAGACGCTGCCTATGGCTACCATAGCAGCCATCAAAATAATAAAAATCTTTTTCATAAAGCAAATATTTTAGTGTTACTAATCAAATGAACGCACAAAGGTACTGCTTTTTTATGAAAAAGCATTCTCAAATCGTACAAATCTACTCTCAAATCGTACAAAAGTGACGGATTACATGGATGAGAGAGAGGGGAATTAATACATCAACCCAAACGCCCACAACGGTATGATCTGATTCGCCGCATACTCAATCTCGTCACGCACTACATACCCATTCGGCACTTCCGATATCTGCTTCTTTCCTTTTTTCTTGCCTCCTACCTCAAACGTGTATTCTCCCACGCTGAAATCACTCACACGCGACGATATCACATCCTGCGTCACATGCAACTGGTTATAGAAAAATGTCTCCCGCACATTGCCAATCTCCGCTTTCTCTCCAACCAGCGTGTATTGGATATTCGTATTATTGAGGTACACTTTCTCCACTTTACCCAATCCACGCATACCTCCCGTGTCATCGCGTAACTGACCAATCATCTCCGCTTTTTCCATGAATAGCAAATAACTCGGCACGTCGTTCCTACTGATATGCAGTTCATTGGCCAACGCTTGCGATTCCGGTTTGTACGGTGCATTCTGCGCCACAATCGATAACATCTGACGCAATTTACGTCCGGTAGCCGGACTCATCTTTGCGTAATGCGGGATGTCTGATTCCATCGTCTGACGGATCACGTTCTGCATACGTTCCTGAAAATCGCCTTCTAACGAGAACGGATAGTACCCGTCTCGCAGGTACTGACGGAACAGCGGCAGAGGATGCGGCAATGCCTTTGGCTGTGCTTTTCCTGCTAATATCTCCTCCAAACTGTACACCGGCACATCTATCTTGTGCACCAACTTCAGGTACTCCCGGAACGACATCCCATGCAGATGCCGCATGATGATACGTCGACTCAAATCAGCCTCACCATCCAGCAAATCCAGTATCGACGACCCCGTGATAAACACTTTCAATGCCGGATGCGTGTCGTATATCTGTTTTATCTCGCGACTCCATCCGTCGTATTTGTGGATCTCATCGATGTACAGATGATCACCACCTTCTTTTACGAACTCATCGGCCAACTCAATCAGCGTGTGAACTGTGAAATAGCTATGATCGGCAGAGACATACAGACTGTGCTCTTCCGGAGTCTCAATGATATGTTGCTTCACCATCGTGCTCTTACCAACACCTCTTCCGCCTAATAGGCATTGTAGGCGTTTGTTCCAATCCATTTGGTCGTAAAGATACCGCTTGAAATCTACTGATGTCAAGTCCAATTGCTCCTTCATGTACTGCAATAATGATGCGTCTATCATAGCTTTATTCGTTTAATTTGCACTCTCTATGGTGCACATTTTTATATTTTGTGCACTTTTCACGGTGCAAAGGTACAACAAATATTTGGGATACGCAAGGATTTAACGATAAAAATTAAATTTATTTAAGATTTTAGCGGAAAATACTTGCTATTCGCACAAGGATGCGAGCGGCTTCGAGGTGGGACGGCTTGCCGTGTCGGTGTCCTCGAAGGTACAACAAATATTTGGAATATACAAGGATTTAACGGTAAAAATTAAATTTATTTAAGATTTTAGCGGAAAATACTTGCTATGTTTGGGCAAAAAAAGTGATTATTGGAGATTGTTATGGCGGTATTGGAGAGGTGTCTCGCCGGTAATCTCTTTGAAGGCACGGGATAGCCTCATGGTCAGAGCTATAGTTCTCCGACCGAAGAATAAGCTCGGCGTTCTCCACGCGGTAGCGGGTCACTAATTGGGAGAAACTGAGTCCGGTGCGGCGGTTGATACATTGGCTGACGTAAGTGCGGTTGCTATGTACGGCTGCTGCCAAATCTTGGATGGTAAGTTCGGGAGAAACGAACAATTTCTGTTCGCGGAGGACGGCACTAATCCGCATCATGAGTTCATCGGTTTCTTCGGGTGTCGGTTCTTGTATCTGCGCTTCCTCGGAAGCGATGGTCTCTCTCGGGATAGTAGTATGTGCGGCTACGTAGCCCAGTCCATAAAGAAGCACCGACATGAGCACCGCGGGTATCGTGACCATCATATTTGCTGCGAAGAAATCCCGTCCCAGCAGATTGAGAAGCATGGAGATACCCGCCGTGACACCCAAGAAATGCTGAATCAGATAAAGAGGGTGCAATAGGTAACTGCGGTCGTCCGAATAGGCGTCATCCATCCGTACTCGTGCATCCCTCAGAATCTGATACCCGCGCCACCAGACCCAGATGACTTCAATCGCAAAGCACACCCGTGCGAAGATTAGGAAATCCCCCCGGTTGGGTATTCGGAATATTGCTCCGAGCGGGAATAACAAAGCCACCAGCACCGCCGGAAGGAATAGAAGCGGTAGCTCTATGTTCTTCTTCGTACGCGTGATGGCGCGCAGGTACGCGTAATATAAAGGATATACGCAGAGGTTCGCTACGCTGTAACTATACTCTCCCCAGAAACTCTGAAGCCCCGAGAAATAGAGCCAATGGTCTGTGTAAAGAATGGTGGCGGCGATGTAGAAAAGCAAAATCGTTCCCGTGACATGAGGTTCATCACTTCCGCGATGGAAACGCACCATGAAGAAAATGCTCCAGAAGAAGCATAGCATCATTGGCAGCGATATGATGAACTGAAAGAGCATTTATTTTTGCCTCAAGTTATATTTGTCGATGATAGTGCCGTTTTGTACGACGAAGACACCCGGGTTCGCACGAACGATAGTCTTGAGCGTCACGGGGTCGATGGTGCAGAAGACCTGCTCTGCCGTCTCAGCGTCCATACCGATCTCCTCGGCAAAAGCGTAGATGTCATCCTCGCCCGAACCGGTCAGGAAATAGCATTTCTCGCCGCGCAGGCTACACTCGGCGTAGAGGCGCAGCAGTTTGTCCGTCTGCTTGCGGTCGGTCTTGTGCAGGTCGTACATCGTCACAAGCGTCACCGGCTCTTCGGATTCGAGAATGTCGTATGTGATATCCTCAAACTCCATCGTCAGGATCTCGAAATCATGAATAGGCGCTTCATAGCCTTTTTGGACGAGTACGGAACGCTGGTCCACAAACGTCCAGGCGGAATCGCCTTTCGGGTAGTTCTCCAGCGTGAACTCCTGTTCGTTACCTTCCGCATCAGCATAGATCAGCGTGGTCTCATAGACGTCCGGCTCAGCGTCCTCGGGAATCTCCATCAGGGTGGGGATGTTATTGCCCACTTTGTAAGGACGGAAATCCATTGGCGGCAGGTGGAGATAGCTGTATTCCATGAGTGCAAAACTGCCTGCCACAGCCAGCAGGGCGACGCTTAACTCGGCTTGCCAGACGAAAGTCTGCGGGATAGCCTTGCGGCATATAAGCAGTACCAGCACCAGCCCCAGCAGCACGATATTCTTCCAGAACGTCTGCCAGTTGGTCAGCACCAGTGCATCGCCGAAACAACCGCAGTCCGAGACGGGGTTCGTCAGTGCAATCCAGAGTGTGAGCGGAGTCATCACCAGGTAGAACGCCAGACTAAGCCAGCTCGTCCAGCCGGTCTTGACGTTCAGCAGCATACACACGCCTAACACGCACTCGGCGCCGATGAGGCACACCGCGGCAATCTCCGCCAACGGCATCAGGTCCGTGAAGAACCCGCCGAAGGCTTTGAGATAATCCTCTATCTTATAGACTGTTCCTAACGGGTCCACGGCTTTCACAAAGCCCGAGAACAGGAACGTGATCGCCAGCAAGGTACGAGCTACGCTGCCTATGACATGAGAAGGTTTAATAGTCATTTTTAATTTTTAATTACTGCTGTTGCGATATTTTAAGTTTTGTGAGATGTAAAGCATTATTATTTTTCTTATTTTCCAATCCCGAAGGGATATTTTCGGATGCAGCCCATCGGTGCCTATTTAGGCAATCGATGGAGACCAAGGGCATGAATGACGGTAGGAAGCTTGCTTACTGACCGGCATACAGGGACTTGGGCGCAAGAGCCATTAGGCTCGGGGGCTACGCATTTTCGATTTCCAAAAGCATTCAAAAGGGTTTATCTCTGTTTATGTTCTTAAAATTATCGCAACACTACTAATTTTTAATTTTTAATTCTCATAATGTATGAGGTCAAAAATAGCGTAATTGATGATGTCGAAATAGTTGCCCTCCACGCCTTCGGAGGCAATGGTGGTGCCTCCGTGGTTGAGAATAGTCTTGATGCGGATGATCTTGGCTAAAATCATATCTACGATACCTTCCTTGCTCATCTCGCGCCACGCCTCGCCGTAGTCGTGGTTCTTGCGCATCATCAGCTCTTTGCTCTCCTGGAGCACCTCGTCGTACAGCACGGCGGCTTCGGTACTTGACATGTCTATCGCGTCCGCGTAACCTTTGCGGTCCTGGATAATCGCCATCACGCCGTAGTTGACGATGGCGCGCAGGTTGCTCTCTATCTCGTCGCCCACCAGACTCACGCCGGTCTCCTGACGCTGGCGGATGTTACAGGCTTTGATATAGAGCTGGTCGGTGATGCCGTGCAGACGGAAGATCCGCCACGACGGACCGTAGTCCTGCATCTTGTCAATGAAGATCTCCCGGCATTGGGCGGTCACTGCATCGAATTGTTTATTCGTATCTGCCATCGTAATTAGTAATTAGTAATTAGTAATTAGTAATTGCGGACAACAACTCCTCCGGCGTTACGAGTTGTTGTTCGCCTGTGCTCATCTCTTTGAGCATCACTTTGTTCTGCGCCATCTCGTCGCCACCTACGATGGCTACAAACGGAATCTTCTTGTCATCGGCATAGCCCATCTGTTTCTTCATCTTCGTCGGCTCGGGATAGACTTCTACGGCTACGCCTTGCGCACGCAGCTCTTTCGCCCACGTGAGCGCATACCGCAACTCGTCCTTGCCGAAAGTGGCAAAGAGCACCTGCGTCGTCGATTGCAGCGACTCCGGGAAGAGATTGAGTTCCGTCAGCACGTCGTAGATACGGTCAGCGCCGAAGGAGATACCTACGCCCGAGACGTTCGGCAGACCGAAGATACCTGTCAGGTTGTCATAACGTCCGCCGCCAGTGATAGAACCGATCTGTGCGTCCAACGCTTTGACCTCAAAAATTGCACCGGTATAATAATTAAGTCCGCGAGCGAGGCAAAGGTCGAGCTCGATAGAGAATTGGCTTTGAGCGGAGCGGTCTTTTGACTTTTGACTTTCTACTAATTCGAACACCTCTTCCATCTCCGCTACACCCTTCAAACCAATCTCACTGGAGGCTAAATACTCGCGTAGCTCCTCCAGTTTCGCTTTGGGATCAATCTCCCTCCCTTGTGGGGAGGGTTGGGGTGGGGTTCTCAGGATCGGTTGCAATGCTGCTACCGCTTCATATGACAAACCGCGTTCTTTGAGCTCCGCGTTAACTGCCTCCACGCCGATCTTGTCCAGTTTGTCGATGGCTACGGTGATGTCTACGATCTTGTCTGGAGCACCGATCACCTCGGCGATACCGGCGAGTATCTTACGGTTGTTGATATGCAGGCACACGTTGATGCCCAGCCGGCGATACACTTCCTCCACAATCTGGATCAGCTCCAACTCGCCGACGAGACTGTCACTGCCGATGACATCCACGTCGCATTGGTAGAACTCGCGGTAACGCCCTTTCTGCGGTCTGTCCGCACGCCATACAGGCTGAATCTGAAAACGCTTGAAGGGGAAAGAGATCTCCTCACGGTGCTGTACTACATACCGCGCGAAGGGGACTGTCAGATCGTACCGCAGACCCTTCTCCGGTGCCAGCGCGGCCTTCTCACCGCTGTTCTGGATGCGGAAAAGGAGCTTGTCGCCCTCCTCGCCGTATTTGCCCATCAGGGTGCCGATATTCTCCATCGCCGGCGTCTCGATTTGCTGGAAACCATACAAAGAGAACACACCTTTGATCGTGTCAAAGATATAATTGCGGCGCGCCATCTCCACTTGTCCGAAATCACGCGTGCCTTTAGGAATACTTGGTTTTTGTGCCATATTAGAATAAATCGTTAAATATCTTGTTCGTTGCGCCCAACTCGCTTTGTACATACGCCGCGGCGCGGGTGCCTATCTCGCTGTGTTGGTCAAGCGCGGTGTCGAGTGCCGGCTCCAGCTCGCGGTAGTTCTTAATGCTCCGCGCTGCCTTGGCGGCAAGCAGGCCTTTTGCCTCGCGGAAATGCTGGTAGTTTGGACCGAAAATCACCGGCATACCATATACCGCCGCCTCGATGGTGTTGTGGATGCCTACGCCGAAACCGCCGCCTATGTAAGCTACCTGGCCGAAATAATAGATCGAGGACAACAGACCTATCGTATCAATCACCAGCACTTGTGCGTGCTGAAGGATGTTCCGCTGCGCAATAGGGTCCAGACCGGAGAGACTGGTGTACCGGATAGCGCGGCCTTGGAACAGGTTAAAGATGAAATGCAGGTGCTCCTCGTGTATCTCATGCGGAGCGAGAATGAGCTTGGTTTGTCCGTTTGTACAAGGCATCTGGTCCCTTTGTACATTCATGTACCGGGCCAGCAGCTCCTCGTCTTTGGGCCAGGTACTGCCGGCTACTATCACGCGTTCGCAGCCCTGCGTGAAAACATCTATGGGACGCAGACGTTCGTCTTTCTTCTCGCCCGAAGCCAGCGAACGCGAGAGGTTGAACACGCGGTCGAAACGCGTGTCTCCGGCTACGGAACAATGCCCTATGCCGTGTTGCTGCAGCAGCTCCAGAGACGCATCGTCCTGTACGTAGATATGCGTGAAATAGTGCAGCAGTTTCAGATACCACTTGCCCCAGGGCTTGAAGAACAGCTGCCCCGGACGGAAAATAGCCGAGATGGAGTAGGTGGGGATACCCCGTTTCTTGAGCTCATGCAGGTAAGCCGGCCAGAACTCGTATTTTACGAAGATAGCCATCTGTGGCTGTAATGCCTCGATGAACGCCTGCGCGTTCTTCTTCACGGCAAACGGCAGGTACAGCACCGCATCCACCAACTCGTAGTTCTTGCGTAACTCATATCCCGAAGGCGAGAAGAAGGTCAGAACGATCTTCCGTTGTGGTTGCTCTTTCCGCAACCGCTCAATCAGCGGGCGGGCCTGTTCGAACTCACCCACCGACGACACATGAATCCACACCGCGCCTTTCGCAATCTCTTTGCCGTTCACCGTCAGTTGTTTCCCGTCCATGTGCAGTTTTTTCTGCCCCTCTACCATCAGCCGGGCCTTTCTGTGCCCAAACAACGCCGCTATTCGTATTAACAGAATATAAAAATACATATTTTATCGCTCAAACTTAGCAATCTTTTATTGCTTGTCATTGACAATTTGTACTGCTCATGATTAGTAACTTTTATGGCTCAATAAAAAGCGTACAAAGGTACAATTTTTTTTCCACATACGCAAGTGCGCGCGCATTTTTCCTTTATTTTCCTTATATTTTTGTGTTTTTTTGTATGATCAAATATCAAATCTCAAATCTCAAATCTCAATTTATTCCTTCGTTCATTACGTCGGAATGCTATTCCGACATCGGCTCTGCCGACCTCTCCCGTATCAAATATCAAATATCAAATATCAATTTATTTCTTCGTTCATTACGTCGGAATTCTATTCCGACATCGGCTCTGCCGACTTCTTCGTTCATTACGTCGGAATTCTATTCCGACATCGGCTCTGCCGACCTCTCCGTTCATTACGTCGGAATTCTATTCCGACATCGGCTCTGCCGACCTCTCCCGTCTAGCGATCCTCCTCCGCCTCTCTTTTTCTCCCCCTCAGAGAGGGGGCTGGGGGGTGTCCTTCCCCTTCTTGGTAGTTCCGCCGGATGTTATCCGGCTTTCTTCATCGTGCATTTTGTCCCATCGTTGGGACAACCCCACTGCCTCTCTTTTTCTCCCCCTCTGAGAGGGGGCTGGGGGGTGTCCCCGCCTCCCCTCTAACCTGCATCGGACCTGCATCGTATCCTACCGCACCCTATATATACATAGTATATATCCCGTGATTTTGAAACAAACCATTACGTAATGAAGCCCGCTACGCCGCGCAACAAGAAGCTGCTCACCTCTCTGACTGCTTTTTTCTGATTTATGCAAGAGAAAGGAGATTTTTTTGCCAAATATTTGCATATATGCAAAAAAAGCAGTAATTTTGCAGGCGTTTTGGGCAGAACAGCCCGAATAGGAAGAATAATGGAGAAAAAGATTGTCATATTAGCCATCGAGTCGAGTTGCGACGATACGTCGTCAGCTGTGATTGTGGACGGTGTGCTGCGGAGTAATGTGATTGCAAGTCAGAAGGTGCACGAGGAGTACGGCGGAGTAGTGCCGGAGTTGGCGAGCCGTGCCCACCAGTTGAATATACTGCCCGTAGTCGATACCGCGCTGAAACGTGCGGGCGTGGCGAAAGAGGAGATCAGCGCAATAGCCTTCACCCGCGGTCCGGGGCTGTTGGGCTCGCTGCTGGTTGGAACGTCTTTTGCCAAGGGATTGGCATTGTCGCTGGACGTACCGGTCATTGATGTGAACCACCTGCAGGGCCACGTGTTGGCGCATTTCGTGGAGCCGGGCGAAGAACTGATAGCTGCTACGCCGAGCTTGCAAGGCGTGGAGATCAAGCACCCTTCTTTCCCCTTCCTCTGTCTGCTCGTCTCCGGCGGTAACAGCCAGATTATCAAGGTTCAAAGAAACGAAACACAAGACGGAAAGGAGGCGCATCTGCCGCATATGGAGATTATCGGTCAGACGATCGACGACGCGGCGGGAGAGGCGTTTGACAAATGCGCCAAGGTGCTGGGACTGCCTTACCCCGGTGGACCGTGGATAGACAAACTCGCCAAACAGGGAGACCCTACTAAATACCCCTTCGCCAAACCGAATATCCCCGGTTATGACTACTCTTTCTCGGGTCTCAAGACCTCGTTCCTCTATACGCTGCGCGACATGCTCAAGGCCAACGGCGTGGAGACGATAGACGAACTGGCGGAGAAGGTGCCGAACCTGCGCGAAGACATGTGCGCAAGTCTGCAGGCGACAGTCATTGACATCCTGATGCGCAAACTCAAGAAAGCGGCGCAGGACTTAGGCATCCGTCAGGTGGCGGTAGCCGGCGGTGTCTCCGCCAACAGTGCGCTGCGCCAAGCCTTCATAGATTACGGCAAACGCTACCATTGGGAGGTCTTTATCCCGCCGTTCTCCTTCACTACCGACAATGCTGCGATGATCTGCCAGGCAGGTTATTTCAAGTACCTCGACCACGATTTCTGTGCTATAGATGAAGTACCGTTCGCTAAAACAACGATTTGAACCGTACACGGACGTACTCGTCTTCATGCTCACGCTGCTCGTGGCGAACTATTTCTGGAAATGGACGATGACGGGCGACGAGAACGGCGACTATGTATCGTGGTTCGGATGGGACGTTACGGCGCCGTTCGAGTTCATGGCGTGTCACGTGGCGGAGGCGGTCTATTGGCTCGTCTCGCTCTTCCGCGACACCGTCTATATGACGGACGCGCACACGATCCGTTTCGAGAGCGGCACAGGCACGACAATCATCTGGGGCTGCTCCGGGCTGAAACAGATGTTCATATGGTTCTTGCTGATTCTGACTGTTAGACCGTGGAACTTTCAAATCTCCAATCTCAAATTTCAAATAGCAAAGCTCTGGTATATCCCCCTCGGATGGGTGTGCTGCCATGGTTTCAATATCCTGCGGATAGCCTTGATAGCAATGCTGATAGAGTACCATCCCGACTGGTTCCATCTGTTGCACGACTACCTTTTCAAATACCTCTTCTACGCCCTGCTTTTCGGCTTATGGGTGCTTTTCGTGGAGAAAGTCAGAGGCCGCGTTTCTGAAAACGCTCAATGAGCGACACTGCCTTCGCTTTGACAGCCGAGACGACGGACCAGGTCTTCGAAGCCTGGGGGCGGCTCCGGTCGCCTGTTCGGGATAGATAACGAGGTAACTGTGGTCGGCAAAGAAACGTGTCAGCAGTTCCGGCACTTGCTTGAAGAGCGGGTTGTACGACGGCGTGCTCGGGCGCGCGTTAATCAGGACAATCATGTCGTCCGGCTTCATCTGTTTGGCTATCATCAGTACGTCCTCCCAGTTCTCCATCTCCTTGTATGATGCACGCAGGAACTTGTCTTTCCTCCGGCAGAACGCCTGGAGGGTGCGTTGGGTGTCCTCGTTGGTATAGAAGACGACGCGTGCGCCGAGTTGGCTGCTCAGCCGCCTGATGAGACCGAAACAGGAGATGAAGTCATGCTCTTTCTCTGCGTACCGGGGCACCGCTACCAGCAGCCGCGAGATGGTGTTGAGCGGTTGGGTGGGGTGATAGACAATAGAGGCCGTAGGCTGGCTCTCTATCAGGGAGCAGGCGTCCGTCCAGTCTTTCTCTATACTGAGCTCCGGCGAGTGCAGTTCCGAGAGTTCGGACAGCTCTTTGAGCTCGTAATGCCTGTTCTCCGCCACGCTCATCAGCAGCCATGTGTTGGAGGGCTTGTCCGCTTCGAGGCGTGCCTTTTCCTGCAACGCCAGCTGTTTGGCGGCGTATTCGGTGATGAACGACGAGGAGGTGCATAGCACCAGAATCATCAGCACCGAAGCGTTGAGAATCTCGTCGTTGAAGACGTTGATCTCGTATCCGATAGTGACAATGGCAAGTGTGCCGGCGGCCGTGGCATGGGTCAGACCGAAAACCAACTGCCGCTCCACGGCCTGCAGACCGAAGCTACGCTGCGCCGCATAAGCCGCTATCCATTTGCCGATGAGTTTGGTGGCTATCATCACCACGGCGATGACTATTGTCATCCAGCCGCTCCAGAAGACCGTCATGTCAATCATCATGCCCACGCCGATGAGGAAGAGGGGCACGAAAATGTTGTTTCCCACGAAATTGATTCGCTGCATCGTAGGGCTGAGGTTGGGAACGAGCCTGTTCAGACTCACGCCGCATATGAATGCGCCCAGAATACCTTCCAGCCCCGCCCAGTCAGCGAGCAAAGCAGCGACAACCATCATCGTCAGTACCACCAAAAAGCCGCTGTTGGGATCGGTACGCCGCTTGAAGAACCGCTGTGCTATCCACGGGAAAGCAATGGTAATCAGCAGTACCGTACCGATGGCACGGGCAAACAGGTCCCACGTGGTGGTGGCATACGTGTGCATGAAATTGCTCTTGATGACCGCCAATACCAGCAGCGAGAGCGAGATAGTGAGCATCGTACCGCCGATGGCGATATTCACGCCTCTGTTCTTCTGTACGCCGTAACGGCTCACAATGGGGTAGGTCATCAGTGTGTGACTGCCGAACATAGCCCCAAGCAGACTGCTTGTCACGCCGTTGAAACCCATCGCCAGACCGGCGATGAGACCTAACAGGAAAGGAAAGAAAAACGAGTACAGACCGAAAAGGATAGAGTAGTTGCGTTGCTGCCTGAAGTCATTCACATCCACCTCGATACCCGCCTGCAGCATGATATAGAGCATACCTATCTTGCCCAGTGCCTGGATAGCCTCGCTGCCGTCAATCAGGTGCGTGGCGTGCGGACCGGCAAGCATCCCTACGATAATAAATCCTACGATAGCGGGGATGTGGATCTTCCGGCAGATCATCGGTACCAGAAGAATCGTACCGAAAATCAGGGCAATGATGGCGAGCGTGTTGGTAATCATATAAACCTTCCGGTGAGGGATTTCTTGTTCTTCCTAAGGTCGTCAGCGGTGCCCTCTGCAACGATAGTGCCGCCGCCCCGTCCACCTTCGGGACCTAAGTCGATGAGCCAGTCGCAGGCACGGATGACATCGGTGTTATGCTCGATAATCAGTACCGTGTTGCCTTTGTCCACCAACTGCCGCAGTACGCCTAACAGCACCCGTATGTCCTCGAAATGGAGGCCGGTGGTGGGTTCGTCCAGGATATATAAGGTCTTGCCCGTAGAGGGCCTGGAGAGTTCCGTAGCCAGTTTGATACGTTGGCTCTCTCCGCCGGAGAGGGAGGTGGAGGCCTGCCCCAGTTTGATGTATCCCAACCCTACATCCTGAATGGTCTTGATCTTACGCAGGATCTTCGGTTGCGGCTCGAAGAACTCCACCGCCTGGTTCACTGTCATCTCCAATATGTCCGCTATAGACTTGCCTTTCCACCGCACTTCGAGTGTCTCGCGGTTGTAACGCTGGCTTCCGCACACCTCGCACGGTACATATACATCCGGCATGAAATGCATCTGAATGGTCTTGTATCCGTTGCCGGCGCACTCTTCGCAACGCCCGCCCTTCGCGTTGAAAGAGAACCGTCCGGCTTTCCATCCGCGGATTTTGGACTCCGGCAGTTGCGCAAAGAGCTCACGGATGTCGTTGAACACGTTGGTGTATGTGGCAGGATTTGACCGCGGCGTGCGGCCGATAGGTGACTGATCGACATTGATGACTTTGTCGATAAACTCAACCCCTTCGATGGTTTTGTAAGGCAGCGGTGCTTGCTTGGAGCGGTAGAACTTTTGGCTCAGGATGGGGTAGAGCGTCTGGTTGATGAGGGACGACTTGCCGCTGCCGCTCACGCCCGTGACGCACACCATTTTACCTAACGGGATACGTACCGTCACGTTCTTGAGGTTATTCCCCGTGCAGCCGGTGAGGGTGATAGATGCCTCCTGCGTAGGTTTGAGAGCACTTGAGGCTTTGCTTTCTTTGAGGTTATCGGTAGTGACCGTCTTTTTGCCATTCAGGTATTGGGCGGTGAGGGTGTCTGTGCGGAGCAGTTCCTCCGGCGTGCCGGAGAAGAGCACCTTGCCGCCCAACCGTCCCGCCTTGGGACCTATATCGACAATCCAGTCAGCTTGGCGCATCATTTCCTCGTCGTGCTCGACGACGATGACGGAGTTGCCTAAGTCCCGCAGCTCTTTAAGGCTGCTGATGAGGCGTTCGTTATCGCGCTGGTGGAGACCGATGGACGGTTCGTCCAGAATATAGAGCACGTTCACCAGACGGCTGCCTATCTGCGTTGCCAGACGGATACGCTGGCTCTCGCCGCCGGAGAGGGATTCACTGGAGCGGTTGAGACTGAGGTAACTCAGTCCTACGGATTGCATGAACCGCAACCGCGCACAAATCTCTTTGAGAATAGGCTCGGCGATAGCGAGCTGTTTGGAGGAAAGAGCATTAAGGTCCTTAGAGTCCTTAGGGTCCTTAAGGTCCTTGGTGTCCTTCAGGCTTTCCAGCGTCTTTAGGAGTTGGTCTATGTCCATCTCCGAGAGGTCGGCAATGGTGTATTGGCCTACCTTATAGCTCAACGCCTCTTTGCTCAGCCGCTTGCCGTGGCACTCCGGGCACTCGGTCCACTCCTCTTTGTCCTCTTCCTCCTCGTCGGGTATCCGGTTGCTGATGGCGGACAGTTCCTCCCACCAGTTGTCCTGACGAACCGCTTCGTCGATATTCTCGTTGAGCCGGCTGTCGGCGGAGAGCTGTTCGCTCTTCACTCTACCCAAGCCTTTGCAGCACGGGCACCACCCTGACGGGCTGTTGAAAGAGAACGTGTGCGGAGCGGGTTCCTGATAACTGAGGCCTGTCTCGGGACACATGAGGTTACGGCTCAGGAACCGAGCCTCGCTGTTGTCCTCCGCCTCGCAGACCATCATAATTCCGTTGCCCTGGGTCATCGCCTTGTCCACGCTCTGCCGCAGACGGCGCAGGTCTATCTCATCTCCCTCCCTTGAGCGGGTGAAGAGCTCCGCTCGATCGGACTGCTGGTGGCAGCCCGTAGAACAAATTGGGGAGAGGTTTTTAACTTTTAATCGGTCCACCACTACTTCGATACTGTGTACCTTGTAGCGGTCTAACTTCATCCCCGGTACCACCTCGCACACCTCGCCGTCCACGCGTACGTGTACGAATCCTTTTTTACGGACGGTCTCAAACAGCTCTTTGTAATGTCCCTTGCGGCCGGAGACAAGCGGCGCGAGCAGCAGGATTTTCTTGCCGGCGTATTCACGGACAATCAGGTCGATGATCTGCTCGTCGGTGAACTTCACCATCTTCTTGCCCGAGAGGTACGAGTACGCTTCTCCTGCGCGTGCGTATAGAAGTCGCAGGAAATCATACACCTCCGTCACGGTGCCCACTGTCGAACGCGGGTTCTTGGAGGTGGTCTTCTGGTCAATGGAGATGACAGGACTCAGACCGGTGATCTTATCTACGTCCGGTCGCTGCATCTGGCCGATGAACCCGCGGGCGTAGGAGGAGAAAGTCTCCATGTATCGCCGCTGTCCTTCGGCAAAGATGGTATCAAAAGCCAGCGACGACTTACCCGAGCCGCTGAGACCGGTGATGACCGTCAGCCGCTTGCGGGGGATAGAGACGCTGATGTTCTTTAAGTTATGAACCCGCGCACCGATAACTTCTATGTTGCCTTCGTCTTTCAAATGTCAAATCTCAAATGTCAAATCTCCAATCTCCAATCTCCAATCTCCAATCAAGCGCGCAGCGCCTTAATGGCTTCTTCGATGGAAGCGATACGGCTCTCGGCGTCGGCTTTCTTCTTGCGCTCCAGTTCCACAATCTCCGGCTTGGCGTTCGCTACAAAACGCTCGTTGGAGAGCTTGGCCATGACGCCTTTGAGGAATCCTTGCTGGTGAGCCAAGTCGGCTTCCAGTTTCTTCAACTCCTCGTCCACGTTGATGAACTTGTCCATAGGGATAGCATATTCGACCGTACCCACAATAAAAGTGGATTTGTTACCACAATTTTCATCCTGTTGATCACTCAGTTCTACATTGGCTAACTTCTTGATCAGTCCTTGCTCTGACAAAGAGCCGAAACTGCCCATGGTAGTGCAAAGTGTTAATGTCTCTTTGGGTGGAATATTCTTGGACGCGCGCACAGCACGTACCCCGGCTATGATTAATTTTAACAATTCCATCTCATTGAGGATAGCTGTGTTGACTGCTTGGGTGGGTTTCAAAGCCGCGGTCATGATACTCTCACCTTCTTTGCGGTCGTAGAGGTTCTGCCATAGTTCCTCGGTGATGAACGGCATGAAGGGGTGGAGCAGTACGAGCAGGCGGTCGAAGAACGCAAGGGTCGCTTCGTACGTCGCATGGTCGATCGGCTGCTGGTATGCCGGTTTGATCATCTCTAAGTACCAGCCGCTGAACTCGTCCGTATAGAGCTTATAGATCGCCATGAGTGCCTCGCTCAGACGATACTTGCTAAAGAGGTCTGCAATCTCTGCGGCGGTCTCGTTCAGTTTGGCGTCGAACCACTTGATAGCGTATTGCGACGTCTCGGGCTGCGGGATGTCGGCAATCTCCAGACCCTTCACCATGCGGAAGCAGTTCCAGATCTTGTTGCAGAAATTGCGTCCCTGCTCGCAGAGCGAGTCATCGTAGAGAATATCGTTTCCTGCAGGCGCGGAGAGCAGAATACCCATACGTACGCCGTCGGCACCGAAGCGCTCGATGAGGTCCAGCGGATCAGGGCTGTTGCCGAGCGATTTGGACATCTTACGGCCTAACTTGTCACGCACGATACCGGTGAAATACACGTGTTTGAACGGCATCTTGCCCATGTATTCATAACCCGCCATAATCATTCGTGCTACCCAGAAGAAGATGATGTCCGGACCCGTTACGAGGTCGGCGGTCGGGTAGTAGTACTGGATCTCTTTGTTGTCCGGCTGCTCGATGCCGTTGAAGAGGCTGATAGGCCACAGCCACGAACTGAACCATGTATCCAGAGCACCTTCGTCCTGCACGTAGTTGCCTTCGGGAGCAGTCTCCGAGACGATAATCTTATCCGTCGGGTAGTCCTCCAGTCCGGTCTGGGCGAGAAGGTCCGCATCGTAATATGCCGGGATGCGGTGACCCCACCAGAGTTGGCGGCTGATACACCAGTCTTTGATGTTCTCCAGCCAGTTGCGGTAGGTGTTCTTGTATTTGGCGGGATAGAAGACAATCTCGTCGTTCATGACGGGAGGCAGGGCGATGTCTGCGAAATGCTGCATCTTCACGAACCATTGCAGACTCAACCGCGGCTCGATAGGCACGTTCGTGCGCTCGGAATAGCCGACCTTGTTGTCGTAGTCCTCGATTTTCTCTACAAGCCCGAGCGCCTGCAGGTCTTCGACAATCTGCTTGCGGCAGTCGAAACGGTCCATGCCGTGGTACTTACGTACGTTGGCTTGCAACTCTTCCTCTACCGTGTCCATATTCAGATGGGCGTCC
>CADBZO010000049.1 GCA_902799185.1 uncultured Bacteroidales bacterium | reverse complement strand
TTTTAAACATTTTTGTACGGCTAATAACCGTTCTTCAGTTGAATGTTTCATAATAAAAACCCCAAAAGTTTTGTGTTCAACTTTTGGGGTTCATTACAGGAAAGGCGGTTCTCTTGTTATCCGCCAAACTTGGCGGATATAGGGAAATTATTCCATCGTATCTTCCATCGAGTCACCGACGATCTTGCGGTAGAGTTCCTTGGGGTCAGTCGCCTTGCGGATGATCTCATGCAGGTCCTCGATCTTCACGCGGTCCTGGGTCATGGTGTCGCGGTAACGGACAGTGACGCAACCGTCATTGAGGGTGTCGTGATCAACCGTGATACAGAACGGAGTTCCCACTGCATCCTGACGGCGGTAACGCTTGCCGATAGAGTCTTTCTCGTCGTAAGCCACCTTGAAATCGAACTTGAGTTCGTTCATGATTTCGCGTGCCTTCTCGGGCAGACCGTCTTTCTTGACAAGCGGCATAATACAAGCCTTGACCGGTGCGAGTACCGGCGGCAGATGCAGAACCACGCGGGTGTCGCCGCCCTCCAACTGCTGCTCCTCATAGCTCGAACACATCACAGAGAGGAACATGCGGTCCACACCGATAGAGGTCTCAATGACGTACGGAGTGTAGGACTGGTTGAGCTCCGGATCAAAGTACTCGATCTTCTTTCCGCTGTACTTGGCGTGCTGCGAGAGGTCGAAATTCGTACGGCTGTGGATACCCTCCACCTCCTTGAAACCGAACGGCATGAGGAACTCGATATCCGTAGCGGCGTTGGCGTAGTGCGCCAGTTTCTCGTGGTCGTGGAAACGGTATTTCTCGTCGCCTAAGCCCAGCGCTTTGTGCCAGCGGAGACGGAACTGCTTCCAGTGCTCAAACCATTTGAGTTCCTCGCCCGGACGAACGAAGAACTGCATCTCCATCTGCTCGAACTCCCTCATACGGAACACGAACTGGCGAGCTACAATCTCATTACGGAAGGCTTTACCGATCTGTGCAATACCGAACGGCACTTTCATACGTCCGGTCTTCTGTACGTTGAGGAAATTGACGAAGATACCCTGTGCGGTCTCCGGACGGAGGTAAATCTTCATTGCGCCGTCGGCGGTAGAACCCATTTCTGTCTGGAACATGAGGTTGAACTGACGCACGTCGGTCCAGTTACGGGTGCCGGAAATAGGGCATACAATCTCTTCGTCGAGGATAATCTGCTTGAGTTCGGCAAGGTCGTTGTCGTTCATCGCTTTGGCGAAACGGGTGTGCAGTGCTTCGCGTTTGGCGATGTGCTCTTTCACGCGCTCGTTGGTAGCTTTGAACATCTCTTCGTCAAAACTCTCGCCGAAACGCTTGCGGGCTTTCTCGACCTCCTTGGCAATCTTGTCGTCGTATTTGGCGATCTGGTCCTCAATCAGCACGTCCGCGCGGTAGCGCTTCTTGCTGTCGCGGTTGTCAATCAGCGGGTCGTTGAACGCGTCCACGTGTCCCGAAGCCTTCCAGGTCGTCGGGTGCATGAAGATAGCGGCGTCGATGCCGACGATGTTCTCATGCAGCAGCGTCATGGAATCCCACCAGTAACGCTTGATGTTATTCTTCAGCTCCACGCCGTTCTGACCGTAGTCATAGACCGCGCCGAGGCCGTCGTAAATCTCGCTGGACGGGAATACAAAACCGTATTCCTTGCAATGCGCGACGATTTTCTTGAATGTTTCTTCTTGTGTCTGTGCCATAAAACTATTTACGATTTAATCATTTACGGTGTACGATTTGGCAAATTTGCAAATCGGGTACAAAGGTACTACTTTTTTTGCATATATGCAAATATGCGCATATTTTTCTTTGAAAATTTGTGTATGTGAAAAAAAAATTGTACCTTTGCAGTCGCAAAGGTGTGTATATGGGGATTTGACAATTGATATTTGACAATTGATATTTGATATTTGATATTTGATATTTGATATTTAAATATATATGAGTAAAAAAGAAATCCAATTCTCCCTTGTCTATCGTGACATGTGGCAGAGCAGCGGTAAGTATGTGCCGCGTAAAGACCAGTTGGCGAAGATCGCCCCCGTGATTATCGATATGGGCTGTTTCGACCGCGTGGAGACCAACGGCGGTGCGAGTGAACAGGTGAACCTCCTTTACGGCGAGAACCCGAACCAGGCCGTCCGTACATTCTGCAAGCCGTTTAACGAGGCGGGTATCAAGACCCACATGCTGGACCGTGGTCTGAATGCGTTGCGTATGAATCCCGTGCCTGCGGACGTGCGCCGGCTGATGTACAAAGTGAAGCACGCGCAGGGAACAAACATTACCCGTATCTTCTGCGGTCTGAACGACCCGCGTAATATTATCCCGTCCATCCAATGGGCGAAAGAGGCGGGCATGACTGCGCAGGCGACTATGTGTATCACTTATTCGAAAGTGCATACGGCGGAGTATTACATCAACCTGGCGGAGCAACTGATCGAAGGCGGTGCACAGGAGATCTGTCTCAAAGATATGGCGGGTATCGGCCGTCCGGCAATGCTCGGTACCATCGTAGCAGCTATAAAAGAGAAACACCCCGATATTATCATCCAGTACCACGGTCACACCGGTCCGGGCTTCAGTGTGGCTTCGATGCTCGAAGTAGCGAAAGCAGGCGGCGATGTGCTGGACGTGGCGATGGAACCGCTGAGTTGGGGTAAGGTGCATCCGGACGTAATCACTATTCAAGCGATGCTGAAGGACGCAGGTTTCCTCGTCAAAGACATTAACATGAAAGCCTATATGGAGGCGCGCAGCCTGACGCAGTCGTTCATCGATGATTTCTTAGGCTACTGGATAGACCCGAAGAACGCACTGATGACCTCGTTGCTCGTGGGTTGCGGTCTGCCGGGCGGAATGATGGGAAGTCTCATGGCGGACCTCAAAGGCATGCACGCGGCTATCAATGCCAACCTCAAGAAGAAAGGCGAGAAAGAGCTCTCCGAGGACGAACTGCTCGTTCAGCTCTTCGACGAAGTACAACGTATCTGGCCGATGCTCGGTACGCCGTGTCTCGTCACACCGTTCAGCCAGTATGTGAAGAACGCTGCGCTGATGAACCTCTTCAGCCGCTCCATGGGCGAGAAAGACTTCACGCGTATGGATCCTGCTATGTGGGGCATGATACTTGGTAAGTCCGGCAAGCTGCCGGGTGAGTTGGCGCCGGAGATCATCGAACTCGCCAAGGAGAAAGGATTTGAGTTCTACACCGACGACCCGCAGAAACTCTATCCGGATGTGCTGCCGCAGTACATCAAAGAGATGGAGGAACTCGGTTGGGACCGTGGACAGGACGACGAGGAGTTGTTCGAGTTCGCCATGCACGACAAGCAATACCGCGAATACAAATCCGGTATCGCCAAAGAGCAGTTCAACAAGGACCTCGCCGAGCGCATGCAGAAAGCCGGCAAACAAGTGCCGGAGAACCTGCGGAAGTACCTTACTAATGTACAAGGGAACAATGTACAAAGTACAAAGGGAGCTTCTGCCGATGAGATGGCAGCAGTAGCTATGGCGCTCCACCTCGCGCAAGGAAAGCAGCATAAAGAAGGAATTATCGAACTGCCGCTTGTGCACTCTACCGCTTGGAATAATAAATATTATACATTGAAATAGACCGCCCTACGGGCTAAAAGAATAAAGACCGCTTCGCTAAAGGAATAAAGACTAAACGGCTTCGACTATACAAAACATTTAAGTCTTTACTCTTTATTCCTTTAGTGAACGAAGTGAACGATCCTTAATCAAAAACAATATGAAAAAGTACAATTTCAATGCAGGACCGAGTATCCTGCCGCAAGAAGTGATTAAACAAACTGCGGAGGCAGTGATTGATTTTCAGGGCGAAGGACTTTCCGTTCTTGAGATATCGCACCGCGCGAAGTATTTCCAACCCGTCATGGACGAGGCGGAGGCGCTGATGAAGGAGTTGCTGAACGTGCCGGAGGGTTACCGTGTGCTGTTCCTCGGAGGCGGCGCCAGCCTGCAATTCTGCATGGTGCCGTTCAACATGCTGGAGAAGAAAGCCGCTTACCTCAACACCGGTGTATGGTCGAAGAAAGCACTCAAAGAGGCGAAGGGCTTCGGCGAGGCGGTAGAGGTGGCTGCCTCCACAACGGACATCCCGACGGATTACGAGATACCGCAGGACGCAGATTATTTCCATATTACCACCAACAACACCATCTTCGGTACCGAGATCAATGACGAGAAACTGGCTCAGATTTACAAGAAGAAGGGCAATGTGCCTTTGGTAGCTGACATGTCTTCCGATATCCTCAGCCGCCCAATTGACGTCAGCCAGTATGACATCATCTACGGCGGTGCGCAGAAGAACCTTGCACCTGCAGGTGTAACCTTCGTAATCATCAAAGAGTCGTGTCTGGGCAAAGTGAGCCGTTATATTCCGACGATGCTGAACTACCAGACACACATCGATGGCGGTTCGATGTTCAACACGCCTCCTGTGCTTCCGGTTTATACAGCACTGCTGACCCTCCGCTGGCTCAAAGCGAACGGCGGCGTGAAATGGATTGAGGCACGTAACAAAGCCAAAGCCGACCTGCTCTACAAATGTCTCGATGAGTCGAAACTGTTCACGCCGACTATCCTCAAGAAAGAGGACCGCAGCCGCATGAATATCTGCTTTGTGCTCAAACCGGAGTATGCAGAACTCCAAGACGATTTCTTCAAGTTCGCCACGGCAAAAGGCATGGTGGGTATCAAGGGTCACCGTCTCGTAGGCGGTTTCCGCGCTTCCTGCTACAATGCCATGGACCTCGAAGGCGTTCAAGCACTTGTGGATTGCATAAAGGAATACGAATCCTTACACTAAATCTTAAAAATCGTATATTTTTTAAGCACTAAATTTCCCCGATGTAAGTCCGATACAACTCCGAGAAAACTCCGATACAATACCGACTTACCTCCGATGGGGCAAAATCTTAATAATCGTACATTTTTATGAAAGTATTAGTAGCAACAGAAAAACCCTTTGCGAAGGTGGCCGTGGACGGCATTCGCGAGGTGGTAGAGGGCGCAGGATACGAACTGGCGCTCCTGGAGAAATATACCGATAAACAGCAGTTACTGGACGCTGTGGCTGATGCGGATGCACTGATCATCCGTTCGGATGTGGTGGATGCGGCTGTGTTGGACGCAGCGAAACAGCTGAAGATTGTTGTCCGTGCCGGTGCGGGTTATGACAACATTGACTTGGATGCCGCAACGGCGCACAAAGTAGTAGCGATGAACACCCCCGGGCAGAACAGCAATGCCGTGGCAGAGTTGGCTTTGGGACTCATGGTCTATGCCGTGCGTAACCTCTATAACGGTACTTCCGGCACGGAGCTGAAAGGCAAGAAACTCGGTATCCATGCTTTCGGAAACGTAGGCCGTAACGTAGCGCGTATCGCGCAAGGCTTCGGCATGGACGTATATGCGTATGATGCCTATTGTCCGGACGATGCAATGATTGCCGCTAACGTGAAACCGGTGCACTCCGCCGAGGAGTTGTACAAGACCTGCGACATTGTGAGTCTGCATATTCCCGCAACGGCGGAGACCAAGGGCTCTATCAATCACGACCTCGTTAACCTCATGCCGAAGGGTGGCGTGCTGGTCAACACCGCGCGCAAGGAGGTCATTGACGAGGAAGGACTGATAGCCCTCATGCAAGAGCGCGCAGACCTCAAGTACATGACGGATATCATGCCGGTAGCTGACGCAAAGTTCCGTACGCTCTTCGAGGGACGCTATTTTGCCACCCCGAAGAAGATGGGAGCACAGACCGCTGAGGCGAATATCAATGCTGGCATTGCGGCTGCCAAACAGATTGTAGATTTCATCCAAAACGGCAACACCCGTTTCCAAGTGAATAAATGAAACGACTGATATACACCGTTTTGCTGACGCTTGCAGTGGCTTATGCCCACGCACTTCCGATGAACGTGAAGTGCGTGGGTAAGGCTACGCAGGTGGTCAACGGAGGAGACACGCTGTTTATTTTTAAGGACAATATAGAGCTGCAATCCCTTATCGGAGCAGCAGACAAGGCGGGCTACCTTGACGAAAACGGAAACCTCCCCAGGATAGAAAGAGCGATGCTTGCAGACGCGCTCGCTACCAGTGCAGGCGCTGTTTTCGGCACCTCTACCGTTACTACTTATGTTGAATCCACCTCCGGAATCGCGGCAGGCGGCAGAACAGGACTTACATCCACCGTTACGGGGCTTTGCTTCGCGTTCGCGCTCGTGCTCTCTCCGCTGCTCGGCTTCGTGCCTACATCCGCTACCGCTCCCGTGCTTATTATTGTCGGAATAATGATGTGCTCCTCGTTGAAGGATATTGAATGGTCTGACCTTGAGGTAGCGTTCCCGTGCTTCTTCACCCTCGTCGGAATGCCGTTCTTCTACTCCATCACCGATGGTATCGCTTTTGGCTTTATCTCTTATGTTTTGGTAAAGTGCGCCAGAGCGAAGTTCAAAGAGGTCAATCCGATAATGTACATAATTTGCGGCCTGTTCATTATCATGTATGTCATTACAGGACTGCAGGCGCTTGATGTTATATGATCAAAAATATGTCCGCCGGTTTTTTGCCGGCGGATCCTTTTATTATATAATTATATAGAAATATAAACAAAAGC
>CADBZO010000048.1 GCA_902799185.1 uncultured Bacteroidales bacterium | reverse complement strand
AACTAAAATTGAAAATGAGCCCGGTACAATACCGAACTCACTTTCAAAATCAAGTCAAATAGATTTAATAATCCGTCCAACTTTTGGGGGTCACCTCACATTCCGGGCGGTTCTTTTTTTGCCGATTTTCCAAGAGCGATGTTAGTTCTCTCTTCTTTCTGCCAAACTTTGCAAAGCGGCCAGGTCTTCGTCTGAGGGGGCGGAGAGTTCCAATTGGTCCTCGCGGTCGGCTTCGGCGGCGGCAAAGGCTTTGCGACGTGCATTGAACTGCTCATAAATGGCATTCACGTGTTCCTCCATCTGCCGGTTGCTGACCGAACCTGCGCCTTGCAACACCACTTTGCCCTGGAAATTCAACAATCCGTCCACTGTCTCGCGCCAATAACGGAGCGTCAGGTCTTTGCGCTCACGAACACGCAGTTCGGCGGTATCCAGGAAGAGCGTCGTCAAGCGGTTGAGCGTGTCTATCTCGTTTTGCTGCAAGTAGTTCTTAGCGGTGTATATATCCTGTTTGCGAACTACGCTGCCTTTCCACGAAGTGAGTGCCATGTTCGGTTGCGAAGCATCTGCCCGATGGACGATCAACTCAGCCGCCGTCTCGCCTGTCACGGCATACAACAGTTTGTTTTGCGTCTCGGCAAAGAACATCTGCGTCGCTTTGTCCGTGCTGTCGTAATCGCTGCTGAGTGCCAATAGGTCACGCACTTTCTGATAAAAGCGTTTCTCAGAGGCGCGTATCTCACGTACGCGCTCCAGCAACTCATCGAAATAATCCGGTCTGCCGTTGGGGTTCTTCAGCCGCTCGTCATCCATCGTAAAGCCCTTGACCAGATACTCGCTGAGGTGTTGGTTCGCCCAGATACGGAACTGCGTACCGCGCTTGCTCCGCACACGGAAACCCACCGCCAAAATCATCTCCAAAGAATAGAAAGTGACGTTATATTGCTTGCCGTCAGAGGCAGTTGTAAAATAATTTTTGACAACTGAATTTGCGTCTAACTCTCTTTCCCTCAATATATTAACTATGTGATGACTTACTAATTGCTTAGAGGTGTCAAAAAGTTCTGCGAGCTGGGCTTGATTCATCCACACGCTGCCGTCATGGGCATAGAGAGCGACACTTGCACGGCCGTCAAGCGTGTTATAGATGATAATATTGCTTTCGTTGGAAGGCATAGTGTTTTTACCTTTGCCGGTTGCTATTACCCTTTACGCCAAGAGTGCGTCGGCAAGGGCTTCGAGTTCGGGGAGTTGGGCGGGTTTGAGTGCGCCGCGGATGGTGACGGTCGGCTCTACTATCTCCACGTTCTTGCAGGGAGCGAGCATTTCCTTCATCACTTTGACCGCCTGCGGCGCCCAGGAGCCGTTCTCGACCAATGCCACACGGCGGTTCTGGTAACCTTTGAGGCGGAGCTTATGCAGGAACATGTGCATCGGCGGGAAGATGTCACCGTCGTAGGTGGCGCAGCAGAGCACAAGCCTATTCATGCGGAAAGCATCTTCGATAGCCTCCGCCATGTCGTCGCGGCTCAAATCAGTGATAGCAACCTTACCGGCATTCTTGGCCTTGAGTATCTCGGCGAGTTGCTCTGCGGCACGGCGGGTGTTGCCGTGGATGGAGGCATAAGCGATGAGGACACCTTCGGTCTCCACGCCGTAGGCGCTCCAAATCGAATACAGGCGTAACGCTTCGTCTTTCTTCTCGCCCTCAAGCATATAGCCGTGGAGGGGGGCAATAAGGGAAACCCCACCCTTACCCTCCCCACAAGGGAGGGAAGCTAATTTCTTTAACACATTGGAAACCTGCATGCCGTATTTGCCGACGATGTTGAAATAGTAGCGGCGTGCCTCGCATGCCCAGTCGTCCTCGTCGGCGTGATAGACACCGAACTTACCGAAAGCGTCCGCAGAGAAAAGCACCTGCTCCTCCGGGCAGTAGGTCATAATCACTTCAGGCCAGTGGATCATCGGCGCGGCGATGAACTGCAGCGTCAGTCCGCCGAGGTCGAGCGTCTGTCCTTCGGCTACCACCTGCACGTTCTTTGCCTCGATACCGAACTGGTTCATCATCACCACGGCCTGCTTGGAGCAAACGACGGTGGTATCGGGGTATTTCGCAAGGAAAGCACCCATCGAACCGCTGTGGTCAGGCTCCATGTGCTGGCAGACGAGGTAGTCCGGCTTGCGGCCGTCCAACGCCTCTTCTACTTTCTTCAACCACTCCTCGCAGCAACGGGCGTCCATTGCATCCATCACTGCCACTTTCTCTTCTCCGAGCACCACGTAGCTGTTGTAGCACATGCCTTCCGGCAACTCGTACTGGCTCTCGAACAAATCTAACTCGGCGTCATCGCAGCCAACATATTTTATCATTTTGTCATTTACCATTTGGTCATTTATAATTTTATCATTTATTTATTTTCTCATTGAATCATTTATTCATTTCTCGTTGTAGGCCTCGAGGGCTTTGCGGAGGACAATCATGGCTTTGCCTAAATCCTCTTTGTTGAGGACATATGCCATGCGGACCTGGTGGCGTCCGTCCTCGGGGTTGGTGTAGAAACCCGTACCCGGCGCCATCATAATCGTCGCGCCCTCGTAGGTGAAGTCGGTGAGGCACCATTTGCAGAACTTCTCCACATCGTCCACCGGCAGTTCCACCATGACGTAGAACGCACCTGTCGGCGCCGGCGCAAAGACTCCGGGAATCTGGTTGAGCTGGTCGATGAGGAAGTTACGGCGGGTGAGGTACTCGTCATAGACCTCCTGCATGTACTCCTCGGGCGTGGAGAGAGACGCCTCTGCGACGACCTGACCGAAGAGAGGGGGCGAGAGACGCGCCTGGCAGAACTTCATAACCGCCTCGCGGACGGCTTTGTTCTTCGTGATGAGTGCACCGATACGGATGCCGCACTCCGAATAACGCTTCGAGACGGAATCGACGAGGATGACGTTTTCCTCAATGCCCTCCAAGTGGCAGGCGGAGATATAAGGCGACTTGGTATAGATGAACTCGCGATAGACCTCGTCGGAGATAAGATAGAGGTTGTATTTCTTCACGAGGTCGCGTATCTGGCGCATTTCCTGCTTGGTATATAGATAGCCTGTGGGGTTATTGGGGTTGCAGATGAGGATAGCCCTTGTCTTGGGCGTGATCTGCTTCTCAAACTCCTCCACCGGCGGCAGTTTGAAGCCGTTCTTGATATCCGTCTTGACGGACTTGACGACAGCTCCGCATGAGATAGCGAACGCCATATAGTTGGCGTACGAAGGGTCGGTGACGATGATCTCGTCGCCGGGGTTGAGGCAGCTCATATAAGCGAACATAATCGCCTCGGAGCCGCCGGAAGTGATGATAATCTCGTCTGGGGAGAGGTCGATGCCGTAGTCGGCGTAATAACTGACCATCTTGGTCCTAAGGGATTTGAGTCCCTGAGAAGGGGAATAAGAGAGGATATCCTGTTTGAAATGCCTCACCGCCTCCAGCGCCTGCGGCGGGGTCTGGATATCCGGCTGGCCGATATTAAGATGATACACATGCACGCCGGCCAACTTCGCCGCGTCGGCGTATTTCGCCAACTTACGGATAGGGCTCTCCGGCATGGATTGCGCACGTACTGAAATCTCCATAGATATGAAACTATTAATTTGAGTGCAAAGGTACGAAAAAAAAATGACATACGCAAGGGCGCACGTCATTTTTTTATAGGAAATTACCGCTATTAATAGTTAGAGCATTGCCTCTTCGATGAGTTGCCGGAAGGCTGTTATGTCGCCGAGGTCGGTTATCGCTCTGAGGTTACGGACGCGCTGGCGGACGGAGGCGACGGCATGTTTGGCTAACTTCGCCTCTGAAGGCGTGATAGCCTGCTCCAGCGCGTCGAGGTTGACGTCGTATAGCATGGAGGCGTGGACGACGGTGCCGGTGGGGGTGGTATAACAGGCGGTGCCGGCTACCTTGCGGTCTGCCACGAGTATGTCATTATGCGCCGTGGTGACCGCCTCGTAGCCCAGCTTGCGCAGAGCGGAAGCAAGGCATTGCAGGAATGTCCCGAAGACCTCCTGCGAGCGGGTGGACGGGTCGATATAGGAGACCATGAGGTTGCCGGCATCGGCATAGACGCATCCGCCTCCGCTCTTGCGCTGCACGACGCGTACGCCGTGGGCAGCGCAATAGGCGTCATTGACCTCCTGCGAGCGAACCTGGTGGCGTCCGTAAATGACGGTAGGAGCGACGATCCAGGTGAAGAGCGTCGGCTCTTGCACGTTCTTCACTATCTCCGCCTCAAGGTCGAGATAATCCTCCAGCGGGAGGTGTTCTATGGGTTTCAAAATCTTCATGAGATATTACTCTTTCGCACTATCAAACAGTTTCTCGCATCCGTTGCGGTCATCAGCCTTGGCAGGACGGTAGGATATATTGCTGATGGATGAGTCAGCGCGCATCTCGGCGATGTTCTCCAGAAGTTCCTGCTCGGTGAGCCAGCCATAGACGGTCTGCGCCGCGCCGTCTTGCGTGAACGTCACCTCCCAGCATTGTATGGTGGGCGTATAGGGTTTCTTGCTGACCGTCATGTCATAGAGCACGAACTGGCCGGAACGGGTGTCTCCGGGTTCGAGCCAGAAGACGAGCGAGTGGCAGTTGTAAATAGGTACGGTAATGGTCTGCGGCTCCATGCGGTTGGTCAGTTCGATCTGCTTGACCAGGCGTTGGTCTGCGATGACATTGAGGCGGAACGGATGGTCTTTGCGTTCGCCGAGGTTAACGAGTTTGTCCACTTCGTCCCAGTACTCCGCTTTGTTGGCGATAGAGAAGGTGCAGCTTTGGTATTCTCCGTAAGGATTGAAGGCGACTACAGATGCTTGCCCTTTGTTGTCGGGATTGATGAGTTTGAGAACAGCCAAGTCTCCTGCCAGCCCTGCACCTGCAGTGGTTCCTGTATAGGCTGCCATATCGCTCTGGCTGAGCGCTGATCCCGCTCCAACGAGGAACATGATAGCTGCGTCTGTCATGGTAATATCCTCGAACGCGAGCGGCACGTTTGCTTCAAGCATGATGCCTTTGCAGATTTGAGAACCGTCTTTCATATTGAAGCAGTCCCGTTTGGTGCCGCCGGGTTTGAAGCAGTCGTTGAAATCGAAGTTGGTGAGTGAGGAGAGATACCGTCCCACGTAGTGGAAATACGGTCGCTGGCAGAGGTCAATGAGGTCTGCTTCCTCCGGGAAGTCAGGATATTCGTGGTAGAAAAGGTCGTTCTTGACCGGTTTGCCGCGGTAGAGGGCTATATCTCCCACACCGATGAAACATTGTTTTTGTTTCTTGTTACCGGGTTTAGCGAACCGAAGCGAGCGGCATTTGTTGACAGGCACCTCGAAGTACTTGTTAGGCTCGGTGCAATGGATCACCGTATCGAAGATGAGTTTATCGTCTGCATAGATACGCAGTCTGTCGTCTTCGAGCACGCGTCTGTTAGTCAGCATACCGGCATAGAAAGAGATATAGTCAAATTCTCCGGCGAGGTCGAAAGTGGCGTAAGCGTCTATATTATCGTCGAAGAAAGTGGCACCCGAGGCAAGGATAAGTCCCTCGGAGAATTTCTCGCCCCCCATGGAGAAAGTGATATAAGACGACTCGCCGGTAAAGAGGGTGTTCTTTGCTTTCGCCACGCCTCTTACGGAGTACGGCAGGATATTGGTCATAAGAGATGCCGGCGATTTGAGTTTGGCGACCTGTTCTTTATTGATATTCGCCAATCCCTCCTGCGGTACGGAGGTGTCGCCGGCAGGATACGCATATATATCCACCGCTCCGAAGGTGATAGAACCCAAGAAGTCACTGGAACGCAGTTCGCAGGAGAAACAGACGCTCTCCTGTCCCTTGACATCGACGACGACTTGCCGCGGCAGGTCGGTCTGGCGGACTATTTCCTCATAGAGAATCTTTTTCTTGTCTCCGTAGATGACGAGCCAGGCGGAGGTGTTGGAACTCTGGTTGTCACGCGGACCGACGATGAAGGATAGTTTCTCGTAGCGTTTGCCCAGCCAGAAATAGGAATAGTAGGAGGGGTTGCCGATGAGTTTCTGGTCCGAGGTGAACTGAAGACCGCTGGTGAACTCATGGCGGCACATGCTGATGCTCTCCTCGATACCAGGGTACTCCTCCAGCGAGTCCGGGGCTTTGTCCTTCGATTGGATAGCATGTATCTGTCCGCTGGTATAATAAGGGATGAGTTGTTCCACGAGTTTGAGTTTGCCCTGCGGATAGGTCACCGGCAGTTGGGGTTGCACTATATTCGCTCCTTCATTCCATAGCTGTGCGTATGCGAGTGCGAGATCAATCTCTCCGACCAGCACTTTGAACTTGATCTCGTCCACGCCCGTGACATCCAGGGTGACGAACCGCGGCGGGTCGTAATTGAAGACGGGCCGGTCAAATATCCGCTTGCCGTCCGCCGTAATAGTGAGCAGCGTTTTGGCGGTAGTGCCACCTGCACGCGAAGTGGGTCCTAACCAGAAAGTGAGTTTGGAGTACTCCCCCTTGAGGTTGTAGGTCACATATCCGTGGTCGTCGGAGCCGATGAGCCCGTGTGCCGCACCCCGGATGACCAGCGTAGTGTTGACATGATAGATATGCGCAATACGCTGGGCGTCAAAATCATTCAACCCCACTTTGGAAGAGATGATTTTGATGCGATTTTCTTCCGTAGGTTTGAGTGCTTCAATGAGATAGGTCTGCGCGTAGGCAGTAAGCGCAGTCATTGTCCATGCAAGCAAGATGATTGTCTTTTTCATAACTATGCCTTTCGTTTTTTCATTTTTCATTTTTCACTTTTCATTTTTTACCTTCCCTACGCCCAAGCGTCGTAGCGACCGTCTTCGTCTTCGGGCTCGTCGTCGCCCAGTTGTTCGTCCATGACCTCTCGCCAGTCTTCGTCGCTATCGAGCGTGAACTCGGGTGCGTCGAAGATAGGGTCGTAGAACCGCTCTATCTCGTCGGCGTACTCGGTGAGCCGTCCTTCCTGGTGGATGATGACGGTCTCGGCAAGGAGCCGTTTGGAGCCGCAGCGTGCGCCCTGCAGAGCGATGGAGTCCACGTAGTCCAGCGGACGGTCGATGAGATGGTCGTGCATCATCCGCCATAGTTTCCCGATGGAGCCGACGGCGTCGTGTATGGCTCCGTTGGAGTAGCAGGTGAAGGCCTTCTCGTAACTCTGCTCAAAGCCGCAGCTGCCATCATAATAGCAGTCGCCCAGTTGCTCCCACGCGGCGGTGTCTCCGAGTCGGGCAGCTTGGGAGAGACGCGAGTGAATCAGGTCGTGGCTCTCGCTAAGGAGCTGGTAACGGAGTTGGCTGCGCTGGATACCTTCGTCGCAGCTGTATAGATGACGGAGCGCATCGTAGCGGTGCATCTCGCGAGCAGCGTCCATATAGAACGCACCCGGGCAGAGGCGGTCCATGCCGTCCCGGAGGAGCGAAGTGAAGTCCGGAGTTTCGACAAGCACCGTGTCGGAATCGCCGTAGCCGTAAGCAATGAGGAGGTCGGTATAAGCCTTGAGCACGCCCAAGTCCAGCGCACGCCGGTAGTCGTCGGTGACATAGGTGCGTCCGAGGCGGGATTCGTTAGCCGTAGCGCGGTAGTAGAACCAATAGCCACAGGGGTCTATGCCTTCCGCCTTGTTGCGTGCGATGAGCCGGTCCGCCAACTCAACCGCCAAGTGGGGCTGGGCGAGTTGGAAATGCCGCCCGAAGCAGTGGTCCTGCAACCGATAGACCGCCGCCAGTTC
>CADBZO010000047.1 GCA_902799185.1 uncultured Bacteroidales bacterium | reverse complement strand
AACTCGTGGTGCATTTTTTCCTTCTTGGTACGCATGTACCGTTCGTTCCATTTATTAGGTTTTATCTCGATGGGGATGTTCTCCACGATCTCAATGCCGTCGCTCTCCAGGCCTACACGTTTGACGGGGTTGTTGGTCATGAGCCGCAGCTTGAGCGCACCCATCTCACGGAGTATCTGTGCGCCTACGCCGTAGTCGCGTTCGTCCGGACGGAAGCCCAGATGTATGTTTGCCTCCACGGTGTCTTCGCCTTCTTCCTGTAACTTATACGCGCGTATCTTGTTCATCAGACCGATACCGCGTCCTTCCTGGTTCATATAAACGATAATGCCGCTGCCGTTCTGCTCGATCATTTCCATGGCCCTGTTGAGCTGCTCGCCGCACTCGCACCGTTGCGAACCGAAGATATCGCCCGTCATGCAGCTGGAATGTACGCGGCAGAGCACCGGTTCGTCTGCACGCCACTCGCCTTTGCTCAGCACTATGTGCTCCAGGCCCGTCGTCATGTCGCGGAAGGGCGTGAGCATGAACTCCCCGTGCTTGGTAGGCAGGAACACCGTCTCCCCGCGCTCAATCAGCCCGCGGGAAGCCTCAGGGCGATCGCAGCCCCTTTCACCTTTCACCTTTAACCTTTCACCTTTCTCCAGCCTGTAGGCGATCAGGTCTTTGATGGTGATAATCTTCAGCCCGAACTCCTCCGCTACTTTCTGCAACTGCGGCATCCGCGCCATGGTGCCGTCGGCGTTCATGATCTCTATCAGTGCTGCCGCGGGATAGAGCCCAGCCAGCCGCGCCAGATCCACGCCTGCCTCGGTGTGACCGGCGCGTTGCAGCACACCGCCCGCCTTGGCGTACAACGGGTTGATATGTCCCGGACGGCCGAAGGTCTCCGGCTTGCTTTGGGGGTCGGCTAACGCACGGATGGTAGCCGCACGGTCAGCGGCGGACACACCTGTCGTGCAGCCCTCCAGCTTGTCCACCGTCACAGTGAACGGCGTACCGAGCATGGAGGTGTTGTTCGCTACCTGGTGCATCAGATCCAACTCGGCGCAGCGCTGCTCCGTGATAGGACAACAGAGCACGCCGCGGCCGTGGCGTAACATGAAATTGACTTTCTCGGGCGTGATCTTCTCCGCGGCGATGATAAAATCGCCTTCGTTCTCCCGGTCCTCGTCATCGACCACGATCACAAACTTACCCTCGCGGAAATCCGCTAATGCTTCTTCTATTGTATTGATTTTCATAATTTCAATTATCAATTATCAATTATCAATTCACAAAGGGCTTTGGGAGTTTGGTACAACGTTTTAAGATCCGTACGGACTCTTCTGTTTGTACAAAAGCCACTAGGACGCTTTGTGATTTGTTAATTGTGAATTGTGAATTTTTCCCATAATCCTTTTCCAGCCTATTACCCATGCCTCGGGGTTGAAGAGCGGCGAATCGGTGGCGGCTTTGTAGGTCAGAAATATTCCTATCGGCAGCAGCACGAACGAGCTCAGCCACATTCCCGCCCAGCACGGCCAAAGCGCTTCGCGCGCCATCTTGTATCCCGCGTTGTCGATGATATAATAGACGATAAACATCACCACCGAGATGACCACCGGCGCACCCAGACCGCCTTTGCGGATGATAGCTCCTAACGGCGCGCCGATGAAGAAAAACACCAGACAGGCGAACGCCAGCGTGAACTTACGGTACAGCTCTATCTGGTGCTTGCGGATATACCGCTCGGCGTCGTCCAGCATCAACGAGTTATACTCCACCTGGTCGTTATACGTCCGTGCGCGCTCCTCCGCAATGGTCAGCACCTGGTTCTTCTTCACTGGACTCAGCCCCGCCCAGAGGCTGTCTAAGTTATATATCCGCCGTTCCTCTTCCGCCACCTGCTCCGGGATAGCCGCCTTGCGGCCGTTCTCGCGCCAGAAGAACCGGTCGCTGATCAGCTTGTCGCTCTGCTCCTTGCTCCGCGCATTGGCTACCACACGCATCGAGTCGATGGACTCGTTCAGCTGCGCGATATTCTTGCTCACATGCTGATCCGCCAGCACCGACTCGTCATAGCGGCTGAAGTCCGTAGCGAAATCAATGAGGATACGCTTGTACGCAAACGTCTCACGGCGGTAAGGGATATTCTTCGTCGTGCCGGTGGAGCGCTGCTGCTGGCTGTTCAGGTTCTCGAACGACTCGCCGTTGATCATGTCCAGAATCAGATACCGTTTGTCGGCACTCGCCGCCAGACGGCCCGTGTCGGCTACCATCACTTTGGCGTTCTCGAAACCGCCGGAGTAGTCGTAGATCATGATATTAAGCAGCTCGCCCCGCTTGGTCTTTTCACGCACGAAGATGTGATAACCGCTTATCTCGTCGTAGAACTCGCCGACGGGAATCTCCAGCTCCGGGCTCTTCTGCCTGAGCGAGAAGATCAGCGCCCATAGTTTCATCTGCGACTTGGGCAGCACGTTGTTGCT
The DNA here is from genome assembly GCA_902799185.1 of uncultured Bacteroidales bacterium. Taxonomy (GTDB): domain Bacteria; phylum Bacteroidota; class Bacteroidia; order Bacteroidales; family Paludibacteraceae; genus Colicola. The sequence continues at coordinate 5,963 of CADBZO010000047.1, read as the reverse complement.
GAAGAAAAACGCCCCCACGCTCAGTATCGCTACGGCGATGGCTAACGGCCGCATGATACGGAAAAGCGAGATACCCGCCGCTTTCATCGCCGTCAGTTCGAATTTCTCCGCTAAGTTACCGAACGAGATAAGCGAACTGAGCAGGATAGCCAACGGCAACGCCAGCGGCACCACGGACGCCACGGCATAGACAAAGAACTCCGCCAGCACGCTCAGCTCGATACCTTTGCCTACCAGGTCGTTCACATGCATCCACATGAACTGCATCAGCAGAATAAAGATGGCAATAAAGAACGTAGCCACAAACAGCCCCAGAAAGTTCCGGAGCAGATAAATGTCTATTTTCTTTATTAGTTGCATCTTTTATAGTAGAAAGTAGAAAGACAAAAGACCGTAGCCTTTGGCTACTCAAAGCCGCATGGTGCTTTCTACTTTGAGCGTAGCGGTCTTTCTACTTTTGTCTAACATTCCTCTCCCCCTCTGAGAGGGGGTCGGGGGGTGTATCTATTCCCCCAGCAGGTTCTCCTTCACAAACACCAGCGGCAGCAGGTCGGCGGCGGAGTCGAACACATACGTCTCGTCCTCTCCGTAGAGCAGGATCTGCATCTTCCCGCCGTAGCGGTTTTCCGTCTCGGTCATTACTTGGCGGCACCCGCCGCAGGGCGAACCGGGTTCCTTGGTGAAATGACCGCCGGTGAAACAGGCTATCGCCAGCATCGTCACCGGCTCTTCCGGGTATTGCGCTCCGGCAGCAAACAACGCACTGCGTTCCGCGCATAAACCGCTCGGATAAGCGGCGTTCTCCTGGTTACAGCCGCGGATGATGACGCCGTTGGCGAGCTTCGCCGCTGCTCCTACGTGAAAATGGCTGTACGGGCAGTAGCTGCGCTGCGTCTGCTCTTTGGCGATGGTCAGCACCTCGCGCTGTTCGTCGGTCAGTTCGCTCCATGGATAAGACCGCATCGTGGCAGTCAACTGGTATTCTTTCATACTATTGATAGGTTAATATTTATCGCATTTTAGGGCTAATCTACAAATCGGCTACAAAGGTACAACAAAAAATCGACATATGCAAATGCATATGAAGAAAAATCCATTTTTCTGCAAGCGTTCGGGCATTTTTTTGACGAATAGAATGCAATTCTATCTGTTTTGCGCGGATAGATAGCGGCTATGCTTGCATAAGACGGTATTTATACGCGTAAGCTCCCACGGTATCGTTTACGGAAGATATTTTTGATAATTTTGGACACACCCTCTTTCCTTAAATAATTGTTGTCTTTAATTGTCGTTAATTGTTGACGAACGAATATAAAGAATTTTTTTGCTCAATTCCGCCCGAGTTACGCTCGATAGTGGGCGGAATAGGTGATTTTTTGCTCAATTCCGCCCGAATTGCGTTCGATAGTGGGCGGAATAGGTGATTTTTTGCTCAATTCCGCCCGAATTGCGTTCGATAGCGGGCGGAATAGATGATTTTTTGCTCAATTCCGCCCGAGTTACGCTCGATAGTGGGCGGAATAGATGATTTTTCGCTCAATTCCGCCCGAATAGCACTTGCCGATAAATCTTGCTACCTAAAACGGGTGCTTACATCTTCCAGGAGGAAATTGTAACCAACGAGAAAGTAAGCGAGTTCTTCAAATAAGAAAGTAAAAAGACAAAAGACCGTAGCCTTTGGCTACTCAAAGCCGCTTTCGACTTTCGACTAATTTTTTAAGAAAATAAACCTATAAAACCCCTTGCCGTTTGTAGCCCTTGCGGGCTTTTGTGCCTTAGTCCGCTATGCCGCCCGGTGAGCAAGCTCCCCGTTCTGTCTACCGCCCTAATCCACACTCCTTGCGGAGTACAAACGCCTGCGGACATAAACATAAAAAACAATTTTCCAAGTCCTCTGATTTTTCTATCTGTCAACAATTATCAACAATTACCAACAATTAAATATGCATCCTATATATAAAATATATAAAAAAAAGAAAATTGTCTTTAATTGTCTTTAATTGTTGACCTAAAAGAAAATTATTTTTGGAACATTTTTGGTAATTTTGGACCAATAAAAATTGTTTTTTGTGTTTATGGCCTTTGGATGATTTGCCCGTAAGGGTGCGGATGAGGGATGAAAACTATCCGGGAATTTATTCACAGGGAGTTTTTAGCCCTTATACGCACAGGAAGCAACGCTTCTAAATCATTCAAAGGGGTTTATCTATGTTTTTTTCTTAAATCAAAGATCAGAGTTTTCGGGTGTCGGGGGGTGTCGGAGGTAAAAAACTTTGCAATTCGTAAATTTTTGCACCTAAAACTTTGCACTTCGTAAATTTTTGCGTGAACGTATTGCGTATGTGCGCTTTTTTTTATACCTTTGCAGGACTTTTGATCTTCCGCAGTCACTTTTGAACCATACACCGATACATTAACAATATAAACAATATACCGATAGATAATATGACATTAGCTGTTCGTTTTCGTTTTTTCACCGCTACCACACCGACTTTCGATATCGTGGAGTTGGATAACGCCCAATGGAGGCAGTTCTTCCTTCTGGAGCGCAGTATGATGAGGATGGAGTGGATGATTCAATTTCTGGGAAGACAATACATGCGTCGTGAGATAAAAGAGATGTGGTGGATACCTCTGGACGACCAGCCCGGACTTCAGATCCTCCCCGGCACACCCATAAAAAAAGTGTAAAAATTGACACATGGAAGGGAGTGAAAACTTTGCACTGCGTCAATTTTTACACACAAAACTTTGCAATTCGTAAAAATTTGCACCTAAAACTTTGCACTTCGTAAATTTTTACGTGTACGTCTTGCGCGTATGCGTACTTTTTTGTATCTTTGTGCCGAATTATGTGCAAACCATGAAAACTCGAGTTCAAATATTCAAACTAACTACTAATATTAACTAAAAACAATTTCAATTATGAGGAAAAAGATTTTTACATTTCTTCTCGCCCTCGCAGCAAGCGTGGGAATGAGTTGGGCTGCATCTAACAACAAACTGTCGGGTGCATTCTCGGTTGACGAATCGACCGTGGTCTATTTCTCGAAAGGAAACTTACAGGCTACCACCAATGACCTTGGTGCAACATGGACTTGGGCATTTGCTGCCAACCAGTATGACTACATCGGTGATGCCGCAGCTAACAACGCTATCAACGGCAACGGTACGGTATCTACGAACGGTACAGTCGATTTGTTCGGCTGGAGCACTTCTTCTACCGTCTATGGTATTCATAACAGCAATAACACCTACACCTACGATGGTGATTTCGTCGATTGGAGCAGCAATACCGACCTAATTGCGTCTCTCGGAGAAGGCTGGCGCACTCTGACCAGCAGTGAATGGGGGTACCTTTTGGACTGGCGTACCGGCGATAAGGCAGCGACTGTAAATAGTGTAGCCGATTGCAGATATACAAAAGCCACCATTAATACGGATGGGACAGCAGTAAAAGGTATTATCCTGTTCCCTGATGGCGGTACTTTTGCTGCAAGTGAATTTACGGTAGTAGGGTCTCCTAATGCAGAAGATGCAAATTATACGACTACTTGTACTACTGCACAATGGAATGCTTTGCAGACTAAAGGCTGCGTCTTTCTGCCTGCCGCCGGTAACAGGCAAGGCAAGAATGTGAGCGAGGCGGGCTCCGCCGGTTACTACTGGTCGGCTATATCCACTGATGGGAACACCGCGGACTACATGCTCTTTAATGATGAGGAGTTGAGTGCTAGTAGATTCCACTCTCGTCATAACGGTTGGTCGGTCCGTCTCGTGAGCGAGACCGCACCGGCTCCACCTCTTCAGGTGACCGAATTTGAAGTTCCCGGTTCGTGGAATCATGATTTTACCAACCTAACGGCTTCTGATTTCCCGGGTTTTGTGGCTGCCTCCGCTGCAGAAGCACAAGCATGGAGCGGTGCTCCGGCAAGCGGCTCGTCCTGTTTGATTTACGCATTTGAAGATGATGAAGCGAAAGTATGTCACTTTGAGGACGGAGTCTTCTCTGGATTGGGGGCCAGTGCTGATCGTGACGATATTTATTACCGCTTCGACCAGGGCTATAAAATCTACTACACCGGTACGGCTCCTGTATACACCTTGCTGACGACTATCACGGTGCAATTGAATGGTTGGAACACGGAAGTGATCTATACGGATCCCAATGTCGCTACGATCGCTACTTCCTGTGATGTGAGTGCATATCAAGCTTATGATCCAAGTATTAGTGGCTATTATGTAGCATGGAGAGCCAATACACCGGGTAGTTATAATGAGCTGCTTTGCGTATTGCCAAAGGAAGGCTATACGATCACGAAAGTGGAGTTCACGCATAACAACGATGCATCCAACAAAACTACCGTAACCAATGCGCCGTTTAAATACGATTTAAGTTATGGTAACAATAATATCTCTAAGATAGAGGTCTATGGTGAAGCAGAAACTCCTGCCGCTCCGGTAGTAGTTGCTTCTTGGGAGAGCAATTCAGAATGCAATGTGGTACTGACGAATGACGGTAAACTGACGGTCAGCAAACTGGACTATGATGGCGTTATGGAGAATATGTCCAGCTATCAATCGAAGAAATGGAGATGTTTTAGCGACCTGATCACCTCTGTTGAGATACAGGAAGGCGTGACCCATATTGGAGATTATGCATTCTATAACTTGCAGAATGTAACTTCTGTATCGCTTCCCAATAGTTTGACTTCGATTGGTGACGGTGCGTTCATGGATTGTTCCATCACAGGAGATCTTGTACTCCCGGGGAATTTAGAGAGCATAGGTGAAAAATGCTTCTCAATGGTCCCCAAGAGTTTATCTACTATTTCTGTTCCTGCTTCTGTGACCAGCATAGGTAAGTGCGCTTTTGAGAATAAAGGAGCGTCTAACAAGACAAGCACGAATGTCTTAACGGCTATTAATGTAGCTGCTGCTAACCCCAACTATTGCAGTGTAGATGGCATCTTGTACAGCAAGGACATGACCACTCTGATTGCTTATCCGGCAGGCAAAACGGCTACCGCATATGTGATTCCTTCTACCGTGACGGAAATCAAGTATAACGCGCTTTACAGTTGTGTTAATATAACGGATCTCACCATCCCGGCAGGTACTTCGGTAATCGAAGAAAATGGCGGTTCGAATATCGTAGCTTTCTCCGGTTGCTACGGTCTGGAGAATATTCATAACAATGCAACGACTCCGCAATCCATCTATAGAGTGCTCAGTTATTGGGAGGGGCAAGGTCAAGACCAAATCAACTTATATGTTCCGTCGGGCCTCGGAGCTACCTATGAGGCTGCTGATGGTTGGAAAGAACTGAATATCATCGATCCTTCGACTCCGACTCCGACTTCGACGGATGAGCAAGTACCGACGAATGCAGACCCGAAGAACCCGAGTTACCACTACTCGACCTTCTTCCACAGCACGCAGAACTACAAGCTCACCAACGATGGTACTCAAGCGTTCATTGCTACTCTGAGCAATAATGACCTCGTGCTGACAAAGATTGCCGAGGGCACACAGGTCATTCCGGCTAATACGGCAGTCATCTTCCGTAAGTCCGGTTCGAATGCTCCTGTTGTACTCACCCCGACGGATGAGAACGGTGTAAGCGTTAATCCGGACGACAATAGCCTCGAAGGTGTGGATGCTGCTACCCCGATAGCAGACAAAGGTATGACACAAGATAACTGCTACGTCCTCTCCGGAACGGTTCAATACGGCGTAGGCTTCTATAAGATCAACGATACCATGCTCAAGGCACACAAGGCTTATGTGAAGTACGCAGGTCCGCAGACCAACGCTCCGCGTCGTATGCGCTTCGTTTTCAACCAAGAGCAGACCGCAACGGGCATGGAGAATGTACAAGGTAGTGTACAAACGACTAAAATCCTGCGTAATGATCAGATTATCATCATCCGCAACGGAGTAGAGTACACGATCAATGGTCA
>CADBZO010000046.1:5837-17740 GCA_902799185.1 uncultured Bacteroidales bacterium | reverse complement strand
TAAGTTTAACGTACAATCATTTTATGTCCATTGAGAATGACGATCCCTTTGTAGTCCTCTCCGACGGGTTGTCCGAGGAGGTTGTAACGGATACCGTTGTTGCGGAGAGTAACTTGCTCGATGGCGGTAGCCTCTTCTTCTTTCTCCAGATAAACGCGGCTGATAAGGAACTTGGCACCATTCGGTTGACACTGGATAGCCAGTACGCGCGCTTTTGTGAGATCAAAGCCGGTTTTCTCCTGTTTGAGATCAATGACGAGGTACTGCTGTTGGGTGCCGTCGGCATCATTGCCGAGCAGACCTTCAATCTGGCAGCCTTCGTTATCAGCGTGGTCACGCAGATATGCTTTGAGTTGGAACCATTGGCCTACGCAGCCGTCCATACGGTCCACGAGGATGATGATCTTGTCCCATCCCGAGAGGTCAATTTCGGGGTCCCAGCCGGTAGAGAGCGCCCCCCAGTCGCCGGTCAGTTGAGCCTGCAAGCCTCCTTCTACGGCTGTAACGGAGCAGTTATATCCCCACCCCCAGTCGCCGGGAGTGAGCGCGATGTCTTGCTGAATAGTTTCAGCACACATAGTGACAACTGTCATGGCAGCGATGATAAAAGAATAAAACTTTTTCATAATTGAATTGATTTTAAATGGTTAATAATGATTGTTATTAGTGTTTTGTTTGTTTTCTTTTTGGGTGCGTAGGCTTTGTGGTGCGGAGTCATAAACGCTCTGTAGTGTGTATGCGGGGTCGTTGTTCTCCCATGAATCAACCATAGCGCGTACGGCTTGTTCTCCGTTGCCTATATATTTACCTGTCTGGTGGTTGATTACGCCGAATCCGTCATTGCCTCCTTTGCTGTTTCCATTGTCCCAATAGAGCGCAGGTATGCGACGGTCACGCATCGCCTTGCATATATACCGGAAATAATAGAGACGGAAAGGCTCATCTGCCGCCGACGCGCGACGCACGGCACCAAACTCGCCGAAATAGACGGGAATGCCTCGGCGGACGTACATGTTATAAAGCCGGTTGAGCATCCCTACGTATGCATTCTCGTCTGCACCGGGCACAACATCCTTGCCGGTATGCCCCCATTCCTGATATTGTGCAGAGCCTGCAAAATCCCACGGGTCATAGCTATGCACAGCAACCATCAACCTGTTCTCCACAACATCTTCCGGCAGGACGAGGTTCTCAACTGTCAAGTCGGGATTTGTCACATAGCCCGGGATACCGATATAACGAGTTTCGTTCATGCCTCCTGCTGCGCGGATTGCATTGACACACACTTGATTCCACTCGTTGAGGACACGGTACTGCTCGCCTCCGTCTGTGCGATTAGCGCCACCTCCCCATCCTCCATCTTGAATCTCGTTAAGGGTTTCAAAAATGAGGAAATCCCCGTAGTTAGCAAAACGCTGTCCTATCTGAAGCCACACCATCGTGAGTTGCTGTTTGATACGCTGGTTTGTTTCTTCGCTCTTCACGGCACCGGGCAGGTCTATCCAGTGGTAGCCTTTGCTCGGCGTGTCGGACGCGCCAAATCCATCATGGTGAATGTTAATAATCGCTTTGAGTCCTGCCTTATGAGCCATATCCACCAATTCCGCCACTCGGTCCAGCCATGCTTTCTCAATCGTATAAGCAGGAGCCGGTCCGATATGCCCCATCCATGTCACAGGAATACGAACCGATTTGAAGCCCGCGTTAGCCACACCGTTGAAGGTCTGCTGGGTGGCTGCTTTGTTGCCCCATCCCTCTTCGTACGAACAACCGCCATAGTGAGCGTCCATCTGGTTACCAAGGTTCCAGCCGATGCCCATAGACATAGCAAACTGAACGGCATCATTATCCATCGGGCGTTGTTTTTTCTCCTGCGCCTCACAGGCGGTACAACCAACCATAAGGGCAGCTAATAAGATTGTTAACTTTTTCATGTTATCAGAGTTTGTTTTTGATTGCGTTATAGTACTATCTCCACCTCGTGTTTTCCCTGCTCATAGGGAAGTATTGTCGGGTATTCGGGGCGCTGCTTGCCGTTCGGGTTTCTGACGGTGATTACATATTCAGCGTTGCGCCATTTGCGGGTGACGGTATATTCCTTGAGGTCGGCAGGTATGCAGGGGTTTACCATAAGCCCTTGGAAGGTAGGCCGAATACCGAGTATATGCTGGGAGACTGTGAGCCAGTTCCACGCGGCAGTACCGGTGAGCCAGCTGTTTTTCCCCTCTCCGGGTCGTGCAGCCTCTTTGCCTGCGACCATCTGGCAATAGACATAGGGTTCGACGCGGTGGAGTGATTGGTCCTCTATCCACGCCGGCGTGATCTTGCGGTATAACTCCCATGCGTCATTGCCGCGTCCGGCTTCGGTTTGGGCGATGATGACCCAGGGGTTGTTATGGCAAAAGATACCTCCGTTCTCTTTGTAACCGGCGGGATAGGTAGACTGCTCTCCGAGTTCGATATGATAGGTGGTGTACGCCGGATAGTTGAGTACCATTCCGAAGGGGCTATCGAGGAGTTTGGCTGCGCTATCCAATGCTTTCTCCGGCAGACCTTTCTCCGCTCCAATCCGCGCCATGGCGCACCATCCCTGGGACTCGATAAAGATTTTCCCCTCCTCGTTCTCGTGGGTTCCTATCTTCCGACCGTAGTAGTCATAAGCGCGCAGATACCACTCTCCGTCCCATCCGTGTTTCTCCACGGCTTGACACATGGCAGAGACATGTTCATCCGCCCGTAGCGCTTCCTCGTCGAGATGGAGCGTACGGCATAGTTCGGCGTATTGGCGTCCGCAATAGACGAACAGTCCGGCTATCATAAGGCTCTCGGCTTGGCTGTTTTCCGTTCTGTTCTCTGTAGTCTGGAAGGACTCATTGGGGTCCGTAGAGAAACAGTTGAGGTTGAGGCAGTCGTTCCAATCCGCCCGCCCGATAAGTGGCAGACCGTGCGGTCCGAGGTTGTTGATGACATGGTTAAAACTGATACGAAGGTGCTCCATAAGCGGCACTTCTGTTCCGGACACATTCTCCCATGGTACGGGTTCGTCCAAGATGGAGAAGTCTCCGGTTTCACGGATATAGGCAGTAGTACCGAAGATGAGCCACATAGGGTCATCGTTAAATCCTCCTCCTATATCATTATTGCCGCGTTTGGTGAGAGGCTGGTACTGGTGGTAGCAACCTCCATCGGGGAACTGGGTTGCGGCGATGTCGAGGATACGTTGCCGTGCGCGCGAAGGGATTTGATGAACAAAGCCCACAAGATCCTGATTGGAATCCCTGAATCCCATTCCGCGGCCTATACCGCTCTCGAAGAAGGAAGCGGACCGGCTCATGCAGAAGGTGACCATACACTGGTATTGGTTCCATATATTCACCATCCGGTTGAGCCGCTCATCCGGGCTTTGTATTTGGAATTTACCGAGCAATTCGTCCCACAAGGCATTGAGTTGAGCAAAAGCAGCTTCGACCGCCTCTATGGTAGCAAACCGGCGGATAACTTCGTGCGCGCGTACCTTATTAATAATGTGAAAATCGCGTGTACTGAGCGAGGTTATCTCTCCATCGGGGGCTGCAAACTTCTCTTGCTCAGGATTCTCCTCATAACCGAGTATGAAGACCAAGTCGCGGGTCTCACCGGGAGCGAGGGTCATTTCTATGTAATGCGAAGCGACCGGACTCCATCCATGTGCCACGCTATCAGCAGACCGGCCATTCAATACCGCCTGCGGTTCGCTTATTTCGTTATACAGTCCGACGAAAGCTTCTCGGTCGGTATCAAAGCCCTGCACGGGCTGATTGACCGCATAGTAGGCATAATGATTGCGTCGCTCCTTGTATTCGGTCTTGTGATACAATGCCGTGAAATCCGTTGCCTGCTCAATCTCGACCTCTCCGGTAGAGAGGTTACGCTGGAAATTCTCATTGTCGGTAGCGGCATTCCACAGACACCACTCGGCATACGAGAATAGTTTAATGGACTTGGTTTCGTCGGAGAGGTTGGTGAGGGTGAGCCTCTGTATCTCCGCCTTTACACCGATCGGGACGAAACACAGTACGCTCGCGCGTACCTTATTTTTCGCACCCGTGATACGCGTGTAATTCATACCATGGCGGCATTCATAGGAGTCCAAAGACGTTTTGCAGGGTTTCCAGCCCGGGTTCCAAATAGTATCCCCATCCTTGATATAGAAATAACGCCCTACACTATCCATCGGCACGCTGTTATAGCGATAACGGGTTATACGGCGGAACTTGGCATCCTTATAAAAATCATAGCCACCTCCGGTGTTACTGATCAGACCGAAGAAATCCTCGTTTCCCAAATAATTGATCCAAGGGAAAGGTGTTTGCGGAGTCGTGATCACATACTCACGATGCTCATCGTCAAAATATCCGAAATTCGTATTAGTCATTTGTCTTGGTTAGTAGTCTTTAAAATTCCGGTGCAAAATTACTGCTTTTTTCGCAAACAGACTAACTCAAAACCGACTGATACTTTGCGTTTTCTGTCAAAATGCCAAATTCAGTTTGCAAAATTCATTTTTTTGTTGTAATTTTGCAGCAAATTTTCATAACACTCACACCGATGAAAGAAATTTTCAACGAAATCACCCATTTGGAGCCATTAGACATTTTTTATGTAGGAGACCGCCATAAGACTTACTTTGAGTACCCGGCGCACTGCCATGAGGTGTTTGAACTGAATTTCGTAGAGAACGCCGCCGGTGTGGTGCGCACCATTGGTGACAGTCACGAGCAGATCGGAGATTTGGATCTCGTGCTTATCACCGGCAGTAAGCTGGTACACGTGTGGGAGCAGGGCACTTGTCCAGAACAGGACATACATGAGATAACCATTCATATCGACCCGGATATCTTCCGGGGCACCTTAATGGACAAGCGCGCGTTAGCGTCCATCCGGCGTATGATAGAACGCGCCCAAAGAGGCCTTGCCTTTCCCGAACCCGCCATCCGTTTATTGCGCGAGGATATTATCAATCTGGCGCAGAGCAACGATAGTTTTGCATCCGTCATCCGGCTGTTCAATCTGCTGTACCGCTTGTCATTAGTGGAAGATGCACACGAACTGTCCTCCTCCTCTTTTGTAGATGCCAAAGAAGAGAATGAGGACGAACGGGTAAAGCAGGTAAAAGAGTTTATCGCCAAAAATTACATGAACGATATAGGGTTGAAAGAAATGGCAGATTTGGCATGCATGGCACCGGAATCTTTCTCGCGTTTCTTCCGAAACAAGACAGGCCGCACACCCAACCGTTATCTCATTGATTACCGGTTGGGTATAGCAGCACGGTTGCTACTGACGACACAGCACCCTGTTTCCGAGATCGGTTTCTCCTGTGGTTTCAACACACTCAGCCATTTTAACCGTCTCTTCCGGGAGTCCAAAGGCTGTACCCCCTCCGAGTTCCGCGAACGATTTTAAACGCCTCACCTCATGGCATCGACAATTTATCCCTTTTAGGCGGAGCGGACACGGTCTTTCTCCCGCTTCTTAGCCACAAGCACCCAAAGAAAGAGGCGAAGCACCGTCAAAGTGCTCCGCCTCCCTCAGATGCAACCCGAAAGCTATGATTTATTTCTCAGACACTCTCTTTCCCGTCATATCATACATCTCGCCGTTAGGACGGACGATGTACAGAATACCGTTGATGAGGATTTTGCGGTATCCGCCAAGCGTGGCGGATGCATCGACTTCCTCCACGCCTTGTGCGGCATTGAGTTGTATCACATACGGTTCCCACGGGGTGCCGATATGGTTGTCGGAGACGAAAGTGAGGGTCTTGTCTATGACTGTCTCTTCACCGTTGATGACGGTACGGAGCTCCATCGGCTGGCCCGCGCCGTCGCCGGCGATGACGAGGTAATAGAGGCTGTCGGTATGCGCACGGACGGCACCGCGGCACTCACCGCCGATATATGCCGCTATCTCGCAGGTATCTACTACCGCCTCGCCGTCCATGAGACGGATCGTCATGGTCATGTTGCTCGGATAAGCGGTGTAAGAATTGAGAATTGAGAATTGAGAATTGAGAATTGAGACCGCTTGCGCTGACAAACTCTTTGCCATCAGCTTCCTCTGCATATGGCTGACGGAGGCGGAGAGGGTCGGATAGACGAAGGACTTAGCCGTGCTGTCGGTGCTGTAATAGAGGTAGCCGTGTCCGGGTTCGAGCGCGGTGAGCGTGCCTTCCCAGCCGTAGATGTCATAGACGGAAACGCCGGTCTGCGACTTGATGATGTCGCCCCACTTGGGCTGCACGCCCGCCAGGGCTTCGTCCACCACCATGGTTGACAGCGGCGTATAAGGCAACCAGTTCCAGCCGTGCTCTATCATAACGCCCATCGAGTCGGAAGGCAGCCGCTTGCCGCTAACGGAGAGCTGCGGGTCGAGGGTGGCGGAAGCCGTCTTGGTCGTCCGCAGGATACGCAGTTTGTACATCCGGTTCACCGCGAGCTTGAGCGGACCGTTGAAGATAGAGCCGGAGCTCTGGCTGAAGGTTTCCTGATCCTTGACAAGCACGTTCCAGCCTTTGTACTGCGGCGTGAAGACGTGGTCGCAGTACTCGGACGGCGGCTCTACGCCGAAGGCGATCCAGTTCCAGTTCTCGTGTACCGGAATGAGTTGCTCTACGCGGTCGGACTTGGTCCAGATAGCAGGCGTGTTGAAGTTACCGATCATCGTGTCCTGACGGAATATAAGCACCTCTCTCCCGTCTCCCCCAAGGGGAGATGCCCCCTCTGGAGAAGCCCCCTCTCCTTGGGAGAGGGATGGGGTGAGGTTTGGTACTTGGATATTGGCATCGGTATAGGCGATGCCTTTGGAGGCATCCCAGATACGGAAGGAGATGGGTTGGTTCCGGTCGGCGTCGGGGGTGTCGGAGCCGTAGATGATCAGGGTCTCGTACGCCGCGCCGCGTATCTTCTTCGGTGCAGCCACGCCGCGGCACTCGCCGCCGATGAAAGCCGCCACCATGCTCTCGGGGTTCTCCATGAGGATACCGCTGAGGTAAACCTGTCCGATGATGGTCATGGAGTGGTCGTACTTAGTCGGGTCAACGGTCCAGTTAGGCGTCTCGCCGCGCACTTTCATGACGATACGGAGCGGTTCGAGGATGCCCTTGTTGCCCTGCACGCCTATCGTCGCTTCGTAGTTGCCTACGGGCACGAGCGGATTGACCGCGAAGCGGAGAGTTTGCGTCTTGAGAGGAGACACCTCTCCCCCCGCCCTCTCCCAAGGAGAGGGAGCTGAAGACAGGGAGTTAAGACCATCCACCAGGCTCAGCCACATCGGCATGTTCTCCACCGTGTAGTACTCAGTCTGGCCGGACTTGTTCTCGATGTTCACGTCGAAGGTATAGTCCTCGCCATACTGCTTGGTGATATTGACGGAGTCTTTACCCCAGAGGAGTGTGTTCTGCTTGACGTAGGCAGTCCATTTGATCGGCTCGGAGGTGTTGCCGTTGAGGTCGTGTACATCCGTCAGGGTGATGTTGAGCGTCGTGCCCTCCAGGTCACGCGCAGTGACTTCCGTTTCAGCAAGATTGATGACCACCTTGCGCTCGGACGCTACCGGCATTGCCGTGAGAATCGTCTCAGCCGGTGCGCGCTTGAGCGGCGGGGTGTTGGCTACATCCGTATGACGAGTGGACTGCATGTCGCCCGTATTGCCGTAGATGGAGACGGGTGCCATGTTCTGCAGCGTGAAGCCCTTGGTCGCCACGCCGTTGATGGTGCTGTCTTTCTCAAACGGATAGTACCCCACTAAGCCCTGCGAATAGACCTTGGCGGTGTCGATGGTGTTGTACATATTGCTCAGAAGCCTGCTCTCGGAGAGGGTGGCTTTCCAAATACGCACCTCATCGATGTAGGCATACTCCGCGTTCTTGGCGAAGACGAGCGTTGAGCCGCTGAGGTTCGGTACATCCGCCTCGGCGATGACGGCTGTGCGTGACCCGTCGAGGTAGAACGAAGCCGCCTGTCCGCGTACCACGTTGAGCGCGAAGTGGTGCCAGCCAGAGACGATCTCCGGGAAATCGGCATGGGAGGCTACTGTCCGTGACTTCACGCCGTAGTCCAACACGAGGTTCTTCGCCGTGTCGTAACGCAGACAGAGTTTCTCGGACTGTGCTTGCAGGTCGCCTGCCACCGAAGGCACGGCGGTCTCGAAGACGGTATCTTTCCCGTGGAAGAGCTCCGGATCATACCATAGCTCGATGGCATAGCTGTCGTTGAAGCCGGTGGTGATGTGCGAGATGTTCGTCTGCATGCCGTTGGTGCTGTCCATACGGGCGGAGAGGTTTTTGCTGAGGATGTCCCATGCGTCTTTGCCGGTGAAGTTATGCGTGCGGCGTGTATCTGCCGCCACGAAGCCGTGACCCTCGTTCATGTGCCAGTAGTTGGTCAGACCGTAGGTGTAGGTGTCTTTGGACACATACTTGTCGGTTTTCGCTTCCTTCAGGTCGCGGAAGATATTGTAGATCGCGAGGTCGTGGATGTTCGCGTCGATAGGACCGAGGTAGAGGTAGTTGTCGTCGCGGTAGTCCGCTTTGTCTATATCGATCTCCGAGACGGTCTGTCCGGTGAACAGGTCAAGGGTCGTCGTGTCGTACTGCGCTACCATGTTGAAGACCATGGAGTCGGCGCGGTAGTTCATGGCGACGAACATCCATTCGTCCATCGGAACGGCTTTCTCGCTGGTGTATTTGGCGCCGGCGATATTGACTACCACATAGCCGCTCGGGTCTATCGAGAGCCCGAAGTTGCCGTCCCCTTTCCCTTGGTGCAGGATAGTGCCGCTTTCGTGGGGGTTGAGCCAGAACTCCATAGCGAAGTTACCGCTGAGGAAGAGCGGGTTCTCCGTCCTCACCTCTTCGCCGTAAGGTCTGAGCCGCATCGACACCTCATGGTCAATCGGCTTGCCGTTCAGCCGGGCGGTGATCACGATATTGGAGCTGCCTACATAGCCGGGGATGATGTCCTCGTTGAACTCTACCGAGAGCTGCTCGCCTATTCCTAATATACCGTTAGCGGGCGCGGGCGTGTAGAGCGGACGCGGACGTTTCATATCTTTGATGACGGTCACCACCTCGCTGTAGGCGCGTATCGGGTCCTTGCCGTAAGGCGTGGTGGTGTACGCGCGGAACTCATACTTGCCTTGCGGGTAATAGATGTCCTCCAGCATGTCGAGCGTCATCCTCAGGTCGCCCTCCGTGGGCAGGAGCGTGCGGTTGGAGCCCGCCGTGTCCGCCGCACTCGTCGCCCATGCGTAGAGGTCGGTCCACTGGGTGTTGCCCGCGAAGCGGTACTGCACGCCTATCTCCTTCAGATTGCGGAAATGGCGGTTGAAGCCCGACAGACGGAGCTGTAGTTTGCCCTTGCCCGTCGTCACGTCGGTGTTGAGCACCGGGTTCTCCGCCGTCAGGGTCACCGGAGAGGACGAGGGCTGGAAGTGTACGCTCAGCAGTACCTTGTCGTAGATAACATTCGGCTGGTACTGCGACATGAACCATATCTCGATGCTGTCGTAGTCAAGGATCGACTCGTCGGTCTGACGGATGGAAATCACTTTCTGCGCGGTCTCGTTCTGGTTGAGGAGGATGGAGCGTCCTTTAACGGGCGTGCCGTCCATGAGGATCTCCAGACCTTTCCGGTTCGTGCTCTCCGAGATACCGAAGTCGTAGCAGAAGTTCCTGCCTTGGTTGGAGTTGCTCATGTTGGAGCAGTAGAGCACGGCGTTCACGCTCTGCCCGGCGGGAATGTCGGTCAGGGTAAGGCTCTTGGCGGGATTGCCGGTGCCGTCGCCGATGCTGATACGCGGTTCCTCCATACGAACGGAGCCGTTGCCAAGAGGCAGAGACTGCCCGTCGGGCTTGAAATAGTGGGTGGAATCAGCCGGCTCGTAGGGGTTGTAGGTCTGTCCGCCGAAGAGGGTGAAGATCTTACTGTTGTTGCCGGACTCCGCATCGTACATATTGATGGAGAGGTCCACGTCGCGGTTGCCGTCGGCGAGAACGTAATCCCACTCGGTATAGTTTGTCGAATCTTTACCCGTTCCGGAGATAGTACCGCCGCCTACTGTGTTCTGCAGGTTTGTTATGACACCTACATCTATAAAGTCGCTGATGTTCCAGTTGTTTTTCCAGCCTATTACGGCTTGGATTGTATAGTCTGTCTGAATCTGGTCAAGGCCGGTGGTGTCGTTGCGGTAGGTGAAGGTGCGGCTGCTACCGCCGTCGATGGAGTAGTTCTTCGGCGTCTGGCTGTCCATCACTTTGATCTTTGCCTCTTCGTTTCGCCGGATGCAGTTTTCCCACGCCTCAATCTGCTCGTTGCACCACTCTACGCTGTCCCGCTCGTCCTTCTCGGGATGCTCCGGACCTACGAAGAGATAAGTGCCCTTTTCGCCGTAGTTGGAGGCGGAAGGATCAAGCCATGTCAACCATTTGGCGGACTTGCCGTGATTGACGTAGCTCTCGGCTGCCTCCTTCGACGCTACTTGCGTGAGGAACTGCTTGCGCTGGCTTTTCCATTTCGGAATCATCACTTTCTCCAATTCGTATTGCGAATAGGCGAACATAGTCTTGATCTGTGTGCCCAATGCCAATGCGTCCTCCAATACGATTTCGTACTTGCCGCTCTGCACATTCTTCTTGATATGTACCTTCCGGCAGGTGCCGACGAGGATATTGTTGGACGTACCTACATACACATCGCCCATGGCACCTACGTACGGATATTTGTCGCTGGTGGAAATGGATTCCACCGTAGTCTCGATGAACATGGAGTCTTTTTTGTGCGTATATTTCCAGTTAGACTTCACTCCGGTATTAACATCGGTATGTACTTCACTTGAACTGATAAGGGCTACACCTAATCCTTTTGCGGTAATGACTGTCGCTCCGGCGAGCCAATCCACCATCAGCGAATGCTCTCCCGATCTCTGATAGGTATAGTATTTCGTTTTGGTAAATACTTTACCTGTCTTGAGGGTGGTCTTGGAGTTCGCGCCGTAGGGGTCGCGCAGGATGAACTGCACATTGTCCGGTCCTTGGGTGACGAAGTTGTTACCTGTGGTGAGCGAGCCCAATACCACCGCGTCCATGCGGAAGGGCGTATAGGTGCGGTCGTCGCGCGTGAGGTTGATATAGAACTGACGCGTGAAGGGCGAGACGATGTTCGGGAAACCTACTGTCCACTGCACGCGGGCACGACCATTCTTGTCAAGCGTAATCGGGTCGTGCTGCATATCATAGACCTTGCCGGGGGTATATTGCGTGGAGTCCTCCGGCGCATCGTAGATCACTCGCTGGGTGGCACTCATCTCATTGCCGATGACCAGTTCCTGACCGTTGAGGTTCAGGGTATCCGTCACGGGCGCTGCACCGTCGTAGTTGGTATATGCCTCGTAGGCGTGGATCGCGTACTCTACAGCATCCAGCATCTGATAGACCGGATAGCCGAAGCGGTAAGCCACCGTGTCGCCATTTACGGTATAGAGTTGGCGGAGGGTGTCGCTTACTACATCGTCCAGCTGCACGATGATGGAGTCCATTCCGAACGCACCGGCGGGATTTCCTAACTGCACCACATCCACTTGCGGACGGGCGAAGTAGGTCTGCACCATCTTGGTGTTGTACGTGTAGTTCAGCGTGACGGTGTCGCCTTGGGCGTTCGTCGTCCGGAGAGAATCCGTCCGCTCTGCTCTCGGGTTGGTCAGGTCGATCTCCGGAAGCGAGGTGAACGCTATTTCTTTGCTGTTCTTGCCTATCTTAATACTCTTGGTAAGGTATTTGAGCGGCGGAAGCAGGGCGGAGAACTCGCCTGTCGCCGAGTCCGTGGTGATGGTAATATAGCGGGACAATTCCCCAACACCGGTAGAGG
>CADBZO010000046.1:0-5816 GCA_902799185.1 uncultured Bacteroidales bacterium | reverse complement strand
AGGGTGATGGTCGCCACGCCGATATTGTTCTTCGACAGCCCGAAGCCGACAGGCAGGGTGTCGTTGACCGTACCGCCGCCGATACGACCTACGAAATTGACAAGCGTCGAGTCGAAGAAGTCGTACTGCACTTCGTCGGTGAAATCATAGGTGCCGGTTAGGGGGTATCTGCCGCCGGCTACCATGGTGTGTCCTTCCAGACTTGCCTCGACGTAGTGCTCGCCGATAGGCACGCTGATGGCGTATTTCCCCTCCGCGTCGGTCTCTTTCACCTTGCCGTTGGCGGTCACCAGCTCGCCGTCAATATAGAAACGGATACCCTCGGCAGGGATGTTCGTGCCGGCGTAATAGATATGTCCCCGCATGGGGAAGGAGCTGACGTCCTCAAAGTCGATGTTGTTCGCCGTGAGGGACGACGGGCTGACAAACATGGAGCGTTTCTCGGGATTGAACCGGTGGATGCCCAACTCAGGCGCAATCTTGTAGTTCGTACCGCCCTGCTGGAAGGGGATGCCGCGGATGATGTAGTCGCCCTCGCTGTCGGTCAGTCCGTACAGACCGAGGCGCTTCGGCACATCAGTAGTGGGGATTACGTTCGCACCTACCTCGGGGTGGTTGAGCTGGTAAATACCGTCCTGGCAGGCTACATCGAAGGCGTATTTCACGACGCGCAGTCCTTCGTCGAGCGGCCAGTAGAGGAACAGACCTTTCTCCGTGCCGCCGAGGATACGGCAGTAGTTGTTCTCTATCTCCTTGCGCGGGAGGGCGCGGCTCCATAGGCGCACATCGTCCACGCTTCCGGTGAAGGCGCTTCCCGCTGCGCGGTTGTCGCCGCCGATGCTGAAGGTCAGCGTACCGGCGGTCCGGATGGCTTGCCAGCCGCTGTTAGCCACCTGCATACTGTCGGTGCGCAGGCTGTCCGTACCCATGTAGAAACGCCACTTGCCGCCGCTATAGACAGCGGAGATATGGGTGAAGTCGGTCGCGGAGAACGTCAGCGAGGGGAACTCGGTGAGGTCGGTGCCTCCGTTCGAGCGGTCGATGGCGTAGAGGTGGAACACACCCTCGCTGCGTCGGATTCCCAATTCGATTGCGTTCGTGAGTTGCAGCAGCTGCTGCTGATCCGCGCCGAAGCTGCTCGGGCGTGCCCACAGTTGCAGCGTCATGTCCTTGCCGCCGTTCAGCACCGAGGCATAACGCGTCGAGTCGCCTCTCCATTGCAGACCCTTGCCCGCGCCGCTGATATAGCGCGAGAAGAACTGCGGTACGATCTCGTTCTCCTCCGTAGGCACGTTGTAGAGCTGTACCTTCGCGCCCTGCACCGCCGTACCCGTGCCGAAGGAGACATGTCCGGTGATCGTGGCGTTTGCCTGACTGAAGCCCGGAGCGATTACTTCGTTCTTCTTCGTGAGCTGCGCCTCGCATTGCGCGCCGTACGCCTCTACCGAGTATTCGTAGTACGAGCCTGCCACGGCGCGCGTATCGGTAAACGTATATTCGGAGGCGGTGCCGTGCTTGTCGTCCGTGAGCAGCGTCCATTCGCTGTCGCCGATCACGCGGCGGAGCACGCGGTACCAGATGTCATACTGCCTGTCAGGGCTCACCACTTTCCATTTGACGGTCACGGAGCTCTCTTCCGTACCCGTCGAGGCAACCACCTCGCTGATATACGTGCTGTCGGGCACGGAGGTGGAAGCGATATTGGAATAGTGTACCCGTCCGTTGATAGAGACGCGCACGCGGTACTCCTTCGGTTCGCATACCGAACTGCCGGTAATATCCAGCATCGCTTCGGACTGATTCTTGTCCACCACAGGTGCTTCGCTCCGCGTCTGCCATGCCTTGTTGCTGCCCGCATCGCGGTAGTCGATATGCCAGGTCAGGTCATCCAACTCGATGCCGTAGCTCCATTTCAGACGCACCGCTGCGGTGTATTTCATGTCCTGCCAGAGTTCGATCTTCACCTCCATCTTCGTCTCCACCTCGTCTGTTTCCATCCATAGGTCGTAGTCGTTGCGGGTGCGCTGGTAACCCGGCAGCTGCGTCAGCTTGTCCTTGTACGTGCTCTCCAATATATCCGGCAGGAAGATCACGCGATACATATATTTCTTGTCGTACTCAATGTTATTGTCGGTCATTTTCAGGGAGGAGGCATTGCCGTTCAGCGTATTGACAAGGGTGTAGTCGTTGGGCTTGCCCGACTCGTAGCGGATCACATACCATTTGCCATCCGTGCGGCAATCGACGTCCTTGGTCGAGGAGCCGTCGTAGGCGGTCTCGATCTTGCTTCTTTCCCAACTGACGGTCACCTCCTTGGTCCATTTGTTGTAGTCGGTGCTGGTCGATACAGGACGCGTGTAGGGCTGGATATAAGTGCCCGTGATATACGGCTGGTAGAGGTTGTTGTCATGCGCAAGGGTTCCGCCCAAGTTCACATGCATACCGCCTCGGTATTTCAGATAGACGGGCGTGGTGTAGGCGTACTCGGCATGCCCAGCGTCGGAGCCGCGGAGCCAGGATTTCCACTCCCAGTCCATCTTGCCGCCGCTCTTTTCGGTGATGCTCACATTGCTGTCGGAGGTGGTGTAGTACTCGTAAGTGCTTTTCACTCCGCCATCGTAGTAATACTCATACACTTGGTAGTACTGCTTGAACTTGCTGTCGGAGCGTTTGTCCGGCACATCTTTTGCCACGCCCCGCAAAGAGCCGTCCGTGTTCCATGCCACGGAAGAGAGCTTCGGCATCGGAGAATCCTCTTTGAGAGCCGAGCAGTTGATGCTCTTCTCATATTGCACCCAGCCGATTTCTTCACTTCCATATATTACGCTCTCTTTCATCATAATACATATCACGCCATCTTCAGCGGCTTTGGAAGAAGGCATATATTGTATGGTTATTTTATGATCGGAGATATTGGAAACATAGATGTACCCCCATGTGCTGTCGGTGATGTTGTAGGATATATCATAAGCTTCTAAGGGACAACATGGGTGACCTTTTGCTCTCTCCCAATGGGCTATCGAATGTGCCTGACTGTCAGGAGTCATGACATAGATTTCCCCCTTATAGGCTGTACTCGTGTAGTAATCCATCCCACCACCTAGGCTGTAATAGCCATAATCCACTTTCATATTGAATTCCCAATAGAATTGGTCGTTAGCGGGATTGAAGGTCTTATTTGTTTTGAATTCGTAATACGCACCATTTCCTAGCCCAGCTGTCTGCCCATGCGGGTAGAGCGGTGGTGCAGAGTAAGAGCAGCATAGCCGCCACTCTCGCGCCACTCTCGCGCCACTTCGATAAGTGAGTAAGCAGTCTTCCAACTGTCGATTTTGTTTTCATAAATGTTGTTGTTTTTTATTTGTTTATATTTGTTTGTTTTCTTGTTTTGTTAGTATTGTTTGTTCACAAAGTGTATAAATAAGCTTCACTATCTGATAAAAATGCGTATTTACGCAAAAATATCACATAAAATTTGGTCATGTCATTTCTTTTCTATCAGTCCAAAATTATCAACAATGTTCCAAAAATTATCTTTGATTTAGCTCTCGGTCATCTCTCGCTCATCGCTCGGTCGAGGGTCGTATCCATCCGCAAGCCTGCAATCTTAATAATAGAACATTTCGTATAGGGTTACTATACCCTTGCTATACCCATAGGCTATTATTGACATTGGATTACCTGATTGCACTAAAAAAATGCATATTTATGTAAAATCTGCACCAAAAAGATGCATTTCTTGCTTAGAATCTCCCTCATTGAGTGCTTGTTTTTATACAAAATCTCCCTCATTGAGTGATTTTTCTTTGAAAATATTTGTTTATATGCAAAAAAAGTACTAACTTTGCAGCCGGAAATTCTAAAACATAGATGCATATGGTAGCGATTGACGATTCATTAGTAGCGTATCAAAACGATCAGCTGCAGCGTGTCCCGAAGACCTTTCACCGGTATATGTATGACCGTCTGCCTTGGGAAGGACGTATGGTAGGGCTGGTAGGTCCGCGCGGAGTAGGCAAATCAACACTCTTATTGCAACACATGGCAGAGAGCAGTGACAGGGAGCAGAGTTTGTATGTCTCGGCTGACTCGCTGTATCTGGCTACGCACACGCTGGTAGATCTGACGGACAGTTTTGTCAAGTACGGAGGAAAACATCTGTATATAGACGAGGTGCATAAATACAAGAACTGGTCGCGCGAACTGAAACAGATATATGACACGCACCCTGATTTGAAAGTCACCTTTACCGGTTCCTCCATTCTGGACATCATAGACGGCGAAGCGGATTTGAGCCGCCGGGCGGTGATTTACACCATGCAGGGACTCAGTTTCCGCGAGTACCTTGCCCTGTTCCATGACATCCATACGCCGGCATATACCTTAGAGCAGATATTGGCTCATGAGACACACAAACCGGTGGACCGTCCGCTTGCCTATTTCAAAGAATACCTGCATCACGGCTATTACCCGTTCAGCGATGCAGAAGATTTCCCGCTGCGTATGGAGCAGATTGTGCGTCAGACCATCGAATCCGATATTGCCCAATATGCCGACCTCAAAGCTTCCACAGCACGCAAGTTGATCCAACTGTTAGGCGTCATATCCGGTATTGCACCGATGAAACCCAACGCGGACAGCCTGTCGCAGGAAGTCGGAGTAAGCAAAAACAATATCTCCGATTACTTGGTCTATCTCGAAAAAGCCGGTATGATCGGTTTGCTGCGTGATAATACGGGCGGTTTGCGCGGGCTTGGGAAAGTTGAGAAAGTGTATCTCGACAATCCCAGTCTGATGACCGTTCTGGCTTTCGACAAACCCGATACCGGCAGCCTGCGGGAGACCTTTTTTTACAACCAAATGCGCGTGCAGAACCGTGTGCTGGCTTCCCGCGTCTCGGATTTCACGATAGGCGAATATACCTTCGAAATCGGAGGACGCAAGAAAGGCAAGCAGCAGATTGAGGATGTACCGAACGGATTTATCGTAAAAGACGATATCGAGTACGGTCACCACAATGTCGTTCCGTTGTGGGCATTCGGTCTGAACTACTGATTTTTACGGTAATCCAATATGTCAAAGATCGTTGCGGGCTGTCAGCATTCAGCTGTCAGCTTTGAGATTCTATTGCTTTACAAGCCTGAGCCCAGCGACGAGCAGACCGCGCCTGCCAGCCATATGAAAGTCTGGCTGAAGCCGCCGCCTGTATTTGTGCCGTAACCGGAGATTTTCGCTTTGATACCACCTCCGCTGGCGCAGAGGATCTGCTGCGGAGTAGTTGCCACGGTTTCTGTACGTGGCTGAGTGTAGATTTTCTTCATTATGTATGGTAGTCAAAAATTATCCATATATACACGCAAGCGGCACCCGCTGGTTGCGGGCACCGCCTGTGATAACGTTGTGTTGGCAGGGGTATTTCGTTGGCTATGAGCGCCGTATGTGCAGTGCGTAAGCATATGAATACTAATTTAGCAATATGTAAAAAAAACTTTGCAAAAGTACTGCTTTTTTCTGACATATGCAAGAAAAATCGCACTTTCGAGCGATTTTTTTAGTTGACGAAATTAGAAATACGCTGCTCCGGCATAACCTTTGGTCACAAACGGATTGTCCATAAGCCACTTGTTATAAGTATAATAATTGCATATTTATAATTTTTATCCAAATTGGATAATCCTAATTAGGATAATTTTAACTTCCGACGACAAAGGTACTGCTTTTTTTTGACATATCCGTTCCAGAAATTGGGAACGTCACATAACTTCCTGATTCATAAATGATAAGGCACGGCTAATTGTTGCCGTGCCACATTTTTT
>CADBZO010000045.1 GCA_902799185.1 uncultured Bacteroidales bacterium | reverse complement strand
AAGATGGAGTGAGTTTGGCACGGGATTTGAAAGGTGAAAAGTAGAAAGACCGCTACGCTCAAAGTAGAAAGACCGCTTCGCTCAAAGTCGAAAGCGAAAGCGAAAGGGGCTTTGAGTAGCCGGAGGCTACGGTCTTTTGTCTTTCGACTTTCGACTATAACTAAAAATCAACGATTATGAAACGACTAACTACACTTCTGATGACGCTGCTGCTGATGAGTGCGGCGTTATGGGCAGACCAAACGGTGACGGTTTCTGCCAACAGTTCTGACATTTCGGAAGGACTCGATCTGAAGGTGGTAGCCAAACTGTTCGCAGAGGCTAAGAACCTGGAGGAGTTCGAGACGATGCTCAACAATCCGGACAGCGTGTTCTGCAACCTCGACCTCAACGGCGACGGACAAGTGGATTACCTGCGCGTAGTGGAGACCGGCGAAGGCAACAAACGGCTGATCGTTCTGCAGGCTATCCTGGCGAAAGACATCTATCAGGACGTCGCGTCGATATATGTGGAGAGAAACGAGAAGGACGAGGTGTCCGTACAGGTGGTAGGCGACGAGTACGTCTATGGAACGAACTATATCATCGAGCCCGTATATGTCTATCGGCCTGTGATCTACGACTGGTTCTGGTCGGACGCATGGTTCGCATGGCACAGTCCCTGGTATTGGGGGTATTACCCCGGTTGGTGGTACGTTCACTCCTGTTGGGCGCATGACCGGTACTGGCACCACTGCTATGCCTGGCATCACCACCATCACTATTGCTCTTTCCGCCACGGCAGAACTATCCGCGAGGGGTATCGTGAGTTGCACAGCGGGGTGACGAGGCGCGAATATGCGGTAGCGCACGCTGAACGCTCGTTTGCACAGCGTAACGCCGGCAAAACCAACGCCCGCGAGCTCCGCAGAGAGTCGGCTGTCAGCAGCCGTGCTGCAAGCCGCAGTGCCGCCGCCCATAGCAGTGCTACAGCAGCACGAGGTACCTCGACGGCTTCCCGCGCCAACAGTGTCAGCAGCCGCACCTACGGCAGTCAGAATACCGTAGCTTCCCGCGGCACAGGCAGCACCACCCCCGCCCGCAGTGCCAGCGCGTCCCGTAGCGCCAGCAGCACCGCCACGAGCCGCAGTGCCGCCACGACGCGCAGTAGCGCGACAGTCTCCCGCAGCGCCGGTGTAACGCGGAGTTCGGCAAGTGCGGCCACCCGTAGCAGCGTATCTTCTACACCTGCACGCAGCAATGCTTATTCCGGCGCAAGCCGTAGCAGCTACAGCGGCAGCAGTTATTCAGGAGGCAGTTCTTACTCCGGTTCACGGGGAGCAAGCAGCTACTCTGGAGGCGGACGCAGTAGCGGAAGTTATTCCGGCGGCGGACGCAGCAGCGGAGGCAGCGGCAGCAGCCGCAGATAGGTGATAGTTGAAAGGTGAAAGGTGAAAGGTGAAAGGTGAGAACACCCCCGGCTTCCTCAGAAAGGGACCGGGGGTGTTCCTATTCCCTCCCCCTGTGCGGGTGAAGAGCTCTGCTCGATCGGACTGCCGGTGGCCGTCCGTAGAACTCTTAGGGAGGGGTTTGCAGTTTTTAGGATCAGTGGGCGGCAAGCATATTCGCCGGATCGAGGAGTTGGTCAAGCTGCTCTTTGCTGAGGAGACCGTGCTCCAGAACCAGTTCATAGACGCTCTTGCCGGTTTCCAATGCCTCTTTGGCAATCTTGGTGGACGCCTTGTAGCCGATAACGGGGTTGAGGGCGGTGACAATACCGATAGAGTGCTTCACCGTCTCAAGGTTGTGCTCGCGGTTGATGGTGATGCCGTCAATACATTTCTCGCGGAGGATCTTCATGACATTACGCAGCCAGGTAATAGACTCGAAGATACACTCGGTGATAATGGGTTCCATGACATTGAGCTGGAGCTGTCCGGCTTCGGCAGCAAAGCAAACCGCCGTGTCGTTTCCGATAACTTTGAAGCAGACCTGGTTGGTCACCTCGGGGATGACGGGGTTGACCTTGCCCGGCATGATCGAGCTGCCCGGCGCCATTGGCGGGAGGTTGATCTCATGCAGACCGCAGCGGGGGCCGGAAGCCATGAGGCGGAGGTCGTTACAGGTCTTGGAGAGCTTGACAGCCAGCCGTTTGAGGGCAGCCGAATAGCTGACATACGCACCGGTGTCCGGGGTAGCCTCCACGAGGTCCGTAGCTTTGACGAAAGGCTCGCCTGTCAGTTCGCACATCTTACGGGTGCAGAGCTCGGCATAACCGGCTACGGCGTTGAGACCCGTACCGATAGCCGTACCGCCCATGTTGATCTCATAGAGCAGGTTCACGTTGCGCTCGAGGTTGGCTACCTCTTCCTCCAGGTTGTTGGCAAAAGCATGGAACTCCTGTCCGCTGGTCATCGGCACGGCGTCCTGGAGCTGGGTACGGCCCATCTTGATGGAGTCGTTGAACTCGTCGCCTTTCTTACGCAGCGAAGCGATGAGGAGCTTGAGTTCGGCTTCCAGCCCGCGGTTCATGCGGATGAAGGCATAACGGAAAGCGGAAGGGTAGGCGTCGTTGGTCGATTGCGCGCAGTTAACATGGTCGTTGGGCGAGCAGTACTGGTACTCGCCGCGCTGATGGCCCATGATCTCCAGCGCACGGTTGGCAATCACCTCATTGGCGTTCATGTTCACGGTTGTGCCTGCGCCGCCCTGTACCAGGTCGGTAGGGAACTGGTCGTGCATCTTGCCGTCGATGATCTCGCGGCAGGCTTGCGCGATAGCGGCATAGATCTCATCGTTGATGACGCCTAACTCATGGTTGGCCTCCACCGCCGCGAGCTTGATATATGCCATGGCGATGATATACTCCGGGAAATCGGACATCTTGAGGTTAGACACTTTGTAGTTGTTGATACCACGTTGGGTCTGTACGCCGTAATAGGCTTCTGCGGGCACTTGCAATTCGCCCAGCAGGTCGGATTCGATACGATAGTCCATAATATTCGGGATTTAATAGTTGATAATTGATAATTGAGAATTGAGAATTGTTTTATTTTGTTACGCTGCCGAGGAGGGAGCGGACGAACTCCGTGCGGTTGAAGCATTGCAGGTCGGTCATCTGTTCTCCCAGACCGATATACCGTACGGGTATCTTGAACCTGTCGGAGATACCGATGACGACGCCGCCCTTGGCGGTTCCGTCCAGTTTGGTGATGGCGAGGGAGGTGACTTGCGTAGCCGCCGTGAACTGGCGCGCCTGTTCGAAAGCGTTCTGTCCGGTAGAGCCGTCGAGGACGAGCATCACGTCGTGCGGCGCGTCCGGCACCACTTTCTGCATGACAGACTTGATCTTCGTCAACTCGTTCATGAGGTTGATCTTGTTATGGAGCCGTCCGGCGGTGTCGATGAGTACGACGTCGGCGTTGTTGGCTTTTGCCGACTGGAGTGTGTCGAACGCCACGGAGGCGGGGTCGGAGCCTTGCTGCTGCTTGATGACGGGTACGCCTACGCGTTCACCCCAGATACAGAGCTGCTCTACCGCTGCGGCGCGGAACGTGTCGGCGGCACCGAGATAGACCTTCTTGCCGGCGGCTTTGTATTGGTAGGCGAGTTTGCCGATGGTGGTGGTCTTGCCTACGCCGTTGACTCCGACGACCATGATGACGTACGGTTTGGCAGGCAGCGGTGCCGAGAAATCCAGTACGTCCTCTACGTTGTTTTCCTGCAGGAGCGAGGAGATCTCGTCCACTAGCAGGGCGTTCAACTCGCCCGTACCGATATACTTGTCGCGTTTGACGCGCTCCTGCACGCGTTCGATGATACGGAGGGTGGTCTCTACGCCTACGTCGGAGGTGATAAGCGCCTCCTCCAGGTTGTCCAGCACCTCGTCGTCAATGGTGGATTTGCCGGCAATGGCGTGGCTGATCTTACTGAGAACGGACTCCTTGGATTTCTCCAGACCCTTGTCCAGCGTCTCTTTCTTCTCTCTGTTAAATAATCCGAAAAATGCCATAAGGGGATTTGATATTTGATATTTGTGATTTGTTAGTTCTCGTGTGTCTCTCTTAAAAATGCGTCTTTGAAGCCGAGGAAGTACAGGATACCGTCCAGGCCGACCGTCGAGATAGCCTGCTGTGCGCTTGCCTGCACTTTCGGTTTGGCATGGAAGGCGATACCGAGTCCGGCTTTGCCGAGCATGTTCAGGTCGTTGGCTCCGTCGCCCACGGCAATCACCTGCGCCAGGTCGATATGCTCCACCTGGGCAATGAGTTCGAGGAGCTCCGCTTTGCGTTTGGCGTCCACTACGTCCCCTAAATAGCGGCCGGTGAACTTGCCGTCCTGTTCCTCCAGTTCGTTAGCATAGACATAATCTACACCGAAACGCTGCTGGAGGTATTTGCCTACGAAGGTGAACCCGCCGGAGAGGATAGCTATCTTGAATCCGCAACGCTTGAGGATACCGAAGAGACGGTCGGCGCCTTCGGTAATCGGCAGATGGTCGATGATATCCTGTTTGGCAGAGGTGTCGAGCCCTTTGAGGAGTGCCA
This sequence comes from uncultured Bacteroidales bacterium, assembly GCA_902799185.1. Classification (GTDB taxonomy): domain Bacteria; phylum Bacteroidota; class Bacteroidia; order Bacteroidales; family Paludibacteraceae; genus Colicola. The sequence goes on along the minus strand of CADBZO010000045.1, from coordinate 7,861 downwards.
CGCGGCGCGTGAAACTCTCTTTGAAATCTATCTCTCCGCGCATGGCTGAGAGGGTGATTGCCTTCACCTGGTCGCCAACGCCGGCGCGTTCCGCCAACTCGTCAATGACCTCCGTCTGGATGAAAGTGGAGTCCATATCGACGCAGATGAGGCGTCTGTTGCGGCGGAACATGTCGTCGCGCTGGAAAGAAATGTCGATGCCTTCTTCGCGGGAGACCTCCATCAGTTCGCGTTGCAGGGCCTCACGGTCGGGCAGGTTGCCCCGTAGGGAGAACTCAATGCACGAGTGGCGTTTCTCCACGGGGATGTCCACGTTGGGGCGGTCGCTCAGACGCAGAATATTGTCGATATTCAACTGCCTTCCCGCCAGCAATGCCGTCACACGTGCTATGTGCCGCGCATTCAGTTCGCGTGCCAGCAGGGTGACGACAAAACGGTCCTGCTCCTGCCGTCCCACCCAGGCGGAGTATTCCTCCTCGCTCAGAGGCGTGAAGCGGACAATCATCTCCAGTCTGGAGCAGCAGAAAAGCACCTCTTTGATCATGTCGCCGCTCTTGGACGCGTCGTCCACGCGGATCAATATACTCAGGTTCAGTTGGTGGTGCAGGTTGGATTGTCCGATATCCTGCACGAAAGCTCCGTATCTGCCGAGCACTTCCGTGACCGCAGATGTCACACCCGGTTTGTCAAAACCGATAATGTTGATCAATATAAATTCCCGTTGCATAATTAGCGTAGTATTTTGGCAAATGTTAAAAGGATAATAGTAAAATACTCTCCTATCGTCCGGTGGTTGATATATCGCATGTTCAATGCTATTTTAGCGGGCATTATCTGCTCTATATAGGTCTTGTCGGGGTCGTCGGATTCCGCCAGCAGAGCGTTCTCGTCGATGTACTCGATAGAGGCGTAATCGGTGATTCCCGGCCGTACGGAGAGCACTTTTCGTTGCTCCGGGGTATAGAGGTCCACGTAACGCCGCACCTCGGGGCGGGGCCCTACGAGGGACATATCTCCGACGAGGACGTTCCATAACTGGGGCAGTTCGTCCAGCTTGTATCTCCTAATATAATATCCTGCGCGCGTGACGCGCGGGTCACGGTCACCGATGGTGATGAGGCTCATCTTGTCGGCTCCCACCCGCATGGAGCGGAACTTGAGCAGGCCGAAGTCTTTGCCATCTTTGCCTACACGCTGCTGGCGGTAGAAGACAGGCCCCGGGTCATCTATCACAATCCAGAGCGCTACCACCAGAAACAGCGGACAGAGGAACAGCAGTCCGAAAAGACTAAATACTATGTCGCAAAATCTAATCATCTGTGGGTCAGGATGTCCGTGTATTGTTCGATAATATACGCAATCTCTTCGTCAGTCAGACGGGTGTGCAGCGGCAGGGTTATCTCGTTGGCAAAGAGGGCGTAGGCATTGGGAAAGTCCTTGATATCAAAGCCCAGTGCCTTATAGGCTGTCATCATCGGTAGTGGTTTGTAATGCACGTTGGTAGCTATACCCCGTTCTGCCATTTGTACGATGATTGCCTGGCGTTCTTCCAAAGTAGCGTTAGGAACGCGCGTGAGGTAGAGGTGGCCGGAAGAGGTGTATTCGTCCGTGTAATGAGTCAGCACCTCTACACCCAGCGGTTTGAAGGCTGCGTCGTAACGGGCGATAATCTCCCGCCGACGTGCCAATAGAGCGGGGTAGCGCTTCATCTGTACAAGACCCAATGCTGCCATGATATCCGTCATGTTACATTTGTACCACGGGCCTACTATATCGTATTCCCAGGCACCGAGTTGGGTCTTAGCCAGCGCATCTTTGGACTGACCGTGGAGCGACAGGAGTTGCACCTGGTGATACAGCGCCTCATCGTCAATGCCGGGGATGGTTCGCCAAGTGAGGGCTCCTCCTTCCGCTGTGGTGAAATTCTTCACGGCGTGGAAACTGAAGGAACTGAAATCGGCAATAGAGCCCACCATTTTGTTGTGCCACGAAGCTCCGAAGGCGTGCGCTGCGTCGGCGCATATGGCAATTCGTCCAAGTGCGCGCTGGAGGTCGGAGGACGGACGGAAGAGGGCTTTCTTGCGCTCCGCGATAGCCAAGAGGCGGTCGTAGTCGCAAGGGATACCCGCCAGGTCCACGGGGATGATTGCCTTGGTGCGGTCTGTGACAGCCGCTTCCGCGGCATCGTAGTCTATCTCCGGCCGGTCATGCTGTACGTCCACAAAGACGATCTTCGCGCCTACGTGGTACACTACTGATGCGGAGGCCGTGTAGGTGTATGCCGGTACAATCACTTCGTCCCCTTCGCCGATGCCCAACAGGCGTAACGCCATTTCGGCGCAAGCCGTCTGGGAGTTGAGACACACGGCGCGGGGTGCACCCACGTACGCGGCTATCTGCCGCTCTAACTCTTTGGTCCGCGGCCCCGTGGTGATCCATCCCGAGAGAATAGCCTCTTTTACTTCGTTCACTTCCGCCTCCGTCATATCAGGAGGAGAAAAAGGAATATTAAATCGTTTCATACGTATTTCTGCAATAATATTTCTATAATCCGTTCCGAGGTATGCCCGTCCCACAACGGAGGAATAGCACCTTTCTTCCAATTTCCGGCATACAGTGTTTGCAACGCAGGAGCTATATTCTTCGGATCTGTACCGATTAGTTCGTTGGTGCCAATAGTGCATGTCTCAGGGCGTTCCGTATTATCGCGCAAGGTGATACAGGGTACACCCATAACCGTAGTCTCCTCGGTGATACCTCCCGAGTCCGTCACAACTGCCCGCGCATGTTTAACCAAATAGTTAAACTCCAAATATCCCAGTGGATCAATCGTATAGAGGTTTTTGGCATGGATGCCCAAGTCCTTGAAAATACGTGCCGTACGAGGATGTATAGGAAAGACAATAGGTTCGTCTTGAACATTCTGTGTAATCTGGTTCACGAGGTCGCGCAGTTTATCTGCTTCATCGACGTTTGCAGGACGATGGAGCGTCATAACGATGTATTTCCCCTCTTGTAACGATAGTTCATCAAATACGTTCGGTTTATTGAACCTGTTTTCATTTGCGCGCAGCGTATCAATCATTACATTGCCCACAAAATGAATCCGGTCCTCCGTCACGCCGGCGTTGCGCAGATTTTGGTTCGCTACTTCCGACGTTGTAAAATAGAAATCCGCCAAGCAGTCAGTTACCATGCGGTTGATCTCCTCAGGCATCGTCAAATCCCAAGAACGAATACCTGCCTCAACATGTGTCACTTTCGTGTTTAGTTTCTTAGCAACGATAGAGCAAGCCATTGTAGAAGTAACGTCACCAACGACCAATACCAAATCTGTAGGGTGGGCGATCAACTCTTTCTCAAAAGCTACCATGATAGCGGCAGTCTGTTCTGCTTGTGATCCGCCTCCACACCCAAGATTTGCGTCCGGTGCAGGGATGTTCAACTCCTCAAAGAAAGTATCGGACATATTCTTGTCATAATGTTGTCCGGTATGAACGAGACGGTATTCGATCTCTTTTCCTTCTTTCTGCGCTTGTTGGATAGCATGGATCAGAGGCGCAATCTTAATGAAATTCGGCCGTGCTCCGGCAATAAGTGTGATATGCATAGCTTTAATTTATTTCCGTTAGAAAATTATATAGTTTACTGATCTGTTTGGGACGGTTGAATTTATTCCGGGCACACTCAATACAGTGTGTACGAATGTTTTCTCTATCCTCCCGGATGGCTGCTTTTTGTATATTTTGTGTTAATGCGTCATAGTCTTTGGAAGCAGAAACCCATCCTAATTGATTTTCCGCCACTATTCGTGCTCCTTCTCCTTCTCCGGCAAATAAAATAGGTAATCCCGCGGCCATAGATTCATAAATCTTAGAAGGTACTGCTCCATAGATATTTTTCACCAGGGGAATGAGTGTGCAATCATGTTTTGCCAACACGGCAGGAATCTCATCCCGGCTGACTTTACCGTGGTAGAAGATGCCTTTATTAGGGTGTGATGTAATGTATTGCTCTATTGCTTCTTGTTCTCCTCCAGCTCCGTATATATGGAATTCCGCGTTGTTAGCAGAAAAATCAATATTTTCGCACATGGCTAATATTCCTTGCGCATAGCCCAATAACCCGGCATATACAATCCGGAGTTTGTCAGACGGTACTGCCTGAACAGTATCATTAAACCGGTCGGGATTAACCCCGTTTCTGAATAGATAGGTGCAATTCGCTCCATGAGCAGCAATGTAGTCCACAATTTCTTGCGACTGTCCCATACATGCGGTAGAATGAGTATACAACCACCGTTCCAGCCACGCAAGAGTCTTGTAAATCATTCCGTCTCCGCTAATGGCTCCCAGTTCTTTTGCGGATAAAGGCCATAAGTCAGATACGTTCATAATGAGTTTTGCTCCGCTGAGTTTAGCCAGAATCCATGCGGAAACAGCCAGTGTGAGCGGTGGAGACTCGACTATGATAAAATCATTCCTGCGTTTTCTCAAATAATGCAAACTGAATAGTATTGTCACCGAGAAAGATATCATATTCCATATACGCGGTAAGGCCTTACGGCTATTGGACGCAAAGAGCCAATATCGTTTAACGGTGAGTCCATCCAGTGTCTCATCGCATGTGAACCGTCCTTTGTAGGCATCAAAAATCTTGCCGGTAGGGTAATTCGGCATGGCAGTTAGGATCGAGACATCTGCTCCCAATTCATTCAGCCCCGCACACATTTCATATAATCGGTTCTGCGGTGCCCCCATTTCGGGTTTGTAGTACTGTGTTATAATGGATAGTTTCATTGTCATTTACTGATTATAGTGTGTATTGCTCCCAAAATCCGGGTAGTGAAGAAGGAGAATGAATACCCTTTCCCCATTGCATATATCCTGCAATACTGGGCTATTAGTTTGAGGCAATTGTGCGTTGTTTGAAACCAGTTCTTTGTGTGTGAGGCGCTCCCTTCACGTATACGCCGGTAGTAAACAGCTTCCGTACCGGTGAATGTGATTGTCTGCATGAGGTTTGAGATCGTAAACATGAACAAGGCATCTTCTCCAGTAGTGAACCGCGTATCAAACCGCCGACATGCAATGATATCTCTGTGAATCAGTTTCATCCATGGACCGCTGAAATATTTCCGAGCCAAGTAGTATGGCATGATTCCTTTGGGAGCATAAGACTTATATGCTGTTTCTATGTAATAGGGTATATAGTCATGTGTCTCATCAAAGGCTATAGTATAACTGGCGGCTATCGTATCCGGCGTAGCTTTATGTGCCAGTTTCTCCAAGTACGCAGGGGAAACATAGTCGTCGTCATCTATAAAGCCAATATATTCTCCTTGCGCTGTATCCAAACCTATATTCCGCGCGTTGCTGACTCCAGATTCATCTGTTTGCAATATACGGATATTGTATTGACCATGTTGCGCTTTGTAATCCTGCAACCGTTCTAACCACGGCTCGCTACAGCCATTCAATACCACAATGACCTCCCATAACTCCCGAGTAAGGGTTTGACGGGTCAGGCTATCCAAGCATTGCCAGATATATTCCCCCGGCTTGTATGTCGGAATAATGATACTAATACTCATTTTTTTAGTTTTTTGGCGGTAGTTATCCAACGGTTCATTCCAATGAACGGATTATTACCCATACGAATGGATTGTAGGAGTGTCTTTATAGCAGCGCGCCAACCATGTAAGGTATAGATTTGATAGATATAATACATGATTGATTTGCTATGATGCCCTTTAATGTAATGTGAACTGATAAATTGATTATACAAACAGTTTTGTGTAACTCGGTCGGTCAGGTTCTGCAAACTGGGTGTCTGTGTCAGACTGCCGTTTCTGGTAGTGATGCAATAGACTACGGAATCACATGTAGTTATCTGTCGTGCAAAATAACCAGTACGAAGTGAGAATACAATATCATTGGCTGCTCTGCTTTCTTCAAATGTAATATTGTATTGCTCTATAAGCGATCTTCGGATTAATTTACTCCACGGAGTGCCCCAATCATACCGGAGAATAGATTCGTCTCCCGTTGAATTATAGCAATCAATGAGTCTGTTGATGTCCAGATGCCGGTCTGAAAGCTCCCTGGTGTCTGAATAAACACTGCTTGTTTTATAGAATACAATATCCTCCTTCCTGTCTGCATAGAGATCAAAGGCAGAGAATGCTCCCGGTAGGAAATAGTCATCCGCATCCATAAACAAAAGCCATCTACCATGTGCATGTTTCAATCCGACATTACGTGCGGCTCCGGCTCCTTTACCATACTCGGAGTAAAGAATCCTGATGTCCTTTCGCCCAGGGAAGAGAGTGGAGGATATAGGCACTGCACTATTGTCAATAATTAAAATCTCTACATCTTTGCGTTCTGGAATGCTGTTAACGGCGCGCGGCAGAACGTCCAGAGACTGATAATGCGGGATAATAATAGTATATAAGATGAGGGAGTCATCCGTAGAACCAGGATCAGAGTCCAGCCATAATAGTCCTTCTCTCATTTCTGTTTCCCTACTTCGTTTTATTGCTTCTCTTTGCGCTTTTATTTCCCGACTTCCCTCAATCCAACTCCGCCAGAAAGCGAAGAAGGATCCTGTCCGTAACGCATAGAAACTTTCGTGCAGACACATGTTCCATTCTTGTTTCCGCCATAGTTCCTCGCTAATGTTAATATTTGTGTATAGCATTAGTAACTTACGGTACATCAGTTTATTGGAGTAAGCTTTAGCATTACCGTGTACCTCCCGGTCATGAAACATTTTAGTGTCGCGGACTACTTTGATATGTTTATGATGGAAGACTAATCTGTTGGCATAATTATTATCTTCTCCGTAGTGGAAGAATAACGGGTTAAATCCGCCAATCGTTTCAATAATCGTTCTCGGAATAAGCCAGCAAGCAGCATTTACATAATTTACGTAAGCAAATTCATCATCTATTACAGGACAATATGACTGAAAGCCACGGTCTAATTTACTGCCAGTAGCGTCATAGTGTGTAGGAGACAGGATTGAGTTACCGTCATCATAAGCCAACAGACGTTGAATCATATCCGGTTCAATAGCGGCATCTTGGTTTAGTAAAAGGATATGAGTAGCTTTTTGCAACAATGCGTAATCAATACCCAAGTTGTTTGCCTTTCCAAAACCTAAATTATGGTCCTGAGCCAAAACAATAACTTCCGGGAAATGTGTTGAGATATATGTGATCGTATCGTCCGAGGAATGATTATCCACTACAATAGTATGCAGATGAACAATAGACCGGCGAATACTATTCAGACACCAGTCAATCCATTTTATTCCGTTATATGTAACAATTACGCAATATATATTCGTGTTGTTCTCCATGGTCTCATTTTTTTAATGTATATTTGAAAACAAAATAAACGCATATGCAGAAGAGATTCGCTAATGTATCTTGTACATATGGGAAAGGAATATCAAACATTCCTTGGATAGGGACTAGAATTAATATACTTAAGAGAATTAAATTTGAGAACGAAAAATTCAACTGAACAGCTTTCATCGTTTTAGTAGCGCAAAACTCATATATAACCAGGCAGATTAATAATCCGGTATAACCAACATTCAAATAAAGACCACCTAACAACGTGTAAAAGCAGTTCACTGCAATCCCTATATATGATGTAATATCATCATAGTACAAAGCCAAATGGAATTGTTCGTGTTTCAGAATATATTTACTAAAAACAGGCAAAAGGCGATCAATGAAAAACGGGCTGGACTCTCCATATTCTATCACCATACAAAAGTTATTGTAGGGCTGTCCTGCATACCCTAACAAACTGTATAAAGTCCCGTATCCGGTATGCATTGCAAATCG
>CADBZO010000044.1 GCA_902799185.1 uncultured Bacteroidales bacterium | reverse complement strand
ATCGGTGGCGGAGTGGCGCTATGGGGTGCGGTGTGCGCCATGCGGGGTGTGGGCTGTGCGCGCCTGCGGCGCGCGGGCGCGGGAGAGAGAGCGGGCAGAAGCGGGAGACAGCGGAGCAGAGAGGCGAGGGCAGCAGAGAGAGACAGCATCGCCGATGGTACTGCACTGCGTTGTGGGAGAGTAGGTAGCCGCCACTTTGAAGAGAGTCTAAGTTTGCTTAGGCTCTCTTTTCTTATGTAGTGGCTTTGTACCACTCTCCACGTTGCAGTGCAGTACCGAGGGAACCGATGTGTACTGCCGCGTTGTGCTGGTGAAGGAGTGCCTCGGATGGCACTCCGAGCGAAGCGCCTGAAGACTCCCCAGTCTGAGGGATAAGCGCGAACATAGAAATAATCGTTCGAGCTTTGCGAGATAAGAACAAACAGGTAGCCGCCACTTTCAGAGCTCCAAGCATTAGCTTGGGGCTCTTTGTTTTTGTGGCGCTGATGTTGCTTTTTATAGCGATATCAGCAAACTATAATCTGTGCCATCGTCCGCAATGCTATGACCGGAATGGTCAGTAGCAGCCACAACAGGTACCGTAAAATTGTCCTGACGCTCTGTCGGGCGATGGATAAAAAGCCCTATCAGCAGCCCCACAGCGGCGGCAGCAGGCGTTGCTATCCATCCCCAGTAACGGGTGCGTTTGGGCAGGATGGGCGTAGCTTCCGGAGCCCTTGTAACAGATAGTGTTTCCGGGGTGGAGAGACTTTTCTCCGATTGTCCGCGCAGCCGACGCGCAGAAACTGTGAGTTGGTCTTCAAAAGTATTACTCATAATCTTTCAGTTTTAGTCGTAAATAATTGGTCAGTGTGTTGAGCCGCGATTTGACCGTTCCTTCAGGAATGGCGATTATTGCCGCAATCTCCGGTACGGTCAGTTCTTGCGTGAAGCGCAGTTCAAACAGCATCTGCTGCGCCTCGTTCAACAGGGATAGTTCCTGCTGCAGCGCGCTGTCAAATGTGACGGCATCCAGTTGCAAAGGCGTATTGTCTTCCACTGCCGGTTCTTCCGCAGGAAGCGAATCCAAGTACGCTTGCTCATGTCGGTTTTGCCGGTAGGTGTTCTTGCAAAGGTTGTAAGCGATTGTGAAAATCCATGTGCGGAAGGGCTGACCGTACGAATAGTTCCATCGTGAGGACCACACTTTCAGGAAGGTGTCTTGCATATGGTCCAATGCTTTTTCCTCGTCGCCGCCAAGCCGCCGGAAGAAGAATCCTTGCAGCAGCCGTGTATAGCGGCGATAGAGTTCCGCAAATGCTTTCTCATCGTCTTTCCGGCGGACACGCTCCATGAGCTGCCCGTCGGAAAGAGACTTATAATTAACGAAAAGTGCTATCATTGCTTGTCGCCCAATAGGTTGAAATACTTTTGCTTCTCTTCGTTTGACAGCGATGTCCTCGCAACGGCTGCACTCAGGTATCGTGTCAAGCGGTTGGCTTGCAACGTGTCGCCTGCTTGCTTGTAACTCTTGACAACCGGCGCCAGCATGACCATATAGTTGAGCTGGATACGTTCGCTGCCTTTCCATTGTTCCTCGTTGACATAAAGCGGCTCTGTCAGATAGTTCATCCGATATTTTTCTTCCACATTCCGCATCGCAACAGCCATATTGTCGTAACTGTGCGTCGAATAACGGAACACCAAGCCTTCGTTATATAGTTTCCTGCTCAGACCGTTCTCTTTGGCCAGCGATTCACGCGGAGAGAAATAAGCAGGGCGGCGGCTTTCTTTGATGATATGTTCCACGATATCCTGCAAATACACCTCGTTCCCATTCTCCATGGCAGTGTAATCTTTGGTGACTTCGAACGGCTTGATACCCAGCTTGCGGCATAAGGTATCGCGGTACGTGTCCAACCACAGGAAAGATATAGGAATAATGATTTTATCGGTGTGCAGGTCCAGTGCCTCTTGCAGAATGAGAGGAGCATAGAACGACACATCGCCGTTCTCAAAGTAGAGCGCGTCGGGTTCCATTCCGCGCAGGCAGTTGTCCGCGTAACGGAGCAAATAGGACGGATACGCATTGTTCTTGTAGAGCGACAACGCAAGCGTGTGCAGCGTGGCTCTGTCCGCATCGGACAGTTCACCTTTCAACTCCAGATAGGCAATCAGCATCGTTGTATTCTGCCTTCCTATGTCTGCCGGAATCTGCTGCAATGCTTTTTCCGCCCACCGGGAAGCGTCCGCTCCTTGCATGTCGCGCTCGGTCTGATACATGGCTAAGTTATAGGTGAACGAATTGGGGATGTGCTTTGCCATTTCGTCCAATACCGCCTTTTTGCGGTCGGTCATGCCGTATTGGTCATTGAGCATGTCGGCATAACGCGCAGCACTGAAATACTGTTCCCAAGCGTGCTCGTCGGATGGGTTGGCTTGCGCCTTTTTCTGCCAAAGGGTTTGCTGGTGTTCATACCATGCGGCGTCGTACTCATCTACTACAATACCGCGGATTTCTTGGGGCTCCTGCTCGCCTGTGTGGGTGAATGCTTGGAGTGTTCCGATGCAGCCCAATGATAAAACGACGGCCGCAAGGATGATAATCTTTTTTTGCATGAGTTTGTATTTTATCGGTTTCTATTCAGTTCTTGAGTGCGCTCTCACTACTGCATACACCGATACTTGTCAATCGTTCATTTTCTCTTGCAAAAAATATACCAATAAGATACAATTCTTTGTTTGTGCCGCCGGAGTCTTTGGCATGAAGAAGTTTTTGTGGATGAAATACTTCTACGTAGGTGATCCTTCACGCTGTATTGGTTGCATGGAATGTGTTGCCGTTTGCCCGGCTGGGGTGTTCATCGCTAAATAAAATTGAACCGTGTCCACAATGACACGGTTCTTTTTTTACAGCTTCTTCGACGCGTCGTACTGCTCTATTTCTCTTTGGGGGAGTCGGTTTGGGGCGGTCTTAATGAGGAGAAAAGGGGAATAGTATAATACGATACTAATCGATCAAGCCTTATTCAATCAAGCCTAATTTCTTGAGGCGGGCACGGATGGCACCGTACGTGCGGTTGAAGTCTTTGGCTAATTGGGAGATGGGTGTGCCTTCTTGGAAGAGTTCACGGAGACGCAGGTCATCTTCCACCATCCAACGCTCACCGGCTTGCGAGGCGGATGGCGATGAAGTCGTGGACTTGCCTTGGGCGGGCTTGCCTTGGGCGGGCTTGTCCTGCGCGGGCTTCTTGCGCATCATTTTGATGAAATCCAAGAGATAAGACGAAGGCTTGCCTTCCTCTAACATGTCGTGAATCATGGCTTCCACCGCCATGTCGTCCAATGCACTGCCTTTGTATTCGTTCTTGGCGGAAGCTTTGGGTTGCTTGGGCGCTCTCGGAGAGTTGGTCTTTCGACTTTCGACATTTGGCGGAGTGCTCGTAAGCACCTTTTGACTCTTTTTTTCCATGAGCGGCTGCAAATCGTCCATCGGAGCTACGAACGTATTGCGGGCTTGGAGCAGCGATTCGGACGAAGGACTGTCCGTTTGGAGCAGCGATTGCATCAGATGCATTTTCTCATGCAGGACCAGGAACAAGTCACTTAGCAGCGGCTCAAAATCCGACACGTCGGCTTTGTTCTTGCTTCGGCATGGGTGGTCGGCTATCTTTTGTGCGACGGGCTCCATCAGCGGCACGAAATACCCGCACGCGGCATGCAGACGCTCACGCAAACGCGTCTTGTCGGCAGAAAGCAGCAGTTTGGTCAGTTGTGGACGGAACTTATCGGCGACGCTCTGCCATTCGGTGAAAACGGGCTGCAGACCCTCCAAAAACGGCAGCGTCTCGGCGTTGAACGACACTTTGGATGCCGCCATCTTGCGCATCTGGTCTATCAAAGAGAGTGTCCGGTGGAAATCAAAAAGCGCGCTGAACAGCTGTATCTCGTATTCCTTGCGCGCCGTCGGAAGTGACTGATTGACAGTCTCTACGGACGGCTGGCTGTCGGTATAACGCAGCACGGAAGGGTCGTTGTCCAGTTCCACATAATCGAGCGGCGAAGAGAGTACGATACCTTCGAGCGTTCGGCAACGGGACAGCGCCACATACACCTGTCCGGCGGCAAAAGCACGTGCCGCATCGATAATCACTTTGTCGAAGGTCAGACCCTGGCTTTTGTGAATCGTCACCGCCCACGCGAGTCGCAGCGGATACTGGGTGAACGTACCTAAAATCTCCTCGTCGATCTTGCCCGTTTTCTCGTCCTCACGGTAGCGGATATTCTCCCACACCATGCGCGTCACCTCTATCTCGCCGTCCTCACAACGCACGATGATTTTGTCGCTATCAATCTCCGTGATCACACCTATCTTGCCGTTGTAGAACCGTCGCGGCTTCTGGTCGTCATTGCGCACGAACATCACCCGCGCACCGGTTTTGAGCGTCAGTTCTTCTTCCGTCGGGTAGATGTTGACCGGGAAATCCTTCTTGATTTCTGCGGTGAAAACACGCGGCGCGTCCGGCAGTTTGGCTAACTCGCGTTCGTTCAGTTCGTCCGCCAAGCGGTTGTGGGTAGTGAGGGTGATATGGAAGTCCTCGTCCGTGTTCCTGAACCGCGGGTTGTACCGTGCGCTGAGTAACGCACGACCTTGCGCAGTCAGCTGATTCTCACGCACTTCGTTCAGCAGTTGCACGAAAGTCCGGTCCTGTTGCCGGAACACATGATCGAGCTCCACGTAAATGGGTTGCAGCTCCTTCATCACCTTCGCTTGGAAGAAATACGGTCCGTCGTAGTACTTCTTCATCGCCTCCTCATCCTCTCCGCGCGTCACCACCGGCGATAACTGAAACAGGTCGCCGATCATCACCACCTGCACGCCTCCGAACGGTTGGTCCTTGCGGTATTTGTACCGCCGCAGCACGGCATCTATCGCGTCCAGCACATCCGCCCGAACCATACTGATCTCGTCTATCACCAGCATCTCCAGATGATAAATGAGGTTGCGTTTGCGCTGCGTAAGACGCTGTTCTGCAAACAGTTGCTTGTACGACTGCGGGGTGGGGATGAGTGTCCGGACGGGCAGTTGGAAGAACGAATGAATGGTCATTCCGCCGGCATTGATTGCCGCCACGCCGGTTGGCGCGACCACTGCCATGTTCTTCGGCGTCTGTTCGCGCAGTTTCCGCAGGAACGTCGTCTTTCCCGTTCCGGCTTTGCCGGTGATGAACAGCGGCCGGTTGGTATGCATCGCGAACTCCTCCGCCAGATAGTACGGCAGGGATTCATTTCGTGCATCTTGCTGCGCATCTGCCTCTATCGAACGAGTGTCAATGATTCCGGCTAAGAGTTTGTAATGCTTGTCATTCCATGGTTCTGCAGTCATGGAAATCGTGAAAAAGAACGTACCGGTATCAAACTTGCCCACTAACGGGACATTCGAGAACCCTTCCATGCGCTCTAAATACCGCGGATCCGTTACCGGCAACAAATACTCCGTGCCCTTGTACAAAAAACGCGCTTTGTATTTGGGTACACGCCTCCCTTCATCAGTGATTTTTAATTCACGAATAATCTCCGGTTCCTCCGGTTCAATCAACATCAGCGAGCCACGATTTACGCGATATTCATCGCGCGTAAGAAACCGTTCGTCTGAATGCAGAACGGTTTCGCGCTTGGACAATAAAGCATGTAAAACTTTAGGAGAAAAAGGCAGACTTTTAACAATCCGCATACGATTGAAATAGACGTTCTCGCATTGACAATCAGCCCCACAAGAATCCATCGTATCCAACTCAATCACATCCAGAATACGTATATTACGAGCCGTTTCTTCGGCAATCTCCTCATGTTCCGCACCTCGCTGAACCGGGCGAATCCATTTCGGCTCACCTTTCTCTGTCACTACACGAAAAGACTTCTCATCTGCGCTCAACTGAATCTCTACTCCGGCAATACATCTACCTCCGTACTTGTACGAGTTTGCCAAACAGATAAAGAGGTGCTTTTCCATGTTGTTCTGCATTGAGCGTTAGGTTATACCAAATGCACAATCTTCACATCATCCGGCGCTTGTTGACGGAGATATTCGGCTAAAAGGCGGCGATGGCATTGTTCTGGTGTCTCTTCGGAGCAAAGAAAACAGCAATTGTCAAAATCAGCTACTTTGTATCGCTGGTTGATGCGACGCTTGGTCATTAGGTTTGCAAAAACACGTTCATACTCCGGCCAATCCACCTTTCCAGCACGGTAATCGCTCAGCAGTTCTTTCGTAGGGGCAAAATCCGTCACATGGCGATAACCAATATTTCCTATCTGCTTGAGAAAATAGATCAGGTCGCTACCCTTCGCAAATCCTGCCAACTGGCTACTATTGTTAATCCTTACATCCACAAGCGTTTGCACATGATTCTTCTTGAGCAATTCGAAAAACTGCTCGGCTGATTTCTTAGTGAAACCGATGGTATAAAGCGTAATCATACGTAATATTCTTCTATCTCTTGTTGGTATGCTATCTCTTTGTTTTTCTGACGATAAGCAAGGACAACTTGCTGTTCTTTGGTACATTCATTCTCGCCGAACATATCCGGAGGCTGCACTTCGGGAATCTTCTTTTTGCGCACATATTCCTTCACCATTTCGTCTTGTAATTGTTGGTGAGGAATGGTTGTCACGGCTCCATTCTCGTCATGCACGATATGCTGCACATCCACACCGTGTTCGAAGAAATACCGCGACACCATCGCGAAACGATGACATTCCAACGGATTCGCTTCCGAACACATGAGCGATATGTGATAGCCTTTGTGCAATCCGTCCATCAGTCGTTTGACGCCCTCTTGAAAAGCCGGAGTCTGAACCGCTTTTTCAAAATCCACCTTGTTGTCTGCATCCAAAGCATCTGTGCGCCGTGCTCCAAATTCACTACCAAAATGCAAATAATGAACACCTTCTCGCTGCAAAGCTGCTTGTAATGGCTTTTGATTGAACTGTGGTGTATACTTACTGGCAGGAACACTCCTAACATCCACAATCACGTTGATGTGTTGTGCTTGTAGCATCCCGAGCAAATCCTCAAATGACTGATTCGAATGCCCTACGGTATAAAGTGTCGGTTGTTCCATTATTGTAATTTGACGCAAAGGTACAACTTTTTTTCAATATATGCAAGTTTTTTATAAAGAAACTGGAGTGAGTGGCATTATTTGACGTTTTATTTGTCGAAATAATAATACGCCGCTGCCATGATTGCTGCTATTTGTAGGATCAGAATAGTCGGTCGTCCGAAGCGGAATTTGGCGCGCCTTCCATTTGTCAATGCCGTACAGAAAGAACGCGACGATATTGATTGCCGCGAGGTAAATCAGAAGGCCATATAAGAGGTATTGGCTCATTTACTCATTTACGCATTTTCTCATTTTCTCATTTACGCCAGAATGTCTTGGTATTCGTCGGTGCGGGTGAGGACGGCTTGGGCGTAGGAGCAGACAGGGATGATCTTGCGGCTGTTGGCGCGTGCGAAGTCCACGGCGGCAAGAACCATCTGACGGGCTATTCCTTTGCCTTCAAAGCCCTCAAACACCCGCGTGTGGTCAATAATCATCCGTTCGGGTGTAGGGCGCACGTAGGTCATCTCGCCGACCTGTACCGGTTCCGTGCATGCACCTTCTTCAGTGGCTCTCATCCATGCCTCAAAAATGCCGTTCTTCTCGGTCTCGTTGTGTTGAATAGTAATCATAGTTGCTCTATATTTAATAGTCGTTTTTTTATCTCTTGTCCGTATGCGTAGCCGCCTAATTGGTTGTTTGCGGCGATGACACGGTGGCAAGGGATGAACAATGCGATGGGGTTGGCTCCGACGGCTTGTCCGACCGCTTGTGCAGATTTGCAACCGACCATCCGGGCTAGCTCTCCGTAACTGACCGTCTTGCCGTACGGAATAGTCACAAGAGCTTGCCAGACACGTTGCTGAAACAGGGTACCTTTCGGTTGGACTGTAATCCGACCGTCTGTCTTTGTGCCCATGGCGGCATTCTCCGTCTGCTTGCCTGCAAAATAATCGTCCAGCCAACGAGTTACTTCATCAAAGATAGGGAGGGTTGCAGTTGTTCGTATTGGCGAGGAGTGGAGGGCTTTCTCAATGCTGGAAGCCCCGAACCGCAAACTGAGTTTCCCTTCCCCGAACCGCAGGCCGGTTAGTGCTTCTCCGTCGCTCTCTATGACGATAGTTCCCACGGGCGAGTTATATGTTGCGGTAAACACCATCTTGGCCGATTTTAAGTGAATGATATCTATCTTCAAATAATCGCTGCAAAGGTACAAAAAATTCTCAAAGTAGTTAAAGAAAATTCTCAAAGTAACGCAATTAATATTCCACGTTCCCAATTTTATCCATTGCCGATTATTATTTTGTGCTTTCTAAAATAATATCTCAATGTCCATCAATAGGAATTGTTCTATCGGCATAGCTTCGCCTCCAACGACCAACTCCGTAGTGGGATGGAACTGCTCGCGGAAAAGCGTAAGACCTTGATTCATTTTTCGCCTTCCGCTCTTTACTTCTATCGCTACTAATTGACGTGAGCGTTGCAGGATAAAATCCACTTCATCGCCGTCATGACGCCAGTAATAGACCTTGTACTCTAAACGGTCGGCATGATTAACCAGATAAGCCCCGACCGTCGATTCTACCCATTTGCCCCATTCCTTAGGCGAAAGATATACATCTTTGAAAATCAACGGGTTATTGGCACTCAGCAAACCGGAATTATACACCTGATATTTAGGAACGGACCTGTATTTGCGTGCATCATCCGCTGCAAACTGCTGCAGACCGCATAGCAGTTTGCTTTCGTCAAGTAATTGCAGATAATTCGCTAATGTAGATGTGTTGCCTGCCTCTTGTAGCTGTCCGATAATCTTGTTAAATGAGAGCAATTCTCCGGAATAGGCGCAGCCTAATTGGAATAACTGCCGCAAAAGAGCGGGTTTAAGCACCCGTTTGGTAGTCAGCACATCTTTAGTGATAGCCGGTTCGATGATGGCATCTCTCATGTACTTGCGCCATCTTTTCTCATCGTCCAGAAGCGAAGCGGCTCCCGGATAACCGCCGTAATAGATATATTGCTCAGCACTCATGCCGAACGCCTCGCGCATCTCACTAAAAGACCAGTGTTCCATTTCTATCAGTTCGTATCGTCCGGCTAATGATTCGGTCAAACCATCCTTGATCAGCAGACGGGAGGAACCTAATAGAACGACCTTCAGATTGACGTCACGCATGGTATCTGCGTCCCACTCGGCTTTGACAACCTCGCTCCAGTTATCCAACTTGTGAATCTCATCAATCACCAGCAGAAACTCCGGATAGTTATTG
Source organism: uncultured Bacteroidales bacterium (assembly GCA_902799185.1). Taxonomy (GTDB): domain Bacteria; phylum Bacteroidota; class Bacteroidia; order Bacteroidales; family Paludibacteraceae; genus Colicola. The sequence goes on along the minus strand of CADBZO010000044.1, from coordinate 3,309 downwards.
AGCCTCATAGCTTGCCGGGCTTGTTGCCACACATAACTGATCCACGCCGGATTCTTGTCCGGTGCTTCTTCTGCGGTGGTGAGCAAATGAGGAACGGTCAGTTCCTGTGTCACTTGTTTCACCATGGTTGATTTTCCCACTTGTCGTGCTCCTGCAATAACCTGAATAAACCGCCGAGGCTCGGCAATTCGGGACTGCAAAACATTTGCTTGTTGACGCTTAAACATAGTGCTATAATTGAAATTCGCTGCAAAGGTACAAAAAATTCTCAATATATGCAAGAAAAATTCTCAATATATGCAAGAAAAATTCTCAAAGTTGGTAAAGAAAATTCTCAAAGTATTGCAATTAGTACTCCCAACTATCAATCTTTTCCATTGCCGATTATTAAGATTCGCTAAAAATATGCTCCGTTTATGGAATATCCTTAAATGCCTTGTTTACAACGGATTATAAGATAGTTATAAGAGGCAAGTAAGGGTAAGCCAAGAGGCATGTGCTATGCAAGTAAGAGTTAATACCTGCTCATTTGCTAAAAAGGAATTGCCGATTTTTAAGATTTTAGTCCGGTATCTCGTCGGTATCCTGTCGGTCTATCGTCAGGTACGTGTCTCGTAGGTGTCTCGTACGCGGCAGGTAAGCGCGGAAAGTGACGATTATTATAGCAGTCCGATGGATTCAAACATATGGCGGTAGGCGGCCGTTTTCTTCTCCAGCGATAGCGGGTAGGCGCGTGAGGAGGAAGGCATCCGCCAGAAACGGATGGTTCTGCCGGCAAAGTCAGTCTCGATATATTCGCCGACTTTAGGAATGGCACAATGCAGTGTGTCTGCCAGTGTCTGCGCCGCTTTGCCGCCCGTGCAGCAGAGGTTGTGGCAGGACGGTATCTGTTGCAGCAGGGCAGCGATGTCGGTCTGCTCGACTATCTCCAAGTGCTCGTCCGCTGCGTTGCCTTGCAGACGAATGACCGCCTGCGCCGTGTCGAAGATAGCAATGCCTTTCGCTTCGCAGAAAGCGACAATCTCTTCGCGGTTGAACACTTTCTTATTTGCCTTCGTACTTGGTACTTTATCACTTGGTCCCTTCAAAAAGTCCCTTTGTCCTTCAAAACGCGTCTTGTCGCCAAAGAAAACCAGTCCCATGATCCGCCACATGTCGTTCTGCGGGTTGGGGTAGAAAAAATCCATGCACCACCGTTCTTTGGGTGGCGGGAAACTGCCCAGCATCAGTATCTGTGCGTTAGCAGGCAGAAAAGGCTGCAACGGGTGCCGCTCTATGTCCGGATATATTTGTTGTGTTTCTGTCATTATAGAATATGCTAATTTACAAAGTAATAACAGTATAGCGCTGCAAGGACAGCGGCGAGGTGGAGGAAGAGGATGGCAGGGAGGCCGAAGCGGAATTTGGCGTGCTGGGTCTTATGGTGCCAGACTTTCATACCGAGCAGAGCACCGATGCTGCCGCCGGCGACGGCTATCCATAGCAAGCGTGCCTCGGTGACGCGCCATTTGTTGCGCTGCGCCTTCCATTTGTCAATGCCGTACAGGAAAAACGCGGCTACGTTAATAGCCGCGAGATAAATCAGTATGCCGTAGATGCAAAAGGTCCTCATTTCTTCTTGTAGAGGTCGCCGACGGACATTTTCGTCCATTTGGTAGGATGAACGGCGGTGTCGCGGAGGGTGACATCCTGGAAGAGCGTGCGGCCGTTGATGAGACGCTGGCGGACAAAGAGGTCGAGTTCGTCAAGTGTCATCGGTCCGGCTACGCTGACCTCATGTCCGATACCCGGAATACGATAGACGGAGTACGGATAATCGAACTTGGCAAGGCGTTTGACGATGGCGTTGGTACCAAAGAGACCGCGTTTGCCGAAGGTGATCTGTTTGTAGGTGACAATCTTATCCAGCATGCCGTGAAAGAGCAAAGTCGGCGCAGGCGGTGTAGCCCATTTGAGAGCGCCGCGGGTGGAGTAGATCGCTCCGCTATAGGCAATGACGGCTGCGGGTTTCCAACCTTCGGGCAGATCGGCTGTATAATCGAGCGCATTGCACCGTCCATAGTCAGTCATGAGCACGGTAATCGCTCCGGCAGAAGAACCCTCCAGAATGATTTTATCGGGGTCTATACCCATTTCTGCGGCATGGGAAACGAGGTAGCGCACCGCCGCGGAGCAATCGGCAACCGCCATGTAGAAAGCGTTCTCCATCGGTTTGAGGTTGGTAATGCCGACGTTAGTCACACCTTTCAGCCCGAGGCGGTAATCGATAGCGACCACGGCATAGCCTCTTTCCGCCAGCGAATGGCAATAGGCTGTGTCCCATTTGTTGGTACGTGCTCCGGATATGAAACCTCCTCCGAAGGCATGCAGGACGGTATAGCCGTTTGCGGGTGCTGCGGGGGCATAGAAATCCAGATAAAGGGTGGAGTCGCGCTCCACATAGGCGTAGGTCTCAGCGGCTGTTAGTGCGGCAGAGAATGTCAGCAGGGCGGCGGTGACAAGCAGAAGATATTTTCTCATGAGGTGTGTATTTTTATCTATGTTATATCATTTATTTTCCAGTTCCGGGTGTTGGATGGTTATCTCTGCGCCCGGTGCGGAGAAGTAGAACATGTTGAGGATGACGGGTTTGGAGCCTCTGTTCTCGCCGCGATGGACGGTGCCGATGACCTCCACTAACGCCTCGCCTTCATGAAAGGTCTTCTCTCTGCCGTCCTGACAGACGATCGTCAGTTCGCCTTGCTGAACAATGCCGTAGTTGATTACAGGATGATGATGCCAGCCGGTCTTAGCGCCTACGGGAAAGTCCAGCCGTAGGACCCGCAGTTCGGGTTGTCCCGCAGGAAAATCGGGCAGCGGTGCGCCGTCCCAACTCTCGGAAGTGCGTATCAGTTCGGTCGTCTTGATAGCCATAATTATGTACGATTTATTTGGTCCTTGGTCCTTTGTCACTTGGTCCTTAATTTGCCGTCCTGCCATGTCAGAGTGGGGTAGGTCTTGCGGAGATACTCCACGGACTGCTCGATGCCGGAACCGCCGGAGGTGGCGAAGGGAATGAGCGTCTTGCCTTCCAGTTGCGGCAGGTTGTTGTCCAGCCATGAGTTGATGATCCGCGGGCAGATGCCCCACCATATCGGGTAACCCACATAGATGGTGTCGTACGGCATGATGTTCGTGCACTGTTTGATAGCCGGCCGTGCTTCGGGGTCGTTCATCTCCAATGACGAACGCGACTGTTTGTTGCGCCAGTCAAGGTCCGCAGCGGTGTACGGTTCCGCCGGTTGGATCTCCCAGAGCGTTGCTTTCTCT
>CADBZO010000043.1 GCA_902799185.1 uncultured Bacteroidales bacterium | reverse complement strand
GGTCCGGAGCCGTGTTCCCGCAACATCGTCCAAAGGTTATCAAAGGTACACATAGCGATAAAAAATTATAAGTTGTTACTAAGTTGTTACTAAGTTGTTACTCCAAGGTGTTACTTTGCGGGCGCGTATAGTAACAGCAATAGTAACAGCAAGAGTATTTTTTCTTTTCTTTTGCTTCTTTTCTTTTACAAACAGAAACACCGGAGTTCATCTCTGAAATCCGGTGCAAAAGTACTGCTAAATTTTGGTATTACCTAATCGTGTTGTCCCAAAAATTTCCCAAAAATTTCCTGCTGTCGTCCAGTTCTGTCCCGAAGGTTACCAGCTGAGCTTCTTCTGTGCCTTTCCGAGGGCTCCCGGATCTGGTGTCCATCCGAGTGTCTTGGCGAGTTTGCGGCACATCTCGCTTCTGTTGTTCCCTGCGTCGGCATAATAGTTACATCCTTTGTTTTTCTGTTTGCTAATCCACAGTGCGAGGGCGATATAGTCCCCTTTCTCCGGGATGGGGTTTTCTTCCTCCTCCAGTGCTTCGGGAAATCCTCTGTATATTTGTTCGAGGTAATGCAAGAACTCCTGCGTGTATTTTCCGAGCGCCTGAACCTGGTTCTGCGTGAGATAGTCGTTGATGCCGGTATGTCTGTATAAATCGGTTTCGATGAGCAGCATCTCTTTGAAATATCTCCATTCGTTTTTATTTGTCGGTTGTCGGTTCAAGAGTTCCGGATCAGAAATGACCCGATTGACGGCAAATCTTTTTGTTGCCTTGATATAGGTGTCGAAGAGTTCCTTGCAGTTCGTACCATAGATGTCAAAAACGATCTGATCCATGGTCATCAGTTGTCCGTTCTCAAAGAAACTGAGGAAGAGTTTGACCTTTTTCTCCAGCGAGTCGAGCATCATGACGGTCTGTACGGCATGCAGCGAGGCAAGATAATTGATAAAAGAGGCTTTAAATCCGGCAGCGACCTGCTCACCGTGTGTACCGTTCCGGTTGAGCATGGCGACGACCGGGATACCGTATTTGGCCTGAAAAGCGGTGCTGTTGTCGGCGGAATGGATGATAGTTCTGAACTCCCACATGAGCGTATAGATGTCATTCTGGATATGCTCCATCCTATGCGAGATCAGGAAGTCAAAGAGCCCGTCCGGTCCTTCTTTCTCTGCATCCGGCATGAAAGCCTCCAGCAGGTCCGGTTTTCTCTCCTCCCAGCAGATACATTCGGCTTTGAGATGGTCCATATCGGAGTAGTCCCTCCCGGTTTTTCTGTTGATTTCCTCGCAGTATTGTTTCCACTTGGCGGCAATGGTGTTGCGGTGTTCGAAGAGGTTCCATTGCTGTGCATAAATGAGAGCGCCAAATCCCCCGATGAGACAATTGTCATCGTTAAGCATTTCCCACTCGCACTGGTGCAAGTTGTCATAATCCCCCACCTTGTCCTCCTTCCTCCAAGGAGCATCCATGAGATAGATTCCCCCAAAGATAAGGTCATCAATATTCGTGAGAAACGGGATGTAAAACAGGCATCCTTGTCGTCCGTCGGGCCAGGAGCGGTATTCAGTGAGCTGGCGTATTTTCAGAGAAGAATGGTTATTCATAACAGTGCTAATTATCAAAGAATGGTTATCAAAAACGGGAAAACGGGTGCAAAGATACAAAAAAGAAATGAGATATGCAAGCCGATTTGAAAATTGAAAGGTAAAAAGTGAAAGGTGAAAGGAGGGGGGGGGAAGGTGGGAAATAGGTATTCAACAAAACGTAAAAAAACGACATAAGCTCTTGTATATTTCCAAAAAATGTTGTAACTTTGTAGCGCATTTGGGCAAATAACTCAATAAATGTTTAATATCTAACACAAAATTTAGTATCATGAAAAGAATTTTTCTTTCTTTGGCAGCGCTATGCTGCATCGTTGCCTCGTCCCTTGCGGCGGCAGGTGACAAAATCTATTTCGTGAACAATGCCGGACTGACCGGCAACATCTATGTCGGCGAAGCCAACGAGAGTTGGGGGTGGGTCACCGGAAGTAATGCCGTTTATGAAGAAAGGCAGTACGATGGTAAGGATATCTATTCTTACACCATCACCAATGCGGACGCTACGCGCCTGTATTTAACCAATACCGCCTATGGAAATGGAGCAACTTGGATCCAATGCGGCACTGATGCCCGCTATACTGCCGGTTGCTACTATCTGATTGAGACCAATGGGACCAACTATTGGCTGACACAGAAGTACTACAACGAGTTCTATTTCATGGATAATAATGAGAATGCTATCATGGGCGAGACTCCGGCTATCGTACTGTATAATGTGGTAGGTGATTGGACATCCAATACAATCCTCAACGGCGAAAGGGCTACCGCATTGATGAGCTCTATCGGCACCGTTGCTAAAGGAGAAAACACCTTTGCCGGATACAAATACGCAACCATGACCGACCAGGCATGCACGCATGTTGAGTTCGTCAATCCTACCACCACCAGCATTACTACCCAAGCTAAACCTGTAGATGCAGAAAAGAATATCTATGCCTGGGGCGAATGGTACAACGAACTTCCGAAAGTTGCCGACAAGATCTATCTGCGTTATGCCACGGATGCCGATGCCAATACTTGGGCAGAGGAGGTAGAGATGCCGCTGAACGGAGAGTGGAGATACACCGCCAGCATTTCCAATTTCGTAGTTACCGAGGAAGGCGATTACAAGTTCCGCGCATTCCTGGGTTCGGGTTCATGGGCAGCCCCTGTTACCCACCCCAACGCAGCCAACTGGCACGAGTCTGTTCATCTGACCCCGGGTATCTACAATCTCTATTACCTCTATAACCCGTACGACGGTACGTTCTCCGTTACTCCGTCAAAGCAGTATAACCGTACCGGTCTGACCGCCAACAACTTCGGTACTATCTGTCTGCCGTACGCTTCTACCTATTGGGAAGGCGACGCTACGTTCTATACCATCGCAGGCAAAGAAGGTGACAACATCGTTTTGGAAGAAGTAAGCAACAGTTGGCTCCAAGCCGGACGTCCGTATATCTTCCAGGCTTCCGATACTTGGCTCACCGTCTGGTTCAATGACGAGGCAGCTGTTGATGCTCCTTTGACAACGAACACCAACGGTCTCGTCGGTTCGTTCACCGAGCAGGCATTGGCAGACAACGCAGCCAACCTCTACGTTCTCTCCAACAATGCGTTCCACCCAGTAGGTGAGAATGTGAAAGTAGGTGCCAACCGTGCTTATCTGGACATGAGCGCCGTCAGTGCCGCTCCGGCACAAGCACCGGGCAAGCGTTACGTACGCGTAGCCGTACAGGGTAAGATGCCGACCGCCCTGGAGAACGTGCAAGAGGCCGCTCAAAGCACCAAAGTGATAGAGAACGGCGTGCTCTATATCATTAAGAACGGCGTACGCTACAACGCACAAGGTCAGATTGTTAAATAATTCATTGGAGGACAAAACTATGAGAAAATATATCATTCCCGCAACGGAGGTTCATGCTTTTAACTGTGTATCCGTACTCTGCGCATCCGGCGCCACCCCCACTCCGGCTAATACCGTCGGCGTGACTGACGTACCGGTAGACAATACGATAGGAGACTAAAAACAATGTACAATTTACAATGTACAATGTACAAATGGATTTTGGGGTTTGGTACAACGTTTTAGGATACGTACTTTCTATTAAGTTTGTACAAAAGCCCTTAGGACGCTTTGTGAATTGAGAATTGAGAATTGTGAATTGAGAATTGTTAATTGTAAATTATGAAAAATCGCTCGAAAGGGCGATTTTTCTTGCGTATGTCAGAAATTTGTTGTATCTTTGCAGCCGCAAAGAGCTAAAAGATACGAGAATGAAAAATATAGCCTTTATCATCAATCCTATCTCCGGGGCGAAGGAGACGCAGAACGCGAAGAAGAAACTGCCGAAGCTGATTATGCAGACGCTGGACAGCGAGCAGTGGTTGCCGAATATAGCTTTTACGGAGTACGCCGGTCATGCTACCGAGCTCGCCAGCCAGTACGCCCGTATGGGTTTTGACGCCGTGGTAGCGGTAGGCGGCGACGGCACGGTGAACGAAGTAGCACGCGGTTTGCGCGACACGAAGACCGCCATGGGTATCATCCCCATGGGCAGCGGTAACGGTTTTGCGCGTCATCTGAACATCCCTATCCGTCCGGTCAAAGCCATTGAGATGCTCAACCATAGCGAACCGATCAGTGTCGATTACGGTCTGGCGAACGGGAGACTGTTCGTCAGCACCTGCGGCACCGGCTTCGACGCCGTGATAGCCGACCATTTCGCCGGCAGCAACCGCCGCGGGTTCATGACCTATCTGCAGAACATCCTCAAAGACGTGTTCTCCTACCAGCCGCAGAACTACCGTATCGTAGGCGACGGTCTGGATGTGAGCCACAAAGCGTTCCTGATCACCTTCGCCAACGCCAACCAATGGGGCTACGAAGCACTCATCGCTCCGAAAGCCAGCGTGCAGGACGGTAAGATGGATATCATGCTGATGTCGAGCCACGCCCTCCTCGGCTCCGCCAGCCTGGCGCTGCGCCTCTTCGCCGGCAGCATTGACGACAGCCATTTCATGGACACGCTGCGTGCCAAAGAGGTGACGCTCATCCGCGAAGAGGCCGCTCCCTTCCACATCGACGGAGACCCCGTAGAGATGGAGAAAGATATACATATCCAAATCGTGGAAGACGGGTTAAGAGTGCTCGTGGAGAAGAGGTTTTAGAATGTACAATGTACAATTTACAATGTACAAAGGGATTTTGGAGGTTGGTACAACGTTTTAAGATCCGTACTTTCTATTAATTTTGTACAAAAGCCAATAGGACGCTTTGTGAATTGTTAATTGTTAATTAAAATCATGGTATTGAAGATCATCAACAAGAGCAACAACGCGCTGCCGCGGTACGAGAGTGCGCAGGCGGCGGGGATGGATATACGGTGCAACATTGCCGAACCGCTAACGCTGCAGCCCATGGAGCGGCGGCTGGTACCGACAGGTCTGTTCATCGAACTGCCGGCGGGCTACGAGGCGCAGATACGTCCGCGTAGCGGCCTGGCACTCAAACGCGGACTGACGGTACTGAACACCCCGGGCACTATCGACGCCGACTACCGCGGCGAGATAGGCGTCATACTCATCAACCTCAGCAGTGAGCCCCAGACCATCGAGCCGGGCGAACGGATATGCCAGATGGTTATCGCCCGCCACGAGACACCGGAGATAGTCGAAGTGACGGAACTGAGTGAGACCGAGCGCGGCGAAGGAGGATTCGGACACTCGGGGAAGAAGTAAGAGTTGAGAGTTGAGAGTTGAGAGTAGTTGATAGTTGATAGTTGATAGTTGAGAATTGAGGAAGTACATTATAATATTATTTATATCCGTCCTTGCAGCCCTCTCCATTGAGGGGAGAGCCGGAGAGGGGTTTCGAGCCGGAGAGGGGTTTTCTTTATCCGTCGAGCAGGAGCAGCAGTTCACCTACTACTGGTATGCTGCCAAACAGGCCATAGAACAGGAGCGGTACCCCGACGCACTGGTGCTGCTGGAGTTCTGCCGGCTCATCAAACCCGACGATGGACAGACACTCACCTTCCTGGCTATCATCTACGAAGCCATCGGCCAACAGAAACGTGCGATGGAGACCTACCGGCTCGCCTTCGAAGCGGATCCGAGAGACCAATGGAAACGGTATTACTACGCCTTGCGCGAGCAACGTACCCCCGAGGCATACCAAGAAGCCGCCAGGGTCATCGAAAAAGCCTATAGATGTACGAAGGACAAGGGACAAGGGACGAAGGATGAGGAGTTGTTAGAGCAGCTCCGGCGGACGTATCTGCAAAACGGGCAGTGGAAGAAATCGCTGGCAGTCCAGGACGAGATAGACGCCCTCCGTGGGGTGGACGCCTACAGCGCCGCCAACCGTTGTTACGCCTACCGCATCGGCGGCAAAGAGAAGAAAGCCCTCGCGGTGCTGGACAGCTATCTGGAGACGGACCCGACGAACATACAGATTCTCGTCATGCGGATGGAACTCCTGGAGAACAGCCGCGTGCCGCAGGCAGAGCTGTACGCCCTGTACGAACGGATATTGGAGCTGGACCCCGGCAATCTGTTAGTGCTTAACAACTACGCGTACCACCTGGCGACACACAAGGGCGACCTGCAACGCGCCGAACGGATGTCCGCCGTCACCATCCGCGAAGAGCCGGACAACCCCGTCTATCTGGATACCTACGGATGGGTGCTGCATATGCAGGGACAGGACGAGCTGGCGCTCTTTTACCTCCGCCGCGCGCAACAGAACCTCCAAGCGGGCTCAGGAACCTTGCTCCGGATAGAGATCAAGAAACATATGGAAGCCATCTTAAACCACCCTAAGAAATGAAACAACCGGGAACATATATCCTCCTTCTGGCAGCCGTTCTCCTGTTAGCCGGTTGCGGCGCCAAGAAGAAAGCGGTGAGCACTCCGCCCGCAGCGGTCGTCACGGAGCCGGAAACGCCGTCCTGGCACACCTGCCTCATCCGTAACGCCCGGAGCACCATCACCCTGTACGGCACTACCGTCACCGCCGACGTGACGATGCAGACCGTACGCGACTCCATGATCGTCATCAGCGTCATGCCGCTCCTGGGCATCGAGATAGCGAGGTTCGAAGCCACCCCCGTAGAGGTCACCGGCTTCAACAAGATAGACGGCACGTACGCCACCGCCACCTACGCGGAGGTGAACCGTAACCTCGTACCGAAGATCAACTGGGATATACTCCAGCAGTTATGCACCGCCGAACTGCCTACCGGCGACAAGAGAGCCGCCTTGCATTACTCGCTGGGCGGGAAGAAAATAGACTTGCTCGTGGACTACCCTCCCAGACAGACGGACGTACCCCTCCGCGTAGAACACCAACGGACTGACCGATACAAGAAAGTAAATATCACAAAATGGCTATGACAGCGCTTCGCACGTTACATATTATCATCCTTGTTTCCGCACTGGTCTTTTGTCCGGCGTATGCAGACAACGTGAAGGAGTTGCAGAACAAACAGAAGAAGCTGCAAGAGGAGATCGAGCAGACCAACAAGATGCTCAAGCAGACCAAGAAAGACGAGAGCGCGACGATGAACAAGCTGCAGCTGCTGAACAAGAATATCCGTAACCAGAAGAAACTCATCCGCACGCTGGACAGCGAGATCGTGGCGCTGAACCGTGAGATGAATGCGCTGGGTGCCACGCGTGACTCGTTGCAGGGGGTACTGGAGGGCTACAAAGCCGACTACGCCGAGATGGTCCGTCAGAGCCATTTCGCGCAGGTGCAGCAGTCGCCGTTGCTGTTTCTGCTGAGCAGCGACAGTTTCCAGCAGTTAGCCCGCCGTGCCCGGTACTTGCAGGAGTTCGCCCGTTATAGGCAGCAACAGGTGCGCCGCATAGAAGACACGCAGGCTGAGATAGACGAACAGAACGACCGTCTCAAAGCCAACAAGAGCGACAAGGAGACGGCACTCTCCAGCCGCAAGCGCGAGCAGGAGAACCTCAAACGTGACGAGCGCAAGCAGAAGAACATGCTCTCGCAACTCAAGAGCAAAGAGAAAGACCTGAACAAACAGCTCAAAGCCCAGCAGAAGAAAGTGGCGGAGCTGAACAGGAAGATAGACGACATGATCCGCAAGCAGACGGAGAAAGCGTCCAAGACCAGCCTCACCAAAGAGCAGAAACTCATCGCCGGAGGGTTCGAAGCGAACAAAGGACGGCTGCCCTGGCCCGTGGAGAAAGGCATGATCAGCGGCCATTACGGCAAACAGCAACACCCGCTCTACGAACACGTGACGATAGACAACAAAGGTATCTACCTGCAAACGACAGCAGGCATGAAAGCCCGGGCGGTATATAAAGGCGAAGTGACCAGCTGTTTCATGGTGTCCAACACCTACGCCGTGATCATCCAGCACGGCAACTACCGCACCGTTTATTCCAACCTCTCCAAACTGAACGTCAAGCAGGGCGACAAGGTGGACACCAAACAAGCCATCGGCACCATCTTCACCGACCCCGAACAGGACCAGAAGACCGAACTGTATTTTCAGATATACAAAGACAAAAACATACTCAACCCCGAATTATGGATAGCCAAATAAGACCAAAGACCGCTGACGTTCAAAGACAAAAGACCGTTGGCACTCAAAGACAAAAGACCCATTGGAGCCGACTAATCCTATTAGTCCTTATTCCTTGTTCCTTATTCCTTACTCCTTCCTGCAAGGAGAACCAATGGATAGACTGGAAGACGCAGAACGAGATTTGGCTGGCGAACAAAGCCCAGGAACCCGGTGTACAGAAGACGGAGAGCGGCTTGCTGTACAAAGTACTCAAAGACCCGACACCCAACGAGGCGAAGCCGAACACCACCAGTACTATCACGTGCCATTACTCGCTCCATCTCATCAACGGTGCGCCGATTCAGGAGAACGTGAAGTTCGCCCGAATCAATCTGGCCGGCGCCGTACCGGGTTTTGCCGAAGGCTGCCACAAAGTGCATTGCAACGGTATTGTCGAACTGTATGTGCCGGCGTACTTAGGTTACGACTACGAGAAATACGACTCCGACAAATACAACGAAGCGGAAGGGTACGGCACGGAAGGCACAACGGGTTATATCCCCCCCTACTCCACACTTATCTTCCAGGTTGAGGTATGCAACATCGTCAGCGACTGATCATAGCCGTCCTGTGCGCCCTGGGAGGGTTGGTGCTGGCAGGTTGCGACGGGCAGAACACGTTCCAGTCCAGCGTGCCGCGTTACCCCGTGAGCGTGACGATAGACACCCGCGCAGGGCTGTTCGTGCATTTCACCCCCGAGGCGCTGAACACTTATGTCATCGCCGACAAGGACGGTTACCATTATAACAACCAGCTGGTGCAACGGACAGTCTTAGACGCCGTGGGTTACGGCGGCGTGATTGTCTATATAGACATCACCGGCCAGTACAACGCCTGGGACTTGGCGTGCCCCTACTGCGCAGGACGGGGGATGCGCAGACCTTGCACTATTGACGGCCTATACGCCGTCTGCCCCGAGTGCGGCGAGAAATACGATATAGCTTCCGGTACGGCTGCGCCGCAAACCGGCATAGCCAGAGAATATATGTTACGCCTGCCGACGAACAACTCCGGCGGCGTTATTACCGTCAGACAATGATTACAGAAAAAGACTTAATCTCCCTTGGCGTCTTCAAACGCACGCATAACAGAGACCTGCCGCCGTTCGTCTTCGTCCGCCGCGACGGGCTGTTCGTGCCTTTCCGCTCCGAAGAGATCGCTTCGCTCATGGGCGAGGAAATATGGGTGCTCCGCAGCGACATGCAGGAGGACGAGGACGGTCTGCTGACCTGGCAGGACCTGACGGGTTATTCCATCGAAGACGAAGACACAGGGACCGTAGGCGTGATAGCAGCTATCGACGAGAGTACCATCAACACCTTGGCAACCCTTGAAGACGGACGGATGCTGCCTCTTCACGAAGATTTCATAACGGATATAGACACCGAAGCGCAGGTGGTTCATGTGCGCCTTCCTTTTGCCTTATGAGAGAGAAACTGACCGCCGCCGAGATGGGACGCATGAGCGTGGACGAATACCGCGAGGCGGACAAACTGCCGCTGGTGGTGGTACTGGACAACGTACGGAGCCAGCACAACGTAGGCGCAGTGTTCCGCACCGCCGACGCCATGCGTATCGAACGCGTGGTGCTGTGCGGCATCTGTTGCTGCCCGCCGAACCAGGAGATTCACAAGACAGCCCTCGGCGCCGAAGAGAGCGTGGAGTGGCAGTATTACAAAGAGACACTCGACGCCGTGCAAGCCCTGAAGAATGAGGGCTATACCGTCTATGCCGTAGAGCAGGCGCACGACTCCAAGACCCTCGAAGAAGCCGCAGGGGAGGTACAAAGGGACAATGTACAAAGTACAAAGGACAAGGTACCATGTACAAAGGTAGCCGTGGTATTGGGACATGAGGTCTTTGGCGTGCAGCAAGAGGTGGTGGACGCATGCGACGGTTGCATCGAGATACCCCAATACGGCACCAAACACTCCATGAACGTGTCGGTGACGGCAGGCATTGTGATGTACCGGCTATCGGAGGCGATTAGGGAAGAATTACTAATTACGAATTACGAATTACGAATTAAAAATTAAAAATTACGAATTATTCTCTCACTATATTATCTCCGGCCAAAGACAAGACGGTAGCCCGAGCGGCTATCCAGGCGGGGGCGGATGCTATCTATATCGGTCCGCCCGCTTTCGGTGCGCGTCAGGCTGCCGGTAACAGTATCGAGGACCTGACGGAGGTGGTGCGTTACGCCCATGCGTACGGCGTGCAGGTACTCGTGACGCTCAACACGCTGCTGCATGAGGACGAGTACCCCGAGGCGGTCGCGCTCGCGCACGCGTTATATCAAATAGGTGTCGATGCACTGATTATTCAGGATCTGCACCTGTTGGACTTTGACCTGCCGCCTATCCGTCTGCACGCCTCCACCCAATGCGACAACCGTACGCCCGAACAGGTGGCACGGCTGCGGGACTTGGGCTTCAAGCGCGTGGTGCTGGCCCGTGAATTAGGCATTGAGGAGATACGCGCCATTCATGAGGCGGTGCCGGATATCGAGTTGGAGGCGTTTGTCCACGGCGCACTGTGTGTCTCCTATTCGGGGCGGTGTTATATATCCGAAGTGCTCGCCGGACGAAGTGCCAACCGGGGAGCCTGTGCGCAGTTCTGCCGAATGGCGTACGACTTGCTGGACAGGGGGATGAACGAGGTGGCGGACGAGCAAGGCGAACCCATTCACCAGCGGTATCTGCTTTCCCTTCAGGACCTCGACCGAAGCGCGTACCTGCAAGAGCTGATTGAGGCAGGCGTGACGACCTTCAAAATTGAGGGGCGGCTCAAAGATGCTGATTACGTGACGAATATCACGGCGTATTATAGGGATGCATTAGACCGCTTCGCTCAAAGTAGAAAGACCGCAGCGGAGCTGCTCAAAGTAGAAAGAGGGGTTTATACCCGTTCCTTTACCCCCAATCCGGAGAAGACCTTCCATCGCGGCGCTACGGACTATTTTCTGCACGGCAGGACACGCCCTCTGGCGAATTGGGACACTCCCAAATCCACCGGAGAGTATATCGGCGAGGTGCTGGAAGCAAGAGGTAACACGCTGAGAGTGAGACTGAAAGAGGGCGTCGTGCTCCATAACGGCGACGGACTGACAATAGGCTCCGAAGGGTTCAGTGTCAACGGCGTGGAAGGAAACATTATTCTCGTGAACAAAAGGTTTGCCCTTTCAGGGGAAAACCTACGGAAAGGGGCTGCCCCTCTCTACCGCAACCTCGATACGGAGTTTGTGAAGAGCCTGCACTCCGAGCGGCGGATTCCGGTAGATATATCGCTGAGAGAGACGGAGAACGGTTTTGAACTGACCTACGCCCCCGTTAATCCGGCGCTCTCACCCCTCGTGGGGAGAGTTGGAGAGGGGTTGACTTTTGATCCGGCAAAGAACGAAGCAAAGGCGCTTGAGACCATCCGCACGCAGCTCGCCAAACTCGGCGACACGCCTTATATAGCGCGTGAAATACAGATTGAGAGCCGACCCTATTTTATTCCTATCCGTGTACTGAACGAATGGAGACGAGAGGTAGTAGAAAGTCAAAAGACAAAAGACCGTAGCCTTGCGGCTACTCAAAGTACCATGCCCCTTTCTACTTTGAACGACAGTGGTCTTTCTGCTTTGAGCGACAGTGGTCTTTCTGCTTTGAGCGAGCGTGGCGAGCGGTCTCTCATGACGTGCAAATACTGTCTGCTCTTTGAGTTAGGGCATTGCCGCAAGACGAATCCTTATCCGAAAGACAAGGAACCGCGGTATCTGCGCCTGCGTACGGGCAAGTTACTACGTCTGACGTTCGACTGCAAGAACTGCCAAATGATGGTAGATGAAACATAAAAAAGAAAGAAAAAACGACATGCCTCTTGCGTATGTCGTTTTTTTTGTGTACCTTTGCACCCGCAAAGGTTTCGCAACACAAAAAGATTATGAGTACAGCCGCATTACAAAACGTATGGAATACCATTCTCGGTTTTAATCTGAGCACGGAGAACAAGCGCTGGATAGCTGAGCACCTCATCGAGCAGGTCGAGGCGGAAACCCAAGAACAGGTAGAGCCTTATACGATGGCAGAGATAAACGCCATGGTAGATGAGTCGGAAGCAGATTTTGCTGCCGGACGGTATTACTCATTGGAAGAATCCCGAAAACTACGTAAAGCACACCTCGCCAAACTCATCAAGCAATGATTATTCGCTGGTCGCACAAGGCACAAAAGCAACAAAACCAGGTTGCGGAATACATATATAATGAGTTCGGCGAGAAAGCCCTATTGGATTTCTATAACAAACTGGATAAGATAGAAACGGAACTATTATCTTTCCCGGAGTTAGGAAAAATAGAACCACTCTTGACAAATAGATCGCGAGTTTTTAGGAGTATTGTGATTGCCAAGAAGAACAAACTCGTTTACTCCATAGAAGCCGACTGTATCCGTGTTACTGCAATGTGGGACACGCGTCGCGAGCCGAAGCAACAAGCAAAGAAAACA
>CADBZO010000042.1 GCA_902799185.1 uncultured Bacteroidales bacterium | reverse complement strand
GCTATCCGAATGGCTTCTTGGTAGTTATGCCGGATGCTATCCGGCTTTTAGGCATGGCAAGGCATCCGAATGGCTTCTTGGTAGTTATGCCGGATGCCATCCGGCTTTTAGGCAAGGCATGGCATGGCTTTTTCTTTGTTGTTAATTTTCTTTGCTTACTTTCTTTTGCTTTTCTTTTTGATCGCCCATGCATGGTCAATACTATGGTGTATGGTCGATACTATGGGGGCGAAAGCGAGTGCAAAGGTAGTGGTTTTCTTCGACATGAGCGACCACAAAATCGTGGGCGGTTGCTCTACCTTGCTCGCGAAAGTGAATAAAAAATGACTTTTCCGCCATCAATATCTTGCGTATATCAAAAAAAAAGTGTACCTTTGCAGCCGAAAGTCGTTTGAAAAAGGTGTGACATTTATCAAAAAGTCGTACCAAAAAGGTGTTAAAGCCGTTAAAAAGTCGCTATAAAAAGGTGTTATGTATAAACGAAAAATTGAGGCTATTCTTCAAGAATGGAAGAATCAGACCAAGCGTAAACCGCTAATTATCAAGGGCGTTCGTCAATGCGGAAAAACAAGTTCCGTACAGGCATTTGCCCAAAAGAACTACGAACACGTCATCTACCTGAATTTCCATGAGAAAAAGTCCTACAAAGCTTTCTTTAGCGGAGATTTGGATGTAGAGACAATTACCACCAATATCGCTCTAGGGATTATAGGCACGCAGTTTGTTCCGGGCAAAACATGCCTGATCTTTGACGAGATACAGGATTGTCCGCGTGCGCGTGCTTCGCTCAAGTTTTTCTGCCTCGACGGCAGATATGATGTGCTATGTACCGGTTCGTTGCTTGGCGTTAACGGCTATAAAACCAAAGAAGAACAGCAAGAAGAGGAGGAAGCATCTATCCCTGTCGGTTTCGAAGAAATCGTCTATATGTATCCCATGGATTTTGAGGAATGGCTATGGGCAAACGGCATTAGGCCGGAGCAGATAGATATTTTGCGGCAACATTTAGCAGACGAGAAACCCCTCAATGAGACTTTCCATAATCGTTTCCGTCAGTTATTGCTTCAATATGTATTCATTGGCGGCATGCCGGAAGTCGTGGATAAATTCCTGACTACCCATAATATGGGCGAGACACGCAAAGTGCAGCTGAGTATTATTGACAGTTACGAATCCGATATGATCAAATATGCACCGGCTGCCGATAAGCCGCGTATTCGTGAATGTTTTGAGTCCATCCCTAAGCAGTTGGCACGTGATTACAAGAAGTTTACATACTCCGTTATCCGCCCCAATGCCAAAGGACGTGATTATGCCGGCAGCTTGCAATGGATTGAAGATGCAGGCATCATTCACCGCTGTTATAACACAGAGATAACCGAATTACCGCTTGAAGGTGTAGCTATTAAGGATCAGTTCAAAGTCTATATGGCTGATACCGGCCTGCTCATCAGCATGTTGGAGGAAGGTACTGCGTGGAGCATCATGCAAGGAGATCTGGGAGCATATAAAGGTGCTATCTACGAAAACTTAATGGCTGATATCTTAGGCAAAATGGGGCGTAAACTCTATTATTTCCATAAGGATAGCGGATTGGAGATTGATTTCTTGATGCGCTATAAGAACGAGTGCGTGTTAGTGGAATGCAAAGCCCGGACCGGTAATGCCAAATCAACCGGTACCATCCTCAAACATCCGGAGAAGTATCATGTCTATCATGCCATTAAATGCGGTGATTATAATATAGGGCGGCAAGGTGCGCTACTGACAATACCGTTCTACATGGCTTTTCTACTGAAAGAATTATAATCAATCTCTTCTTCCATGAACCGGTAGGCATTCCAGACGGTGCCCTTACTGACGCCGAAAGCCAGATGGTAGGCATAGATGTCCATCCATTGGGCATACTTGAGCGGTAACTCGAAATTGATACTTGGTCATTGCTGTATAAGATTTTTTCTTTTTACTAAGTCAACCATACGGCGAAGCAGATCGTGCCCGTAGGGCTAAGAATTATCAACAATTAAAGACAATTTTTTTATTATTGGTCAAAAATTACCCAAAATGATTCAAAAATTATTCTTTCGCAGTCAACCATACGGCGAAGCAGATCGTGCCCGTAGGGCTAAGAATTATCGACAATTAAAGACAATTCTTTTTCACAAATTTGCATATGTCAAATATTTTTTGTAATTTCGACCTCCTCCCCCATCAGAATGGGGTCCCCTTCGAAAGTACGGTCGCGTCCTGCGGTACATAGCCACCGCGGGCATTTTTTTTGACGAGCCGGAAGGCTTGCCTGTTTTACGCGTATAAATACCGTCTTATGCAAGCATAGCCGCTATCTATCCGCGCAAAAACAGATAGAATTACATTCTATTCGTCAAAAAAATGCCCGAACGCTTGCATATGTGCAATTTTTGTTGTACCTTTGTAGCCGATTTGGCGTAATGCCGTTTTTGGTGTGCATAAAACAACATAAAAATGAATATATCGTACAATTGGTTAAAACGCTACATTGCTCTGCCGGATGATGCGGAGACGGTAGCGAAGATCCTTACCTCAATCGGTCTGGAGGTAGGTACCGTAGAGACAGTAGAGACCATCCGCGGCGGATTGCGGGGACTGGTGGTAGGCGAAGTGCTGACGTGTGAAGCCCACCCTAACTCCGACCACCTGCATATCACGAAGGTGAACGTAGGCGACGTAGATGCCCAGGGCGCCACCATCGACGAACAGGGACGTCATATTCTGCCTATCGTCTGCGGTGCGCCGAACGTGGCAGCCGGACAGAAAGTGATTGTTGCTACGGTAGGCACCGTGCTCTATGACGGCGAGGAGAGTTTCACGATCAAGAAAGGCAAGCTGCGCGGCGAGGACTCGTTCGGCATGATCTGCGCCGAGGACGAGATAGGTGTGGGTACTGACCACGCGGGTATCATCGTCCTGCCGGCGGACACACCGGTGGGCATGCCGGCAGCGGAGTATTACCACATTGAAAACGACACCGTCATCGAGGTAGATATAACCCCCAACCGCTCCGACGCTTGCAGCCATTACGGCGTAGCAAGGGACCTTTATGCGTACTATGCTGCGCATAGCACGGAATTACGAATTACGAATTACGAATTACGCAAACCTTCTGTGGAGGCGTTCAAGGTGGACAACCATGAGCTGCCGATCAAGGTAGTAGTGGATGCGCCGGAGGCTTGCCCGCGCTACACGGGCGTGAGCATCCAAGGCGTGGAGATAAAAGAGTCGCCGGAGTGGCTCAAGAACAGTCTTTTAGCCATCGGCCTGCGCCCCATCAACAACGTGGTGGATGTGACCAACTTCGTGCTGCACGAGTGCGGTCAGGCATTGCACGCCTTCGATGCCGACAAGATCAAAGGCAACGAGATTCATGTGCGCTACGCTAAACAAGGCGAGAAATTCGTCACCCTTGACGGCGTGGAGCGTGAGATGGATGCACGCGATCTGATGATTGCCAATAAAGAAGAAGCCATGTGTATCGCCGGTGTGTTCGGCGGACTGGAGAGCGGCGTGACGGAGAACACGAAGAACGTGTTCCTCGAGAGCGCTTATTTCGACCCCGTCACCATCCGTAAGACCAGCCGTCGCCACCAGCTCCAAACGGACGCTTCGTTCCGCTACGAGCGCGGTTGCGATCCCAACAACACCCTCTATGTGCTCCAACGCGCGGCACTGCTGATCCAGGAAGTAGCAGGAGGCTCTATTGCAATGGATGTCACGGACACCATTGCAAATGTACAAAGGGACAATGTACAAAGTACAAAGGAGCCTTTTGCTCCGTGGGAGGTGACCATCGACATTGAGCGCGTCAATGCGTTGATTGGCAAAGCCATCGGCGAGGAGACCATCGAGACCATACTCAACGCTCTCGAAATCGAAATAGTCGCCAAGCATGGCGACTGCTGGGAGTTGCGTGTGCCGCGGTACCGCGTGGACGTACAGCGCGAGTGCGACGTTGTCGAAGATATTCTCCGTATCTACGGATACGATAATGTGGAGTTCCCCGAGAAGTTGAACACCAGTCTGGCGTACGGCGTCAAACCCGACCCGGAGAAGCTGCGCCGTAAGATTGCCGAGCAGCTGACCGCACAGGGTTTCAACGAGATACTGAATAACTCGCTGACCAAAGTGAGCTACTACGAGCCGCTGCGTGAACTGACGCTCGACACCTGCGTGAAGATCATGAACCCGCTGAGCCAAGACCTCGGCGTAATGCGCCAGACGCTGCTCTTCGGCGGACTGGAGTCGATTGCCCGTAACGTGAACCGCAAGAACAGCGACCTGAAGTTCTACGAGTTCGGCAACTGCTACCACTATAATTACGAATTACGAATTAAAAATTACGAATTCATTCAAAACGACCCATTGAAAGCATACTCCGAGGAACCGCATATGGGTCTGTGGCTGACGGGAAACAAAGCCGCACAGAGTTGGGTGCGCAAGGAGGAGAAGACCACGTTCTACCAGCTCCACGCGTACGTCAATAATATCTTCGTGCGCCTGGGTGTGGATATGAACAAAGTGACGGTTGAGCGGCTGGAGAACGAACTCTATTCCGACGGGCTGGTGCTCAAAGCCGCGAACGGCAAGGCACTCGGATATATCGGCATCGTGAGCCGCAAAGTGCTCAAGACCTTCGACATCGACCAGGAGGTCTATTACGCCGACCTCGACTGGAAAGAGCTGCTCAAACAAAACAAACAATACAAACCGCTCATTGTTGACCTGCCCAAATATCCGGAGGTGAAACGCGACTTCGCGCTGCTGGTAGATAAATCCGTTGAGTTCTCCGACCTCGCCCGCGCTGCGTTTGCTACGGAGAAGAAACTGCTCAAGAACGTCTATCTGTTCGACGTCTATGAGGGCAAGAACCTGGAGGAAGGCAAGAAGTCTTATGCCCTCTCGTTCATTCTGCAGGACGCAGAGAACACCCTCAAAGACACCCAGATTGAGCATATTATGAACCGCCTGAAGGCAACATTCGAAGAGAAATTCAATGCTACCCTCCGCTGATCAGAACGAAATACTCCGCCGTCGCACCTTTGCGATTATCTCCCACCCGGACGCCGGTAAGACGACGCTGACCGAGAAACTGCTGCTCTACGGCGGTGCTATCCACGTAGCCGGAGCTGTGAAGAGCAACAAGATCCGCAAGACTGCCACCTCCGATTGGATGGAGATAGAGAAACAGCGCGGTATTTCCGTAGCGACCTCCGTCATGGGATTCGACTACGACGGCTATCATATCAACATCCTCGACACCCCGGGCCACCAGGACTTCGCGGAAGATACGTTCCGCACCCTGACCGCCGTCGATAGCGCCATCGTGGTCATCGACAGCGCCAAAGGTGTGGAGGCGCAGACACGCCGTCTGATGGAGGTCTGCCGCATGCGCAAGACACCCGTCATGGTGTTCATGAACAAGATGGACCGTGAGGGCAAAGACCCGTTCGATCTGATGGACGAGGCGGAGAAAGAGCTCGGCATCCACTGCACGCCGGTGACTTGGGCGAACGGTCAGGGACTGAAGTTCGAGTCGGTCTTTGCGCTCGACCAACGTCCCGAGGAACTGACGCCGAAGTTGCAGGAGGACCTTGAGATGATTGACGGCGTCTATCCGGCGTTCGACCGCGAGGCGTACCTGCGCGGAGACTTGGCACCGGTGTTCTTCGGCTCGGCGTACAAGACCGTCGGCGTACAGGAGCTGCTGGATTTCCTCGTTGCCAATGCCCCCTCCCCGCTTCCCGTGACGGCGGAAGAACGCACCGTGGAGCCCATGGAGGACAAGTTCACCGCGTTCTGCTTCAAGATACACGCGAACATGGACCCGAACCACCGGAGTTGTATCGCCTTCTTCAAGATCTGCTCCGGCAAGTTCCTGCGTAACACCTATTATTATCACGTGCGCAAGGACCAGCAGATGCGTTTTGCCGCACCTACCTGCTTCATGGCGCAGAAGAAAGAGACCGTCGATGAGGCGTTTGCAGGCGACGTTGTGGGTCTGCCCGACACCGGTAACTTCAAGATTGGCGACACCCTGACCGCGGGGGAGAAACTGCATTTCAAAGGCCTGCCGTCCTTCTCGCCGGAGATGTTCAAATACATTGACAACGCCGATCCCATGAAGCAGAAGCAGCTCGACAAAGGTATTAACCAGCTCATGGACGAAGGTGTGGCGCAGCTCTTCGTGAGCCAGCTCAACGGCCGTAAGATCATCGGCACAGTGGGACAGCTGCAGTTCGAGGTGATCCAATACCGTCTGGAGCATGAGTACCAGGCCAAATGCAAATGGCAGCCGCTGCAGATGTACAAAGCCTGCTGGATTGAGTCCGACGACGATGCGGAGCTGGACACGTTCAAGAAACGCAAGGCGCAGTACATGGCTACCGACAAAGAGGGACGCGACGTCTTCATGGCGGACAGCGCCTACGTCCTCTCCATGGCGCAGCAGGACTACAAGCATATCACGTTCCACTTCACCAGTGAATTTTAGGTATTCCGGAAAATCCGGAATATCCAGAAAATCCAGAAAATCCAGAATATCCGGAAAATTCGGACAAACCATTAAAACTCATCCATATGAAAAACAGATCTCTTCAAATCCGCCTCATCGTGATGAACTTCCTGGAGTTCGCCGTTTGGGGTGCGTACTTAACCTCTATGGGCCGTTATTTAGGAGCGGCTGGTTTTGGCAGCAACATTGGTTGGTTCTACTCCATCCAAGGTATCGTCAGTCTCTTCATGCCCGCTCTGATGGGTATTGTCGCAGACCGTTGGATCCAGGCGCAGAAGACCCTCAGTCTCTGCCACGCGCTGGCAGGTCTGTTCATGTGCGCCGCAGGTATCTATGCCTATACCGCCGCAGAGGTGCAGTTCGCTACCCTCTTCACGCTCTATACCGTCTCCGTGGCGTTCTTCATGCCGACTATTGCACTGACGAACTCAGTGGCTTTCAATGCTCTGGTCAAAGCTGGCATGGATACAGTCAAGGATTTCCCGCCGATTCGTGTCTTTGGAACTGTTGGTTTTATTATGACTATGTGGATTGTGGATCTTATAGGAGCAATGGACACGCCTATGCAATTCGTCATCAGCGGTGGTTTAAGTATTCTCTTAGCCGCATACTCATTGAGTTTGCCGAAGTGCGAGATTAAGACAACGGAAGGAAAAGTAGATCTGGTGGAGGCACTCGGTCTCCGTGCGTTTGGACTCTTCAAGCAAAAAAAGATGGCGTTGTTCTTCATCTTCTCGATGATGCTTGGTATGTGTCTGCAGGTAACGAACGGCTACGCAAACCCATTCCTCGGCAGTTTTGAGTATTTTGAGGAGTGGACGAACACTTTTGGTGTACAGCACTCCGGCATCTTAATCTCAATCTCGCAGATATGTGAAGCACTCTGTATATTAGCTATTCCCTTCTTCCTCAAAAAATTCGGCATTAAAAATGTGATGCTGATGGCAATGTTCGCATGGGTTTTCCGTTTCGGTCTATTCGGAGCAGGCAATCCTGGCATGCCTGGCGTACTATTATTCGTGCTGAGCTGCATCGTATATGGCTTTGCGTTTGATTTCTTCAATATCTCCGGCGCCTTGTACGTAGATCAAGAGACGATACCAGAACAACGCTCGTCCGCACAAGGTCTGTTTATGATGATGACCAATGGTATAGGCGCTACAGTCGGCACACTCGGGGCACAAGTTATTGTAAACAAGTGTGTACCGAGTATTGACTGGTCATCCCTCGGTGTGGTACGTGCGGTAAAAGAAGAAACAATCCTTGGGTTTATCCATAAAAGCAGCGAATATATTGATTGGCAAAATATCGCCCAAGAGAATCTGCCGCGTATTCATCAGGCAGCCGAGCAAGCATGGGCAGGATGGCAGGAAGCGTGGTATATCTTCGCGGGCTTTGCGCTGGTAGTAGCGGTTGCTTTCTGGATCTTCTTCCCGAAAACCCCGGTCAACAAAGACCTTGAAGTAAAACACTAAATATCAAATCTCAAATCTCAAATCACAAATCTCAAATGTTCCGTAAGGAACTCACATATTATTTCTCCACGCCGATTGCGTATATCGTCATCGGACTGTATTTGCTGGCAATCAGTCTTTTCCTGTGGGTGATTCCGGGGCAATGGAATATTATTGACTCGGGTTACGCCCAAGTGGACGGGCTGTTCCAGTTGAGCCCGTGGCTGTTTATGCTGCTCTGCCCGGCTCTGACGATGCGCCTCTTCTCCGAAGAGCGGCAATCGGGGATGTGGGACCTGCTTCGTACCAAACCCGTCTCCCTCACGCGCATGGTCCTGGGCAAGTACTTCGCTGCGTGGACCTTGGTGCTGATCGGACTGCTGCCGTGTTTCGTGCATTATTTCGTAGTGGCGTACATGGCAGAGCCGATGGGGAACCTCGACAGCGGTGCGTTCTTAGGCTCGTTCATCGGCTTGATCCTTTTGTCGGGTACTTTCATGGCAATCGGTCTGCTCTGCGCGACGTTCAGCAAGAGCCAGATTGTCTGTTTCATCACAGGCGCTTTGACTTGTTTTGTGCTCTACTGGGTGCTGTTGCAGGACCACTACGCTTCCCTCTCCCGCGGTGTGCTGGACCTGCGCGACGTGACTTTCTTCGTTACGCTCGCCGCCCTCGCCATCGTCGCATCTGTCATCACCATTGATACATTAACAAGAAAATAGATATTCATTATTCATTGTTAACTATTCATTAAAATGACAAGGATTGGCGTTTTATCGGATACCCACGGCCTGCTGGACAAACGCGTCTTTGAGCATTTCAAGGACGTAGATGAGATCTGGCACGCAGGCGACATTGGCAGCGACACGGTCCTGCACCGCTTGCGCGAGTTCAAGCCCACGCGTGCCGTATTCGGAAACATGGACGGCGGAGAGGTGCGGTATTCTCTCTCGGAGTTCTACCGCTTCCGGGTAGAGGACGTAAACGTGCTCATGACGCATATCGGCGGCTATCCCGGACATTATAACCCGTGGTTGATTCCTTGGTTCAGAAAAAGTCTGGAAGCCAAGCAACAGATGCTTCACGACCAACTGTCCAATGCCAACTGTCAAATCTCAAATGACAAATGTCAAATCTCAATTCTCAATTCTCAATTCTCCAATGATACCATCGATCTTTTTGTGTGCGGACACAGCCACATTCTGAAAGTCCAGTACGACAATACCTATAAGTTTCTGACGATGAATCCCGGTGCAGCAGGCAAGCAAGGATGGCAACCCTGCCAGACACTCTTGCGCTTTACGATTGATGGTTCGAAAATAGACAATTTGGAAGTTATAGAACTTGAAAGATGATACATAAATGTATCCAAATAGCTGTTTTTCATGAAAAATCCTATTTTTTTGACGAAATATGCTATAAAACATAAAAAAAGATTTGGTCATATCGAAAAAAAGCAGTACCTTTGCAGCGGATTTGAAAAATGACAACTACAGTTTACAAAATGAAGGTAGTCATCCGAGAGTCCTACGAAACAAGACCAATCTTTTTTGTACCTTAAATAAACAGACTAATACCTTAGAAAAACAGACGTCGTGATGACGGCTGTTTTCGCTTAAATACTACTCACAATAAATCCCGCCTACTCTTCCGAGTGGCGGGATTTTCTATACCTTTCTACTTTTATCTTTTTACTTTGAGCGGCAAAGCCGCGGTCTTTCTTCTCTACTTGATCTCTATGGCCTTGATGCCGTCGCGCTCCAGGAGGGCGTTGATAGTAGGCTCGCCGCCACGGAAGCGTTTGTACAGATCCATCGCTTTCTCCGTACCACCTTTCTCCAGAATATTTTCGCGGAAACGCTTGGCGGCTTTCTTGTCAAAGATAGAGCCGTTCTTGGCCTGCGCCTCTTTGAAGACTGCGAAAGCGTCGGCATCCAGCAGTTCCGACCACTTATAGCTGTAATAGCCGGCTGCGTAACCGCCGGAGAAAATATGCGTGAAGGCGGTAGCCATCTGCGTGCCCGGCACGGTAGGAACGACTTTCACCTGCTCCATTGCCTTGTCGCTGAAACGGCAAACGGACTCCAAGGTACCGATTGTCTCGTTCACCTCAAACGGTTTCTCCAGCGTGTGCCAAGCCATATCGAGATAACCGAAGCTGAGCTGGCGGACACAGGAGTACGCAGCGTGGTAGGTCTGCGAGGCGTGCATCTTATCCAGCAGCTCCTGCGGCAGTGCCTCGCCGGTCTGGTAATGCTTGGCGAAGGTATCCAGGAACTCTTTCTCGTCGATGAAGTTCTCGTTGAACTGGCTCGGGAGCTCTACGAAATCGCGCGGCACGTTCGTTCCGCTCTGCGCGGAGTACTGGCAACGTGTCAACATGCCATGCAGGCCGTGACCGAACTCATGGAGGAAAGTACGTACCTCGTCATACGTAAACAATGCCGGCTTGTCCGCCGTGGGTCTGGTAAAATTCATCACATTCACAATGTGCGGACGGTGGTCTTTCTTGCCTCTCATATACTGCGGCTGGAAATCATTCATCCATGCGCCGCCGCGCTTGCCGTCCCGCGGATGGAAGTCCGCATAATAGACAGCGAGGAACTTACCTTTCTCGTCATAGACCTCGTAGGCCGTTACCTCGGGGTTATAGACCTGAATCTTCTTGTTCTCTTTGAAGGTAATACCATAGAGACGTTTAGCCAGACCGAACACACCTTTCTTCACGTTCTCCAGCTCGAAATACGGACGGAGGTCGTCGTCAGAGATAGCGTATTTCTCCTGTTTGAGTTTCTTGGAGTAATAGCTCCAGTCCCAAGGTTGTATGTGTGCGGCATAGAAACCATGTGCATGAGCGTAGTCCTCCACTTCCTGCACCTCCAGACGGGCAGCAGGCATATAAGCGTCACGCAGCTGGTCCAGCAGGCTATAGACGCGTTCGGGAGTCTCTGCCATGGTCTTATAGAGCGATTTCTCGGCGTAAGTCTTCTTGCCGAAGAGGTTCGCCAGCGCCAGACGCGTGTTGGCTATCTCCACAATCAGACCGGTGTTGTCAAACTCCCCGCCTACGCACTTGCCGGCAGAAGCCATATAGAGCTCGCGGCGAATGTCACGGTTGTCAAGATCCTGCATTACCGGGATAGTAGTCGTCGGCTTGAGGTTCAGCAACCAGCCCTCCAGACCTTTCTTCTCGGCATTCGCACGAAGCATGGCTTTGGTGTCGTCATTCAGACCGGCGAGCAAGGCCTCGTCGGTAATGAGCATGGTCCAGGCGTTGGTGGCTTTCAATACGTTTTGGCCGAATTGGAGAGTCAGTTGGCTCAGTTTGGCGGAGAGCTCGCGGTAGGTCTGCTTGTCCTCCGGGGAGAGGTTGGCGCCGTTGTTGGCGAACGACTCATAGATATCCTCCAGTAACTTATACTGCGCCTTGTTCAGTTTGAGTTTGTCGCGCTGCTCATAAACGGCCTTGATACGCTTGAACAGTCCTTCGTTCAGGCGGATGGTGGAGGAGTACTCCGACATCTTCGGGCTCAGTTCCATGGATATCTGCTGGAGCGTGTCGTTGGTCTCCGCAGAGGTAAGGTTATAGAAACAGCCGGCTACGACACCTAACAACTCACCCGAAGCCTCGTAAGCCTCGATAGTGTTCGCAAAGGTAGGAGCGGCAGGGTTGTTCACGATCTTGTCAATGTCCTGCAGACCTTGCTTGAAGGCCTCCTCAAAAGCAGGCATATAATGCTCGGCGTGGATCTCGTTGAAGGGATACGTGCCATGCGGCGTCTTCCAGTTCTTGTAGTCCAGGAACGGATTGGTAGCAGCCGTAGCTGCCATAACGGTTGCGGCAAGAGCCATAGTCAGTAATTTTCTCATTTTGTCATTTACTTATTTTCACATTTGCTATTTCTTTCTGCGGAGCAGGTTGATGTCGCCGGAGAGCTGATAGACGCCGATGATAGACTCGTCGTTCATCTTCTTTTTCTTGTTATAGGAGATCTTCGACGTGTATCCTGCGTCCTTGGCTGCGTCTGTACCGAGCGCACGGATGACGTAGAAATACGCGCCTTCGGCAGCAGGCCGGCCGTTGATTGTACCGTCCCAGCCTTTCGCGGGGTCGGTCCATTGATAGACGAGCTTGCCCCAGCGGTTATACACCCAGCAATGGAACTCCCTGAGCGACCTGTACGACACCCGGAACTCGTCGTTCTTGCCGTTGCCGTCCGGCGTGAAGACGTTCGGCACGCGCAGGTACGACTCGGAGATATTGACCTTCATCTCCATGGAATCCACCTCACAGAACTCGTTGTTCACCGCACAGATTACGCGGTAACTGCCCGGTTCGGAGAAGGTATAACGGATATCCTGGTCATTACGGGTAGCGATAATCTCATTGGCTTTGTATATCGTCCACCGGAAGAACCGCACCGCCGGCGTAGGATTGCTGAAGAACGCTACCTCCAGCGCGCCGCTGTAGTCCTCCGAAGTGCTGGAAGTGATAATATCCTGCTTGGTAGGGCGGTTCATCTCATTGTTGCCGTGCGGGTCGTTCTCCCGCGCCGTAGCCAGCGAGGTGAGCATGAAATTGATGGCGATGACGCTATCCGCCTGTAACGTGTCCGAGATACAAACGGAGTCCAGCTCCAGTTTCTCACGAAGCTCCGCGTCGTAGCAGAGGCTGATCTGCGTTCCGCCGTAGAGGGGCGGGAGGTACATCGTAGATGCCAGACGGAGCGAGTCGTGTACCAGCGAGTCCGCCCATGCCTCGCCATTCCACGAGAGCGCATTATATTCTACGGAACACGTGCGCGCGTACGTACCGGCAGAGCCGTCCGGACGCGTATAGGCGAACGCATCCGTCGTTCCGTCAAGATGCAGAATGGTGTTACCGCAAGTGGGGCGCACGCTCATGGAGAGATCTTCCGGGCGGAGCCGGAAGACATAGAACGGCTCATAATCCACCCCGCCCTGTTTCAGATAATAGCCGCCGT
>CADBZO010000041.1 GCA_902799185.1 uncultured Bacteroidales bacterium | reverse complement strand
CTCGGACAACCCGTCGGAGAGGACTACAAAGGGATCGTCATTCTCAATGGACATAAAATGATTGTACGTTAAACTTAAAATCCTTAGTACCATGAAAGCCTATTTCAGGTATATGCTTAGCCTTGTAGTTCTCCTCGTGGGAACTACAGGCTTGGCGTTCTCGCAAAACATCGTTACGGGTACGGTCGAAGATGCGGATGGTCCGCTCATCGGTGCCAGTGTGCTCGTCAAAGGAACCACCGTCGGTACCATTACCGACATGGATGGCCAGTTCTCTATCGAAGCCAAGGTGGGCGACGAACTGGAGTTCTCCTACATGGGCTACACCTCCCAGACCCACAAAGTGACCGGCAAGACACTCAATGTGACAATGTCGGAAAACACCGAGGTCCTCTCCGAGGTAGTCGTCACCGCCATGGGTATCAAACGCGACCGCAAAGCCCTTGGTTACGAAGTGGGCGAGGTCAAGGGTGAGGTACTCACCAAAGCCAAAGAGACCAATGTGGCTAACTCGCTCGCCGGTCGTGTAGCCGGTCTGGTGGTCGAAGGGACAGCCGGCGGAGCCTCCGGTTCGACGCGCGTCATGCTGCGCGGTACTACTGAAATGACCGGTAACAACCAGCCCCTCTATGTCATTGACGGTGTGCCTATGGATAACACCGCTTTCGGCTCTGCCGGAACAGAAGGCGGGTATGATCTGGGAGACGGAATATCCGCCATTAACCCCGATGACATCGAGTCTATGTCGGTTCTCAAAGGACCGGCCGCAGCGGCTCTCTATGGTAGCCGGGCCAGCCACGGTGTCATTCTTATCACCACCAAGAAAGCCAATACCGGAGATGCCAAATGGGGAGTGGAGTATAACGGTACCCTCACTTTTGACACCCAAGCCAGCCAGTGGGACAACGTGCAGCAGGTCTATGGCATGGGTTCCGATGGTATGTATAACATCGATGCCGTCAGCAACACCAACAAGTCCTGGGGACCGAAAGCCGACGGAGGACTCGTACTCCGCTATTTCGACGGAGAGGAAAGACCTTTCCTGATTATCCCGAATAACACCGCCAGTTTCTTCCAACTCGGTTTGACGGCGACCAACACGGCGGTTGTTTCCATGAACACCGGAAAGACAGGCATACGTTTCTCTTATACCGACATGCGCAACCGCGATATATTGCCGAACTCCAACATGAGCCGTAATACGCTCAACCTCCGCGCTAACACATCCTTGGGCCCCGTCGATCTCGATTTCACGGCTAACTACACCCATGAGGATGTAAAGAACCGTCCCGCCCTCGGCGACGATAAATCCAATGTCGGCAAGAACCTCATGACCCTCTCTACTACCTATGACCAGGCATGGCTGAAGAACTATGAGACAGCAGCCGGCGAGTATCAGAACTGGAACGGTATGGACCCCTATAACGTCAATCCCTATTGGGACATCAACAAGAACAAAAACCAGTCCTACAAAGACCTCTTCCGTATGAACGGAAAGATCGTCTATAATATCATTCCGCAACTCAAGATACAGGCTACCGTAGGTGCTGAACTCAACCGCTTTGAGTTCTCCGATTTCAAGTACCCCACTACGCCGGGCTTTGAGGCCGGACGTCTGCAGAACAGTTATTTCAATAACCGTATGCTCAATGCCGAACTCCTCGGTATCTATACCGATACATGGGGCGATTTCGACTTCACCGCCACGGCCGGTGCCAATATCTATAATGTGCATAACAAGACGGTGATCAATACCGGTACCGATATGGGTATCCGCGAGGTTGTGGCCATGTCCAGCTTCGAGGATCAGTCGGTGGAGGAGAATACCTACAACAAACGTATCGTCTCGGTCTTTGGTTCTGCTAACCTGGGATGGCGCCACATGCTTTATCTGGACGCCACTGTCCGCGGGGACAAGTCCTCCACGCTCGCTGCCGGCAAGAACCTCTATGTCTATCCCTCCGTCAGCGGTTCGTTCGTTTTCTCCGAACTGATCAAGTCCAACCGCAAAGTGCTGCCTTATGGTAAGCTACGACTCAGCTGGGCGGAGGTAGGTAGCGATACAGACCCGTATCAGCTCTCGCTGCGTTATGGCAAGTCGCAGTTCGGCTATTCCGGTTATACCATCGGCTCTATCTATGGGAACGTCATCCCTAACGCAGACCTCAAACCGACACGTACACGCTCTTGGGAAGCAGGTTTTGAAACCAAATGGGCGAACAACCGTATCAGCCTTGACTTCACGTTCTACCACCAGGTTTCCCGTGACCAGATCATCGGTATGGCTACCTCGCCTACCTCCGGCTATGACTATCGGATGATCAACGCCGGCGAGATCCTCAACCAGGGTTTTGAGATTACCTTCGGTGCGCGTCTGGTGCAAGTAAAGGATTTCTCCTGGGATCTGAATATCAACTGGTCTAAGAATAATAACAAGGTGCTCTCGCTTACCCCCGGAACTACCGAACTGGAGTTGACCAAAGCTACATGGTGCAACGTCTATGTTTCCGCTCGGGAGGGAGAACAGTATGGTGCCATCTGCGGCCCGGCGCTCGCCCGGAATGCCGACGGACGCGTCATCGTTGATGCTACTACCGGTCTGCCTACTTTTACAACCGAGAATAAAGTGCTCGGTAATGCACAGTGGAAATGGACCGGCGGTCTGAGTACCACCCTCCGTTATAAGATGGTCACCCTCTCTGCACTCTTTGATGTGAAAGTCGGAGCTGACATCTTCTCGATGTCCGAGCGTTCCGCTTTCGAGACCGGTAAGGCGAAAGAGACCCTTGCCGGACGTGCCGAGTGGTATGCCTCCGAGGAAGCAAGGAAGGCTGCAGGGGTCACCTCCGGATGGGTCGCAACAGGTGGTTATCTCGTGGACGGCGTGATTGATAACGGAGACGGTACATACCGCGAGAACGATATCTATATCAATCCCGAGGACTATTGGTATGAGGTGTCCCGCAAATCGCCGGAGCTCTTTATCTATGATAACTCCTATATCAAGTGCCGCGAACTCACCCTCAGCCTGGATTTCCCGAAGAACTGGCTGGATAAGAAAGGTGTGCTCAAGCATGTGGGTATCTCTTTCGTAGCTCGTAACCCGTTCATCGTCTGGAAGAATATCAAAGATATCGACCCCGACGCACAATACAACACCTCCGGCCTTGGTCTGGAATACGGTTCGCTTCCCAGCAGACGCAGCTATGGTCTGAATGTAAATCTCAAGTTCTAACCTTGTAAATCTCAATCAAAATGAAAAAGATAACTTTAGTACTTTGTACATTGTCACTTTGTACATTCTTCGTTGCTTGTTCGGACAAGGTTTACGAGGAGATCAATACCGATCCGACCAAAGCCGCACATATCAACCCTGCTTCCCAGTTAACGTATGCCGAACTGCAGATGTACGGAGATATGAACTATGTGGATGTGCATCGTCTCTATACCTATGCTTTCACCCAGCAACTCATGGGCTGTTGGAATACCACTAACTATGGCGGGCAGCACCGTATGGATGATAATGAGATGTCACGTCCGTGGGCGAACCTCTATCCCGGGGCAATCCGTAATCTCACCGATGCCATCGAGCAAACGAAATCGGATCCGGCGCAGGCGAACATTCATGCCGCGCTCCGTGTCTTCCGGGTTTATGTAGGCGGACTGCTTACGGACTACTACGGCGATGTGCCGTTTACCCAAGCAGGGCTGGGATATATAGCCGGCAATACGCAACCTAAGTATGACAAGCAGGACGACCTCTATGCCTATTTCTTTGCAGAACTGAAAGCCGCCGCAGCATTGTTTGATATCAACGCCAATGCCATCTCCAGCGACCCGATGTTCAACGGCAACATTGATGCATGGAAACGCTTTGCCAACTCGCTCCGCTTGCGGTACGCAATGCGTCTGTCCGAGGTCGCACCGGAAATGGCGAAAACGGAGTTTAATGCGGCTCTGACGGACGGCGTTATGAATTCGGCTGCGGACAATGCATGCGTCAAGCACCTCAATGTATCCTATAGCTTCGGTCAGGAGTCGTTCAAGGACTTCCGAGGCAATGCCATGGCAAAGTATTTCTATGGCAACGACCCGGCTAATAACCCCTCCTATGTATGTCAGACGCTTTGGAAACAACTCTACGACAACAACGACCCGCGCACCTCGCGTCTCTGCCGGTTCTATATTGATGACTTCATGTCCATCTCTACCGGAGACGGACGAATTGATATGACGGACGCGGTGCTGGCTACCCAGGAAGCCAACCCCGGTACGCAGATCATCTACGAGATAGCTCCGGGTGAGTTCTCGTGGGATAACTGGCCTTCCTATACCGATCTGCCCGGCAGCCCGCTGGCGGAGCAGGTGGCACAGGTGCAGGCTGCTCATCCTGACTATAAGCCGACATCCAACCCAAGATGGTTGATGCCCAAACTGGCGAACAACTTCCTGCGCTCGGATAACCCCGGGGTGCTTATGACGTACGCCGAAGTATGTTTCCTCAAGGCGGAAGCAGCGGTGCTTGGATGGATTTCCGATGATGCCAAATCATGTTATGAAACCGGTATCCGCGAGGCGATGAATATGCTCTCCGATGCTTACGGATGTAGCGGTATCACCGATGCAGAGTATGCGGCTTATATCGCTCAACCGGCTATCGCCTTCGCGGCTTCTGCAGATGAGCAGAAATGCCAGATCAATACACAGGCTTGGATCCTCCATTTTCATAACCCCGCCGAGTGCTGGGCTAATGTGCGACGCTCGGATTACCCGCAACTCAAAGCGCCTTCCACCAAGAACCCGCTTATCGACGGCGCCGAGATACCCGTCCGGCTCTGCTATCCGCTCAAAGAAGAGACTTATAGCAAGGACGCTTATCAGGAAGCTATCGGACGTGTGCCCGCGTATTCATGGCACGCACGCCTTTGGTGGGACGTCAAGTAATGAATAATGAAATAAATCGTGCCCTTGTGGCTAAGAATAATGATTAGTATTATGAATGCACTAAATAAAATTGTACTTGGTACTTTGTTCCTTTGTACCTTGTCTATGGTGTCGTGCGAGAAAAAAGCTCCGTTTGACACCCAGTCACCCGATGATGCGCCGCTCATCTTGAAGCCTTACAACGAGTCCGGAACGGGGTCTTTTACCTACACCCTTGCCAATGACTCCACGCCGCTCATTGACTCCGTAGTGGTAACTCCCTCACGCTACACGACGGTAAACTGGTATGTGGATGACTCCCTCGTGCATACCGGCACGGAAATCAATATGTGCTTCGCCGCGGGTAAGCATACGCTTCTTATTGAGGCGGTTACTACCGCCGGTAAACGAGCCACCAGAACCGGCACTATTACCGTCCTCGGTGGTGCACCGGATCCCTCTGAGAACGTCCTTTGGACCGGACCGGTTACACTGGATTGGGACGCAGACCTGATTAAAATAACGGCTGCTGACTTGGTTGCTGTGCCGGTCGGAACCACTATCTCGGTGCATTTTACGGTGGTTGAGGCGGAGTACCACGCCATGCGTATCACTACCCCTTGGTGGGGAGACACACCGGCGGATGACGACCTCGTGCCGCAGGTGGATGGTATGGACTCCAAAACCAGTCCCTTCACCTTCGTCTATGACGACCATTGCAAGGCGCTCGTGGACGAACGCGGGGCGATGTCCGTAGTAGGGTTCGGTCTCCAAATAGACAAAATCACCTATTAAATAGTACTTCGTACATCGTAAATGACCCAATCGTAAATTATTATGGCTCCTCTCCGAGAAAAAATCGGTTATGCTCTGGGTGATGCCGCTTCCGGCGGTATCACCTGGAAGATTATGTCCATAGCCTTCCCTTTGTTCTTTACCCATGTGTTTGGACTGAGTTTTGCCGATGCTGCGGCACTCATGCTGGTGGCGCGTATGTTCGATGTGGTCACTGATCCCCTCATGGGCTCCATTGCCGACCGCACCCGGTCTCGATGGGGCACTTACCGGCCGTGGCTCATTTTCGGGTCCATTCCTTTCGGGATTATCTTTGCCCTTCTGTTGTTCACACCCGATCTGGGACCTGTGGGCAAACGTATATGGGCATATTCCTTTTACCTGCTGATGATGGCGTGCTATACGATGGTTAACGTGCCATACGGGTCGCTACTCGATGTCATGACTACTGACGATAACGAGAAAAACGAGTTCTCCGCTTTCCGTATGGTCGGGGCATATGCCATGGGCTTTGTCACCCTCCTCTCCTTCCCCTATCTGCAACGGTGGATAGGAGGCACGGAACAGCACCAATACGCCGTACTTGGTGCCGCCTTCGGACTCCTTGCCGCACTCATGACCTTGGCGTGCGGACTGCTCACGCGCGAAAGGCATCAACCCGTCAGAGCCGAGCATTTCTCCTTTAGGCAGTACGCCGATCTATTCCGTAACAAACCATGGATATATATGACCCTGGTAGCCATCTGTACCAACTTCTTCAACGGCTTCCGGTATGCGGCGGCAGGCTATATGATTACCTATTGCCTCGGAGGCGATGTAACGATTGGGAGGTTCATCATCAATTATACCGTCTTCATGGCGTTCAGTGAGGTCACCTGTATGATCTTCGGAGCCCTATCACCCGCCTTCACGCGCCGTATCGGCTCCAAACGGATGGCGTTCGTCTGGGCGGCTGGCATTTGTTGCGTCTTCTCCTTCCTCTATTTCTTCATCCCGATGGATGCCGCATATATATGGCTGATGATAGCGGTCTCGGTACTCACGTCCGTCGGCGCAGGACTCTATTCGCCGCTCTTGTGGTCCATGTACGCCGATGTCGCGGATTATGCTACGGAGAAAAACGGTACCTCCTCCACAGGACTCATCTTCTCTTCCGGAACGATGGCGCAAAAACTCGGCGGGGCTATATCCGGTAGTCTTATCGCCATGCTATTGGGCATCGCGGGACTCGTCTCACACACCGATATGATTACCGGCGAGACGATTGTTGTCATTACCGATGAGGACTCCGTTCGTACTATGGTATGGGCGCTATTCTCACTCTTCCCTGCCGTGATTGCCGCACTCATGGCACTATTGGCCTATAAATTCCCTCTCAAAAAATAGTACTATGCAACATCCATCGTATATCCTACTTATATCCTGCCTCCTTCTTGTGGCGTGCAATCGCCCGGATAACGCAGGCAACCCCATTTGTATGAATCAGCTGGGCTTTGCTCCTCATCAGGAGAAAACGGCTACCATTGATGTCCACTCCTTGGATGAGCCACCCTGCAAGGCGTTCATCCTCAATACTACCGGCGATACCGTTTGGAGCGGCACCGCCTCGCCCACAATGCCCAATCCCGTTTCCGGCAAACCGCGCCGGATAGTCGATTTCTCCTCCCTTACCACCGAAGGCGAATATACGCTCTGCGTGGCAAATGACGAAATGTCCATACCTTCAGATCGTGCCTTCAGGCAAAGAACTATCAATTGTCAGTTTTCAATCGGTGACCGTCCTTACCGCGAACTGACCCGTGCCGCACTCCGCGCGTTCTATCACCAGCGAGCCTCAATGCCTACCGAGGAACCCTTTGCCGAGGGCTATGCACGGCCTGCCGGACATCCCGATGACCATGTGCTCGTCCATCCCTCTGCGGCTACGGACGAACGACCCGCAGGAACCGTCATCTCTTCGCCCGGAGGATGGTACGATGCAGGCGATTATAACAAGTATATCGTTAACTCCGGCTTCACTATGGGAGTATGGCTCATGGCATACGAACTCAACAAAGCCTATTTCGACACCCTCCGTTTGAATATACCCGAATCTCAAATCTCCATACCTTCAGATCGTGCCTTCAGGCAAAGAAATCTCCAATCTCAAATCTCAAATGAC
The DNA here is from genome assembly GCA_902799185.1 of uncultured Bacteroidales bacterium. Lineage (GTDB taxonomy): Bacteria > Bacteroidota > Bacteroidia > Bacteroidales > Paludibacteraceae > Colicola. The sequence continues at coordinate 5,732 of CADBZO010000041.1, read as the reverse complement.
AAATGTCCCGACATGTTGTCGGAAGCCATGTATAACCTCCGATGGATGCTCACCATGCAGGATACGGACGGAGGCGTGTATCATAAACTGACCGAACCGGATTTTGAGAGCTTCATTGCACCCGACCAATGCCGCAAACCCCGTTATGTAGTAATGAAAACGACCGCTGCTACCCTTGATTTCGCGGCGTCTATGGCGATGGCGGCAAGGGTCTATGCTCCCTTTGACTCCGCCTTCACGCAACAAGCTACAGAGGCTGCCAAACGTGCATACACATGGGCATTGGAACATCCCGATGTCTATTACGACCAGGACGCTATGAACGCGCAGTTCAAACCCGAGATCACTACCGGTGCCTACCCCGACACTTGTGTCGCCGATGAGTTCTATTGGGCAAAAACAGAATTATATCTGCTCACCAAAGAACCGGAATATAACGAAAATCCTCACCCGACCTTCGTCTATAAGCCCGCTGCCTGGGGTAATGTGGCGGAACTGGCGGATATAGAGTGGATGATGCATCCGGACGAAGGTGGACATTTCTCTATCGTGCGAGAAGCGCAGTTGCTGGCGTACTTGAAAAAAGATCTGAAGGATGCCGAGACCATCTCCGTCCATCGCTGCCCCTACGGCAACTGCGAGAACGATTTCTTCTGGGGATGCAACTCCGAGGGATGCTGCTGGAGAGGGATAGAGTGTCTGTACGCCTACCGTTTGACAGGAGATGAGAAGTACCGAATCAATGCCGAGCGGTGCCTCAATTATATCCTCGGGCAGAACGCGACAGGCTATTGTTATGTCACCGGCTTTGGTTCCCGTCCTACCTCTTACCCCCACCACCGGCTCTCGTACACCAACCCACACGGCACCATCCCCGGTTTCCTTGCCGGAGGACCCAACCCTGCCCAGCAGGATCGGATTACCGATGGCGTAAAATACCCCAAGAACGTGCCTGCCGATGAGTCTTACCTCGATTTTCAGCCCTCTTATGCCTCCAATGAGGTCACTATCAACTGGAATGTAACCCTCTTTGCTCTAACCGCCGGGATCGATGCGCTGGAATAAACTCCTACCTGTCTTTGCGTTCTTGTCCCTGGTAACGGCCACCAAGGAACTTCCGAAGCACTCGCCCTGGCGCAGCAGGCGGCGGCCATGTTATTAAGATAACTATCGGCATTCTGGCTAATTTTTCAATCTCACCGGACAAGAGGTGAAATAAAGTCCCACGACTACTGTTTCCAACGCAGCCCCCGCGAACTCAGGGCGGTTTTTCTGTTTTTTATTTGCAAATAAATTCAAATGCATTTGAAAAAAATGCAAAAAAAATCATAATTTTCTTGTGTGTTTGAAAAAAAAGTCGTACCTTTGCGGCACAATTTGAAATAATAGCTGATATGTTAGACCGGATTCGCAAGTACAACCTGTGGGATGGCAATGTGCCGGAGTTGGGTTTTCTACGCACAGATTACACAGACAAGATCCATGCCGCAACGGGCAACCGTCTCGTCAAAGTGCTTATAGGTCAGCGTCGTGCAGGTAAGAGTTTTGTATTGCGCCAGTTAGCAAAACGCTTGACAGATGAAGGTGTGGCGCCGCAGAACATCTTGTATGTCAACAAGGAGTATATCGAGTTTGGGGATATTAAGACTGCTGACGATTTGCAACAGTTATATAAAGAATACCGCACTGCCCTTCAGCCCGACGGGAAAGTGTATTTGTTCATTGATGAGGTGCAACAAGTACGCCAATGGGAGCAGTTTGTCAACTCGCACTCGCAAGATTTTGCAGAGCCGCAAGAAATCTTCATCAGCGGTTCCAACTCCGACTTGTTATCGGGAGAATTGGCGACATTGCTTTCCGGTCGGTACGTGGAGTTTGAAATACTGCCATATAGTTTCCTGGAATATACAACGATGGAGAACCTTCCGATGGACCGTGAAAACTATCTCCAATTCCTGCAAATGGGTATGTTGCCGGAACTCTTTTATCTGCATACAGAAGACATGCGACGGAATTACGTAGCCGCGGTCAAAGATACCGTTATGTTGCGTGACATCGTGCGGCGATATAATGTTAAAGACCCGCAATTACTGGAAGATCTGTTCCGATATTTGGTCAATAATGCAGGACGGCTAACATCCATCTCCAATATCGTCAACTATTTCCAAGCACTCGGACGAAAGACCAATTATGAAACCCTGTCCTCTTATGCATCGTATCTCGGTAAAGCCTTTCTAATGCACAAAGCAGAGCGGTACCATATCGCGGGCAAGGAAATCTTGGCGGGTAATGCCAAGTATTATAGCAATGACCTTGCCTACTATAACTATCTCTATCGTGGTTTCGCGTATGGCTTCGGAAACCTTCTGGAGAATGCTGTCTATCTGGACTTGCGCCGCAATGGATGGCAACCGTACGTAGGTGTACAGGGTGCTTCCGAAGTCGATTTTGTTGCAATCAAAGGCGAACAGAAAATCTATGCACAGGTATGTTGGGAAATGGCAAGTAATGAGGAAACGGCTCAACGTGAATACGCTCCTCTGTTAAAAATCTCCGACCAATATCGCAAAGTAGTCATCACTTTGGATGAAATCCGCTTCCCGAATAATAACGGCATAGAGCACCTCTTCCCATGGGAGTTCTCTGCCATCCTCTAATCCCGAAAAATACCTCTACCTTTGCACCGTCAACTTCATCTGAGGTTGGCGGTTTTTCGTAGCTGTGCCATCTCGCGCTTGTCGTCCGCCTCGCGGAGCGACTGGCGTTTGTCGTAGGTATGCTTGCCCTGGCAGAGGGCGATCTCCATCTTCGCCAGACCTTTCTCGTTGATGAACAGCTCCAGGGGAATCAGCGTCTTGCCCGTGTCCTTCACCGCCTTCTCCAGCTTGCGTATCTCTTTGCGTTGGAGAAGCAGCTTGCGGTCGCGTTTGGCGTCATGGTTGGCGTACGAACCGAAGCGGTACTCGGCGATATGCATCTGTTTGGCATATACCTCGCCGTGCTCGATAGCACAGTAACTGTCCACGAGAGACGCCTTGCCCTCGCGTATCGATTTGATCTCCGTACCGAAGAGCTGGATGCCCGCCGTATAGCGGTCCAGAATGATATATTCAAACCGCGCCTTTTTATTCAGTATCCGTATGTTGCTCTTCTGTCTCATTCGTTTCTGCCGCACTGTGTTTGGCGGGTACTTTCTGGTATTTCTTCTGTCGCTGCTGCCACCGCTCGCGGGCGTACTGCTGCATGTCGATGACGGTGTCGTTCTCGTCGATGATCTCCAGACCGAAGATTGTCTCGATAATATCCTCCAGGGTGAGGATGCCGACGAACATGCCGTATTCGTCAATGACCTGGGCTATCTGGCTCTTCTGCTTGAGCATGGAGTCGAAGATCGTACCGAGGGTGAGGTCCTGGTCAAACGCCGGGAGGGGGCGTTTGATGGAGCCGAGAGTCTTGCGGAAATGGTCCTCCGTAAGGTCCTCCAGCGCATCGTTGCGCAGGACATAGCCGGTGATATACTCCGGCTGGGTGGGGTTATAGAGCGGAATACGGGAGAAATGGTCGTATTCATCGGAGTCGTAATACGCGCGGAGGGTCATGTTCTCCGGCGCTATCTTCGCTACCACGCGCGGGGTCATGACATCATAGGCATGGATGGTGTCGAGGCGCATGAGATTGGAGAAGATCTTGTTCTCGTCCTCGTCCACCACGCCTTCCTCTTCGCCTACGTTGACCATCGCCAGCACCTCCTCGCGCGAGACGGAGGGGTCATCCTCGTTATCGGGGAAGAGACGGGTGATGAACTCGATGAGCCATACAAAAGGATAGAGCAGGACGATGAGGATGCGTATCATGCGCGCCGTGAAGCCCATCAGCTCGCGCCAATAGGTAGTCCCCAGCCGCTTGGGAATGATCTCCGAGAAGACGAGAATGAGGATGGTCGTGATGGCGGATACGAGTCCGAACCATTTGGAGCCGAAGACGATGGTAGCCTGCGCACCGACCCCGGCGGCACCGATGGTGTTGGCAATCGTGTTGAGCGAGAGAATAGCCGCTAACGGACGGCCCGTGTTCTCCTTGTAACCCTCCATCAGCTTGGCAGGCGCATAGCCCTCCTCCTCGCGGAGATTGATATAACTGAGGGTGGTGGACATCAGCACGGACTCCAGTACGGAGCACAAAAAACTGATGCTCATGGCACCCAGTAGAAATAATAAAAGTAATCCCATAAATCTAATTTGCGTGCAAAGGTACTGCTTTTTTTTGAGATATGCAAATAAAAAACACCCTGAGAGGCGTTTTTTTAAGTTGAGAGTTTAGAGTTTAGAGTTGAGAGTAGTTGAAAGTTGATAGTTGATAGTTCTTATCTCGGCAAGGCCTCGAACGATCGGCTGAAGCCGTATGGATAGTTGACAATTACCGCAGGGGGTATTCTTTGCGTAATTGCTCAAAGTGGTCGGGTGCGGCTTTGAGTTGTGCCGTGATAGATGCGAGCCAGGCGCTGTCTGCGGCGGCAGGGGCTTTTTGGAGGGGCGGAAGGAGGGTGATAGGCGGCAGACGGAACTGCTGTGCAATAGCGTCCAGACACATCTGCGAGGCATTGCGTTTGCCCTCCTCCGAATAGCCGGCAATGTGCATGGAGGCGAAAAGAGCGTGCTCCAGCACTTCGTGGTCCGGATGCGGTTCTCCCTCCCAGGTATCCAGGATGTACGGATGTCCGGAGCGGAGGAGCGCCTGTTCGTCCACCACACCTCCCCGCGCCGCATTGATAATCAGCGCACCGGGTTTGCAGCAACGCAGGAAAGCCTCGTCGCAGAGGTGATACGTGGGGAACACCTCCCGCCCCCTCTCAGAAGGGGAGAGTAGAAGGGTGGAAGGTTGGAGGATAAGGGGTGTGTGGAAGGTGATGATATCGCAATTCTTCGCGATTTCATCGAGAGAAACGCCTATCCCTTTGGGCGGGTCGTTGAGCAGCACGCGGAAACCTTTCCGCTCCGCCATCTGCGCCACCAGAGAGCCTACATGGCCGACACCGATGATTCCAATTGAGAATTGAGAATTGAGAATTGAGAGTTTAGAGTTTAGAGTTGAGAGTTGAGAGTAGTTGAAAGTTGAAAGTTGATAGTTCTTATCTCGGCAAGGCCTCGAACGATCGGCTGAAGCCGTATGGATAGTTGAGAGTTGAGAGTTGAGGTATTCGTCTATCGCTTCTTCGATGTACTCGCATACGGCTTTGGCGTTGCATCCCGGACAGGAGACCCACCGGATGCCCCGCGAGTCGCAGTAGGCGGTGTCTATATGGTCATAGCCGATGGTAGCCGTACAGACCAGACGGACCGACGAATCTTTCAGCAGCGCCTCATCGACTCCGGTTCTTGTCCGAACGACAAGCACATCCGCGTCGCGGATGGCAGAAGGCGTGATTTCCTCCGGTTCCATCGGATAAATCCGTACCTCCCGCCATTCGCCTTGCACTGCTTCTGCCAAGTAGGGAATATGTGCGTCAAGGACGATTTTCATGCCTCAATTCTCAATTCTCAATTATCAACTAGTAGTGTTGCGATAATTTTAAGAACATAAACAGAGATAAACCCTTTTGAATGCTTTTGAGCTTCGCTCTCGCGTACTTTGCAGCTAAAAACTCCCCGCAAGCAAGCTTTCGGATAGTTTTTACCATCAAACTCCGCAACTCTGCGAGTAAAAGCCTTCAAAAGCAATAAACATAAAAAACA
>CADBZO010000040.1 GCA_902799185.1 uncultured Bacteroidales bacterium | reverse complement strand
CCCCGAGAACCACGAGCAGATGGTGCTCGCCCGCAAACACAAGATAGAGCAGATCGCCAATTCCATTCCGGACCTGAAAGTGACAAATGGTCAAATGGTAAATGAACAAATGGTAAATAAGGAGACGCTTCTCGTCGGATGGGGTAGTACGGAAGGACATTTGCACGCGGCGGCGAATGAGATAGGATGCGATTTGGCGCACTTCAATTATATCTGCCCGCTGCCGAAGAACACGCATGAAGTACTGAGCCGGTACAAACGCATTATCGTTTGCGAACTCAACACCGGTCAGTTCGCCGCATATCTGCGTGCGCAGTTCCCCGATCTACACATCGAGCAATACAACGAGATTCAAGGACAGCCGTTTGCGGTAGAGCGCATTGTTAACTTTGTTAAAAACAACTAGATAAACTAGTAAAACTAGTTGGACTAGAAGAACTAGAATATTATGGAAGCTTCTCAATTCAAATCCGACCAATATGTACGTTTCTGCCCGGGTTGCGGCGACCACGCTATCTGCATGGCACTCCAGAAAGCCATGGCGCAAATAGGTATCCCGACCCACCAAGTGGCAGTCATTTCCGGTATCGGTTGTTCCAGCCGTATGCCGCACTACCTCAACACCTACGGTTTCAATACCATTCACGGCCGCGGCGGTGCTATCGCTACAGGAGTTAAAACCAGCCATCCCGAACTGACCGTCTGGCAGATGAGCGGCGACGGTGACTGTCTCGCTATCGGCGGAAACCATTTCATTCACGAGATACGAAGGAACGTGGATCTCAACGTGTGCCTCTTCAACAACCGCATCTACGGTCTGACCAAAGGTCAGTACTCGCCGACGAGTCCCAAAGGATTTGTCTCCAAATCCTCTCCGTTTGGCACAGTAGAGCGTCCGTTCGTGCCGGCAGAACTGGTGCTTGGCGCACGCGGTACGTTCTTTGCCCGCACGCTCGATGTCGATGTGCCGACAACGGTGGATTGCCTCGTTGCGGCGCAGCAGCATAAAGGTGCGTCCATCGTGGAGTGCCTCGTCAACTGCGTGATTTTCAATAATGGAGCACATTCGTGGATAGCCGATCGTGAACTGCGCGCAGAGCATTCCATCATCCTCCGCCACGGCGAGAAAATGCTCTTCGGTAAGAACAATGACAAAGGAATTGCGCTTGAGATTGACCCGCAGACCTTTGTGCCGCGACTGATTGTCGTTCCTGCTGATGACCCGCGCGTACTTGTTCATGACGCCCGCCAGCAGGATCCGACGCTCCATCGTCTACTTGCCCTCATGGGACAGGAACGAAATCTGGAGGTATCAAGTGGCCAAGTTCCAAGTACCGAAGGAGAACTCCCGATTGCCCTCGGCGTCATCCGCGACGTGGAGGCAGAGACCTACAACGACGCGGTGAACAACCAGATCGCCGAGGTGCGCGGGAAAGCCAAAGCAAAGACCTTTGACGAACTGACTACTACGTTGGAGCAGTGGACGATGTAAATAGACACTTGATAAATCCGAAGGAATTACAAGTACAAAAGTGTCAAATATTTCGAATGCGTTTCTTTATTTTAAGGAAACGCATTTTTGTTTGCTCACGTTCTCAAAAAAGAGTACTTTTGTATCGTATTTAATAGGGTTATTAAAGAAATGTATCAGTTAGGAATTGACATAGGCAGTACTACTATCAAGATGGCGTTGCTGGATGTACAAGGGGACGATGTACAATGTACAAAGGAAGTGATAGCGACGGCGTACGAGCGGCATAATGCGGCGCCGGCGGTAGTGGGAAGCAAGATGCTGAAGAAGATGCTTGCATCAGTCGAAAGTCAAAAGTCGAAAGACCGTCCTTCGGACTCAGAGTTCAAGGGAGAGGAGAAAATCAGCGTGGCCATTACCGGTTCGGTGGGGATGGGCTACGCTACGAGACTGGGCGTGCCGTTTGTGCAGGAAGTGATAGCGGCAGCGGAAGTGGTGAAGCAGATGTACCCCGAGGTGCATACTTTAGTCGATATAGGCGGCGAGGACAGCAAGATGATTTTCTTCGAGCCGGGCCGTGTGCCCGACATGCGCATGAACGGTAACTGCGCAGGCGGAACGGGTGCGTTCATTGACCAGACGGCTACGTTGTTGGGTGTCGATGTGACGGAGATAAACGGCCTGGCAACCAAAGCGGAACATGTGTATCCGATTGCGTCCCGCTGCGGCGTGTTCAGCAAGACGGATATACAGAACCTTATCTCACGGTCGGTGAGCAAAGAAGATATCGCCGCTTCGATGCTCAATGCGGTGTCGATGCAGGTGGTAAGTGCGTTGGCGAGAGGAACGGAGATATTACCGAAAGTGCTGCTCTGCGGTGGCCCGTTTGCGTATATACCGGAACAGCGTAAACATCTGCAAAAAGCGATGGGCGTCGGCGAGGAAAATATCGTCCTGCCGCAGTACAGCCAGTTTGTGCCGGCTATCGGAACAGCCTTGTTAAGTACGAAGGACGGATGTACGATGTACGATTTCACGCACGCGCGTACCTTATTTGATAATACGGACGACCGGACAGCCGACCTGACGCACACCCTGCCGCCCCTCTTCAAGAACGAGGAGGAATACCAAGGGTGGTTAAAGGAAAAGTCCTCTATAAACTTTCAACTTTCCAACTTCTCTCAAACTCTCAATTCTCAATTCTCAATTCTCAATTCTCAATTATTCTTCCTCGGCGTGGACAGTGGGAGTACGACGACGAAGATTGTACTGTTGGACGAAGAAGGGAAGCTGGTTTACAAGGACTACTGCTATAACAACGGTAACTCATATGACGCTTTCTTAGGCGCTTTGCAGCGGATGCATGAGGCTTTGGGCGACGATATAGAGATTGCAGGCAGCTGCTCCACGGGTTACGGCGAACAACTATTGAAGACCGCTTTCCGTCTGGACTACGGCATTGTGGAGACGATGGCACATTTCACGGCGGCGAAAGCCATGCTGCCGGAAGTGTCGTTTGTGCTGGACATAGGCGGACAGGACATGAAAGCGATCTTTGTGGAGAACGGCTCGATACGGCGCATTGAGATTAACGAGGCGTGCTCGTCCGGCTGCGGCAGTTTTATCATGACCTTTGCCAAACAATTAGGCTATGAGGTAGGTGAGTTCGCAAAGATGGCTACCTTGGCGCAACACCCTTATGACCTCGGAACGCGGTGTACGGTGTTCATGAACAGCAAGGTCAAACAGGCGATGCGCGAAGGCGCGAAGATAGAAGACATAGCCGCCGGATTCAGTTATTCGGTTATCAAGAACTGCCTCTACAAAGTGATGAAACTGCAGTCATTCGACGAGTTGGGCGACCATATCATGGTGCAGGGCGGCACGTTCCGCAACCACTCGGTGGTCAGAGCATTGGAACTGCTGACCAGCAAGAATGTGCAGTTCAGCCCGATACCCGAGTTAATGGGCGCGTACGGATGTGCACTGTATGCACTACGTGCGTCAAACTGTTAAATCGTTAAACTGTTAAACGGTTAAGATGAAACTGAACGAATTAATAGAAGCGAACCATTTTGAGCAGCGGGAAGAAGTGTGTCCGGGCTGTCAGAACAAGTGCCAAGTACGGTGCTACACCTTCGCGGGTGGCAGGACGTATTTCTCGGGCAATAACTGCGAACGGGTTTATTCCAACCGCGCGGAGGACGCCCGTCAAGGCGTGAACATGTTCGAAGAGAAATATAAAATGCTTTTCAGCCAACACACCTCACCTACCACCTCTCTCCCGTCTCCCCCAAGGGGAGAAGCCCCCTCTCCTTGGGAGAGGGTTGGGGTGAGGTGTATTGGTATTCCGCGCGGGTTGGGCATGTACGAGGATTACCCGTTCTGGAGGACGTTCTTTGCTTGCTGCGGAATACGGACCGTGCTGAGCGGCGTGAGTACGAACCGCCTCTACGAAAAGGGCGTACGGACCATCGTGGCGGATAATATCTGTTTTCCTGCCAAGTTGATGCACGGGCATGTGATGGACCTGATACAGAAAGGTGTGGACCGGATTTTCTATCCGTGGGTGGTGTATGAGCGCAAGGAGGACGAAGGGGCGAAGAACTCGTTCAACTGCCCGATTGTGAGCGGCTATTCGGATGTGCTGAAGAGTTCCATCCGTCCGGAAGAGAAATACGGCATCCCGCTCGACGCACCGACCATCTCGTTCAAGGATGAGGAACTGCTGCGGAGTTCGCTCGTGGAGTATATGAATGGCCTGAATATCCCAGCCAATACTGTACAAGCGGCGGTGACGCAGGCGTTGGAGGCGCAGAAGGAGTATCTGGACAGTCTGGAGAGACGCGACTTGGCGGTGCTGGAGGCGGCAAAGAAAGAAGGACGGATGGTTATTCTATTAGCGGCACGGCCTTATCATATCGACCCGCTTATCCAGCACAAGATAGCCGATGCAATCGCCGCGATGGGCATTGATGTGGTGACAGAGAATATCGCCACGCATGCCGGGCAGGGCGTTTATGGCGAGATCAATGCACTGTGCCAGTGGGCGTACCCGAACCGGATTTTCAAGGCAGCGCATTTTGTGGGCAACAGCGATTACAAGGGCTTGCACATGGTGCAACTGACCTCTTTCGGCTGCGGTCCGGACGCGTTTATCCTGGATGAGGTAAGAGGAATCTTAGGGCGCTACGGCAAGAACCTGACCGTCCTGAAAATCGACGATGTGAATAATATCGGGTCGCTGAGGCTGAGAGTGCGGTCATTGGTGGAAAGTACGAAGGACACCTCACCCCAACCCTCTCCTGAGGAGAGGGGGCTTCTCTCCTTGGGAGTGAAGGGCTTTGCCCGATTGAGCGTCCAGAGGACGGTCATAGAACAATGGGGAGAGAGGTCAAAACCGTGGACGACGAAGCCCTTTGGGGTAGAGGACAAGGAGCGGGTGATTATAGCACCCTATTTCGCGGAAGGGTACAATGAGTTTCTGCCTACTATTTTCAAGTTGGCGGGCTATAAGATGGTGCCGCTGCCGATGGGTACGCAGGCGGACGCCGAGGAGGGATTGCGTGTGGCAAACAACGATATTTGCTATCCGGCAACGATAGTGGTGGGCAGTATCGTGCGGGCGTTGAAGTCGGGCAAATACGATCTGAACAAGACGGCGGTCGCTATTACGCAGACAGGTGGGCAATGCCGCGCCAGCAATTACTATTCGCTCATCAAGAACGCACTCGTGGCTGCCGGAATGAGTCAGGTGCCGGTCATCTCCGTGGCTATCGGTCCCGACCAGAAGAACAATCAGCCGGGCTTTGAACTGCCGTGGCTTCGTCTGATACGTCCGCTCTTGGAGGCGCTCTATTTCGCCGACGCACTCGCCAAACTCTATTATCCGAGTGCTGCGAGAGAGAACAACCCCTCCCTAACCCTCCCCACAAGGGAGGGCAGAAAAAACGCCAAGGAACTATATGACTATTATTTGGCGGCGGTGCAACCGCTGTTGGAAAGGCGTGATTACAGAGGAATGCGGCGGATGATGGCGGAGGCAGTGAAGTCTTTTGACGCTCTCTGTGACCACTCCAAACAGGTGACGCAGGTAGGTGTGGTTGGTGAGATTTATGTCAAGTACAACTCCTTCAGCAACAAAGAGGTCATCAAATGGCTCATTGCGCACGGCGTGGAAGTGGTGCCGCCTGCTATTACGGGATTCTTCTCGACCTCTGTCCCCAATGCGTTCATTTTCAAGAACCAGCATATCCGTCAGGACGGTCTCAAACCCTGGCAGGCATGGCTGGTGAATAAATTGCTGAGGCACTACGCGCATGTGTATGACAAGATTTGCAGGCCGTTCCCGTACTACAGGCCGTTCTCGGATATCATGGATGTATGGCGTGCGAGCCGCAAAGTGATCAACTCGGCGGCGGACTTCGGCGAGGGATGGTTCCTGCCGGGCGAGATATGCGAGTTAGCCGAGAGCGGCGTGAAGAAAGTGGTGTCGCTGCAACCCTTCGGGTGCATTGCCAACCATATCATCAGCAAAGGTATCGAACGGCGGTACAAGGACCTGTACCCCGATTTGTCGCTGCTGTTCCTCGATTTCGATGCCGGCACAAGCGAAGCCAATGTAGCCAACAGACTGCATTTTATGTTGGAAAATTGAAAACAACTGAATAAATGCGAAAATGAATAAATGCGAAAATGACCAAATGGTAAATGAATCGATGGAGCTGCGTATTCGGGAAGTGGCGCAGGAGTTGTTTTTCAAGCAGGGCTATGCGGCTACTTCGACCACACAGATAGCCAAGGAAGTGGGATGCACCCAGGCGTTGGTGCATTATTATTACCGGACAAAGGAGAATCTCTTCCGCCAGATTTTTCTGGAGCAGATAGAAGCGGCGTTGAATGTCATCAGCCGTTCGCTTGTCAGCGAGCAGTCGTTCGAGGACTTTCTGCGGTCTGCTATCTCGCTCTATTTCGACACGCTGATGCAGAATCCGCGACTGCCGTATTTCGTATTAGAGGAACTGGTGAGCAATCCCGAAAGGCGTAAATATCTGAGGGAACATTTTGTGAAGAAGCCAAGTTACGCAATGCTGTATATGCAGTTGGATGCGCGTGTGAAGGCGGAGCAGCAGGCAGGGAGGCTGGCGAAAATAGATGCGTTTGATATCATGATGTCCGTGGCGTCACTCACGGTCTTTACGTTTATCTCGCTGCCGATGTACCAGGACCTCCTCTCGCGTACCGACGAACAGGTGCGGGAGTTTGTGCACCATCGCAAAGAAGAAGTGACCCGTCTGGTGCTGCAAGGTGTCCGGGCCTAACTACCGGTATTTGGCCTCGGTGCAGTCGCCCAGAATAGAGAGATAAGACTCATACCGGCTCATGGCTATCTCGCCGTGCTCCACGGCTTCGATGACCGCGCAACCGGGTTCGGTGGTGTGCGTGCAGTTGCCGAAACGGCAGTCGGCGCTCGTCCGGAAGATGTCTCGGAAGAAATGCCCGACCTCCTCCCGCTCAAAATCTATTGTCCCGAAACCTTTGATGCCCGGCGTGTCAATTAGCCACCCCTTTGTACATGGTACATTGTCCCCTTGTACATCCAACTCGTACATCTCCGAGAACGTCGTGGTGTGCATCCCTTTGTCGTGGGCGTCGGAGATCTTGCCGGTGCGTGTCATCTCACGCCCGAAGAGCGCATTGAGGAGCGTGCTTTTGCCGACTCCCGAATTGCCGGAGAGTAGGGTGGTCTTGCCGGCAAGCAGGGGGAGCAGTTCCGAGGGCTGACCGCTGATGGCAGACAGTTCCACCGTCTCATAGCCGACAGACTCGTAGAGCGCCCTGAGCTCTGCCAGTTGCGCTAACTCTTCCTCATTGAGCAAGTCAATCTTATTGAATATAAGGATCGCGTGCACGCGATACGCTTCGCAGGTAGCCAGGAAACGGTCAATGAAGACGGTGGAGGTGACAGGGTGGTTCACCGTCACGATGAGTGCCACTTGGTCAATATTCGCTGCCAGAATATGGCTCTCTTTGCTCAGGTTAGTCGATCGCCGGATGATATAGTTCCGCCGCTCCTCTACCTCCGTAATCCAATAGACGCTATTCCCGTCTTCCTTTGTACATTGTACCTTGTCCCTTTGTACATTCACATAGTCTCCTACAGCGACGGGGTTGGTACTACGGATACCGCGAATGCGGAAATTGCCCTTTACATGACATTCCGCATCCGTACCGTCGTCCATCCGGACGATGTAACTGCTACCCGTTGACTTGATGACTAATCCCCTCAATTTGGTAAACGTAGTTTACGTAGTTGATGTAGTTTACGTTGTTTGCGTAGCTTACGAAAACTACGAAAATTACGAAAACTACAAAAATTACGTGTAACTAAACAGTCATAATCTCTTTTTCCTTGGCTGCGTAAAGCGCTTCCACTTTGGCGACATACTTGTCGTGGGTCTTCTGCATATCCTCCTCGGCGTCTTTCTCGATGTCTTCGCTCAGACCGTTCTTGACGAGTTTCTTGAACTCCTCGATAGCATCGCGGCGGGCGTTGCGGATGGACATTTTTGCTGTTTCCGTTTCGGCTTTGCACTGTTTGCACAGCTCGCGGCGGCGTTCCTCGGTCAGCGGAGGGAGGATCAGACGGATCGTCTCGCCGTTGTTAGACGGAGCCAGACCGAGGTTCGAGTTGATGATGGCGCGCTCGATCTCACCGATGAGTTTCTTCTCCCACGGCGTGATAGCTATCGTCCGCGCGTCCGGCGTGGTGACCGTTGCGCACGAAGCAAGCGGAGAGAGAGTGCCGTAATACTCGATCTTGATCGGGTCGAGAATACGCGGGTTGGCTTTACCTGCACGGATGTGCTGAAGGGTGTCGTCTAAGTGAGCGACTGCGTTCTGCATCTGCTCTTCGGCTGCAGACTCGTAGAGGCTTAATTCGTCTTCCATAATATATCAATTATAAATCTGTTTAACTTTCGGCATATATGCCGGAAATAGTATCAATTGTCACGGAGTGACTAAAGTTCCTATCTGTTCGCCGTTGATGACTTTAGCGAGGTTGCCGTACTGATCCATGTTAAATACATAGATGGGGAGTCCGTTTTCGCGAGCCATGGCGGTGGCGGTGACGTCCATCACTTTCAGACCGCGGCTGATCACTTCGTCGTAGGTGATCTCGGTGAACTTCGTTGCCGTGGGGTCTTTCTCGGGGTCCGCGGTGTAGATTCCGTCCACGCGCGTGCCTTTGAGCATCACGTCGGCTTTGATCTCCAGAGCGCGGAGAGACGAACCGGTGTCTGTCGTGAAATAAGGGGCTCCCGTTCCGCCGGCAAGAATGACTACATTGCCTTTCTCCAGCAAGCGTATCGCTTTGGCAGGGCTGTAGAAATCGCCGATAGGCTCCATGCGGATAGAGGTCAGCACGCGTACCGGCTGACCGATAGCCTCCAATGCCGACGCCAAAGCCAAGGCATTGATAACAGTAGCTAACATGCCCATCTGGTCGCCTTTCACGCGGTCGAAACCTTTCTGGGCACCGCTCAAACCGCGGAAGATGTTTCCGCCGCCGATGACGATACCTATCTGCACGCCTTTCTCGGCGATGGCTTTCACCTGCTCGGCGTATTCCGCCAGATGCACGGTGTCAATACCTTGTTTGCTTGCGCCCGCCAAGCTCTCGCCGGATAATTTGAGAAGTATTCGTTTAAACATAGTATTATTTTTTTTTGAATACTTTAATTAATATTGCTATAGCAATAATTAACAATGCAATAGGAATACCTAAATAATAAATAACAAAAGCAAAACCTACTAAGAAACTTTCCATAATAATTATTCTTTGTACCATGATGCATACATGGCATAGTTATTCGCTATTTTTTTGTTTATTTCTTCGGTTTGGGCAGGGTCGGCTTTTTTGATGAATTTAGCCGGTACTCCTCCCCAAATCTCGTGCGGACCGATCTGCGTACCCTTGAGCACCAATGCACCGGCGGCAACAATCGCTCCTTCGCCTACGTGCGCGCCGTCGAGTAGGGTGGAACCCATGCCGATGAGCGCATAGTCATCCACATCCGCGCCGTGGATCGTCACGTTGTGCCCCACGGATACGTAGTCGCCTAACGTGATAGTGGATTTCTGGTAGAGCGTGTGGAGCACCGCACCGTCCTGGATGTTGCAATGCTTGCCGATGGTGATGGTGTTCACGTCGCCCCGCAGTACGGAGTTGAACCACAGACTCGATCCCTCGCCCACCGTCACATCGCCGACAACCGTGGCGTTCTCTGCCATGAA
The DNA here is from genome assembly GCA_902799185.1 of uncultured Bacteroidales bacterium. GTDB lineage: Bacteria > Bacteroidota > Bacteroidia > Bacteroidales > Paludibacteraceae > Colicola. The sequence goes on along the minus strand of CADBZO010000040.1, from coordinate 3,934 downwards.
AACGTCGTCAGCGATGCGAGGGGTGAGAAGCTCACCGTTTCGATTGACTGTCTTTACTAATGCCATAGTTTTTACATAGTAACCTAGACGATAGCTAGACCATACCTAGACGATATAAAGTACGTGACTATACCCTCAAGGTAAGGATAAACTACTCTTTTAGCGTGCATTCCGCGCTGCGGAAATATTCATTATTAATTATTAATTATTAATTATTTTAGCAATCATCAACGTGCGTTGATAATTGCTTCGAATTTCTCTGCTACGAGAGCTGCACCGCCGATCAGACCGCCGTCGATATCCGGGCATGCGAACAGCTCGGCTGCGTTCTTCTCGTTGCAGCTGCCGCCGTAGAGAATCGTGGTGTCCTCGGCTGCCTCTTTGCCGTATTTCTCGGCTACAAGCGAACGGATATAAGCGTGAATCTCCTCTGCCTGTGCCGGAGTAGCGGTCAGACCGGTACCGATGGCCCAAACCGGCTCGTAAGCGAGGGTGATGTTCTTCCACTCCTCTGCGCTCAGACCGAACACGGAGCCTTCCAGTTGTGCTTTCACTACCTCGTTCTGCTTGCCTGCCTCGCGCTCCTCTTTCACCTCGCCGATGCAGAAGATGACCTTCAGACCGTTAGCCAGTGCCAGACGCACTTTCTCGGCTAACATCTCATAGCTCTCTGCGTAGTACTGACGACGCTCCGAGTGACCGAGGATAACATACTCCGCGCCGGTGGACTTCACCATCTCTGCGCTCACCTCGCCGGTGTAAGCACCCTTCTCATGGTCTGCGCAGTTCTCTGCGGCTACTTGGATGGGCGAGCCTTTCAGCAACTCGGCTACGGTAGCCAAGTGGATGAACGGCGTGCCGATGACTACGGCGCATTTCGGTTCTTTTACTGCTTCTTTCAACTCGGTAGCCAGTGCTACACCTTCCTGCAGGTTCTTGTTCATTTTCCAGTTGCCTGCAACCATTTTTGTTCTCATAATCTGTATGTGTTTTTAGTTATTACAATTTTGCGTGCAAAATTACTAAAAAAAAATGACATACGCAATAGTTATCGCTATTTTTTCCCTATTTTATCTTTATTATTAAACTTTGCTGTTGGACATAACAAGAAAAATGAGGGCTAAAAAGTTACTTTTTCTATTGTTTATTTGCATATATCAAAAAAATGTAGTACCTTTGCAGCGGATTTCATTTTAAAAACAGTTGCAATTGCAACAAAAATCAAAGTCGATAGGCGATATGAATATACAAAGAAACGAATATGTGGAGCGGCTTTATGCCAAAAGTTGGAATGGTAAAGTAAAGATTATCACTGGTTTAAGGCGTTCCGGTAAATCTTATTTATTGTCCCATTTGTACAAACAATTTCTAATCAACAAAGGAATTGAGGAAGATAGTTTTGTGCAAATTGATTTGGAAGAAAAGGCAAATATCGCGTACCGTAATCCGAATACGTTATATGAGTATGTGATGGCTAAATGTGCCGACAAACAGCGAAAATACTATGTTTTTATTGATGAGATACAGCTGTGTACCAAAGTAAAAGCACCAGATGTAGATTTGTCGCAAGTACCCGAAGAGGATAGGGAACTTCTGTACGTTACGTTCTATGATATTTTGAATGGCTTTCGTAAACAGCCCAATATGGACGTTTATGTTACCGGAAGTAATAGTAAGATGCTGTCGTCTGATATCGTAACCTATTTCAGAGACCGAGGGAGTGAGATTAAGGTCTATCCGCTTTCTTTCGCTGAGTTTTATGCATTTTCTGGACTGGATCCATACACTGCGTTAGGGCAGTATCTTGCTTACGGCGGAATGCCTCTGGCGGTTTTGGAACCCAATGAACAGGAGAAACGCAATTACCTGGCTGACTTGCATAAGAACGTGTATATGAAGGATATCGTAGAACGTTATAAACTAAAGGATGATCTCATTATTGATTCGCTGACCGATGCGGTCTATTCGGCGGTGGGGTCACTTTCTAATCCGCACAAGTTTGCCAATACGATTACTTCCGTGATGTCTCTGCCTACTACCGACCCGACTATTAAAGGCTATCTGACTCTTTTGGAAGACGCATATCTGATTTCTGTAGCGGCACGTTATGATGTTAAGGGCAAACATTATTTTGAGAATATCAAAAAATACTATGCGATGGACTTGGGGCTGCGCAATGCTCGGCTTAATTTCCGGCAACAGGAGCGGTCACATCTCATGGAGAATATGCTGTATAACGAGTTAATACGGAAAGGATATCGGGTAGATGTCGGTGTAGTGGAAGTACAGCAAATGGTCAATGGCAAACGCCAGCAAGCACAATACGAGATTGATTTTATTGTCAATACCGGCTTTAATCAGGTCTATATTCAATCTGCGCTTAATATCGATACCCCTGAGAAGAGAGAGCAAGAAACATTTTCGCTTCGTCACACACGCGACTCGTTCCGAAAGATAGTTGTCTTGGACGGCAATTCACTTCCTTGGACCGATAGCGATGGAGTTACATATATCGGAATCATCCCTTTTCTCCTTAATGAAACTAATTATGATTTCTTTAAATAATTTTCTCTACTGACAAATCCCCTAAACTCAAACTATTTGCGCAAACACAAATATAAGACAGGGTGTTTTTCAGGCGATATTTTAAAAACGTTATTTGGAAGCAGAAAAAGTGGTGCAAATTGCATATTAGAAAATATAAATATTAGTTCATTTTATATATTCTAAAGTGTAATTTGCGCTTAAATGTATTTTTTCCTAAAAAAAAACTGCACCCCCGAAGGAGTGCAGCGGTAAAAAGAGATTGTTTTTTTTCATGTATTGCATTCATTAAATTTATTACTGGTATCTCCTTCATTTCAGTTATTTCACTATTTGACCGTCGAAGATAGCCATAGTGGCACCATTGACGTGGTAGTCAAAACTACATTCGGTGGCATCGCCCCAACCATCTACATCGAATGAATCCCATTGGTCAAATGGCTTGCCGTTTGGCAGTTGAGGTTTACCATCGAAGTGGAAATGGAAACCGGTACCGCCATCTGATTCCCATTGACCATTATTCATATACAAGTTCACAGGCTCTGCATCTTTTGAGGCCTTAACACCCTCCCACTTCATGGTCATGTTGCCGTTGTCCTCCAAACCAAGATAGAGATCGTGCTCGTAAGAGAACTCTTCCATGGACGATGTGCCATGATAGTGATAAATGGTGCCTTTCAGTTCAGGCTCGTCTGCTCCGTTCTTGTCTTTCTTGCAAGACGTGCATGCCAATACGCCGACTACCAGCGCAAAGGCGAGGAATAAGGATTTTTTCATATCTTTTGTATTTTGAATTATTTGCTGAGCATGGCGTTGTAGACGAGATAAACCTGCGTGTCGCTCTCTATATCGTTGCCAAAATGCATGTTGAACGTCGTGTGCGCTGCATTCATCGCTGCATAGGCATAGGATTTCGGGAACGGCGTATAGGGTGAGCCGTCTGCCAACACGAGTTTAATGTGCGCAAAATGTCCTTCCTCCGAGCTAACCGGCATACCATAGATGAAGATATCCTTCGGCGTCTCGGTCTCGGAATCGATGCGTGCGTTGACGAACTTTACATCTACGGTATTCGCCTTGGGATGCAAGGTAATAACCGCTTCTTGTTCGGTGTTATAGATGTCAAACATCACACCGCGGAGTTCACCGGTTGCATTGTAAACAACGGCATCCTTATCTTCCGGTGCGTTTTTATCTTTTTTACAACTTGTGAATGCCAATACACTTGCTACAAGCGCGATGGCGAAAAATAAGAATTTTTTCATAAGGGAATGATTTATTGCTTGAGTAATAGTTCCGGCCATTCTTCTTCTGTACCGGCGTTATGAATCAGCGTCAGGTAGTCGCCTTTCAGGCTGAATTTCAGTTTTTCATTCATCGGCCAGAACTC
>CADBZO010000039.1:26083-40519 GCA_902799185.1 uncultured Bacteroidales bacterium | reverse complement strand
AAAATATTTGGTTAATTTGTGAACGAAAAAATACGGTTTTAGACCCATTTGGGGACGAAAAGAAACAGAAGAACGATATTTTTTACAAAAAAATACATTTTTATTTGCATATGTGCAATTTTTTTTGTAATTTTGCCCCGATTTTGCTACATTGAGTTTGCAAAACAGTAAAAAATCCTTAAATACTAACACATTATGGCTAAAGTTTATCAAGCAAATGAGATCAAGAATGTCGCTATGTTGGGCGGCAGCGGATCGGGTAAAACGACTCTTATGGAGTCGATGTTGTTCGAGTGCGGGGTCATCAAACGCCGCGGTTCGATTGAGGCGCAATCTACCGTGTGCGACTATTTCCCGGTTGAGAAAGAGTATGGCTATTCCGTTTTTTCCACGGTTTGTAACATTGAGTTTGAAGGTAAGAAACTGAATATCATTGACTGCGCCGGTTCCGACGACTTCTGTGGTGGCACGGTGGCAGCCCTCCAGATGTGTGGTTCGGCACTGATTGTGCTGAGCGCCAATGGTGGAGTAGAGGTAGGAACCCAGAATAACTTCCGCCTCGTTGAGAAAGCCCATAAACCGCTGGCATTCGTCATCAACAAATGCGACCATCAGGACGCTGATTTCGATCGCACGTTCAACCAGCTCAAGGAGAACTTTGGCAATAAATGTACGCTTATCCAGTTCCCGGTGAATGCCGGTGCCGGATTCAATGCGGTGATAGATGTGCTGAAAGGTAAAATGCTCGTTTGGAAAGCCGAAGGCGGTGCTCCTGAGCTCAAGGATATTCCGGCTGAATATGCTGACCGCGTGGAGGAGATGCGCCAGCAGCTCCAAGAGCAGGCAGCCGAAGCGGATGAGACGCTGCTCGACAAGTTCTTGGGAGAGGGTCTCACCGACGAAGAGATTATGCAGGGACTCAAGTCAGTTTATGCGGATGGTTCGATGTACCCGGTTATCTGCTGCTCGGGTCTCAAAGACATGGGTGTTCGCCGTCTGATGGATTTCCTCAATGGTATGGCTCCGAGTCCGGCACAGTTCAGCTATCCGACGGTTGATGGTACGAAAATCAGCCCGGATGCTTCGGCTCCGACCAGCCTTTATGTCTTCAAGACTTCCGTAGAACCGCATATCGGTGAGGTGAACTATTTCCGTGTAATGCAGGGTACCGTACACAATGGCGACGATCTGGTGAACATGGAGCGCGGTTCGAAAGAGCGTATCTCGCAGCTCTATTCCGTAGCTGGTTCTATCCGTACGGCGGTTGACGAACTTGCAGCTGGCGACATCGGCGCTACGGTTAAACTGAAAGACACCCGCACCGGTAACACCTTGAATGTCAAGGATTGCGACCTGCAGTACGCGCCTATCACCTATCCGCAGCCGCGTTACCGTCGTGCCATCAAACCCGTCACCGAGTCTGACGCCGAGAAACTGGCTGCTCTTCTCACCCGCATGCACGAGGAGGATCCGACATGGATCGTGGAGCAATCCAAAGAACTTCGCCAGATGATTGTTTCCGGTCAGGGTGAGTTCCATCTCCGTACCCTCAAATGGCGTCTGGAGAACAACGACAAGATGCCGGTGGAGTTCTCAGAGCCGAAGATCCCGTATCGCGAAACGATTACCAAGGCTGCCCGTGCCGATTACCGTCATAAGAAACAGTCCGGTGGCGCAGGCCAGTTCGGCGAGGTACATCTGATTGTAGAGCCGTACGAGGAAGGCGTGCCGGTTAAAGAGACCTATAAGTTTGGTAATCAGGAATATAAGATTTCCGTCAAAGACCAGCAGGAGATCAATCTGGAGTGGGGTGGCAAACTCGTCATCATCAACTCTATCGTCGGCGGTGCTATCGATGCACGCTTCATCCCGGCTATTGTCAAAGGTATTATGGACCGTATGGAGCAAGGACCACTCACCGGTTCGTATGCACGCGACGTACGCGTTATCATTTATGATGGTAAGATGCACCCGGTTGATTCCAACGAAATATCCTTCCGTCTGGCAGGCCGTAACGCTTTCGCGCAAGCGTTCAAAGAGGCGAATCCGAAAGTGCTTGAACCTGTATATGACCTCGAGGTATTCGTTCCGTCCGAGATCATGGGTGATGTGATGTCCGATATCAACGGCCGTCGCGGTATGGTCATGGGTATGGAGACTGAGAAATCATTCACACGCCTCAAAGCACAAGTGCCTCTGAAGGAACTCTCGTCCTATTCGACGACCCTCTCGTCGCTCACCGGCGGACGTGCTACCTTCACCATGCAGTTCAACTCTTACCAACTCGTTCCGGCGGATGTGCAGGAGAAACTGCTCGCTGCTTATGCGGCTACACAGAGCGAAGAGGAGTAATCCGAATAAAATCAGAAAAAAGTGGCATACACTCTTGTGTATGTCATTTTTTTTACGTACCTTTGCGCTCATATTGAATAGTAAAGCCATGTTTTTCCAAATCATCCAACCGGTAGAGGCATTGCGGCGGTATATATCCCGCTATGTGTTTGTCAGAGCAGAAGGATCGACGGACACTATGACTCCGCCCAATGATGACCCGCGGTTCGTCAACGGCAAACACGTACAACCCTTGCTGCCCAACTACGGCAGTTTAATTTTTGTGCGTAATGCAGTCGTAGAGATTGGGAACAAGATTTGTGACGGTCTTTTCCTCTTTGGTGCCAACCAGACGACTCTCGGGCTTACCACACTCAGCGGTTGGTTTGAAGGTATGCTCGTTGATTTTGAACCGGGGGCGATGCATGCACTCTTAGGAATTGACTTGCAGCAGTGTGCCGGACAAGTGCTTTCCGTCCATGAATGTGCAGATGACGGACTTACGGGCTGCGACCGAATCTTCAAAACCACTCCGCGCGCCGAAGAAATAGCGCCGCTGCTGGATGCGTTTTTCTTGGGACATTTGCCACACAAGACAGATCATAATTATGAGCGTATAGGCGCAGTCGTACTTGCCTGCGACGAGGCGAAAGAGAATATATCCGCTTCCGAAATGGCATCTGTCGCCTGTCTGGGCGAACGTCAGTTCCTGCGTGTTTTCCGTACGTACGTCGGCATTTCGCCTAAGCAGTTCATCCGCCTGCGACGTTTCCACCGGACGATACAGACCATGCAGCAACAAGCCGCAAACGGCAAGCCGATAGACCTCATGTCCATCGCCTTGCAGCACGGCTATTACGATCTGAGCCATATGGCACTTGAGTTTCAACAGATGGGTTGTGTCTCGCCAAGCCATTTCAGGATGTTAGGCATCCCTCTTACGGCGGATTTCTCGGTCTTTTTTGCCTAATAAATGATGCCAAACGTCATAATGTCCGTTTTTTCATATATTGTTTGGTCGAAAAGCAGTACTTTTGCACCGGATTTCTAATCTCGCGATAGAAATCGCTCGAACGATTATTTCAAAACCAACAGACAAATGAAAAAAATTGTTACAGGATTATGGATGCTGTTTACCGTCATGGCATCGGCAGAAAACGTGAAAGGAACAGTAGTGGACAGGCAAGGTCATCCCATGCCTTTTGTGACCGTCTCGGTGCTCTCACAGGCCTCCACACTTCTCACCGGTGCTATTACCGATGAGAAGGGTCAATATAACATAGAGGTTCCCGCGCACACGTATATTATCCAAGCTTCGTATATCGGCTATCATACCGCTTTCGGCGGACCGGATTTTACGATGCGTGAGGAAACGGAGCACTTGGCAGAAGTGGTGGTCAAAGCCAAGAAACCCCTTATAGAGCGCCAGATGGACAAGTTAGTGTTGAACGTCAGCGCTTCTCCTCTCTCCGCCGGATCGAACGGAAACGACATCCTCCGTCGGGCACCAGGTGTGCGTATCGACAAGGACGGAAATATTACCGTCAACGGCAAGGCTGTCGAGATATGGATGGACGGCAAGCCATCATACCTCTCCGGACAACAACTCAAAGCCATGCTGGACGGTACCGACGGGAACACCATTGAGAAGATAGAAATCATCTCTAATCCCTCCGCCAAATACGACGCAAGCGGGCAGGGTGGTATCATCAATATCAAGACTAAACGGAATATGATGAAGGGTCTCAACGGAATGCTCTCGGCTGGCTATGGAGGTATGTATTTCGGCGATGTCAAACGATGGTTGAACAACGAAATGGTCTCGCTCAACCTCAACTACCGCGGAGAGAAAACCTATACTTTCGGCCAATTGACCCAGGTCTTTGCGCAGAATGACATTGACTTTGAGACCCGCAGAAAACTTCCGAATGCACTTACCAAACAACCTATAGAGAACTATTCGTACTCAGGCTATGATATTGGTTTTCAGTATTATATGCTCAAATTAGGGAACGACTGGTATGTTGATTCGGCAAATACCTTTGGTTTCATTCTTCAGGTCCCGTATATGCGTATTAATCAGGATATTATCGGCGACCGGAACATCGGATATACCATCAATGGCGCAGACACCACCTTCAGCAAAACGGCTACCAATACCGCTACCCAGGCTCCGCAACACACGGCGAACCTCAACTATACCCACACCTTCAGCGAAGCGTTGGAACGTGAACTGACAGTCAATGTGGATTATAACCGTTATTCCACGCGTTCCAAAAACAACCAGATGACCGATTTTGGTATCCGTACGCTTGAACTCGATATTAACACACGCCAGACAGCGGAGATTTATGCTGCTAAAATGGATTTTCAGACGAAATTCTGGCAAACGGGTATGCTGGAGTGCGGCGTCAAATATGTCCTGTCTTCCACCAATAACCACATGACGACAGACTCCATACCCAACGGCACTTTCCTCAGCCAAACCACATCGGATTTTCTTTACCGTGAGCATGTGGCAGCAGCGTATATCAGTGCCGGAAAGCAGTTTGGCGACCATTGGACGGTCAAACTGGGGCTCCGAGGCGAATATACCTTCAGTCACGGAAACTGGGTTAGCGCGGATTCCGTAACCAACAAATCCTATTTTAATCCGTTCCCGACGGCCTATATCGGCTATACCAGCAGCCCGCTCGGCAAACTCCAACAACCTATCTCTGTCAGTGCCAGTTACACAAGGCGTATCAAGCGCCCGAACTACTGGATGCTGAATCCGTTTGTCACCTACGTGGACGCCTATTCCTATCAAACGGGTAACACCGGCCTCTCGCCGGAGTTTAACAACGATGTGGAGTTCCATTTCTCCTGGACGCAATACCTCAATGTGACGTTCAATTTTGCGCACACGCAAGACATGTTCTCCCAGCGCACGACGATTCTGCCTAACGGTAGCGGATACATGAGATGGGAGAATTTCGGTACGTGTACCACACACGGAGGAAATATCTCTCTTACCGAACTGCCTATTGTTCCCAAGTTTGAGAAATGCGAGGAAAACCAGAAGGTAAATGGGAAATGCCCGAATCGTAAATTAGCCGGGGCTTGGCTCGCTCTCACGGTCAATGCCGGATGGTATCATTTTATGAATAAATCCTATGCGAAGAATGCGGACGGCAAACCTGTTTACCAATTGGGGAACCATTACGGCTATGTGGGCGGCACGCTGTCGGCTTATCTGCCTAAGGACTGGATCATGACACTCGATGGCAACTGGTCTTCGCCGATGACTACCGGATACAATCGTACAAACAGCACTTACTATCTGAGTTTTGGCGTGAGAAAGATGTATATGAAGAAAGGCCTCATCTTCAATCTTAACATCCAGGATATGCTGCGTTCAACGGTCTTTCGCACGGAAGATATGGGGCAGCAACCCGGATACGAGAGTTGGGCGCGTAATTCGGTTCGACAACAGCGTGTCATGCTTTCCATCACATGGATGTTCGGACAGCAGCAACGCACCAAGTACCGCAAAGTAGGCGACTTGGAAGAGTTGAACCGACTTGGAGGCGGAGGTGTACAAGCAGGACAATAGGCAAATGTGTATAAAAAATTCGAAAAAGTGGCATACACTATTGTGTATGTCATTTTTTTTGTGTACCTTTGTACGCGATTTTGAGAATTTTCGCAAATCAATATTATAAATAGTTAATCATAAATCATTATGAAACCCACACACATTGAGCATTTGGGAATCGCAGTTACTTCGATTGAAGAAGCTGCTCCTTTCTTTGAGTTCCTTACCGGGAACAAGTGTTATTCTATCGAGGTAGTAGAGGATCAGAAGGTTCGCACCGCTTTCTTCAAGGTAGGCGAGGTGAAGATCGAGCTTCTGGAGCCGACCAGCCCGGAGTCCACCATCGCCAAGTTCATCGAGAAGAACGGCGGCCGCGGCGGTGTTCACCACGTAGCTTTCAATGTGGAGAATGTGGCTGATGCGCTCGCGGAGTGTGAGGCAGCCGGTCTCCAGCTCATCGACAAGGCTCCCCGCAAAGGTGCTGAGAATCTCATGATTGCGTTCTTGCATCCGAAATCTACAAAGGGTGTTTTGACCGAGCTCTGCCAACAACCGGCTTAATTGATAATTGAGAATTGATAATTGATAATTGAGAATTATGGATCAAGCTAAATTAGACAGATTAGTAGAGAACCGCGCCAAGGCCATGGCTGGCGGCGGTGAGGCAGCGGTGGAGAAACACCACGCCAAGGGCTCATACACCGCCCGCGAGCGTATCAACATGCTCCTCGACGAGGGCTCGTTTGAGGAGGTCAACATGTTCCTCACCCATCGCTGCCACGATTTCGGTATGGAGAAGAAAGTGTTCCTCGGCGACGGCGTAGCTGTCGGTTCCGGTACTATCGACGGTCGGTTGGTATTCGTCTTTGCACAAGACGCAACGGTCATCGGCGGTTCGCTGAGTGAGACCATGGCGCAGAAGATCTGCAACATCATGGACCAGGCTATGAAACTCGGTGCGCCGATTATCGGCCTCAACGACTCGGGTGGAGCACGTATTCAGGAAGGTGCCTGCGCGCTTGCCGGCTATGCCGAGATCTTCGAGCGTAATATCCTTGCTTCCGGTGTCGTTCCGCAGATCAGTGTCATCTTCGGCCCGTGCGCGGGTGGAGCAGTATATAGCCCGGCGTTGACCGACTTCATTATGATGACCGAGCAGAACTCCTATATGTTCATCACCGGTCCGAAGGTAGTCAAGTCCGTTACGGGCGAGGATGTGACCGTAGAGCAACTCGGCGGCGCTAAGATTCACGCTACCAAATCCGGTGTGACCCATTTTGTGGCTGCTACCGAGGAAGAGGCGCTGGCGGAAGTTCGCCGTCTCGTGTCCTTCATCCCGCAGAACAACATGGAGGAGGCACCGCTCGTAGCCTGCACCGACGACATCACCCGCGTGGACGACAACCTCAACGACATCGTTCCGGCTGACCCGAACAAACCGTACGACATGCACGAGATTATCAACACCATCGTGGACAACGGTGATTTCATGGAGGTGCATAAAGACTATGCCAAGAACGTGATTTGCGGTTTCGCGCGTTTCAACGGTCGTTCGACGGGTATCATCGCTAACCAGCCTTCATGGTTGGCAGGTGTGCTCGACTGCGACGCAAGCCGTAAGGCAGCGCGTTTCGTACGTTTCTGCGACGCGTTCAATATCCAGATTCTGACCCTCGTGGATGTTCCGGGCTTCCTTTGCGGTACCGGACAGGAGTACGCAGGTATCATCGATCACGGAGCAAAACTGATGTTTGCATACGGCGAAGCTACCGTTCCGAAAGTAACAATTACCGTTCGTAAGTCCTACGGAGGCTCGCATATCGTAATGAGTTGCAAGCAACTCCGCGGCGATATGTGCTACGCATGGCCGAACGCAGAGATTGCCGTGATGGGGGCAAGCGGTGCAGTAGGTGTGCTCCAGGCAAAAGCCATCAAGGCCATCGAGGATCCTGCCGAGAAGAAAGCCTTCATCGCAGAGAAAGAGGCGGAATACAAAGACCTCTTCGCTTCGCCCTACCAGGCTGCTAACCGCGGTTACATCGACGACGTCATCGAGCCGCGCTACACCCGTAGCCGCATTATCCGTGCGTTCGAGATGCTACAGACCAAGCGTCTGACCAACCCGCTCAAGAAACATTCAAATATACCTTTGTAATATGCTTCTTTTAACAGCTACTCCTGAAATTTGGTCTTGGGGCGATACATGGGCCGTCACCGGCATCGGTTTCGGTATTGTATTGGTGTTGCTGTTCTCCCTTGTGTTCATCATGATGGGCTTGGGCAAAGTGATGCAAATGATCACGGCGCCCAAAGCCCCTCAGGCACCGAAGGCGGAACAGCCCAAGACGGAGACTGCCAAGGAGGAAAAAAAAACGACAATAGTCTCCTCTGAGCCCACGGATGAGGGTACCAAAGCGGCTATCGCCATGGCGATAGCACAGGCCGACAACAATGACCTCGCTGCCGTAGCTTACGCCCTTTTCCTCTCCCGTCATTCGAACCACGACATCCCCACTGCCATGATCACCCTCAAACAGCGTGAGACTGCATGGAATACCAAATCGGTGGGAATGAACAACGTGGGTTTTTAATACACGTTAATCGTGCCCTTCAGGGCTAAGAATAACGTGGGTTTTTAATACACGTTAATCGTGCCCTTCAGGGCTAAGAATAACGTGGGTTTTTAATACACGTTAATCGTGCCCCTATTTATAATTCGTAATTTTTAATTTTTAATTTCTCATATGAAAGAATTCACATTCAAAATCAATGGCGCTGAGTACAAATGCGCTGTAGAAGAAATAGAGGCTGGTCTGACCAACGTAACCGTAAACGGTAAGACCTACCAGGTTGAAACAGAGAAACCCGCTGCTCCGGCACCGAAGCCCGTAGCCAAACCGGCTCCCGCTCCTGCTCCCAAGCCTGCAGCAGCTCCGGCTCCCAAGGCAGAGGCTCCGAAACCCGCAGCTGCTCCCGCTTCCGGTGTGCAAGTCAAGAGCCCGCTGCCCGGTTCTGTCATCAAAGTGCTCGTTTCCGAAGGCCAGGCCGTGAAACGCGGCGACACCCTGCTGACCCTCGAGTCCATGAAGATGGAGAACGCCATCATGGCAGAGCAGGACGGTACGGTAAAACAGATTGCTGTCACCCCCGGCCAGAACGTAATGCAGGACGACCTCCTCATCGTTTTGGGTTAATTTTTAATTTTTAATTTTTAATTAAGAAAATTGCAAAATGAATATTTTGGAATTTTTTCAAGGTATGGGTTTCATGCAGATGACCTGGCAGCAAGGCATAATGCTCCTTGTCTCGTTCTTCCTGCTGTACCTTGCCATCCATAAGAAATACGAGCCGCTTTTGCTCTTGCCGATAGCGTTCGGTATGCTGCTCACCAACTTGCCCGGAGCAGGTATGTTCCATGACGAGCTGTGGACAGCGTTCCTCGATCCATCCAGCCCGGCTTACCACTCCTACGGAGCGATCCTCAAGGGTGCCGGCCTGCTCGACGTGCTCTATATCGGTGTGAAAGCGGGGGTCTATCCGTGCTTGATCTTCATCGGAGTGGGCGCCATGACGGATTTCGGTCCGCTGATTGCCAACCCGAAGTCCCTCATCCTCGGCGCCGCTGCCCAGATCGGTATCTTCGTGACATTCCTCTGTGCATACGCGATGGGATTCACCCCGGCTGAAGCAGGATCTATCGGTATCATCGGCGGTGCGGACGGACCTACGTCTATCTTCCTCACCTCCAAACTGGCGCCGCATCTCCTGGGCCCGATTGCTATTGCGGCATATAGCTATATGGCGCTTGTGCCGGTTATCCAGCCGCCTATCATGCGCGCACTCACGACGAAAAAGGAGCGTGCTATCAAGATGGGACAGCTTCGCCCGGTATCCAAGACCGAGAAGATCGTCTTCCCGATTGTCATCACCGCTATCGTAGCCCTCATCCTGCCGGACGCGGCTCCGCTGATCGGATGCCTCATGCTCGGTAACCTCATGAAAGAGTGTGGAGTAGTGGATCGTCTGACCAAGACGGCGCAGAACGAACTGATGAATATCGTCGTTATCTTCCTCGGTCTCTCCGTAGGAGCTACCGCTACAGCGAACAGCTTCCTGACTGCTAAGACCCTGATGATCCTCGCGATGGGTATCGTTGCATTCGGTCTTGGCTCTGCGGGAGGTGTGCTCCTGGCTAAGTTCATGAACCTTTTCCTCAAGGAGAAAATCAACCCGCTTATCGGTTCTGCAGGCGTGTCCGCTGTGCCGATGGCGGCGCGCGTGAGTCAGACTGTAGGACAAGAGGAGAACCCCTCTAACTTCCTCCTCATGCACGCTATGGGACCGAACGTAGCCGGCGTCATCGGTTCTGCTGTAGCAGCTGGTGTGCTTCTGACGATGTTGGGATAATTTTTAATTTATAATTTTTAATTTATCTCAATGTCCAACCGTCAAATCGGAACAACAGTACTGATAATAGCCATGGTCATCGTGGCTGTTTCAGTACTGTTTACCAATAACCTGGCACGCGCGCTGCAAGCTGAGGAACAGAAAAACATGTCCATCTGGGCGGACGCTACGCGCCAGCTCATCCTTGCCGATGACGATGCAGACATCGATTTTGTCACATCGATTATCGAGAAGAACACCACCATCCCGGTATATATCTGTAATGAGGAGGGGAAGGTTCTTGCCAGCAGAAACGTAGAGGAATCTCCGTATGCTCAAATCATCCAATCTTCAAGCACCTCCCATTATGGTCCTATCGAACTCAAGATTGATGAAACTACCACCCAGTATATCTATTGGGATGACAGCAGCCTGCTTACCAAACTCCGCTATGTACCATACGCACAGTTTGCGCTGATTTTCATCTTCATCGCCATTGCCGTCATCACCATGCTCATCGGGCAGCGGAGTGAGGAGAACCGTCTCTGGGTAGGGCTTTCCAAAGAGACTGCCCACCAGCTCGGAACGCCTATCTCTTCCCTCAACGCCTGGCAACAGCTCCTCGCTGACAAATATCCGTCAGATGAGTATGTGCCCCAGATGAAACGGGACATCGAACGTCTGCAGATGATTGCCGACAGGTTTCAGAAGATCGGTTCGGAGCCTGCACTTCAGGCGCAGAACTTGATTCCCGTCGTGCAATCCGCCGTGGCGTACATGCGGGCGCGTGTCAGCAGCCGTATCACCATCGACGACTCCTGTCTCAATGGTATTTCACGCGAAGTGATGATCAATGCGCCGCTGCTCCAATGGGTGGTGGAGAACCTGCTCAAAAACGCCGTTGATGCAATGGCGGGCAAAGGCATCATCACCTTCCATATTCATGAGAACGAGCATGATATTATGCTGGATATCACCGATACCGGAAAGGGTATCGATAATAAAACCCAGCGTCGCATCTTCGAGCCGGGTTTTACATCCAAAGAGAGAGGATGGGGATTAGGCCTTCCACTCGCCAAACGTATCGTCGAGCAGTACCATGGAGGCAAACTCATCCTTAAGAACTCGCAGTTGGGCGTCGGTACGACCTTCCGCATCGTTCTCAAAAAGCCCGAAAACCGTTGAGCCGCTGCCGCTCATACTCGCATAATAAGCGCCTGCATCCAGCAGACGCTTTTTTATGGCCGCTATGGCAGGGTGTTTCTTAAATACCGTCTCCTCAAAATCATTCACAAAAATAGTATCATCTATCTCTGTGCATTTCTGTCGCATCATTGCGACAGCCTTCTGAATCTCTCCGGCTACCTCCGGCCGCGGCTTGATTCCGCTATACGCCTCTTTCGTACTCACGCCTTCCTCCGGCTTGATCAGGATAATCCGCGTCCCTTGTAGCCCCAATGCAATAGGGGTCAGCTGATCACCGATTCCCTCTGCGTAACACGGCGTGTTATAGATGAAGAACGGACAGTCGGCTCCTAACACACGCACCTCTTGTGCCAGCTGTGCCTTGCTCAGCCCGAGTCCGAACAACTCGTTCAGAGCGATAGCCGTGTGTGCTGCATCGCTGCTGCCGCCGCCCAAACCCGCGCCGAAAGGAATATTCTTTTGAAACCGGATTGCCACTTTCCCTACCTGCGGGTATTTCGCCTTGAATAACTCATAGCATCGGATGATCAGGTTGTCTTCCGGCCTGCAATCTACTGCTATACCTTCCTGCAGAAAGGTAAAATCCTCCTGCATGGTGCGCTCATGCACAATCTCCAACACGTCGTGCAATCCGTAAACCGGCACAA
Source organism: uncultured Bacteroidales bacterium (assembly GCA_902799185.1). Lineage (GTDB taxonomy): Bacteria > Bacteroidota > Bacteroidia > Bacteroidales > Paludibacteraceae > Colicola. Next base: position 28,372 of record CADBZO010000039.1, on the reverse strand, counting down.
AAACAGTCTCTAAATCATGGTAGCCGTCCTCGCGCTTACGCACTACGCGCAAACCTAAGTTTATTTTACAATTCGGATAAAGGATCATACTCATTACTATTTGGAGCGCAAAAGTAATGATTTTTTTTGACATACGCAAATATTATTGCAAAATTATTGACGTAATCTGGAAAACGTACCGCAATGGGCGCAGGTGTAAGCGGAATGAGTGGGGCGGACCGACGCATCAGAGGTCGGCTCAACGAACAAACGCAGGAGAAAATCCTGCGCTTGTTGTCTTAATGTAAAAACATTCATTTTCATAATAGGTTTAATGGTTTAATGGTAATAGTGCTGATTTAACTCGTTGTCTAAATCGAGTGCAAAGGTACTACAAATATTTCACATATGCAAATAAAATCCCAAGATTTTTTCACAATAAACGTGAACACCAATAGACACTAAAATACTCACATTTGTGACGTTTTCAAACCACATATTTACTTCCTCCGAACACCTCTCTTTCTGCCCATACCGCAAAAGAGTAGAGTAGTCCCGTCTCTCAAAATGTCGCATTCTTCCCAATTACAACATTACTGCACATCACCACCTTGAATAGCAAATAAAACAACGCATAAATCACATTATTTCAATATATAACAATTTTACCTAAACTAATACTTTAGAACAAATGCCCGTCTTATCCATTATGTGTAAATATCGCAATTTTTCACGCAAAGCAATATACTCAAATGCCTTATTTCCTTATACTTATGCATATTACTTATAGCATTAAAGAGTAGCTTTTATATGCTGTAGAGTGGCTATGGCTTCATCCGGAGTGCTGTACCGCCTCAAATTGTTCCACGATCACCGTGCTTGGGTTTGTGAATATTTGCCCATGCTCTATATTATTCACAGATGTGAAATTTAATTTACAAAATTGCGTGCATATATTTGTGTATATCGAATATTTTTTGTACCTTTGCACTCGATTTGAAATTCTTCAAATTATGAACGAGAGAGAACGAATAGAAACGGTGATGCAATCCCTGAATATTTCTGCGCGACAGTTCGCTGCGGAGATTCGTGTACAGCCCGGAACGATCAGTAATATGATGGCGGGACGTAACAATCCGAGTCTGGAAGTCATGAAACGTATCATGGAGCGTTACCCGACGCTCAACCCCGAATGGCTCATTGCCGGAAGAGGGGAAATGTGGCGCAGTGTGCCCGGACAAGAGGCGGGACTCTTTGACACGCTACCGCCGGATCCCAAGGAGAAAAACACACGCCCGCCCAAAAAAGAAGAGCCGCAGGTCATCCCTGTAGCTCCTCCTAAGCAGATCACAAAGATTGTCGTCTATTACTCCGACAATACTTTTGAAGAGTTTTCTCCAAATCCCGTAATTACGAAAACTACGTAAACTACGAAAACTACGTAAACTACGAATACTACGTAAACTACGAATACTACGTAAACTACGCAAACTACGTAAACTACGTAAACTACGAATACTACGTAAACTACGAATACTACGTAAACTACGAAAGAAGCGCTCTACTGGAGCGCTTCTTTCAAAACCTCGCTGATGTCATGCACGAAATGCAGCGTCAGCCCCTTAAGATACATCTCGTTGATTTCCGCTACATCCTTGCGGTTGTCCTCGCAAAGGATGATATCCGTGATACCGGCTCGTTTGGCGGCGAGCAGCTTTTCTTTCACACCGCCGATAGGCAGCACCTTCCCGCGGAGTGTCATCTCGCCCGTCATCGCCACACGCGGTTTGACCAGACGTTTGGTGAAGGCGCTCACTAAAGCGGTTGTCATCGTGATACCGGCACTTGGACCGTCTTTCGGGATGGCACCTTCCGGCACATGGATATGAACCGCCGTCTTCTCAAACGCCTCCGGTTTGATACCCAGCTCTTTGGCATGCGCCTTCACGTACCCCAATGCCAACGTAGCGCTCTCTTTCATCACGTCGCCGAGATTGCCGGTCAGAGTCAGACCGGGTGTCTTGCTCTGACTGAGACTTGTCTCGATAAACAGTATCTCGCCACCCACCTGTGTCCAGGCAAGACCGGTTACTACGCCTACGTATTTGTTTGTCTCCCAGCTGTCACGGCTGAAACGCTTCTGGCCTAAATAACTCCTCAAATCCTCTAACGTCACGGACACATTGTACTCCTCGCCGAGCGCCAGTTTCGTATCTACCTTCCGGCAGATGGTAGCTATCTGTCTTTCCAGACTCCGCACGCCTGACTCGCGCGTGTAATCGTCAATGATATGTGCGAGGATCTCTTTCT
>CADBZO010000039.1:0-26055 GCA_902799185.1 uncultured Bacteroidales bacterium | reverse complement strand
TCCTCTTTCTCTTCCTGCAGGTATCCGGTCATCTCGATCAGCTCCATTCGGTCGAGCAACGGCCGCGGCACGCTCTCCAGACTGTTGGCAGTGGCGATGAACAGCACTTTGCTCAGGTCGTAATCGACATCCAGGTAGTTGTCGTGGAAAGTGCTGTTCTGTTCCGGATCCAGCACCTCTAACAACGCCGCTGTAGGGTCCCCTTTGTAATCCGCGCCGATCTTGTCTATCTCGTCCAGCACAAACACGGGGTTCGAGGTGCCGCATTTCTTCAGGTTGTCGATAATCCGGCCGGGTAGGGCACCTACGTATGTACGGCGGTGTCCGCGTATCTCCGCCTCGTCATGCAGACCGCCTAAAGACACACGCGCGTACTTCCTTCCCAACGCCTCCGCGATGCTCTTTCCCAGACTCGTCTTGCCCACACCCGGAGGACCGAACAGACAGAGAATAGGGGACTTCACCGGATTGGCGTCTTTCTCCTTCTCGCTGCGAAGCGCCAGCTGGCGCTGCACCGCCAGATATTCGACAATCCTCTCCTTCACTTTGTCCAAACCGTAATGATCCCGGTTCAGCACCTTCTGCGCATGCTTCATGTCGTAGTTATCCTCGGAATAAACGCCCCAAGGCAACTCTAACATCGTCTCCAGATAATCCAGTTGCGTGGAGTAATCCGGCGAGTACATGTGCATGTGCTCCAACCGTTTCAGTTCTTTTTCGAACTGTGCTCCTACAGTCTCCGACCAGGCTTTTTCTTTGGCGCGTTCGCGCAACTCTTTGACGAGCTGCTCGTTATCGTCGTTGTCGCCCAGGTCTTTCTTGATCGTCTCTATCTCTTGTTGCAGGAAATACTCGCGGTTGCGTTTGTCGATCTTTTCGGCCGTACGGCGACGGATATCCGCCTTGATGTTCTGTTCCTCAAGGTCCTTCTGCAAGATCGTCAGTACCGCTTCGGCTCGCTCACTCAGCGAGTGAATGGCGAGCAGCCCTTGCTTGGTCTCTGTGGGCATCTGGTAGATGGCGCACACGTAATTGACGAGAGTAGGGGTACTGTTAATGTTACGAATGGACATCTGCAAACCTACAGCCGTCTCGTCGCGTTCACTCAGGATCTTCAACACCGTCTCTTTGATGTTCTCCACAGTGGCCTTGAACTGCTTGTCGTTTTTGAGCGGCATATGTTCTGCCATCTCGAATGCGTGCGCTTTCAGCACACCGTCTTCCTCCATGAAATCAACGGGTTGTACACGTTTCAGACCCTCGAAAATGGTCATCATCGTGTCTTTGCCCATCTCCGGAACGGGGATGATTTGTACCACACGGGCGAAAACGCCCAACTCATACAAGTCATGCTCGGTAGGTTCTGCCACATTGTCATTCTTCTGTGTCAGCAGAATCAGCGGTCGGTTCTCGCGATTGGCAGACTTGATCAGTTTCAAACTGCTTTTCTTCGACACCGCTATCGGCAGCAGCACTCCCGGAAAAACCACCTGGTTCTTGATAGGGAGCACTTCGTAGTACCTGTTGTCTTCTATATTATAATTCTCTTCCATAAATGCTATTTAACATAATCACGATTAGATTTGAAAGGCTTATTTATTTATAATATATGAATTATATGAATGATTGTACAATAATTATACCAGTAACTGCGTTATGACAATTTGGCAGAAGCCTTGAGTTTTTCGCGGATGATAGCCTGAATGAAATTATCGAGCTTGGCATATTGCTTTTGCTGCGGTTTTGATTTTCCGGGAGCCGGTTTCTTTTCGTATGGTGCTTCAGGGTCCGGCCGATTGAATTGGGCGTAGAAACGTTTTTTAAAGTTTTCCAGTTGCGCACGTAATTCAAGCGTTTTTGTACGTTCATCCGTGGTCATAGATACAAGTTGTTCCTCTGTCATTTTCCCGGAATTGATAATCTCCGACGCCATGCGTTTAGAATCGCTGAACAACCGGATATTGGCGAGTTCTGCGCCTTTAGGCGGATTTTTGTCATAATCCCGAGGGTTACAGATTTTGTAAGACTCCTGGACACCTTCTTTCAACACAGCTCCATTTGGTGCGCGGTATTTCTTTTTTCGCATGATAATACCACTTCCTTTCTCAAATTCCCCGTTCATTTCCACGACGGGAGCATGAAACTTCACTTTAGTCATATATTGGCATATTTTTTGTAGTATATACTTTGTATATACTTGTCATTCTGACAAGTTGTCATTCGGTGGCATTTTTTCTTCCTTTGTTCTTGGTTTGACCTTACGGTGACGTTATAGGAACGACCCCGTAATCACCCTGTAATCACGCCCTAATCACCCCCTTTTGACTCGATTTTGGTCCGACAAAACCTCGATTTTTCATCGAGGCGTTTTTTTTAAGAGGATACACTATTTGGGAGGATCCTGCCCTACTCTTTGCTTTTCTTGATTTTCGAAGCGAAATGCAAGCCGTTGGTGACGGCCAGCAGGATGGCGATAAGATCATCAATCCACCCTACTACCGGCACGGCATCCGGCGCTACATCTACCGGAATAAGGACGTAGATCAGTGCCACCAGCGCCGCTATTCCGATATTCAGTTTGTATCTGGTCTGTTTCTGCATAGCGCGCAGACTTATCCTTTCCGGTTATTGTCAAGAATTAAAAGTTAAACACGCTGCAAAGATACAACAATTTTCGCACATTTGCAAACATTACGGCTAAAAAATGTAATTTTGTAGCATTTTACTACATTACATGGCATAAAAAGAGGGCGAGGCACTGCCCCACCCTAAATGTTTACACATCGGAATAATCCTTATTGTGTATGTCATTCAAAAAGTTGGTACAAAAGTACTGCTTTTTTTTGATATATGCAAGAATTTTTACAATTAATTTGTTTTTTTCAGCATTTTTATATATCTTTGCATCCGAATGAATACGCGTTTCAGCGAATTTAGAAATATAAAAAGTGTCTATAAAAACGAAAAAGCAGTACTTCACAGTGCTGCTTTTTTACGTTCTAAAACAATGTGTAACTTGTTGTGTTTAATAGTTTTATACGGGGTCGATTGTTTTAGTCCGTATTTGTTACTTTTTTGAATGACATACACAACGAGTTTTGGAAAGAGGTGCGCACCTCCGAGATTGTTTTAGAGCTCTATTGTTTACTTTTTTGAATGACATACACAACAGTATAACCAAGACCTTTTCCGCCGCCGCCATTGTTTTAGACCTCTATTGTTTACTTTTTTGAATGACATACACAACTCCGTGGTCTTGACATACACGAACCCCGCTATTGTTTTAGACTTCTATTGTTTACTTTTTTGAATGACATACACAACATAAGGTCGCACTCGATTACCTCGTTAACGATTGTTTTAGACCTCTATTGTTTACTTTTTTAAATGACATACACAACGACCTGTACGAGATCATCGTAGGCGAGGGCATTGTTTTAGACCTCTATTGTTTACTTTTTGAATGACATACACAACGGGTTCTTGTAACTGGTCAGCTCGTCAATACTTGTTTTAGTCCGTATTTGTTTACATATTAGAGATTTCCTCTGCCATTTTATTCATCTCAACACATTCAGCACGGCTGACATGTTTTTTATGCGCATCGTATTCCCATGGGCTGAGGATGAGCAACTGTTTTTGAGCGACCGCATCAAACAAAACATCTTTTGGCTTGTAATAGTCTCGAAAGCCGTTATCAGCGATGTAAATGAATGGAAGTCTTTCTTTGAGCAGTTCTTCCATTATTGCTTTCTCTTTTTCCGATATGAATGGTGAGACCATGATTGTACCATTTCTCGCTGCCAAAATACATCCATTCATATAGTTTCGCAGTTGCTTATCATCTCCACGTTTCGCAGCTTCCACCCATATATTTCGTACATGTACAGGCAAATACTCCTTTCTATATAATAGTTCCACATTTCCCAATCCTTTGTATGTTCTACCAGCAATTACAATATTATCTTGTATGCGGAAGAAACCCGGCATGAGTTGCATTGTCGCCAATCGTTGGGGATTAAGCCAAGTGTAGCGAATCATTATATCAAGTTGATTTTTCCGGGAAAGAGGACGTATAAACGGCATCTCTGAGAATATGGGATTCGCCTCTCTATGTTGATTATCCCGAATGTCATTCGGGGCAATTGACATAGAATATTCCCTTCCAATCTGCTTAACTGCTTGCCAAAAACCCCGCGCAACGCTTTTGATTCCGGTTGGCATTGGACGAACCACATACCAGATAGTATGCAAGTGATTCGGCATAATGTCAAAGCTTATAATGCGGACATCCGGATGGTGTTTTGGCACACTCCACAAACAATCTATCACCTTTTCCCCTAATTCTGTGCGTTTAATATAGGCCTGTGTAGGATCATTATCCGGAATAATGAGTGTACCTAATAATGGTTCACGATTAGTCACCGACAGAGTGATATGATAAATTCCGATACCTTTCCATGCTGTCCCTTGCTTTTGCCAGTGCCAGTGCTGATCCTTATTATGCTCCCTATATTGATTATCCCGAATGTCATTCGGGGCAACTGACATAGAATTTTCTTGTTTGCTCCTCATTATATCTTATGTATTACCAATCGGGATAAATGATTTTTCTTACTGTTCCACTATAACAGACGCGCTTTATCATACCTTGTGAATATGACCAAGAATATCTACTTTGACTTTATGAGGGTGTTTCGCAAATAGACTACTAAATCCTCTAATACTTACTAATGCTCCCAATTGAAAACTTGCATTTGTCCCATTTGCGATGCCTTCATACTTATCATCCACTTTCGTTTCTGTATGATATCGGAAAGTATATTCTCCACTCCTGATTTTCTGCACTCTATACAAATGCTTGTTCAAAGAAGCGTAGTCTTGACGTTCTATAGCATCATAGAACTCATCATCTTCCATCCCTAAAACAAACATTTCGTTTTCTTGCATTGAAAATAGATATTGCCAGTCATCTTTGGGTAGTTTTTCTAAGAACTCTTGTGGTAAATCATTATCGAGCAAACTATCCCACACCTCATGCGGATTGGCGATTACTACCGGCACGCCATAACGCTTGCGTTCCACCGCATCCCAAAAACTAACAACACTCTCTTGCGGTTTCCCGCTTTTATCCGTATATATTGCCACATGGTGATTGTTGCCTTTTTTTGCGTAACCTATAGGTAGTCCTTCTCCATTATATTTAATTGGCACAACACTATTATCTGTTACATTAGCAAAACAACGAACACTTTTAATCTCCATGCCTTCGGCTGAATAAAGCGGATCTTTGAACGCATCCTTCCCTCGTTCCGCTACGCGCTTTTGTACGAGTGCGCGGATAGTAGGATCAACAATATTCTCCGGCTTCATGGACGGATGGTTAAGTGGATATTTAACCGTAAACTTATCGCCCAATTTGCCATAAACCGTTTCTTCAGTCAATGCTCCTCGGGGCACTTCTATTCCGCGCTGCACGATAACACGCTTGCCACCTTTGTATATTGCACGGCGTGCCGGTGTGGTAACGCGTTTGCCAGCACGGAAAGATACGAGAATACCATCTACCGCTTTGGTTACATCTTCAACAGAGAAATGCGGCTGCTCGTTGATCCATTTTTCCAAGATGGATTTCTTCTCGTTGTATTTCGTACCTGCCTCCTTTACTTGTTTCTCCATAAAATCATGCGAAGCCTCCAAGGTGTTCAAACGCTGAATATATCCCTGTTGTGTCAAAGCTACCGTAAGTGCGTCTATTGCATGATGGCGATGGTCAATACGTTTGGTCCAATTCTTAATTCGTTCCTCGGTATGTTTTTTCCCTGCATGCTCATAATCTACGAACTCGGTCAATCCTTCGACCTGACGATAGCGCGGCAAATTAAGTGTGTGCAAAATCTCATCATACCCCCATTGGTGACGCAAGAAATCAGTTACACTACCACCACTTGTCCATACTTGGCGGATACCCTCTTGTAGTACTTCAACGGCTTTAACAGCAATATATTGGCTTTGCCGCAACTGCCGTTCTATAAAATCTGTTGGGATATCAGCTCGGCGCCACAAGAGGTGGTCACGTTTGGTTTTACTGATACGTTTCGATGTAAAGGCTTCATCCACACGGCGTTTGTATGCCTCAAGTTCTCCAACCGTTTTGGTTTCCATATACTCCATTGCGGTTTGGTTGCCTTTTTCTTGGTTGCAACGACGACATGCACACACTTTATTGCTGAAGCTGTCATCGAATAAGATGCTACGCGGAATAATATGCTCGATTTCTACATCTGCCCCGTTGAGGAACTCTGCCAAATCTATGGTTTTGCCGCAGTAGAAACATTGATGCAAGCTTTCTTCCCACATCTTATATTTTTGTATGCGCGAGCGCGAAGGACGAATACCAAACTCAGATATCTTGATAGCAATTTCTTTGTTGCGTCTTTCATTCTGTCCCATTGCCTTATACGCACTCTCACGCTCATCCCGGCTCTGCTTTAGCTCACGCGCCAACTCTACCCTCACTTCATCAATCTCTCCATATTGGTCTTTTAGTGAATTGACAATATTGATCATCTGGTTAAGCACTTTCTCTACTACCGGCTGACGCAGTTGGTTCTTTTGCAGCAGTTGGATGCGGGCGCTCAATGGACGTAGCTCACGTTCCTCGCGGGTCATACTGTTGGAATGGTTGATATTGATGCGCTCACATGCCTCGCTATACATCATTCCTTCCATCAAATATGGCAGTAAACGGCGAATGAATTTATGGGATTTGTTAGCATATCCGGGCTTGACGAAATCAATCCGACAAAGAGCCTCAATAACCGATTCGTCTGTTATTAGGAATTTTTCACGGAGTGTCTTTGCTAATTCATCTGCATTCTGTAGAGAATAAACAGCATGCCATAATTTGAACAGCGGTGTTTCTTCTATCTCAGGACTGACAGCCCAGAACACCTCGCCGGTAGTTGTATCTACTACATCTACATGCTTAATCGGCATTTCCAGCCACTGGTCGTATTTGCCTTGCAGAGCTTCGCGCAATTGATTAAGCGTGGCATTGCCTTTGATACCTTTGCCGATAGCTTTCCCGCCATACCATCCATCATTGCGGCCGATACCTAAAATTTTCTGTAGATGCGAGACCTTCATTTCCTTATTGCGGCAGAGGAAATCTACAATCTGTCTGCGCTGCTCCAGTGTAAACTCATATTTCTCGTTATTGCGATTGGTCAACGTGATATTATTGGCGGTTTCCCACATCACACAGAGCTGCGCTAAAGGAGAAGTCCTTGGAGCGCATTTGGGACCTCCATAAACAACTTTACCTTCTTTGGTTTTGTAAGGACGAGCCTCAAACTCACACAGACTAACCAAGTGTTTGCAGGATTTCAATGGACGCTGATAGAATATTATTCTATTGCGAAGAATGTCGATAAAATCGTCCGTGAGCACTTCGGGATAGTATGCGCGTTGCACCTGCATGATTTGGTCGAATTCCGCTAAATATGCTGCACGCGGAAAGACTTTGTCTTTGATGCGATAGGTATAATAAGGACCGTTTGCGCGCTCAATTTTACTGCGTAGCAATTCTGTATAAAAATATTGTCCAATCGTTTGTTTTGTTTCCTGAATCTTTTTGTAGCGTTGATTAACTTCCTCTACATATTTAGTCAGCTTGCTATCTCCATTATCATCGGCCTTACTGTGTTTGTAGCCGCGTTTCTGGTTCATATGATAGAGGACACGGCCTATCTGCGAAAGCGACAGCTGGTGTCCTTCTGTAGCGGCATCACTGCGCATTTTCCATAAATCAATAACATTCTCGTCCAAACGATCCGGCAACATGTTATGATTGCGCAATGCCTGTGTCAGCAATGCACGACGCATTTGATAGCGGTTATATCCCTTGCGAGCAGTACGTCGTTGTGTACGGTCGGCATTCTTGGTTATAGCTTGTCCTTTGGAGAATTGGTCATTATCGTCCTTGCTAATAGGCACAATGCGACTACCCATACCTAAAATCTGTTTAGGCTGGTTATCTTCCGTCTCAATCAGCGCCCATCCAACAGAGCCAACACCTAAATCTAAACCGAGAATTTTCTTTTTCATGGGATATTCCGTATTTTTCTTATTGACAAATTTGCACGTTAAGTTACTGCTTTTCAGTCCGTCTTTCTTTACTATTGCAAATTTGCTTTTACCAAACAGCTTGTATCAGTTCGACGGTCATGAGACCGCAACAGATCAGTTTGATCACGGTGCCGAACAGAATGCCGACGAAACTGCCCCACCCTGCTTTCAACGCCTCTGCGAGGGCCTTACCGCTAAGCATCTCGCCCAACACAGCACCTACAAGCGGGCCCAGGATGACTCCTGCGGCACCGAAGAAAAGACCTACAAAGACACCTATCGTACTTCCCCAGACACCGTATTTGGTACCTCCGTAGTGCTTGGTGCCCCACGCGGGAACTATATAATCCAATGCAGAGACGGCTATCATCACTATTCCCCACACCAGCAGAAACTGCCACGAGAAATCCACACGTTCCGTAGCCTGCGCAATCCACAGACCGAGATAGGCTATCGGCGTTCCCGGCAAGCCGGGAACAATACAACCGATAACACCTATCAGCATCAGCAGAAACGCTATAACGAGCAGAAAGATCTCCATAGTTTTATTATGCTTTTATCCTACCTGCACCTCCGGATTGATCTTGCGAATCAGTCCTTTCAATACATCTCCGGGACCGAACTCATAGAACTCGGTAGCACCGTCTGCAATCATGTTTTGCACCGACTGCGTCCAGCGAACAGGGGCTGTGAGTTGTTTCAGGAGGTTTTCGCGGATAATCTCCGGCTCCGTTTCTGCTTTGGCAGACACGTTCTGATAGATCGGGCAGAAGGGTTTTCTAAACTCCGTTTTGAGTATGGCGGCCTTCAGATCTTCCGCTGCGGGAGCCATGAGCGGCGAGTGAAAAGCACCACCGACAGGAAGACGAAGTGCACGGCGTGCGCCGGCTTCTTTCATCGCGACACAGGCTGCTTCAACGGCTTCTATCTCTCCGGAGATAACCACCTGGCCGGGGCAGTTGAAATTAGCGGCAACGACTGTTAATTGAGAATTGAGAATTGAGGATTGAGAATTAACCAATTCCTGACATATCTCTTCAACTTTTTCATCGGGTAAGCCAAGGACGGCCGCCATTGTACCGGGGTTCGTTTCACAGGCGGCTTGCATCGCCTGCGCACGCGCGGACACCAGTAATAAGGCGTCCTCAAAACGCAAAGCACCGCAAGCAACGAGTGCAGAGAACTCTCCTAAACTATGACCTGCCACCATCTGTGGCGTCTCAACGGTCATCAGGCGCTGCGCCACTACGGAGTGCAGAAACACAGCCGGCTGCGTCACCTTGGTCTGCTTGAGATCATCGGCGGTGCCGCTGAACATCACCTCCGTAAGCGAGAAGCCAAGCAACCTGTCGGCTGCTTGGCACATCTCGCGCGCTTCTTGATGTGCATCGTACAAGTCTTTGCACATCCCCGGGAACTGGCTTCCCTGCCCCGGGAAAACAAACGCTATTTTTGGCATAAATCAAAGATTTATACGTAGTTTTCGTAGTCTGCGTTGTTTACGTAGTTTACGCAAAATATGATAATTACGAAAATTACGTTTACCTAAATTATGCCATCAGACCTGCTACCAACGCCAGAATAGCATAGAACTCCGGCAGAGCGCAGTAGATCATGGTGTTAGTCATTACATCGTGGCCGGCTGCGATATTGGCAATACCGTTAGCGGCTGTTTGTCCCTGACGGATAGCGGAGAGCAGGAATACAAGACCCATGCCCAGCCCCAGACCAAACAACAGAATCGGGTTCGTCTCAATGAGCCCCTTCATCATCAGGAAAGCCACGAAACCGTACAGACCCTGCGTAGCAGGAAGAGCCGACAGAATCATGTAAGCCGATGATTTCTCTTTGTTCTTCTTCAAACCACCCTCGGCAGCATTTGCTGCGATAGTTGTTCCGTAAGCCGAACCAACGCCGGACAGACCCAACATGAGTCCCAGTCCGAGATAACCTAAAATAAGTTCCATAATAATTTATTGATTTTAAATTTTTAATGTTTATTTCGTTGTTTTCGTAGTTTACGCAAACTACGTTTGCTACGTAAATTACGTAAATTACACTTTCTTAAAAGGGGTATAGAGTTTTCCGTTTCCTTCGTAACCGGCGTTCTTGAAATACTCCACGAACGACAGACGCAGCGGGTGTACAAACGCGCCGAGGCAAGCCATCAGCAGGTTCAGCACATGACCGAAAGTCACAATCAGGATAAATCCTACCCAAGTGCCTACGTTCGGGTTCTCGCCTAACACTAGTGTGCCCAGTTGGTTGAAAGCTGCGCCTAACATACCGCCCGCCAAACCAAGGGCGTACAGACGGATATATGACAGCACGTCGCCTAACAGACCGGTGGTCATTCCATACGTATCCCAGAGACCTGCGCCGATATTAATCAGCGGATTACGTCCCGGCGTGTTGAACACGAAGATACCCAGCGCGGAGACACCGCCGATACCGATGAGCGTCCATTTGACAATCTCCGTCGGCAGCGAGAAAAGCATCGCTACAATCGCCGTGCATATACCGCCCACGATGAGCAGCAGCCATCCCCAGGTGGAGATTGTTGCCTTGAATCCGTCACGTTTGGTATAAGTGATGGCTTTGATGGTCATTGCCAGAATCAAGTGAACCACACCGATGAGGATAGCTAATACCATCATCACGTCGTACTCGCCTATCTTGCCGTCCACGCCCAGGTTGTTGAACATCGGCGCTTTCGCCCACTCCGGGAACCAGGTAGCGCGGAAGAGGTCGATGCCGAAGAAGCCGCCCATGAGATAACCGATGACGGTAGAACCAACGCCAAGCGCCATGATGATTCCTCCCAGACCCTCGAACATCTCAATCTTCAGTTTGTCCTTGTAAATAAGATACCCGATGAGCGTCAGCATGATACCATAGCCGGCGTCGCCGATACAGAGGGCGAAGAACAACAGGAAGAACGGACCGAGGATAGGTGTCGGGTCAAACTCATTGTAGTTAGGCCATCCGTACATGCCCGTCAGCGGCTCGAAGAGCTTCACAAACCAGTTGTTGTGCAACTGGATAGGCGTTGCGTCCTCTTTCTCGGGATCTGTCTCCTCGTAATACACTTCCGCTTTCGCCAGCATGGCATTCAGTTCCTCCTCTTTGTCTATCGGGCAGAAACCTTCGAACAGACAAAGCGCTCCCTCGGCGAGTTGGTCGGTAGAGAGATGAACACGGGTCCAGTCTATCTGCTGACGTGCCTCCTTGAGTTCGGCTTGCAGTTTCTCCATATTCGCCAGTCGCCAAGCCTCAATGCGGCCGTTAGCGGCTGCTAAAAGCCCTTTCAGGTTTTCTATCTCTACTTGCCATTGCGAAGCGGACTTCTCCGGTTGCGGCAACGGCGTTGCGTAGTTTTCGTAGTCCCCGTAGTTTTCGTTGTTTGCGCCGTCTGCGATGACTTGCACGAAATAGGTCTTGCCTTCTTTCTCGGAGACTTTAATCCCCCATTCCTCCTGATAAGCGCTTGCGCCGCAAGAGAAGAAACGGAGCGTATAACCGGCGTTCCAGAGCGCCTCAATGCGTTCTGCATCAAACTCGCCCCACACCGATGCTTGCTCCATAGCGGCCTTGGCATCGGCGATACGTTGCTCAATCGCCGTACGCTCCTGAATCATCTGATCCGGCGCACCTTGTTTGATCAGCCTGCGGAGCTCGTCTTCATGCTGCAACGCAGTCTGGAGCGCCTCGTCGTTCTCCATGAGGCCTGCCGCCTTCTGGGTGATATGTACTACGCCCAACTCGCGCAACTGCGTCAGGAAAGGCTCATAGTCACGATGGAACACCAAGAAGGTGTATTTTTTCATTTGCGTAATCATGCTTGCCTCCTTTCTTCCTCCGCACGGGCTTCCGCCTCGCGTTTGGACTTAACGATCTTCTGGCTGGATTTGGACAAGTTCTCCTCGTCTTCCATGAATCGTTTGATCTTACGGATAGCATCCTGATAGCCGGGAATCTGTACTTTCTCAAAGAGGTTGACCTTCTGCGTTGTTTTCTTACGCGCGTATTCTAATAGGTCCACCTTGCGGCGCACAAACTCCTGACGGATACCTACATCCGCTATCGCTTTGATTTGCTCGAACCCGTCGGCAAACCATTTCGGGCTGGAGAACAGCGAGAACTCTTTGGTCGAATAGACCACCTCGTCCAAGACAGGCACACGTACACCGGCAATCTTCTTGACCGACATACGTACGTCGTCCACATGGATGAGCGAGGTGTCAAACTCTCCCCAGAGAGCTAACATCTGGTCATAATCCTTGATACGGCGGTTCACTTCTTCGTCCAGCTCTTCCAGCTCCTTCTTCGCCTTCTTGACTTCCAGACGAAGAGCAGTCTCCTTGCTTTGGAGCGTAGGAAGCGTCCTCTGCCGCATCTTCAGATCCTTCTCCAGAACCTGCAGCGATGTTTTATTGTACTGAAAATTTATTGCCATGTTATTAAAGTTTATAGTTTAGAGTTCAAAGTTTAAAGAAGTTGGAGAGTTTTTAAGTAGAAAGTTCTTACTATTAACTTTCAACTATTAGGCTTCTCTCAACTCTCAACATTCAACTCTCAACTTTCAAGCCTTGGGCCAATATTTTTCTACCAATGCAGCTTTGATATTCACCTCTTCCGGCTTGAAGTACTTGCCGAAAAGTGTCCATGCCACGTCGAGCATCTGAACGGTATTGATGTTCACGTCGATGGCCAGAATCTCACGGCTGTAGTCGCGTGCGAAATCCAGACAGCGGTTGTCGTAGTCCGTCAAGTCGAAGCCGTTCTCTTTCTTGGTCTTGGCGTTAGCCGCATCTGCATACAAACGAACTGCAGCGTTCATTACCTGCGGATGGTCTTCGCGGGTCTTCTTGCCGGCAACCAGCTGTTTCAGACGGCTCAGTGAACGGAACGGATCCACGATGACCTTACCAATCTCACTGTCACGACGGAGGTACAACTGACCTTCTGTGATATAACCGGTGTTATCCGGAATAGCATGGGTGATGTCGCCGCCGGAAAGGGTTGTCACGGCAATGATGGTGATGGAACCGCCGCCGATACTCTCGGGGAATTGAACAGCCTTCTCATAGATTTTGGCAAGGTCCGAATAGAGCGAACCCGGCATAGAGTCTTTGGAAGGAATCTGGTCCATACGGTTCGACACAATCGCCAACGCATCGGCGTAGAGGGTCATATCTGTCAGCAGGACGAGCACTTTCTCGTGTTTCTCTACCGCAAAATACTCAGCAGCTGTTAACGCCATATCCGGAATCAGCAGTCGCTCTACAGGCGGGTTCTCGGTCGTGTTGACAAACGAAACGATGTGGTCAAGCACGCCGGCATTGGAGAACACGTTCTTGAAATAGAGGTAGTCGTCGTTGGTCAGGCCCATACCGCCGAGGATAATCTTGTCCGCCTCTGCACGAAGCGCCACGTTTGCCATCACTTGGTTGTACGGCTGGTCCGGGTCGGCAAAGAACGGGATCTTCTGACCGGAAACAAGTGTGTTGTTCAGGTCAATACCTGCGATACCCGTTGCAATCAGTTCGGACGGCTGTTTACGACGGACGGGGTTGACGGAAGGACCGCCGATCTCAACCTCTTTGCCCTCAATAGCAGGTCCGCCGTCGATAGGCTCGCCGTAGGCGTTGAAGAAACGACCTGCGAGCTGGTCGCTCACTTTGAGGCTCGGTGCTTTGCCGAGGAATACGACCTCTGCGTTGGTCGGGATACCTTCTGTTCCCTGGAATACCTGCAGCGTCACCTCGTCACCGATGATCTTTACCACCTGTGCCAGCTTTCCGTTAACGGTAGCCGCCATAATGTTATTTTCTCATTTATTCATTTTCACATTTTTTCATTTTACGCAGCGATCTGCTTTTCTGCCAAGAGATCATCGAGTTTCTTGCGGTAGTCTTCGAACTCTGCAGAGTGGAACTCACAGTAGTTCATCTGCTTGCAGAGGTTGATGACGCGCTTGAAATAGTCAATGACATCAAGGAAATTATCGAAGTCGTAGTCGTGCTTGCAGATGTCCATCACGAGACGCAGCATATACTGCTGGCGTTCCAACGGACAAACGGCATCGATCTTATCGAAAGCGTCCTGCTGGAGAATCACGAAATCAATGACTTCGGATTTCCAGAAAGCCTCGTGGTAATCAACAGGTACACCGTCATCACCGAGAATGTTGATCTGCTCCTGAATCTCCTTACCGCGCTGCAGATAGGTCTTCATGTCATTAACCATCGGCAACCAGTCTTTGTCAATCAGTTTGGAGATATATTCCTCAAACTCAGGGTATTCCACATATTTGGAGTACGAGTCAATCGGGTTGACAGCCGGATAACGTTTGCGGTCAGCACGTGCCTGCTCCAAGGCGTAGAAACAGCGTGCTACCTTCTTTGTACCTTCGGTCACCGGCTCCTTGAGGTTACCGCCGGCAGGCGATACGGTACCGAGGAACGTTACGGAACCTGTAGCACCATTATTAAGGTACACGTAGCCTGCGCGTGCGTAGAAAGCGCCGATGATAGCGGAAAGGTCCATCGGGAAAGCATCCTGTCCCGGAAGCTCCTCCAGACGGTTGGACATCTCACGCAGCGCCTGTGCCCAACGGGAAGTGGAGTCCGCCATCAAAAGGACACGCAGACCCATCGAACGGTAGTACTCGGCGATGGTCATGGACGTATAGACAGAAGCTTCACGGGAAGCCACCGGCATGTTCGACGTATTGGCAATAATGATGGTACGCTCCATCAGTTTGCGGCCGGTGTGCGGGTCGTCGAGTTCAGGGAACTCCGTAAAGGTCTCTACGACCTCGTTCGCTCCGCTTCCGCCTGTTTGGAGATAGCGTGCTGAAGGACGGTCTTACCGGTACCGAACGGACCGGGGATGAAACCTGTACCTCCTTCGCAAAGCGGGTTAGCCGTATCAATGGTACGGACACCGGTCTCTAACAGTTTGAAGGGCCGCGGTTTCTCGCGGTAAGCAAGGATAGCTTTCTTCACCGGCCATTTCTGCACCATCGTGACGGGATGGTCTTGTCCCTCCGCGTCCGTCAGTACGGCAATCACCTCGTTGATGGTGTACTGGCCTGCGCCTTTGATCGCCTTGACCGTATAAGTACCCTCGAACACAAATGGCACCATGATCTTGTGCGGTTGGTGGTTCTCGTCCACCTCACCCAGCCATGCAGCGGCTTCTACCTTGTCGCCCACTTGGGCTATAGGCTTGAAGTCCCATTTCTTCTCCTCGTCCAGCGGGAAGTTGTACTCACCGCGCTTGAGGAACACACCCGTCAGTTTGTCCAGGTCATTCTGCAGACCGTCATAGTTACGGCTCAGCAGACCGGGGCCGAGGGTCACTTCGAGCATGTGGCCGGTAAACTCCACTTTGTTGCCCACTTTGAGACCACGCGTGGACTCAAAAACCTGCGCATACACGTTGGCGCCGATGACCTTGATCACCTCGGCCATCAGTTTGGTCTCTCCAACGTAGATGTAGCAAATCTCGTTTTGTGCTACAGGCCCATCGACAGCCACGGTCACGAGGTTGGCGATGATGCCTTTTACTTTTCCTGTTGTCATATCTAAAATTTCTGTATTTTTCGTTGTTTTCGTTGTTTCCGTATTGGTCGTAAACTACGTGAACTACGTAATCTACGCGTCCAGCTTGACGCCTTTCTTCATATCGGCTACCATGCCGCGGAAGACTTTCTCGCCTTCCTCCACGGTCAGCAGGCTCCAACGATGAAGCATCACGCTCTCCAGATAATAGGCAAAGACCATCTCCGGCGAGAAGAAGTCAAACTCTGTCCTGTCATGCAGCCACTCGAAACGGATAGCGTCCATCCCTTTCTCGCGAGCCATCAGATCCTCTATCTGCGCTAATGCCAGAATTGCCTGGTAGTCACCCGGCAGTTCGTTCAGACCGAAATCTTTCTGGTTCGAATGGGTGCGTAACTGCTCCGCCACTTCATCTTCGCCTATCACCTGTTGCTTTACATCGAATCCGTGCTTGCGGCATATCTGTGCCACGAGCACGTTGTTCATGTCGCGGTTGAAGGCGAACCACTCCCTTACAAACCGGTTCTTCGCCTTCAAACCCTGCTCTAACGTAACCTCGTCAATAGGCACGCGTAGCAGGTCCAGCAGCTGCTTGTCGGCTCCGGAGAGCTGCTCGTCCAGCAACTCGTCCAGCTTCTCCAGGCTAATCGGAGAATCCG
This sequence comes from uncultured Bacteroidales bacterium, assembly GCA_902799185.1. GTDB lineage: Bacteria > Bacteroidota > Bacteroidia > Bacteroidales > Paludibacteraceae > Colicola. Next base: position 9,698 of record CADBZO010000039.1, on the reverse strand, counting down.
AACCGGCCTTCAGTTCCGGCAATCCCGCTAATAAATATTCGTAAGTCATATTGTAAACGTTGTTTTGGTAATTTTCGTAATCTACGTAATTTTCGTAAACTACGTGAAACTACATCAAACTACGATGCTCAAAAGAGCATCTCAACCAGTTGCGGACGAAGCATTTCCTTGAAATAAGCGATGAACTCGGCATCACCGAAAGCGAGTTTGTAACCGCCCTTGGCCGGCTGGATGGTAAAATCTGTCTTGATTCCCTTCACTTCGCTGATCTTCACGCCTTTTTCCAACAACCCTTTGGCATTGGCGGTGAAATATTTCTTCAGAGCCTCGGCGTCTTTGGTCTCAATGAGTACCTCGCCGTCTTTCGCCATCTGCTCTGCCAGTTTGGTAATCAGCCCTTGCATGAACTTGGCATCCGCCGTAGCAGCCTTGACGCTATCTGCGGCAATCTGATCCGAAAGCAGATTGACGATCTCCGTCTTCACCGCATTCACACTCTGCTCGGCATACAATTTGAGCTCCGCACGGGTCTTCTTGTCCAGATCAGCAGCCTTGCCCTCCGCCTCTGCGATAACAGCAGCGGCTTTCTTCTCGGCCTCTGCTACGATGTCTGCCGCCTTAGCATTCGCTTTCTCAACGATTTGTTGTGCTTCGGCATTGCCTTTCTCTACGCCCTCCGCGTAGATCTTGTCGGTTAATTCAGCAAGATTCATCCTATATATCCAGTTTACTCGCTTTCAAGGTTATTCAGGCTTCGCGCCAATTTTGGCGCAAAGTTACAAAAAAAAAATCAAATACGCAAGCATTTGAAGATAAAAATTCGTTATGCCCGCATATTTGATTGTTTTCGGAGCCTTTGCGCTATACTCCGGCTACCCCGAATAACTGCTTCTGTCCAGCGACCGGTAAGAAATAGCCTCTAACAGGTGCTTCTTCTGAATGTCCTCCGCTCCTTCTATATCCGCTATCGTGCGCGCGACCTTCAATATACGGTCATATGCGCGTGCGGAGAGCCCTAACCTGTTCATCGAGAACTCCAGCAACTTGTCACATTCGGCATCCAGCGCGCAATACTCCCGAACCATCTTGGCGTTCATCATGGCGTTGCAGTGCACCAGTTTGCTGTGTTTGAACCGCTCGTTCTGGATCTCTCGCGCCTTCAGCACCCGCTCCCTCATCACCGCAGAAGACTCACCGGGCTGCGTGTCGCGCAACTGCTCGTAAGGCACCGCCTCAATCTCGCATTGGATATCTATCCGGTCGAGCAGCGGACCGCTGATCTTGCTCATATAACGGTGTACTTGCGCCGGCGTACAGGTACACGGATGCGCAGGGTTGTTCTCGCCGTAATGACCGCAAGGGCAAGGGTTCATCGCCGCCACCAACATGAACGACGCCGGATAATCGACCGTCTCTTTGGTGCGCGCTACGGTGATATGCCGGTCTTCCAACGGCTGGCGCATCACCTCCAGGGCCGAACGTTTGTATTCCGGCAGCTCGTCCAGAAAGAGCACGCCGTTATGCGCCAGACTAATCTCACCCGGATGAGGGTTCTGGCCGCCGCCCACCAGGGCAACATCGGTGATGGTGTGATGCGGACTGCGGAACGGACGCTGCACAATCAGCGAACCGCTCGCACCTTTCTTCTTGTTCGTCAGACCGGCTATCGAGTGGATCTTGGTTGTCTCCAGAGCCTCTTCGAGCGTCAGCGGAGGCAGGATAGACGGGATACGCTTGGCAATCATGCTTTTGCCGGCTCCCGGAGGACCGACCATAATCATGTTATGTCCGCCGGCAGCGGCTATCTCCACCGCCCGACGTACTTTGTACTGTCCGCGCACGTCCGCGAAATCCAAGTCCGACGGAAACGCCAGTTCATCGAACAGCGCTTGTGTATCCACCCTCGTCGGTGTAAACGTATCCTCAGGATTCAACTCGTCTTTCTTCTCGCCGTTCAGGAACCGCACCACCTCCGTCAGGTTCTTCACCCCATAAACCTCCAGTCCGTTCACCACGGCAGCTTCCTCCGCATTGGCTTCCGGCAAGATCAAGCCTTTGAAGCCTGCTTTACGCGCACAAAGCGCTATCGGCAGCGCGCCGCGAATGGGCTGTAGCGAACCGTCCAGCGACAATTCGCCCATAATCATATAGTACTCCAGTTCTTTGGCTTTCACCTTCTCCGCAGCGGCTAACATGCCTATCGCCAGCGGCAGATCGAAGGCAGACCCCTCTTTCTTGATGTCCGCAGGAGCCATGTTAATAGTGAAAGCGCGCCGCAGGTTCTCCATCCCGTTCACCGTCAGAGCCGCGAGGATGCGCTCATGCGACTCTTTCACCGACGTGTCCGGCAGACCCACCAGCGTGAAATCGAAACCCGGCACCGCATGCACCTCTATCGTCACCGGCACCGCATCAATCCCCACCGGAGCGGCACTATAGATCTTGATCAGCATAATGGTAAATGAGTTTGTCTCGCGCGCTTACAGAATCTGCGCACTATGGTTCTTTGTATCCACTTTCTCGATGATGCGCTCCAGTATTCCTTCGGCGTTGAAAATAAACGTCTTGCGGAGCGTACCCATCGACACTTTGCCATAGTTCTTCTTCTCGCCCCATGCGCCGAAATCCTGCAACATCTCCGTTGTCGGGTCGCTCAGCAGCGGAAACGGCAACGCATATTTTTCTTTGAACCGGACATGCGATGCCTGCGAATCCTTGCTCACGCCATAGACCTCATAGCCCTGTGCCAGAAAAGCATGGTAGTTGTCGCGGATGTTACAAGCCTCTGCGGTGCAACCCGGCGTCGAGTCCTTCGGATAGAAATAGATTACCGTCTTTTTGCCGAGCAGATCCTTCTCCGTCACCACTCTCCCCTGCTCGTCCGCCGCACTGAATGCCGGCATCTTATCTCCTACTTGCATACATACCTCCTCTCTATCTCTTTCCAGTTGATGATCTGCCAGAGGGCTTGCAGGTGCGCGGCGCGGCGGTTGCGGTAGTCGATATAATACGCATGCTCCCAGACATCCATCGTCAGCAGCGGTTTGAGTCCCTTCGTCAGCGGATTGCCGGCATTGGGCTCTTGGGTGATGACGAGCTTGCCCTCCTGGTCCGCTGCCAGCCAAACCCATCCGGACCCAAAGAGCGTTACGCCCTTCTGCTCAAACTCCGCCTTGAATGCCTCCAACGAACCGAAATCACGAACGATGGCTTTCATGACCGCCAGTTCGTTCATTCCTTCAGTTGTAGCCTCCTTCACCGGTGCGAACTGCGTGAAATAGAGGTTATGGTTCAGTATCTGCCCGGCGTTATTGAAGATGCCTCCTTGCGCCTTGACGACGATCTCCTCCAGCGGCATGCCTTCGTATTCCGTCCCGGTAACGAGTTTGTTGAGGTTATCCACATACCCCTGCAGGTGCTTGCCGTAGTGGTACTCGATAGTCTCTTTGCTTATCACAGGCTCCAGCGCCTCCGCCGCATAAGGCAGCGAAATCAATGTAAAAAGTAATGGTAACATAATATTTCTGAATTAAAATTAATTATCCCTTATGTATTATCCCATGTTAAATCGTTCCCAAAACTCCTTATCCGCTTTCTTTGTTTCCTCTACAGATTGCGGATAATTTTCAATGAACCATGTCAAAAAGGCGGTGCAGTCAATTTTTGTGGCAAGCCATGTCTGATGTCGTTCCGCATAGGCTGTTCTATCGAATGCAGGACTGGCAATCTCTTCGGCTTTGTCTATACACTCCTTCACTCCACCCGATATCCATGCCGGTTCGTTGGGTTTTAGCGCCTCACGAGACGGTACGGGGCGGTACATCCATAAAAGCTGCTCGCGTGCTTCTTCGTCTGTATATCCTCGTCCTACTTCATCAATATAGATGGCCGGTGTACCAAGACATACGGATTCGGATGCCATGGTAGCGGACTCGCCGACGAAGAGCGATGCCGCTGCTTGCACATCATGCATGCGCTCAATAGGTATATGAATGCGATACGGCTCCAAGTCTGCCGGTAGTTCGGATTCGGAGGTGATAAAGACATGCATATGTTTCTGTAGCCGCGCAATTAGCTCACGCTTCTGATCCAGCGTAAAGCCCCCGACAAGTTGCGTATCATGCCAGGCATCCCATTTGACAAACCTGACGATAGCAAACTGCGTATCTTTCTCTATTCCTAACAAATCCCATACAGGAGAAGGAGTAAACCGCTTGGGATGAAGATAATGAATCTCAATGTTTCCTGGGAAACGGATCTCATCTTTTCGCAGTTGAAACCAGAAGCATTCAGGCACCAATACCGCATCTGCTCTATTAGATAGGACTTTCACCTTTTCCGCAGCATGCTCTGTATCATCAATGATTATATGCTTAACACCACAAAGTTTGGCAGCAATAGTAGTGTATGGACAAGTACGGGTGATAGCAATATCTATCTTATTACGTCGTAGGTATCGCATCTCCCAAATCACATTACGAACCAGTGTACATGCTTTGGATATAAGTCCTTTGGACGGTTTATGGAGTATCTGGTAAGGGATGTTATATGTATCTAAAAGATTGGTTGCGATATCCTTCGGAGTAGTCAGCCAAAAGACCTTGTGCCAGTCTTTGATCAATTCTGCGCGTACATTTCGGAAATTATGCACTTGTGCCGGATGTCCGGAAACAAAAAGTATATTCATATTTTTCTATAAGTGGGTATCATTAATAATTGTTTTGTTAATATTTCTGCTTTAGGACAAGAGCCTTCGATATAGCCGAATTGCTTTGCCCAGGTGATTGCATTTTTGAAATGTGTCTCCGTCTCAATACCTTGCTCCGCAAACCACGCTTTCATTACTTTGGGATCCTCCGTCCGCACAATCGCCATAAATGCGTTATTGCCCCAAATAAATTTTGGATTATAGATTGGATATTGCAGTTTGCTTATTGCTTCCGCATTCGCGCATTGGGTTACTATTGCCTCTTCTGCATATGGCAGCCATGCGCTATAGAGCCGGCGTATTCCCGGCGCCATTTTCCGCATCAAAACTTGTTGGTGAACTTGTGGATAGGATGATTTTTTCAACCTCATCGTCAACCAATAGCATAGTTTCGAATAGGCTACTGCCTTTATCTGCATTGAGCAAAACAATTTCAATTGTGATATAAAACCATAGGTTGGCAGCGCTTGATATATTGCCGTTACACGTTCATTCATTGATTCATTCAGTCCCTTATTCGCAATCAGTATTCCACCTTCTCCTAATGCTGGAAACTTCCCTTGGTTAATGCTATAGACGGTAAAATCTCCCTCTGTAGGAAGACCATACCCGTGCGCATTGTCAACGATGATGACAGCTTCAGGACACCGCTTCCGTATAACCTCAATATCATTTCGTATGCCAAACAAGTTCGTCACAACAATAGCATCCAGATCAGTAGGCACAGAGTCTATATCCACCTTCAGATCCTCAGTCACATCCACAAATACAGGTGTGCATTCTGCATTCACCACGGCATTGGCTACTGTATGGCAGTTATACGCTACTACGCCCACTCTTCCCCCGTTTGGCAATGCTGCCTGTAGTGCCATCACTATTCCAGCCCGCGCATGGTTAAGCAAGTACTCTCCTTCTTGAGGCTCATATTTCTTCCCAAACCAATATTGCCATTGGCAACGAAGCGGAAACTGTATGTCTAATCGCGGAATCATTTCAGCTTCTTCAATATTTTCACTCCTAATGTTCCTATCTCATATAATAATGGTTTCGTAACACAAAGGAATCGCCCATGCTCTATTTCCTTGCCACCGAAACGAGCTTTGAAATCCCGTACCCCATATGCCTCATTGGGTGTACCGGCTCCCATCATGTCAAACCTCAGCATACCATGCTCCGCAGCATAACGGATTCCGGCATACGTGGCATATGAAGATGGGAAAATCGATTTCCATTCTCCGTCTCGTCCGCACACGAACCACTCATACAGACATTTGTCTTCTTGCGCCACGCATACTGTACCGCCGATAATCTCTGTTGAGCCACCCTCTTTGGGTAATGCTACTAAAAGCAGCCGTCCGTCCTTATGACGAACTAATGCCTCAAAGAATGAGAGTGGGAATAAAGGCGTCTTTACTTTCGTTTTGTACAGGTTCGACAAGATGGCATAGTATTCACGCACTTGTTCTGCCGTGGGGTGTTCAATGATAAATGCTCCGTCACGAATAGAAGTCTTGATATCGCGTTTCCGGCTCTTACCAAGATTTGCTTCCACCACCTCAACCGATGATGTATCTACATGGAAATTCAAATGCGGCTGATAGCCAAATCCTGCATTCTTAAACGCCTCTTTCCATCTGGAGTAATCATTGAAGTTCCGCGTTTCTATATAGATGGGAGAGGGAGAAAGTTGAAAGTTGAAAGTTGAAACTTGAAAGAGATTCCGCACCGCCTTCATCAGCGTCTCCACCTCTTCATCCGTCGCATCATCAGCTAACGCCGGTCCGCCAATAATAATTGCCCTCCGCGTAAAAAATTGTTTTATCGGATTCTTCTCCACCGTCACATACCCCATACAAACGCCTCGCAATGTTTCTTCGTCCATTGCCCCCGAATCAGATTCGGGGGTGCCCGTCACGCCAACGGCAAACGGAACAAACAGCTCCGGCATGCTCGCAAAAAACTCGTATGCCTCTGGCGTCTGAAACCATGTCCCCGTAGCACTTGCCTGCACAAGCCTACTCCACTCACCCCTGTCTATATTATTCCCGAATGATATCTGCATAAATCTTCATTATCCTCTTCGCCACCTGTTCATTGGTTAGCCCCATCTCAATTATCCTTTCACGCCCATTTGTCCTGCTGTCAAACGCAATTGCTTCCTCCAACGCATCCGCAATCTCTTTTGGCTCTCGGCTCTTGACCATATAGCACCCGGCAACTCCTTCCGTTCTCTCTGCCACATCGCCCACATCCACACTCACTATCGGACATCCGCATGCCATTGCCTCTTTGATTACTTGTGGCGAACCTTCGGTTTTGGATGTCATCAGAAGCGCATCGCAATTATACATCAACGCATTCACCTGATCACGGTTATACCCCTTGAGTTCGACCAACTCTAAATTTGCAATCTTAAATCTTAAATCATCAATAGCTTGCTTTGCGAGCATGGGATCTTTAACGCCATTATCAAATGCCCCGGCAAAGAGTACATGTTTTTTACCTTCAGGTAGCACCATACCGACCCACTGATTAAGAGTTAATTGCTCTACCTGCTGATTTTGCAATTCATTCCACGGTTTCGGCAGATTGATACCACAGGGTATAAGTGAATAGTTCTTCCCCTCTAACGCTCCAGCCAGCACCATATTCCGCTTGCTCACAAATATATTCCACGCCGAAAGCCACATCGCCACCTTCGAAAACGGACGTATTTTCGGAAGGTTTATATCGCTCCCATGATATGTACTCACTACAGGCACACGTCTTGTAGCGAGATTGGCGAGCAAGCAGGACAATCCATAATGAGCATGAATCACATCCGGCTGAAACTCCCGTATCTTAGCGCGCAACCACGGAATAGCCTTTAAGTATCCGGTTATACCTTTTCCTTGTACGCCAAACCACCCTATTTTGCAACCACTCCGTTGCAATGCCTCCGCTTGCTCTACGATGAACGGAGCATAACGGTTTTTATTATATGATGCAACTATCAGGATCTTCATCAATATAAAATTGTCAAATAAATCAATTATTATTCCAATCCACGTCCTGCCATTTTGAACAAACTCCATGCGATAGCGGCCACAAACATTATTCCGCACCAATACATAAACCATCGCTTATATTTCTTTTTTGTTACCGCGATAGATAGCCCGTATGCCGCGAACATAAATTCAAATGGCATAGCAGGTTGGTGGAACCGTTCAGATTGCGCAAACGTACTCATCGTCAACACCACCAGATATCCAAGCAAGAACGATAAGGGCACTAAATGTTCTCTCCATTTACCGGACAGCAATAGCATGAACATTGCAAAAATTGTAAAAGCCGACATGATATTCTTGACAAAGTTGCCGCCGTTTAGCAATTGTTGCTGCTCCTGTCCCTCAAAAGGTCTAACCATGGATGGAAAGGGAATGGTAAAAATCAACGGTGCAAACACCGATTTTCCCGCATATTTTGCATACGCGTTGCCATGCTCACGGGTTCCTCGCCACTCCATATTTTGCTGTTGCTCTCCTGAACGGACGGTGTCTATTAATCCTCGCGTCTGCTCCTCTATTTGGTTTCCCATCGTAACAGCAATTAGACCTACAGACAATATACCTATTACAATTCTTTTCCCCCAGTCCACGATTCGTGATGAAGCCATCGTTACAGAAAACAAAAGAGAAAGTAACGACACCAAAGCCAATGGCGTACGAATAGTAAACAAGGCCATTGAGATCAAAAGCAGTATGCCAATCTTCCATGCCGTAAACTGTCGGGAACGAAGCATCTGGTCCGCCTGCTCCACAAACAGAACACCTAAGAACGTCATCTCGGTCTCTTTCAAATGGCATCCGCAATAGTACCAGAAGTTCGGCCATAAGGCACAAAAGATAGCAGCTACACGCGCTGTTTGGATATCAAAATTAAGTTTAGCAAGACGATAGATCAGAATTACAGTCAATGAAGACCATAGGCATTTTAGCAATCGCAACGCGATAACGCTATTATCTGTAAACCGATAAATTAATCCCACATAAGCGGCATAACCCATATCCGACAAATCTATAATCTGATTATTTTGTCGCCATGTAGAAATAAAATTGCCATTCTTAATAGCAGCAGAAAAATCTTCTCCTAAATCTTTGTAGAATGTAGCATCCGCATTCTCAAATCCAAACGCATCCCCATAGGTCTGCATAAAGACGGTATAGATGAGAAACATCCATATAACACGAGGGATGAAAGCAATCATAAATAGACGCTTCTCAAACCTACTCTCTCTCCGCATTACATCTGGTAAGGTGTCTTTTACCGCCGTACTGCCATAAAAGAAAAACACACCTACAGCCACCACTCCGGATAGCATATAGTACCACGGCAGCGAATACTCCGAGTACATGAATGTGACTACCACCAATACAAGCAGATATACTACCAACGGATACTGCGATAGCCATTTCGGGAAAATCGCTTTCGCCTGCGCAGCAGCATTTCTCCTCCGCGACGGCATCGGCATCCCCGGCATGGGCGGCATCGGCGCAAAAGGCGGCATCGGCTGCATGCCCTGCGGTGGAACCTGAGGTTGGATATTTTGATTGGTATTATTCTCCATTTAACATGTATGTGCGCATTCCGCACACAAAATAGCGTGCAAAGTTAGTGATTTTTTTGCACATATGCAAATAATTTTTGAAAAAAAAGGAAAATTTAAATAAAAATGTCGGTGCCCTTGACATTACAAAAATATTTTCAAAATATCTGACATACGCAAATAACAGAAAAATCGCCCGAATGAGCGATTTTTCTCTTCCCTACTTTGCCCTGTTTACTAGTTTTCTAGTTCTACTAGCCCCCTATCCCCTCCCTTGTGGGGAGGGTCAGGGAGGGGTTATCACGGCCTCTCCGCGTCATACTCCGCACCGCAAACGCTCCACAGATACGCCCGCATGGTGCGCTTGCCGTTAGCGGCGTTCTTCTGCGCCTCGAACGCCTCCTG
>CADBZO010000038.1 GCA_902799185.1 uncultured Bacteroidales bacterium | reverse complement strand
TTGCCGGAGTTCTGAAGATGCATCCAGATATTGCTGTCAAAAGTATCTTTTGAAGCTCCGAATTGCAGATAGAATAATGTGAAGAAGTCCACCAATTGGATTTGTTCTGTTGTCATAATTGTATAGCATTTTAGTTAAACAAATATGGCAAGGCCTTGCCGTTAAATTTTATTTTCCCGGGGCCCCCGATGAGTGCATTGCACGCAGCGGGGAGAGCGTAGGGCAAAACGTTGCGTAATCGAGCGGCTGTGCTGCGAGTCACGCGAGTTTTAGCCTTAGCGAGTGCAAAGGTACGGAAATCTTTCTCAAACAAATGCTGCTCAGCAGCAATCGTTTCATCTTATTTTGTTATCGCGCGCGACCTCTATTTTCTGCCTGCGATGATGTCTCGGATATGACTTTCAGACAGCCAAAAATCCCTTGCGGTCTTTTCGTAGGCATCCATAAATCCCATTCCTTGTCTTAGGTACTCCATGAACTTGACATTGATAGCTCTGTTACGCTCTTTGCGCAATGCAATTGTTTCATCACTTGCTTTCATACTGTTTGATTTTTTGTTGTTAGTACAATTTGGTGCGAAAATCGTTTCTAAAATCACTTTTTCGCACCGCAAATTTAATTAAACAGCGCGAAAGAAGCAAGAAAATTTAATTTTTCGCACCCAAACTATTGCGTATATAAAAAAAAAGCAGTACCTTTGCAGCGTCAAAAAAGCAAAGATTATGGAAATTATTGGCAGAACAAAGGAAGTCGCAGAATTGAATAAATATGTGTCTTCTAACAAACCGGAATTCATTGCCGTCTATGGACGGCGGCGTGTAGGAAAGACTTTTCTAATAACCAAGACACTTGAAAATCAAATGATATTTGAAACTTCCGGTGTCATTATGGGCGAGAAAGAAGATCAGTTTGCCGCCTTCAATCAAAGTCTCCGCAGAATAGGCTATGAAGGACCTACTTTGACCAATTGGATGGAGGCCTTTTTTACCTTGGAGCAACTGCTCACACCGCGTATTAAAGACGGCAAGAGATACATCATCTTTATGGACGAGTTACCATGTTTTGATACACAAGGAAGTCGTTTTGTGATTGCATTGGGACATTTTTGGAATAGTTTTGTGTCAAAGCATGATAATTTAATGCTCATCGTTTGCGGGTCGGCAACCTCCTGGATGGTGGATAATATTGTGGATAATAAAGGCGGCTTGCACGACCGTATCACACATTCCATCCACCTGCACCCGTTTTCACTTGTACAATGCGAGCAGTTCTGCCAGGCGTGCCATATCGCATGGGACAGGTTAGCTATACTTCAAACCTATATGGTCTTTGGTGGAATTCCGTACTATCTCAGTCTGATAGAGCCGGGAGAAAGTTTAACTATGGCTATTGACCGCCTGCTTTTTGCCAAACAAGGCGAACTGCATAACGAGTACAAGCGTCTTTTTGCTTCGTTGTTCAAACATCCGGAACCCTATTTAGCTATAGTGAAGACATTAGCGCAGCACCGTTATGGTCTGACACGCAACGAGATTGCTTCAGTCATGAAAATTTCCGACGGAGGCAAACTGACTAAACAACTGGAGAACCTTGAGAAATGCGATTTTATCAGTTATTATCGTACCAAAACAAGGAAAATCAATAAAAACGGGGGCATTTATATGCTTTCTGATTTCTTCACGCAGTTCTATCTCTCTTTCATGGAGAATGAGACCGATGAACAGTTCTGGACCCATAATTTCCGCTCCCCGAAAATAAATACCTATTTCGGTCTTTCGTACGAGCGCGTATGCATGGCGCATATACCGCAAATCAAGAAAGCCATAGGCATAGACCAAATCGGCTCCGAGTACTACTCGTGGCGCAGCAATGACCCGAACCAGCGCGCGCAAGTGGACTTGATCATAGAACGCGCCGACCGTATCATTAACCTCTGTGAGATCAAGTATAGTGAGGGCTCTTATACGATAGACAAGTCCGAAGACCTCAAATTACGTGTGCGCCAAACGGCTTTCGTAGACCAGACGCAAACGCGCTATGGTATCATGCCGACATTCATAACCACCTATGGTTTAACTCCTAATGGCTATGCAAACAGCATTTCGCACCAAATCACCATGGACGATTTGTTTGAAGAATAAATCTATTATGCAGAGAAAATTAGTGGCAATACACAAAAATTCGCTATAAAACACATGAACCGGTTTACATTGGGAAAGATCTGCAAGTTCCTGCTGCACCTGCATTATGACGTACGGGTGACAGGGGAGGAGTTGTTACGCGACGGACGGGTGCACCTGGTGCTGCCGAACCACACGGCGTATATCGACCCGCTGCTGCTCTTCAGCGAGGAGTGGTGGCTGCCTCTCCGGCCGATGGCCGACGAACTGTTCATGCGCCACCCCTTCTACGGACGCGTGCTGCGCCTGGCGGACGCCATCGAAGTACCGGACCTCGGCAAAAGCGCCATGAGCCGGGAAGAAGGGGCGGCTGCCGCATCGCAACTCAGCCGGATAGCTATCGACAGCCTGGCGGAAGGCAAGGAGCTATGTTTCTACCCTTCGGGCCACGTGAAGACCGTGGACCGCGAGATCATCGGAAACCGGCGCATGGCATACGAGGTGTGCCGCGAGCTGCCCGAAGGTGTGCGCGTGATCCTCTGCCGGATGCGCGGACTGGAGACCAGCCGCTTCTCCAAACTACGCCCCAAGCAGTGGCAATGGCGGCGGAGAGTGACCATGGTCTTCGAGGACCACACAGACGAACTCCGCCGCCTGGCTGCGGAAATAGACCGACGCAGTTTCAACGAACGGCTCGAAGAATGGTACAATCAGAGTTGAGAATTGAAAATAGTAGAAAGTAGAAAGACAAAAGACCGTAGCCTCCGGCTACTCAAAGCCGCTTTCTACTTTGAGCGAAGCCGCTTTCTACTTTGAGCGAAGCGGTCTTTCTACTTTGAGCGAAGCGGTCTTTCTACTTTTGTCTTTCGACAGTTGATAGTTGAGAGGGGACTGACAAAATGGCAGTCTCTTTTTGTTTGGCGCAGGATTTGAAGGAGCATTGATGTACGAAAAAAGATAAAAGTAACAACCAAACAATATACGACTATGAACAACAACAATTCCAACAACAACGAGAACCTCAAGAAGTTCGCTATCAACCTCTGCGAGCGGGCTCGAGAAGGCAAGTTAGACCCCGTCATCGGACGGGACGACGAGATCAGGCGGGTATTGCAAATCCTCAGCCGCCGTACGAAGAACAACCCTATTCTGATTGGTGAACCGGGTGTAGGCAAGACCGCCATCGCAGAGGGACTCGCCCACCGCATCATCCGCGGAGACGTGCCGGAGAACCTGAAAAAGAAACAGATATACTCCCTTGATATGGGTGCGCTGATAGCCGGTGCCAAATATCAGGGCGAGTTCGAGGAACGGCTCAAAGGCGTGGTGAACGAAGTGGTAGCCGCGGCTGGCGAGATTATCCTCTTCATCGACGAGATACACACCCTCGTAGGTGCCGGTAAATCCAGCGGCGCCATGGACGCGGCGAACATCCTCAAACCGGCTCTGGCGAGAGGCGACCTGCGCGCCATCGGCGCTACCACCCTCGACGAGTACCAGAAGTATTTCGAGACGGACAAAGCCCTGGAACGGCGGTTCCAGAAAGTAATGGTTGACGAACCGGACGAGAGCGCGACCATCTCTATCCTCCGTGGACTCAAAGAGCGGTACGAGACCCACCACAAGGTACGTATCAAAGACGACGCCATCATCGCAGCCGTCACCCTCTCCGCACGGTATATCACCGACCGTTTCCTGCCCGACAAAGCGATCGACCTCATCGATGAAGCCGCTGCCAAACTGAGGCTGGAGGTGGACTCCAAACCGGAAGAGATAGACTCCCTCGACCGACAGATCAAACAACTGGAGATCGAGCGCGAAGCTATCAAACGCGACAAAGACGAAGCCAAGCTTGGCGAGATAGAGAAACAGCTCAAAGAGCTCAAAGCCAAGAGCGATGAGCTGAACGCCCGCTGGAACAAAGAGAAAGGGTACGTAGCTACCATCCAGAACGAGAAAGCGCGTATCGAGACCCTCAAGCACCAGGCGGAGGTAGCCGAACGCGAAGGCGACTACGGCAAGGTAGCGGAGATACGTTACAGCCAGATACCCGCCGCCGAAGCGAATATCAAATCCGCGCAGGACACCCTCCACCAACTCGGCACCGAATCCCTCATCAAAGAGGAAGTCGATGAAGACGACGTTGCGGAGGTAGTAGCCCGCTGGACAGGTATCCCCGTAGCGAAAATGATGCAATCCGAGCGGGAGAAACTGCTCCACCTGGAGGAAGAACTCCATAAACGCGTCATCGGTCAGAACGAAGCCATCGAAGCCGTCTCCGACGCCATCCGCCGCAGCCGTGCAGGCCTGCAAGACCCCAAAAGGCCTATCGGCTCCTTCATCTTCCTCGGCACCACCGGTGTCGGTAAGACCGAGTTGGCAAAAGCCCTTGCGGATTACCTCTTCGACGATGAAAACATGATGACGCGTATCGACATGAGCGAGTACCAGGAGAAGTTCTCCGCGACGCGACTCATCGGTGCGCCTCCGGGATACGTAGGCTACGACGAGGGAGGACAGCTCACCGAAGCTATCCGACGCAAACCCTACTCCGTCGTGCTCTTCGACGAGATAGAGAAAGCGCACCCGGATGTCTTCAACGTCCTGCTGCAAGTGCTGGACGACGGTCGTCTGACGGATAACAAAGGTCGTTTGGTCAATTTCAAGAACACCTTGATTATCATGACTTCCAACCTCACGGAGGAGCAACTCCGCGCACAGGTTCGACCGGAGTTCATCAACCGTATTGATGAGATCATCCACTTCTCTGAACTGACCGAGTCGGATATCAAGGCAGTCGTCGGTCTGCAAGTAAGCCGCATCCACAAGATGCTGGAGGAACAAGGCATCGACCTCCGTGTCACGGACGACGCTATCAGCTATATCGCCAAAGAGGGTTACGACCCGCAGTTCGGCGCACGGCCTGTCAAACGGGCGCTGCAACGGCTCGTCCTCAACGAGCTGTCGAAGCAGATTATCGGCGGCAAGGTGGACCAGAAACGGCCTGTGATAGTAGAGCTCCGGGACGGCGAGTTACGGTTCCGTAACTAAAGGCTCAGGGCATCGGCATGATATTCACCCAATCGATATCCAGATAGCCGGCATCATTGACAGGCTTGCGGTCGCGGGTGGCGTAGAACCCTATACGGGCACCTATCCACTCGCCCGCCACCGCCTGGAAAGGCTCGCCGGCGAGTTCCCAGACGCGGCTGTCCCGCGAGAGATAGAAACGACATAAATACGTGCTATCCATCACGATACGTGCGTACCACCACTGCCCGTCCCCGGGGACAGGTAACATGCGGCTCTGACGGCCATGGACAAGCAGTCCGGCCTGCTCATGAGCCGCATTCTTCTTGAGCGGCGTGAAACGGAGTCGCGTCTCGAACGTAATCGCCGTTCCGGCGGGGATCTTCCTCAGCAACAGGTTAGGCGCGGTCTGAACCCCGTCCGCAGGATACGTGAACAGACGCAGACACGAGGAGTCGGTGTTGCAGAAAGAATAGACGGCTTTCCGGTTACCGCTCCACTGCCACTCGGGCGAGAGGGAACGTGCGTCGAAATCCTCATGGAGAGGCTCGACAGCAATACCGGAAGTGACGGACGAATAATCTTTGTAACGGCTTACCGGACGACCCTCGTTCCCGATGACCGGCCATCCCCGGAGCCATTTGAGAGGCTGCAGATGCACGATACGTCCGGCGGTACCTGCGTCCTGGAAATGCCAGAACCAGTCATCCACCCATGCGCCCTGGTGAGGACCGTTGACGGCGGTGGTGTCCTGCTCTAACACGCGGCGCACCTCGTACGGCCCGTACGGCGACTTGCTGCGCATACACAACTGCCAACCCGTACGCACACCCCCCGCAGGGCAGAAGATATAATAATAGCTGTTGCGTTTGTAGAACTTAGGTCCCTCCACGGTTGGATTGTCGGGGTGGCCGTCAAACACAATCTCGTCATCCTTCACCACCGAGAGCCCGTCGGACGCCAGCTCGCACACCGCCAGAGCGGATTTGAAGCCGGCACGGCTGCCTGCAAAACCATGGACGAGGTAACAGCGGCCTTTGGCGTCCCAGATAGGACAGGGGTCGATGAGTCCTTTGCCCGCCTTGACCAGCACCGCCTGCTCCCAACGGCAGGGGATCTTCTCGCTCTTGGCCGCCGAGCGGATACAGAAGATACCTATATCCGGATCACCGTAATAGATATAGAACCGCCCTTCGTGGAAACGGATAGACGGCGCCCACACGCCGCAACCGGCAGGGCAGGCGTCCAGATGGCCGTAGCCGGGTACGGTATCCGGCAGCGCCGCATCGATATACTCCCAATGGATAGCATCTTCAGAGCGCAGGATCTGCAGCCCCGGCGTGGAAGCGAACGTGCTATAGGTCATATAATAATACTTACCCAGGCGGATGACATCCGGATCGGAGAAATCAAAAGGCAGAATCGGGTTCTCGTACGCCCGCAAAGGAACGAGGGAGAGAGACAGAGCCAGCAAAAGAAGAAAACGTTTCATCACTATTTGTTTTTAAGAATAATCCAGATAATCACCGGTGCGCCGAAGAGTGCGGAGACGGTGGAGACAGGCAGGGGATAGGTGAAGAGCGAGCATAGTACGTCGCACACCAGCAACAGACACGCGCCAAGCAGGGCGGAGGCGGGGACAGTAAGCCGATGGTTGGACGAACGGAGAATACCCCGTGCTATGTGCGGCACAGCTACGCCGATGAAGGCGATAGGTCCGCAGAAAGCCGTCACGCCACCCGCCAGCAGACCGGTAGCCAACACGATATACAGACGCGTGCGCTGTACGTCAATACCCAGCCCGCGGGCGTAGTCTTCGCCTAAAAGCAAGCCATTGAGCGGTTTGAGCGCCAGAAGGACAAAGAGCCCGCCGAGGAGCAGAATCGGCACCATCAACCGCATCTCTACCCACCCTACGCTACCGAGCGAACCGAGCGTCCATACAATGAAAAGCTTCAAGGCGTCGGGATTGGCGAAATTCTGCAAGAGCGAGACCAGCGAACCGGCTATCGAGCCGAACATCATTCCCACTATCAGCAGACTCACATTACTCGTCACCCGCCGGCTCACGGCAAGCACCAGAAGCAGCACCAGGGTAGCGCCAATGACTGCGGCAAGAGGGAGAAAGAAGGAAAAAGGTAGCAGCAAAGTAGAAGACATCGTCAGCAACGCCACGCCGAGGCTGGCGCCGGACGAGACACCCAAGGTATAAGGTCCCGCGAGAGGGTTGCGGAAAAGGGTCTGCATCACCAGTCCCGAGACGGAAAGCGCCGCCCCCGCCAGAACCGCCGTGACCGCCTTGGGCAGACGGATAGCGTCCAGAATCTGGCGCTCCATCGGACTGAGATCCCCAAACGGCCATAACCACACACTGCCGCTGCATATGTCCAGACAGAAAAGAAGCACCAGAAGAATGCCTAAAAAAAAGAATATCGGGAAACTGCGCTTCACTACAAATGGACGATTTATGATGGATGATGGATGATTTTCGGTGCAAAGTTACACTTTTTTTTGCACATATCCAAAAAAAGCAGTAATTTTGTAGCCGTTTTTGCAAAATCATCAATCATAAATTATAAATCATCCATAAAAATGAGTGTACACGTACAAAATACCCGCATGACAACAGCCAGGCTGCGTCAGATGAAAGCCGCCGGCGAGAAGATTGCCATGCTGACGAGTTATGATTTCACGCTGGCCTCGCTGGTGGACGAAGCCGGGGTAGAGATGATCCTGGTAGGCGACAGCGCCAGCAACGTCGTTTGCGGCAACCAATACACGCTGCCTATCACGGTAGAGGAAATGATCTTCCTGACCAAAGGCGTGGTACGCGCCGCCAAGCACGCGCTGGTAGTATGTGATATGCCGTTCGGCAGCTACCAAGTCAGCGAAGAAGAGGCGGTACGCAACGCCGTGAAGATACTCAAGGAGAGCGGTTGCGACGCAGTGAAGATAGAGGGCGGCGAGGAGGTCCTGCCGGCTATCAGCCACATGATCCGGATAGGCGTGCCGGTGATGGGCCACTTAGGGCTCACCCCCCAGAGCGTGAACCAGTTCGGCGGGTACGGGCTGCGCGCCAAAGAGGAAGCCGAGGCGGAGAAACTGCTGCATGACGCGAAACTGTTGGACCAGGCCGGCTGCTTCGCCATCACTCTGGAGAAGATCCCCGCGGCATTGGCGGAGAAAGTGACGAAAGCGGTCTCCTGCCCGGTGATCGGCATCGGCGCCGGCAACGCCTGCGACGGACAGGTGCTCGTGCTGCATGACATGCTCGGTCTCAACCAGGGCTTCAAACCCAAGTTCCTGCGTCATTTCGCTTCGCTGGCAGAAGAAGTAAAAACGGCCGTCAGCAGTTATGTCGAGGCCGTGAAAGACAGCTCCTTCCCTTCCGCGGAAGAAAGCTATTGAGATTGGATATTTGAGATTTGAAATTTGAGATTTATAAGGGGGCTAAGGTATAGCCCTCTTTTTGTAGCCATTCGATAGCCCGGGGAAGGACGGCGAGCATCCGTTCGTTGGACTTGACAGAGTCGTGGAAATTGATGATCGAGCCCGGACGGGTCTGCCTTTTGATCTGGGCAAGCATTGCCTCGGGAGTACGGCGCGGGTTGTAGTCCCGCGTAAGAACGTCCCAGAGGTATATCTTATATCCCGATTTCACGAGCGCACGGCGTTGCCAAAAGAACGTACGGCCGTAAGGAGGACGGAAGATATTAAGCGGCGGCACCGGCGCACCCGAAGGCAGGTTCCGCAACAGGGCATCCCTGCATTGGACGGTATTCTCCAGATACGCAGCGGTGGAATAACGGAAGCCCTTGATATGATTGTAGGTGTGGTTTGCTACGGTGTGACCGCCGGCAAGCACCTGCTGATAGACGTCCGGGTGTTTGTCGATATTCTCCCCTACCATAAAAAACGTAGCCTTCACGTTATACCGCGCGAGGATCTCCAGCACCTTGGGCGTCACCTCGGGGATAGGTCCGTCGTCGAAGGTGAGATACACCGCCTGCCCCGTACGGCATATTCCGTACGGGTACAGGCGTTGCAAAAAGGATTTGAGGTGCTTTACCATGCGAGTGATGATGCGCCGAGGATAGCCGCGTCGCTGTCCTTGAGGTTCGATACAGACACAGGGATCTTGCCTTTCCAAATCGGCATGAGGTTCTCCTCCATCGCTTCACGGATAGGATTCATGATCCAATGACCGGCCTTGGTCAGACCACCGAAGAGGATAATCGCCTCGGGCGAGGAGAAATGTACGTAGTCCGCCAGTTTCTGGCCGAGCAGATGGCCGGTGTAGTCGAATATCTCCTTGGCTACGAGATCGCCTTTCTCGGCAGCGTCGAATACGTCCTTGGAGGTGATATGATCTATGTCTGCCACGTTACGCAGGAGCGTCGGCTGGGTGGTCGAGGTGACGATCTCCTTGGCCGTACGCGCAACGCCGGTAGCGGAAGCGTACGCCTCGATACAGCCTTTCTGGCCGCAACCGCAGAGACGGCCGTTGCCGGAGTGGTCGATCTTGCAGTGACCCAACTCGCCGGCGAAACCGTCATGGCCGTACAGCAGTTTGCCGTCGATGACTATACCCGAACCTACGCCGGTGCCCAGCGTGATGACGATGAAGTTCTTCATTCCTCTCGCCGAGCCGTAGATCATCTCACCCTGTGCCGCTGCGTTGGCGTCATTGGTGATGGTGCACTTGATACCCATCCGCTCGGAGATGAGCTTGGCGAACGGTACCACGCCTTTCCACGGCAGGTTCGGCGCCTGCTCAATACAGCCCGAATAGAAATTGCCGTTCGGCGCACCGCAACCGATACCTACTACGTCGGAGAGCGCTATCCCTTCGTCCTCCACCAGGCGCTTGAGCCCGGCGCAGAGGGTGTCGCAATACTCGTCGATATCGGGGTATTGCTGGGTAGGGATTGAATTACTGCGAAGAACCTGTCCGTCTTCATTAACTAAACCGAACTTGGTGCCTGTTCCGCCCAAGTCGATACCTAAAGCGTATTTTTTCATGGAAATATAAATTATAAATTATCAATTATCAATTCTCAATTATCAATCTACTTTGATATCCTTGTTGACGTTCTTACTTCCCCAAAGGGCATAGAAGAGGATATACGCCACACCGACGATCGGCACAATATAGCTGAGCAGGCAGTCGTGGGCGGCTATCATGCTCTGTATCTGCGGAACGACACCTCCGCCGACCACCATCATCATAAAGATACCAGACGCTTTCGCCGTATATTTGCCGAGCCCTTCCGTAGCCATATTGAAGATAGAGCCCCACATGACCGACGTACACAGCCCCACCAGCACGATCAGCAGAGCCGCCAGAGGCATCATCTGGGTCTCAAACGCCCAACTGGTAAGCATTGGTATCTGTACGCTGTCGCCTACAAGCATCGCTGCCGCCATCAGTGCGATAGCCGCCACCGACACCCATATAACCATCGTACGGCTGCTTACTTTGCCGCCGATAGCCGATCCTATCGTACGGCCTACGAGCATCAGCAGCCAGTACAGCCCCGCTACGAAACCTGCCGCAGCAAAACCGACCGGTTTGAGATAACTGATGAGTGTTGCCGGCACACCGATTTCCACGCCTACATATACGAAAATCGCTATCACACCCAGCACAAAATGGCGGAACGCCCACGGAGTGCGCTCGTAGGTAATCTGCCGGCCTGCTCCCTCCGGTTCGGCAATCGGCGTGAGCCAGAAGATACAGAACAGGACCGCAAAGACAGCCATCGCGATATACAGTACGATATTCACGTCAGAGATGGTTTTGCCGGCCAGGCTCTCCCCTATCAGCGCGCCTACCAGCATTGGCGTAAGAGACGCCGACAGCGAGTTAATGGTACCGCCGATCATGTTCAGCTGGTTGCCGCGGTTACCACCGCCGCCGAGCAGATTCAGCATGGGGTTCACAACGGTGTTCAGCATACATACGCAGAAGCCGCCGAGCAACGCGCCGAACAGATAGACAGCAAAACTTGCCGTCTCACCGCTCAACCACTGCACACAGATACCCAGAAAACCGAGGACGATAGCAGAGAGGGCTGTTTTCTTGTAGCCGTATTTGGACAGGATATTTCCCGCAGGGATACCCATAATCAGGTAGGCCAGGAAATTGAACAGGTTGCCCAGCATTCCCATACGCTCGGCCTGAGCGGGATCCTCAAACGACGCGCCCCAGATCTTTCCTACCGGAGCTGCCAGGTTGGTCACGAAAGAGATCATTGCGTAGAGAAACATCATCGCAATGATGGTAATCACAGTCAGTGATTTGTTTTGTTTGGTACTCATGATACTAAAATTGATTTGTTATTGGTTAATATGTGATTTATAAGTTCTTCTCCAGGAAAGTCAGTATCCGGCGGTGCATGTGCGCGGCGTTATTGCCCTTGCGCAGATGGTGATTGTCATCCGGATAGAGCTGCATCTCAAACTGCTTGTCCGCCTGCACGAGAGCGTCGATATACTGCATAGTCTGTTGCACGTGGACATTATCGTCGGCAGTGCCGTGGATGATGAGCACGGAGCCGGTGAGATCCGCTGCGCGGCGGAGCAGCGAGGCTTCGTCATAGCCGGAGTCATTCACCTGCGGCCGGCGCATATACCGCTCGGTATAAGCGGAGTCATAAAGCCGCCAGTCTGTGACCGGCGCAATCGCTACGGCTGCCTTGAAAGGATGCCCCTTGGTGCTCATGGCCATGAGCGTCTCGTAGCCGCCATAGCTCCATCCGAGGACCGCCATGCGGGAGGCGTCAATCTCCGGGCGCGCACCAATATAGTTCGCCGCAGCGATGAGGTCCTGCGCCTCCTTGACGCCGAGGTTCATGTAGGTCTCGTTCCGCCATGCCCGTCCGCGGCAGTCACTGCCTCTGGTATCGACGATAAGGACGGCATAGCCCTCTTCCGCCAAGGCGTACTCGAAACGCTTGCGCCAACGGTTCAGCACCCGCTGGCTCTGCGGACCGGAATAGTGCATGACTACCAGAGGTCTGGGTCCTTGATTCTTCGTCCCTTGGCCGCTTATCAGCAGCATCGCTTCCAGCTCCTGGTCGTTGCCATTGGGGATACGCAGCAGTTGCGGCTCCGGCAGGTTATACTTCGCCCAGGCCTCTTGCACTTCCTTATTCTGCTCCAACGGCTCGAAGCGGTTCTTGGAGAACAGGATATATTCATTGGGAGTAGTAAACGACTGGTGGCAAATGATTGCGCTGCCGGCATCCTTGGAGAACCGGGCGGAGTTTATTCCTTCCGCTTCGGTCAGCGGAGTGATTTGGTTTTTCTTCAGATTAAGCGCATACACCTGCCGCTCCGAGGGCTTCGGTGCCGCCTGATAGAAAAGCGTCTGTGTCTTCTCGTTGACCGCATACAAAGCAGTCACATCCATGTCGCCGGGCGTTAGCGTCTTCTGCTCTACTCCCTGCGCGTTATAAAGGTACGCGCGACGGAAACCGTCTTTCTCGCTGAGGACGATAAACCGTCCGTCGGAGAGCCAGAGCCATTGGTCGAAGAGTTCGTAATCCATGAAATAACGTTTGCTCTCCTCCTGATAAAGGGGGTGTGCAACGGTCGATTTGGCATTGACCTCCAGCACCTCCATCTTTGTCTGGTCACGGTTGAGACGCAGGACGAGCAGCTGCTCCCTTTTCCAGCGAAGGCGCGGGAAATAGACATCCGCCCCGTCGGCATTCACCTGCATGGTATGGATGGCCTTCGTAGCTACGTCATAGACGCAAACGGAAGCCTTGGCGTTCGCACACCCGGCTTTCGGGTACCGCAGGCTCTCCAGGGAAGGGTACTGAGGGTACTTGTTTCCCGGTTCTTTCCCCAGGTAGTTCTGCCATGCAAAAGACGGCACCTCTGTCTCATCCAGACGCACGAACGCCAGTTGTTTGGAGTCCGGCGACCAGGCAAAGAGCGCCGTCGTGCCGAACTCCTCCTCGTAGAGCCAGTCGGCTGTACCGTTGATGATGTCGGGGTTCTCGTCATGCGTGACGGCTACCTCGGTTCCGAAATCAAGTTTGTGGATATAGAGGTTATTGTCTTTCGCAAACGCTACGTAGCGGCCGTTGGGACTCATGACGGCGTCGCGCACCTTGCCCAACCGGAAACCTTCGCCCAGTTGCTTGCGCGTCTTGCGCTGGGTATCATACACATACCAGTCCGCCACAGACGAACGGCGGAAGATCTTCTCTCCGTTCTCGCTCTCCAGCCGGTAGCGTGCATGAACAACCTCTTTTGTACTTTGTGCTTCGCCGCCTCGTACCTCCAGAATACTGTCCTGCTCATGAATAGTCAGCGTCTTGGGATTGAAATCACCTGCCAGAATAGCAGGCAGCACACTCATTATCAAAAGTAATCTCATCATAATCGTAGTTCTTTTTTTCCGTCATGGATACGCAGCTCGTAGTTGCCCAACCGCAGGATATAAGGTGGCGTATCGGTAGGGGCAGATACGTCCTTCACGTCCAGCCCTGTTTCAGGGTGGCAGGTGTACGCCTCGGCGAACGCCGCAGGACGCATGAGACGCATCGGCGTGCCGGTGAAATCCCTTGTCTCTTGCAGACCGGCATAATATTCACTACCACCGCCGGTTTGAGATAAAACATTCAGCCAAAGGATATACGTTTTCTTCCCCACAAAGGTATAAAACGACACTTCCTCGCCGTTTTGCGAGACGAGCCAGGGGGACGGTTGCGCCACCAGGGAGGTACCGGAATAACCGATAGGCGTACGGGTAGCCGAGTGGGTGATATAAGCTGTATCGGGAGATGCAAAGGTGAACGTATAGTACTGCTCCTCATCCATGGGATTAGCCGCAGCATAAGCCATCTTGCCCCCCGAAGGAACACCCGACAAGGCCGTCATATTATGCGAGTTGACATACAGATACTCCCCGCTCTGAAGGTCGGTAACATAGCTCAAATCGTTCCCCGGGCGATAGCCGTACACCGCCCAAAGGGTTATATCCCGGACCGGGAAATACGCGATAGGATAATAAATCTCCGGCTTGGTATAGACCGACCAGAAATGCTGCTCCGACCAGCCTAAAAAATGCCAATCCTCCGTATCTGCCAGCGCAGGAAGCAACACGCCCTCGCCGCGGGAAGACTCCGTGAGGGTCGCATAGAGATCCTCCCCCTGCATGAGCGTGACCGTCAACGGCGGAAGATCCTCATACGTAATGACATATTTCTCGATATGGAGCGAGTTGGCAGTCCCCCGGACTTTGACACTCAGTTCTTGGACGTTTTGGACGGCCTTGTTGAGCACCGTCACTTTCTGAGAAGAGGTGCTATAGGCTCCCGTCCAGGACTTATACGTGCCTGACAGGGTAGCCTCCGTCTTGCCGTTGGCGGTGACTTTGATCTCTCCGGCTCCCGCAGAACTGTTGGAATGCAGATAGATGTCTATGCCGTTGACAGTTCGCCCGCCGAGGCGGGTTAACGTCAGCACCGCCTCATCGCCGGCACGAACCGTTCCTTTCTGGTAGGTACAGCTGTACTCCGCCACCACCCCGTTGGGGATAGCGTCGGAGGGCGTAACGGTGTTCTTGTCCTTCACCGTCCACGTCATAACCGCCAATAGGATCAGTAACGTGATGCACATTCGGACATGGAATATAAATATATCAATAAAATTGATTCGCCGGCAGACTTGAAGCAGGTTCCCTTGGAGGAGTTACCCGCTGTATGCGGAGAGTTGCGGCAGTTTATCATCGAGGCGTTGAGCAAGAACCCCGGGCATCTGGGGTCGTCACTGGGTGCGATAGAGATCACCGTGGCGCTGCATTATGTGTTTGACACACCGAACGACAAGTTGGTGTGGGACGTAGGTCACCAGGCTTATGCGCATAAGATCCTGACCGGCCGCCGGGACCGTTTTCATACCAACCGGCAGTTCAAAGGTCTCGCGCCGTTCACCAACCCTGCGGAGAGCGAGTATGACGCGTTTATTGCGGGTCACGCCAGCAACTCTATTTCCGCAGCCTTGGGAATGGAGATAGGCGACAAATCGCATAACACCGTAGCTATCATCGGCGATGGCGCCATGACAGGCGGCCTGGCGTTCGAGGGGCTGAACAACACCTCGATGGACAAGAACAACCTGCTTATCGTGCTCAATGACAATCATATGGCCATCGACCCGTTGAAAGGCGGGTTTACGCAATACCTGGTGGATCTGACTACCAGCGCGACGTACAACAAATGGCGGTGGCGGCTGTATCAGTTAGCGGTAAAGATACACCTGATGAACGATGCCAAACGGCAGCGAATCCTACGGCGGAACAACAACTGGAAAGCGGCACTGAGCAAGCAGCAAAGCAATATCTTCACGGGACTGAATATCCGTTATTTCGGCCCTACCGACGGCCATGACGTCATCGGGCTGGTACGTATCCTGAGTGAGATCAAGAACCACCGCGGACCGAAAGTGCTGCATATCATCACCAAAAAAGGCAAGGGTTACGCGCCGGCGGAGAACGACCAGACCGTCTGGCATGCGCCGGGGGAGTTCAATGTGGAGACAGGGGAACGTAACCTCTCCCCGACCCTCTCCCAAGGAGAGGGAGAACAGATTCCCCCGCTGTGGCAGGAGGTGTTCGGCGAGACACTGTTGGAGTTGGCGAAGAAAAACGAGAAGATCGTAGGTATCACGCCGGCGATGCCGAGCGGGTGCTCCATGAGTATCATGCAGAAAGAGTTGCCGGAGCGAGTGTTCGACGTAGGCATTGCCGAAGGACACGCCGTGACCTTCAGCGCCGGTCTGGCGAAAGCCGGAATGATTCCCTATTGTAATATCTATTCCACGTTCCTGCAGCGCGCGTACGACAACATTGTACATGACGTAGCGTTGCAGAACCTGCACGTGGTGCTCTGTATCGACCGGGCGGGTATCGTAGGCAACGACGGTGCCACCCACCACGGTCTGCTGGATATGGCCTATCTGCGTCCTATCCCGAACATGCAGATATGCGCCCCGCGGACAGCGGAGGATCTGAGAGAGATGCTCACACTCGCCGAGGGGCTGGAAGGGCCGGTGGCTATCAGGTATCCGAGGGGGAGAGTGAACCCCTCCCCAGGGAGTTCTACGGACGGCCACCGGCAGTCCGATCGAGCAGAGCTCTTCACCCGCTCAAGGGAGGGAGGACAGACCGAATTACAGTACGGCAAGGGCGTGAAACTCCGTGACGGAGAGGATATAGCCGTACTGACCATCGGCGC
This sequence comes from uncultured Bacteroidales bacterium, assembly GCA_902799185.1. GTDB lineage: Bacteria > Bacteroidota > Bacteroidia > Bacteroidales > Paludibacteraceae > Colicola. The sequence continues at coordinate 972 of CADBZO010000038.1, read as the reverse complement.
AATCGGAAACACCATGAGCGAAGCGATCTCCTCCCTTGAGGGGAGGCCGGAAGGGGTTTCCTTTGCCCACTATGACATGCGATGGCTCAAACCGCTGGACGAGGAGATACTGCACGAGGTGGGAAAGAAATACAAAACCATCATCACCGCGGAGGACGGCATCATCGCCGGAGGGTTCGGTAGCGCCGTGCTGGAATGGATGGCTGACCACGGCTATTCGCCCCGCGTAGTACGGCTGGGCGTGAGAGACCAATACGTAGAACACGGCTCCACCAAAGAGCTCTATCATATGTTAAAACTTGACAAAGAAGGACTATGCGAATCGTTATTGCAGGAGCAGGCGAAGTAGGCACCCATCTGGCGAAACTGCTGAGCCGCGAAGATATGGAGATCAGCCTCCTGGACGAGAGCCAGGAGCGGTTGGGCGATCTGAGCGCTAATTATGATATGCTGACCAAGGTAGGCAACCCCACTTCCATCCATGACCAGAAAGAGATAGGAGTGAACGGGTGTGACCTGTTTATCTCCGTCACGCCGCACGAGACGGAGAACATGACGGCCTGTCTGATAGCCAACGCCTTGGGAGCCAAACGCACCCTGGCGCGCATTGACAACTACGAGTACCTGCTGCCAGAGAACAGAAAATTCTTCGAGAACATGGGTCTCAACCACCTCATCTACCCGGAGGTGCTGGCCGCCAACGAGATAGAGGAGAGTCTGCGCACCAACTGGATGCGGTACCACCTGCACCTGTGCCAGGGAGCGCTGGAGCTATGTATCATCAAAGTGCGGGCAACGGCGAAAATACTCGGACAGACCTTTGCCTCGGGTGTTTATAACCACGGCAAATACCGTATCGTAGCCATCAAACGGGCGCAGGAGACCATCATCCCGAGGGGCAACGACACCGTAGAGGAGAACGACCTGGTCTATTGCGTCTGCCCCAAAGAGAACATGGAATTCATGCGCGAG
>CADBZO010000037.1 GCA_902799185.1 uncultured Bacteroidales bacterium | reverse complement strand
CTTTTTTATTATTCTTTTGGTTCTTTTCTTTTTCTTTTTTCTTTCTCTCGGGGTGGGAGCCTTAACCGGCAAATTTAAGAAAATAGCCTTTCCCCTTGCATATCTCGCAAAAAAATTGTACCTTTGCACCGCAAAACGATTGACACATGATATATTATTTCTCCGCCACGGGTAACAGCCAGCATGTGGCAAGCCGTATCGCCGAAGCACTCGGCACACAAGCGCAATCCATCGAGACCGCAAGTACTGAAATCCGTCTCGCAGACGGCGAGCCGTTGGGTTTCGTAACGCCTACCAACTGGAACGAACTGCCGGTTCTGGTACGCGAGTTCATCCGCAAAGCCGACATCCGCTTGGCGAAGGACAACTATGTTTTCTGTGTTGCCACCTACGGTTTCCTGCTAGGGTTTGTATGCGAGGACGCACGCCATGAACTGAAGCGCAAAGGCATTAAGATGAATGCCGGTTACTCCGTCAAGATGCCGGACAACTGGACGCCGATGTTCGACCTGAGCGACCCGCAGAAAGTGCAGCAGCAGGTCAATGCCGCCGAGCCGCAGATAGACGAAGTGATTGCGATGATCAAGGCGGGCACGCAAGGCAACAAGAGCCATGACCGGATGCCGTATTTCTTCCGCGTGGTGACCGACCCGCTCCTGACCTACGAACGGCAGACCAAGTTCTTCGGGGTGGATAAGGACAAGTGTATCGGTTGCGGCCTGTGCGCCAAGAAATGCCCCGTGCAGGCTATCGAGATGCAGGAGACCGCCAAGACCGAGACCAACAAACTCGGCAAGAACCCTGTCTGGACGGCAGAGCGTTGCGCACTGTGCCTCGGCTGCCTCCACCGCTGCCCGAAGTTCGCCATCAACTACAACAACAAAACGCAGGCTCACGGGCAATACCAGCACAGCAAGTATTACAAGAAACAGTAATACAGGGTACTTCTAAACTTCCCATATACATGCAACAGAATATGGAAACGACGACTTCTGCGCTTCCGGAGCGCATATTGTACCTCTGCACTTGCGTAGCATGGGCGGCAAAGGGCGACTTGGAGCACTTGGAAACGGATATTCCGCAGGCTCTGGACCACGGCGTGACTATCAACGAACTGAAAGACGCGTTCGCGCAGTTGTACGCCTACGCAGGCTTCCCGCGTTCGCTCAACGCCTTGGGCGTGCTGGAGAAAATCCTGAATGGCCAAATGGTAAATGAGAAAATGACCAAATGGTCTTGGGGTAAGCCGTTTGTGCGTCCTGCCGTGTGGGACGATGCCGGAGAGGCATTGCGCACTGGTACCGCCATGCAGACACGCGACGAAGGAGGCACGCCGTGGGACTACACGTTCTGCCCGCAGGCGGACTACTACATGAAGTCGCATCTCTTCGGCGACATCTACGCGTCTGACCAACTCACGCCTGCCGTCCGTGAACTCGTCACCGTGGCAGCCCTGAGCGCCATGGACGGCGTCACGCCGCAGTTTGAGGGACACAAGGAGTGCGCCGTCTTCATGGGCAACACCCCGGAGCAAGTAGCCGAACTCTGCCGCTGGCTGGAAAAACACATCAAGCAGTAGCAAATTTTTGTAATTTTGCAGCGCATTTGGCAAACGACAGAGGGGTTTTATTGGTTTTGTTTCGTATTAAATATATAAATAAGGAAATAGGAAAATGAGAAAATTGCAGAGGGAGGTAGATCCTCAATACTTAAATTGCCCTATTCGGAACGTGATTGACAAATTCGGCGACAAATGGTCGCTGCTTGTGTTGTACCATCTGAACGAACACGGCACGCTGCGTTTTAATGAATTACACCGTGATATGTCCGATTGTTCCCAGAAAATGCTCTCCCAGACGCTCAAACGTCTGGAGCAGATCGGTCTCATCAGCCGGCAGGTTTATCCCGAAGTGCCGCCGAGAGTTGAGTACAGCCTCACCGCCCGCGGGCAGTCCCTCATGCCCCATGTCTCCGCCCTTATCGGCTGGGCTCTGGAGCATTTTGAGGAGATAGCACAATAAGAGCAGTAGCGGCATTGGCACACGATTTGTTGTAGATAAACAAACATGTTTCACCCTCCAAATCATCGCCTTATGAAAACCAAACTGCTTACTCTCTGCTTCGCCCTGATGGCAAGCCTGACGATGTCCGCGCAGTATGTCGTGTCGGACAAGTACGACCTCTGGTTCGAGGATACGAACAATGAGATGACCACCCGCAAACCGGAGTATTGCACCGAGCACTATCAGGACCTGCGCAACGGTTGCCGAGTGCGGCTGTCCGGCAAAAAGGTTTATATCTACCGCAACGGCTATTCCATCCTCTACGGCGATGAAATCAACGTGCTCTACAACGGCTATTACCGCGTCCGCCGGGGCAACACATGGTACCTCGCGGACGAAGACGGCGACCTCGTGAGCGGCATCTACGGCAAGGAGATATTGTACTATCCGTTTGGCTATGTGACCGTGCAACGCTCTTCCGGCTACTGGGACATCTATCATTGCTCGGGGCGCAAAGTAGAAACCTATTCCTATGAGATTCCGCAAATGTTCGGAAACGGCTTTTTCTGTGTCAAACAAGGCAAATGGTGGTACGCCGTGGACCAAGATGGTGACAAGATCTCCGGCGTCTATGGCGACGATATCTTCCTCTTGAACGACGGTCGCTGGAAATGCATCCGCGGCAGTTATGTGACGTATGTAGAGTGATTCTTCCGCAAAAATCGCAGATTTCTGTCATTTTTGAACGATTTTATTTGCATAATTCATAAAAAAGCAGTACTTTTGCACCCGAAATGGTTACACTACTGTAACCTTTTAATCAAAAATTGAATTATGAAGCAAGTCAGTTTTAAGAAAGCAATCAAAGCGTGGCAGGGGATTCAGCCTGTCTCTGACAGAGACCGCGAGAGGCTGAGCCGCCGTTTTACGATTGACTACAACTACAATAGCAATCATATTGAGGGCAATACGCTGACGTATGGTCAAACGGAGATATTATTGCTGTTCGGTAAGATTGTCGGCGAAGCCACAGTCCGCGACGTGCAGGAAATGACCGCAAGTAATGTCGGCTTGAAGATGATGAGCGAAGAAGCGAACCTGCCAGACATGCCCCTTACCCAGAATTTCATCCGCACACTGCACAAGACCTTATTACGCGAGGATTACACCGTTTATCGCAACCTCCCCGGAGGCATGCAGACCAGTTACACCATCCATGCAGGGCAATACAAGACCCGCCCGAATAGTGTGATTACGCGCTATGGTGACCGTTTTGAATATGCCTCGCCGGAGGAGACACCGGCTCTGATGACCGACCTCATAAACTGGTATAATTCCGAGGAGGAATTGGGGCGTTTGTCGCCTGTAGAGTTGGCGGCACTCTTCCACTATCGCTATATTCGCATCCACCCCTTCGAGGATGGCAACGGACGTATCGCGCGACTGTTGGTCAATTATATTCTCTCGCGTCACGGTCTGCCGATGATTGTGGTCCGCAGCCGCAAGAAACAGGAATATCTGGAAGCGCTTCACCAAGCGGATTTGATTGTGGGTGTTATCCCAAGTCAAGGAGCGCACGCTTCCCTTGAAAACATAGAGCCTTTTGTGCAGTATTTCCATAAACTGGTAGCCAACGAGATATATAATGACTATCTTTTTGTGACCCGCAAAGAGGAAAACGTATGGTGGTATGACGGAGAGATGATAGAGTTCCGCACGCCGAATTATGCCAAACTGCTACGGTTGATGCGGACGCAGCCTGTATTGACACTGGAGGATATGACGGAGGAACTGGGTATCAGTATGACCGCCGTACGGAAATTAGTCAACCAACTGATAGAAAAGAACTACGTCGAGAAGAACGAAAAAGACAGTTCCTGGCGTGTAATCATCACCCCCTCCATATAAAAACGCCGGAATCACTATGAAAAAAGCAGTCATACTCATCTTCCTTGGTCTCGTGACCTTTTCGCTGTCCGCGCAGGAGGCGGATACACATATCGCTTCGTTGGTGAACAACGAGGAGTGGTTTGCGTTGGCGGAAGACCTTCCGCAGTACCGCGACTCCATGCAGGCGGATTACCTGCGTCTGATAGCCGAGGCGATGCTGCAGGCGCGCACGAACCGCACAGAGGAGGCTGTGGCTGCTTTGACCAAACTGCTCTCCGAACATCAGTCGGAATTAGGCACACAAACCGCCCTCAGTTTTGCGCTCTTGCGCTTGCAACTCATTGGGAAACAGGGACATTACGCAGAGGCGGCAGACGGCATTCAGCATATTATCAATCAGTTGGAATCCTCCGGCGTGACAGAAACGCAGGCGCTTCGGACGCTTCAGAAACACTATGCCGTTTTGCGCGACTATGCTCCTTTGTCCGTCTCGCGCCCGGAAAAAGACATAGCGGTGCCTTTCCGTCTTATTACACCGCAAGTAACCAAACGCGAGGAATGGATGCGCGGCGGGAAGAAAGCCTATAAAGGAAACCTCATGACCATCCCTGTGCGGGTACACGGGAAGGAATATCCGTTTATTTTTGATACGGGAGCAGGAGCCACTTTCCTATTCGAAAAGACCGCTCGGGAAATGGGGCTTACCATCCTGCCGGACACCGTCACTGTCAACGGTTCGCAGAAAGGTCTGCGGGCATGGATAGACAGCCTGCAAATAGGCGGAATCACATGCCGTAATGTGGTTGCGTATGTAGGACTGTCGGACGCTATTGACACGCTGATGACCGGCGTGGACGCTATCCTCGGAATGGATATTATAGCGGCCTTTCCGGAGACACAGTTGGATATGGACAAGCAGCAACTGGTCTTTCCTGCACACCCGACTCCTATGCCGCAAGACATAAAGCCGAATCTGCTCATTGACGGAAGCCTGCTATTGAGAGCCAAGAAGGATTCCGTACCCCTGACCTTCCATCTGGACACAGGTTGTTCCACCGCAGAACTATACAGCGGTTATTATAATAAGTTCGCCGCCGAGACCGACCTCACGGCGCAGAAGGATACGATTTCCACGCTCTCCTATGGACAGATTCACAACATGGAGGTGTTGCTCCTGCCAAGTGCATCTTTTATGGTAGGCGCACAACCTGTAAGCATGGAGGAGGTGTATCTCTATCCGTCTTCCGGCGAATACCTGCATCAGCACGACGGCCGTATGGGAATGGATTTCCTCCGGCAGTTTGACCGCATAATCCTCAATCTGAAGGATATGTATCTGAACGTAGAATAATTCATCTTTAACTCATCTTTTACTCATCTTTTACACCCGTCCTCTTGCATATCTCGCAAAAAAGTCGTACCTTTGCAGCGTTTTTGGTGGTAAGCTTACCACTAATCAAGGTGGCAAATCATAGTATCTATGGATAAGAATCTTCAGACAGCATTGGACAAATGGCAATGGCAGGAGCCGGATACGGCATGGAAAGGTGCCGGACTCTACCATGTCACGCTGACCATTCCCTCGCGTGAACCCTTGCTCGGCACCCTCGTCATCCCCGACAGCGATGCCACCAAAGCGAGGGTGAACATACTCCCATTAGGCCGGGCTGTATTAAATATCCAGCGGCAGTTATCCTCATTTTATCCTGAGATACAGATATTGCACTACTGCCTCATGCCGGATCATTTACATGCCATCTGGTATGTACGGCAAGCAATGCCGCGTGGCATAAGAGCTGCCGTCCGCGGCTTTTGGCAGGAGGTCAAGAAGGTCGGGCGTCTTTCTTCTTTTGCCCCGAATTTAATTCGGGAGAACTACCAAGAAAGAGCTAAAACATTACGAGAAGAGATAGGCGCAGATAGATACGATGCCCTTCCTCCTATCTTCACCGAGATGCCCTTTGTGCGCCCGATGGGGCAGCGGCGGCAGCTGCCTGCCACGCTCCGTTATATCGACATGAACCCGCAGCGGCTGGCTACCAAGCGTCTCATGCCGGGTTTCTTCCGCGTGCAGGAAGGGATAGAGCTCGCAGGGCGCACGTACAGCGGCGTGGGGAACATCGCCCTGCTGCAAGCGGAGCACTACGCGCCCGTCCATGTGCGGCGGATGATGGTAGAAGCGGCGGAACACGGCGAGCCGCAGACGCTCCGCGATTACATGAACGGCTGTGTGCTGGCTGCCCGCAAAGGCACGGTGATGGTCTCGCCTTTCATCTCGCCGCAGGAGAAACAGGTCATGGAGGTGCTGCTGAAAGAGGAAAGGCCGTTCATCTGTATCGCGAACAACGGCTTCCGCGATTACTACAAACCGCAGGATGGTCTTTTCGATGCCGTAGCCGCCGGTCGCGTACTCATCCTCTCTCCGTGGGACTACGATGCCGACAAACGCCATGTCACCCGCGCCGACTGCATCGCCATGAACCAAATGGCAGAGGAGCTCTGTTCCCTTTCTTCCATTACTAATAGCAATCCCCTTTCTTCCATTACGCCAGATTGAATCCGGTCCCGACTGCCAAACAAAGAAAAATTCTTCCATTGCCCCGACTGCCAGTCGGGAAAACAACAGAATAAACAAATGAAAAGAACCATATTTTACATATTAGCCCTTGCCCTCTGCGCGTGCAAGCCTTCCATCCCTTTCCAAACAGCCGTTAATAAGGCTGATTCGTGCTATATGGCACAAGACTACGAACAGGCCAACAACTATTACAAACAGGCTTTTCAAGCCTCCGATGCCGAGCCGCAGAGTTACCATTATTCCAATGCAGCCGCAATCGCAGCCATGGCAGGAGACGAACAAACGGCATTCATGCGCCTCAACCAATTGATTAGCAACGACAAAGAGTGGTACACTTCTAACTTTGCGGAGAATCAGGACTTTCTGTCATTACATCAATACCCCGAATGGCAAGTGCTGAAAGACACGGTGGAGCAAAGACAGCAGCGCATAGAGAAAGATTACAACCATGAATTGATTGCACGCCTGCAAACCATCTTCTCGCGCGACCAAGAACCGAGACACGCGTTCTTGTTTGCTTGTCAGACGAAGCCGGATAATCAACTCCTACGTGATTCCCTCATCCACGCTATGCAACAAGCAGACGAGGTCAATCTGCAAGAAATCCGGGACATCTTTGACACGTACGGTTTTCCGTCTAAAACAGTAGTAGGCTCGGCGAACTCTGTTATATGGCTTGTAGTCCAGCATAGCGATCTCGATACGCAAAAAGAGTTCTATCCATTCTTGCGCAAAGCGGCAGAACAAGGCGAACTGAGCATGGAGGATATAGCTTTGCTGGAAGACCGTATCGCCCTCTTTGAAGGCAAGCCGCAGCGGTACGGATCGCAGATTGTAGAAGATTCAACAGGAGAGCGGGTTATCTACACTTTGCTCAATACTGATAGTGTGAATATATGGCGTAGCGCGGTTGGTATGCCTCCGTTGGAAGAATATGCAAAACGGATGAACGCTAAATGGAATAAATGATTTTATAGGAAAAGCGTGCAATATTTGAAGTAATTTTATAGAAAAAGCGTGCAAACTATTGCATAATTAACAAAAAAAGAGTATCTTTGCAGCGGATTTCTGAAAAATGAAAATAATTAAAGTTTTGGAAATGAAACTAATTGAACGTACATTATTAATGGACCAATTAAAAGAGGCAAAAGGTACTCTGGACTTGAAAATCATAACCGGCGTGCGCCGTAGTGGTAAGTCTAAATTGCTAACTGCATTCATGGAATGGGTGGCCCGGACAGATGAGCAATCCAATATCATCTTTATCGATTTCCGTATGTTGGATACAGAGCCGCTCAAAGAGTACCATGCCCTGCATGAATATATAGAAAGCCGTTTTATACCGGACAAAAACAATTATGTCTGCATAGACGAGGTGCAATTATGTCCTCATTTCGAGTGGGCAATAAACAGTCTTCATGCTTCGGAGAAATATGACATCTATCTGACCGGATCCAATGCTTTTTTGCTCAGTTCGGATTTGGCTACCTTGTTTACAGGCCGCTATATAGAAATTCCTGTTCTGCCATTTAGCTTTGCGGAATACCGTACCTATAACGGAGAAAAAGAAATACAATCCCAGTTTGACCAATACGTGCTGGAGGGAGGGTTGAGTGGCAGCTATCCTTATCCCTCAGATACGAAACGCAGGCAATACATCCGAGACGTATATAATACCATTTTGCAGCGTGATTTGGTGGAGAAATACCATTTGGCGGATTCTGAAGTATTGCCCCGATTGATGGAATATATGATGGATAATGTGAGCAACACCTGTTCACCCAACGGGATAGCTGAGATTCTGAAGACGCAGGGTATTGCAACCAACAATCACACCATATCGGACTATTTGGATTACACATGCCGTGCATTTATGCTGTATAAAATCAAACGCTATGACGTGCGCGGAAAGAAATATCTTCAATCGTTACACAAGTATTATCTGGTGGATAGCGGATTCCGCTATGCGCTGCTCGGCACACGTAACATGGACTACGGGCGTATCTATGAGAATCTGGTGGCTTTGGAATTGTTGCGGCGCGGATATGATATCTATGTCGGCAAACTGTACCAGAAAGAGATTGATTTTGTAGCCATGCGCGGGAATGAAAAGATATATATTCAGGTGAGCGACAATATCAGCTCCAAAGAAACTTTTGAACGCGAGTACTCGCCTCTTCTGCAAATCAAAGATGTGTACCCCAAATTCATCATTGCCCGTACTCGCGTACCGAAATACGATTATCAAGGTATCCAAATCATCGATTTGGCAGAGTGGCTGCTTGATAGATGAATTGTTCTTTTCCTGCCAACTATGCCTAAAATGGATTCCATTACGCCGGATTGAATCCGCACAACCGTTTTTCGTGCAATAGAATAAAGGTATAAAAATATAATGTTTGACAGTCAAAAGTAAAATTATGGTATGAAAATACAATTAGTTTCTTTCCCTGTTTACTCGCGCCTCACGAGAGATAAAGTCTATGAACGCATTGAGTTGATTGCAAAGATCCTCAATGAGAGTTCTGCGGATTTTGTGATGTTCAGTGAGCATGTATTAAAAGACCTTACCGATCTGAGAGTAATAAGAAATCTCATTAATCGGAGATCTGTTTCTGCTTTTATTGAACTTAATGAATCGGAGGGACTGAATGGAAATAGAATGTATTTATTACAAGATGGTGAATGGGCATATATCGATAGCCAGATTTTTGCGAAATCAAGGGATGCAAATGAAACAAACATTGAGTATTTGGTACATGAGATTGACGGAAATTTTTTTACAATGCGGCGTCAGTTTAAGGTTGCAGGAAAGAAATTTATGGTTATTCATTGTGGGGAGAACAATATTCTAAAGGGTAGCTCTGGAATAGCAGAATTTCGTTTGAAGAAGCGTCCTGATCTTGAAGAACGGTTTGAGAAAAGACTTAATGATGTTGACATAGTTCTAAATCCCGTACATACAAAATGGGGATATTTCTCTAAATTTCTCACTCGAATCAGGAAATTTAGTGAAAATGGAAGATATTGTTTCTCTTCTTCGCAAATGGAAGGAAGTCAGTTGGAGAATGCAATTAAGAGTCCTGGGCATAATACGACCCATATAGCAATGCACAATTCCAAGATAATAGACCCTATTAGTACGGAAGTTGTCAATGCGGGAAAAGAGCAGGTGCTTATTCAAACATATGAAATAGATTAAATAATGAAGCGTTTTAATATCCTATTGCTTGGCCTCACTATAGCAATGTGCTCGTGGGCTTCTGACGTCAAGATTGACAAAGAAAACTGCACGATTACCAAAGACGGAAAGACTTATAATCTGTACGGAAAGGTAAAGATTGTGGATTCGTTTGAGGACATTAAAGTGAAAATAGTGGACTCTTTTGAGGACGCAGATATCAAAATCGTGAATTCTTTTGAAAACACATGTGGTAAAGTAAAAATCGTAGATTCCTTTGAGGATGTCAAAGTAAAGATAGTCGATTCCTTTGAAGATATAAAAATCAAGATAGTAAATTCTTTCGAAGGAATAAAGAAATAATATGAACGATTTTATTTATCATATACCGATACCACCAAAGTGAGGGTGCAATCTTTCTTCCATTACATAGGATACAATCCGGCAATAAAACAAATGGAACAAATGAAAAGAACTGTTTTTTACATATTAGCCTTTGCTTTCTGCTCCTGTGCGGTGCAACGGGCAACGACGAGTGAGGAGTTTGTGAGGGACGTACAGAAGGACCTTCCTTTCAAGGTAAGCGGACTGAAGGCAGTTAGCAACCACGACAATACCTATTCCTTCCACAGCGACGGATATATCAGTCTGCTGCCGGACTACGAGGTGGACAGCGAAGGGGCAAGCATGATTTTCCAGACTACGTTTGCCCCGACCCGCAGCACACAGCCGTCCAATGTCATCTGGCGGAACATCGTCATCAACAAGCGGGACAAGCGCGTGCTTTGTATTGACCGTCTTACTCAAAACGGCAGGACTTTCGGCTATGTCTATGTGCTGCAATCGGAGACAGCGCGGTACAGCGACTCAGGCACGTTCCATTGGGATGTGAGCAACCCGAAACTGCTGCTCAATGTGAGCGACGCCATTGAAGGCATGAGCGAGTTTTCTGTAGTGACGCTGAATACATTAACGAAATAAGATTATGAACATTGAGGATTACAGGGAATACTGCCTGTCGATAGGGGCGGATGTGGAGGAGAAACTGCCGTTCACGGCGTTCAGGTATGCGGCGGATGTGTTAGTGTTCTATGTCTGCGGACACATGTTCGCGTTTCTGGACATCGACCATTACGGCATTGTGACGCTCAAATGCCAGCCGGAGCGGATAGACGAACTCAAGGCGCGCTATGACTGCATCGGCAAACCGTTCAACCTGCCGTCCAAATACTGGATAGGCGTGGATGCCAATGCCGCCGAAGAGGAACTGCTCAAAGACCTCACCCGCAACTCCTACGAGATTGTCAAAGCCAAATATACAAAGAATAAACAAACCAAAGAATAATAATTGCCGGCATGCGGTACCTGCTCTATTGGGGCAAAGCGGTGCAAAATGGAATAAGTGAAATAAATTAACCCATCATATTATGATACACATTCATGAAGAAGTGGCACGTTGTTTATTATGTGCCGATGCGCCATGCGGAACAAAAGCCGCTCGCGCTATTCGCGCCTTGCGATTCGAGAACCGGTGGACAGCAACCGAGTTGCTCGCACAAATGAACGATGCCGAGATAGAAGCGGCAGAACAGGCCTGTATTCATTACGACAGACCTATTCGGATTAGCGAACTAAGCTCGCAAATCCTTAAAGGACAAAGGGACCAAGTACCAAGTACGAAGGAGGAGTTGCCGAGCCTTGAGATCAATTTCTGCGACATGGTGTGCGAGAACCCCTTCTTCCTTGCCAGTTCGGCTATCTGCACTAACTACGACATGGTAGCCCGGGCGTTGGAAGCCGGCTGGGCAGGTGTGTTCTACAAGACGATCACCAAAGGTGAGATCCGCGAGGTGTCTCCGCGTTTTGACGCCGTGCGCAAAGAGGGAACTCCGTTTATCGGATTCCGGAACATGGAACAGTTGAGCGAGAACCTCTACACGGAAGATTTTGAGATTCTGCACCGGCTCAAAGAGAAATACCCGACGAAACGTATCATCGCGTCCATCATGGGTCGGACGGAAGAGGAGTGGATAGAGTTGGCAAAGATGGCAGAAGCGGCCGGATGCGATGCGGTGGAACTCAATTTCTCCTGCCCGCAGATGAAAATGGCAGGTCTGGGAAGTGACATCGGGCAGAATTCGGAACTGGTGCTATGCTACACCCATTTTGTAAGCGAGGCTGTCCATATACCGGTTATACCCAAGATGACACCGAATGTGAAACACATGACTACTCCGGCATTGGCGAGTTTCTATGGCGGAGCCAAAGGTATCAGCGCCATCAATACCATCAAGTCGATCACGATGAGTCACGATGCTGAAGTAAGCGGCAAAATAACCGTGAGCGGCTATTCCGGCAAAGCAGTCAAACCTATTGCTTTGCGTATGATTTATGAGATGACAGACAATATGGTATTGCATAAAGCAGGTATTGAGAAACACTTGGATATCAGTGGTATAGGTGGTATCGAGACTTGGCGCGATGCTTTGGAATTCATCCAACTCGGATGCCGCAACGTACAGGTTTGCACCGCTGTGATGCAGTACGGCTACCGGATTATAGAAGACTTGATTGCAGGTTTGCAGCACTATATGGCGGAGCGCGGAATTACGGAAGTCAAGAAACTCGTCGGAGAGAAACTTCCGAGTGTTGCCATGCCTTCCGATCTGGACCGAGAGACAATCGTCTATCCCTTGATAGACAAGACAAAATGTATCGGTTGCGGGCGATGCTACGTATCGTGCATGGACGGCGGACACCAAGCGATCGAGTTCGGCGAGGACCGCAAACCGAAGATCATCGGCACGAAATGCGTTGGTTGTCATCTATGCCGTCTCGTCTGCCCAACCGGTGCAATCGGTATTGCCAAACGAATCCCAAAAACTTCCATAAAATAAAATAAATGAGACACTTATCGGACAAGACTAACGAATGAAGCAACTCTGTCACTACATATCGAAATATATGGCGGTACTGGTTTTAGTATGCGCCGTGCTTTCGCTGCTGTTTCCGGGTGTGTTGCAACCCATCCCCACGAAAACCATCAACTACCTGTTGGGCGTGGTGATGTTCGGTATGGGACTGGCACTCAACCTGCAGGATTTCAAAATCGTCTTCAGCCGTCCGAAAGATATCATCATCGGCTGTTTGGCGCAGTTCACCGTCATGCCGCTGCTGGCATGGGGGCTAGCTAAAGCCTTTCAACTGGACGAAGCGTTGGCGCTTGGCGTGATATTGGTAGGCTGCTGTCCCGGCGGCACGGCATCGAATGTCATCACCTATCTGGCGAAAGGCGACCTTGCCCTGTCGGTCGGGATGACCGGGGTCTCCACCGTGCTTGCCCCGCTGCTTACCCCTTTGCTGACATGGGTACTGGCGGGAGAGAGCATCCATGTGGATGTGGCAGGCATGCTGCTGAGTATCCTGTGGGTGGTCATTCTGCCTATCGTATTAGGTCTGGTTATCAAGAGCCTGTGGCCCAAGTTCACGGAGAAAGCGATGGATTATCTTCCGGCTTTCTCGTCGGTTGCTATCGCCTTTACGGTCTCTATCGTCATCTCCGCCAATGCCTCCAAACTGCTGGCAAGCGGCTTCTTGATCATCCTTGTAGTGATGTGCCACAACCTCTTCGGGTTGGGGCTCGGCTATCTGATAGGACGACTGTCAGGAATGCCCGAACCCAAGAAACGGGCTGTCTCCATCGAAGTAGGCATGCAAAACTCCGGCCTTGCCTCTTCCTTGGCAACGCTCCATTTTGCCGCATATCCGATGGCAACCATCCCCGGTGCCATCTTCAGCGTGTGGCATAATATCAGCGGCGCGATAGTCGCCTGGCTATATACCCAAAAAGACTAGAAAGGTTTTGGTGATGAACGACGGGCAGGCGATTGACGAACAGAAAACCAAATATACAAAGAACAAATGACCGAATACGAAAAAATGCTTCATAACCTGCCGTATGACTATACGGACAAGGAGGTACAGGCGAATATCCTGCGGGCGTATCATGCCATGCGGGACCTCAACCGGTGCGGCGCATGGGACATGGACGAACTGCACCGCTGTATCCGGGCACTCATCCCCGATGCGCACCCTTCGGTGATCATCTGTCCGCCTTTCCATTGCGACCACGGCAACCGTATCTCCATCGGCGAGGGGTCGATGGTCAATTTCAACGGCGTCTTTCTGGACGGCGGAGGTATCACCATCGGTGCCCACACGCTCATCGGGCCGAACTGCCAACTGCTGACGCCCGACCATCCGCATGATTATATGGAGCGCAGAAAGACGATAGAGACCGGCAAGCCGATCCGTATCGGCGATGACTGCTGGCTCGGCGGCGGAGTGATCGTCTGTCCGGGTGTAACCATCGGTAACCGCGTCATCGTCGGAGCCGGTTCGGTTGTGACGCACGACATTCCCGATGATGTGGTAGTTGCAGGCAATCCTGCCAAAATAATTAAATACAATGAATAGCGTACGGGATTATTTATTGAGCTTGCAGCAGCGGGAAAGCGGCACATCCGGGCAGTACGAAATCAGTTCGTGCCCGCAGTTGATTGAGCGCATCCAACAATTAGGTTTCCTGCCGCTGCTGGATAGCGGCATTGGCGGTTACTGCGCGGAGGAGATGATGGCGCCGGAATACCACTATGTGCAGTTTGACGACGGTTCGTGGGAATGGCCGTTGTGGACGTGGAAAGGACCTGCTATCACCGATGGCAACTGCGTCTATGGCAAGTTCTTCGGCGGCAAAGCATGCTTCATCAGCCGCGAGTGGTGGGCGGATTTCTATAACTACCGCCGCTCTATCTATCCGCAGCCGGAGATCGGCTCCGTAGAAGAAGCCATTCTCACCACGCTCCGTGAACAGGGCAGTGCCGTTGCACGTGACCTGCGTGCCGCCTGCGGCATGACCGGACCGAAGATGCGCAGCCGTTTTGATGCGTACGTCAACCGGCTGCAGATGGGCTGTTATATCGTCACCGAAGATTTCGTCTATCCGCGTGACAAGCACGGCAAGGAATACGGTTTCGGCTGGCAGTTACTCAACACGCCGGAGAACCTGTTAGGTCGCGAAGCGTGCCTGCCTTATGCCGACGAGACGCATACCACCCTCCGCACACCGCAGGAATCGTACGAACGCATTCTCGCCCATCTGCGGGAAATCCTGCCGGAAGCCACCGACAAACAGCTGAACAAACTGATTAAATATTAGTTACTTTTAGCCCCCTCCTACCGTAGCCCTTCCAATTCCTAACGCGGAAAGAATTACGCCTCGAACTGCTGGCGATGTTTCATAATCGTCGGCAGGTTCTTAGATGCCCATGCCGTCAGTTCCTGCACAATAGGCACCAGTTCCTTGCCCATCGGCGAGAGGCTGTACTCCACGCGAGGCGGAATCTCCGGATAAACTTTGCGGACGATGAGGTCATCCGCTTCGAGCGTGCGCAACGTACTACTTAATACGCGCGTGCTGATATCAGGAATGACGCGATGCAGTTCATTGAAACGGATCGTGCCGTGCTCATTGATATCCAACAGCACAAGGAATCCCCATTTGTTACCAAACCGTGCGATGACATTTCGCACCGGGCACATCTCAAACATAGAGTTCTTACTATCTTTCTTTTGCATAATATATTTTCGTTATTTTTTGGGGTCCCCGACAGACGCTAACGTAGCGCGCCTGGTGGGGAGAGGAGGAAACGTGGCAATTATACGAGTTATGAAATAACGATGTCATTGACCACCGTTTCCGACGACAAAGGTACTATAAAATACTGATATACGCAATAGTTTCAAAAAAAAAGTAAGTTTGTAAGTTTTTTATAAAAATTTATTTTCATAATGTGCTGTATTTGCAAAAATAGACAAAAAGGTTACTACCTTACCAATTTGTAACCTCTTGCACATGTCAAAAAAAAGCAGTAATTTTGCACTCGTTTTTTGAAATACAAACACAAAATATACAATTATGAAACAGATTGAGACGATTAAGAGCGGCAAAAATTTTACCGCCGTAACAGCAGGTACTTTTGCTGAGATTATTGAACACGAACTGCCGATGGGTCCCGATTTCACCCTCAAAGGCAAAGTCTTTTTAGGTCAGGCTTTGGGTACTACCGGAGCGGAACTGTCTTTCCAGACGCTTGTTCCAGGACAAGATAGCGGTTTCCTGCACACGCACAAGACGCACGAAGAACTCTATTTCATCCTTCGTGGTGAAGGCACGTACCAAGTGGACGGCGAGCTCTTCCCCGTTAAGGAAGGTGCCGTGGTACGTGTTGCACCGGATGGCAAACGCGCGCTGAAGAACACCGGCAAAGAGAACCTGACGATGCTTTGTATCCAGTACAAAGCGAATGCGTTCACCGATGCAGACAGCCCCATGACGGATGGTAATATCCTGAATGAGCCGCTGAATTGGTAATTGAACTTGTCGTGATTATCAAAAGAATAATATGAGTGAAATACTTATTTCCGAGAAGCAAGTGCAGAGTGTGATGACCAAGTCGTCACTGCCCGTGGGCGGTTACTCGGTGAACCCGTATGTGGGGTGTACACACGCTTGCAAATATTGCTATGCTTCGTTCATGAAACGCTTTACCGGACATACAGAGCCGTGGGGGACGTTTCTGGATGTGAAGAACTGGGAACCTATAAAAGACCCTCACAAATTCGATGGGCAACGTATTGTAATCGGCTCAGTGACAGACGGCTACAATCCGCAAGAAGAGCACTACCGTCGCACACGCCGGCTATTAGAGGAGTTGCAGGGCGCACAGGCGGAGATTCTTGTCACTACCAAATCTGATCTCGTGCTGCGCGATTTGGATGTACTGAGTACATTCCCAAAAGT
The DNA here is from genome assembly GCA_902799185.1 of uncultured Bacteroidales bacterium. Lineage (GTDB taxonomy): Bacteria > Bacteroidota > Bacteroidia > Bacteroidales > Paludibacteraceae > Colicola. Next base: position 4,630 of record CADBZO010000037.1, on the reverse strand, counting down.
AACCGTATCATGGTCAATCAACACGCTCGACGAGCAGTTCAAAAATGATATGGATGAAGCAGTCAGTATTGAGCGTCGGCTAGCTGCTATGAAGCAGGTCTACGACAAAGGTATCCGCACTGTATGTTTTATCTCGCCTATCTTCCCTGGTATAACAGATGTTTGGAGTATCATGGAGAGGGTGCGCGAACAGTGCGACCTCATTTGGCTGGAGAACCTGAATCTGCGCGGACAATTCAAACCCGTAATCATGCGTTACATTGCAGAAAAATATCCGCATCTTATGCCACTGTACGATGAAATTTACAACAAAGGCAAACGCAATTGGTGGCATCGTCTGGAGGAAGACGTGCAACGCTTTGCTACCGAGCATGAAATGCCGTATTTACGCAATGATCTGCCATATGGGCGAGCCGAAAAAGGAAAGCCGATACTGGTCAATTACCTTTATCATGAGGAGATCCGGTTAAATAACAATAAATAGCAAAAAATTGCAACTGTTGCCAAGCTAAAGGCACTTCCTTTACATTGTGCTTGCAACCCAAGTACGGATTGTGTAAGACCGCTGACTTATAACGAGTCAGCGGTTTTCTTTTATACCTACCTACGGTCTACCTCTTTCTGTCACGTTTGTTCGCCCTGGACTAAACAGCTGCGCCCTGCACTCTACCCGCCGGTGGCTGCAACCACCTCCAATCGCGTTCTTAGCCACAAGGGCACGATTATTACGGCGAATGGATCGCAAAATACGATACCGCTCCGCCGAGAAAGGAAGTCACAAAACAGGTGATAGATTTTGCCTCTTTTTGGACTATATATAGAGGGGCATGGATATCGAAGTGATAGTGGCTTGAGACTGGCTGATTGACGGATACAATTCACTGGTTCACAGATTCACAGATTCACGCATCCTTGTCTGTTGGAAAAATCTCCATAATAATATAATAATATTATATATTATATATTTATTATGAGCAAAATACGAAGATACAATTTTGTGTGAATCTGTGAACCTGTGAATCTATCGTGCCCTTGTGGCTAAGAATTTTGCTTCTGCTAAAATTCTGACTTTTCCTAAAATTAGTAGACAGTTTTTGATTATTTTCCTAAGTTATTGGACACTCGTCCTAACTTTGTTGACACTTTCCTAAAAAAGTTGACATTCATCCTAAATTAGTTGACAGTGTCGATTGACGGCTACAATTCACGGGTTTGCTGATTCTTAATAATCATACACCTTTTAACTCCGTTTCAAGATTTGTTCAAACAGCAGACCTTATGCTGACCTTGAGCAGAGGTTAAACGGATGTTGATATAATACCTAAATCTTAATAATCGGCAATAAATGTTCATTCAAAAAAGAGTTTGATTATACTATAATGATGTTTTGTGAATAAAAAATGCATAAAAAATGTATTTTCTGTACGCAAAATACCGATTCCTCTTGCGGGATTCAAAAAAAAGTTGTACATTTGCGCAGATTTTCGCTTAAATGTATAATTATTCAGTACAATGGCTACAAAAATTAAGCAAATAATAGATGCTCATGGGACAGACACCCTGCTGTTCAGTTCATGGTTGACCGCGCAGGGAATCAATCGAGCAGAACAAGCCGCATATGTGCAAAGCGGATGGCTTGAGAAAGTGGCTCATGGCGTGTATAAAGTGGCAGGTGCAAATGTGCCGCTCTTTAGTGCTGTATCTGCGTATAACTCCCAACTCGGCAAGCAATGTATCATAGGAGCAGAGACCGCTTTGGATATACGGGGGTACTCACATTATGTGCCGATGGGCAAACCGTTGGCTTTTCTCTTCACGGAGTCCCATGCAAAACTGCCGCAGTGGTTTCTAACAACCGAATGGGATCGAACGATTCGATATCACACCATATCACTTTGGGCGGATAATAGTCTCGGATTAGAGCAGCGTGAAGAAGATGGTAGAATACTGCTTATCTCTTCTCCAGAACGAGCTATCATGGAATGTCTCAATCGTCCTTTCATAGCGCAGACACTCATGGACACGTATTATATTATGGAAATGCTAACCACTTTGCGCCCGAAACTCGTTCAGCAATTACTGGAACAATGTTCGTCGGTCAAAGTAAAGCGTTTGTTCCTTTATTTGGCTGAGAAAGCCAACTATCCTTGGTATAAAACGATAGATACGAGTCATGTAGATTTGGGACGCGGACGACGGATGATCAGCCCGACAGGTAAGTACGTCAGCAAGTACAACATAACCATCCCAACTGAAGTCTATAATTATGTATAGTCCTATTTTTGCCCGTAAAGTGGAGCTGCTCAATCTTGCCAAACTCAAGAAATCTAATCCCGCCAAACTTCAATCCGAAGTGGATAGTCTTCGTCTTTGCTTCGCATAAAATTAATCCTTTTAAACCAGGAAAGGAGAAAATAGGAATAAGTAAAAAAAATGTTTGCATATATCATATATTTTTCGTACCTTTGCGCCCTATTGGCGCATTACAAGGATAATTAACGAACATTTCATAAATAATATGAGAAAAATCCTTTTATTAACTCTTGCGATAGCGACACTGACTGCCTGCTCGCCCAAGACGGAACAATAATATAAATCGTAAATAGTTTTATGTACGACCAACTGAAATTAGACAACCAACTCTGCTTCCGTCTGTACACGGCGGCACGACTGACGATGCAAGCCTACTGGCCCTATTTTGAGCCGTTGGGTATCACGTACCCGCAGTACCTCGTACTGCTGGTGCTATGGGAGCAAGACCGTCAGCCGGTGAACGACATCGCCAAACGTCTGTATCTGGAGACCAACACCATGACCCCGCTGCTGCAACGGATGGAGAAAGCGGGTCTGGTGAGACGTGTCAAAGGCGAGAAAGACACGCGTCAGCGGATAGTCTGCCTAACGGACAAAGGCAAAGCCATGGAGGAGTTAGCCAAAGTCATCCCCGACTGCCTCAGCACGCAGATTTGCGAGCGGGGTGTGGATATAGATGACCTGTCCCAGACCCTTCCTGCCCTGGACAAACTGATTGAGGGCCTGCGAAAAGTGCAATAATCCGCCGTTTACCACTTACGCTGACGGAAGAAACCGCCGAGGAGAGAGGCGAACATATAAAAAGGATAGAGGAGTTCCAATAGCAGAGCCACGAGAAAATTGACAATTGACAATTGACAGTTGATAGTTGTTTGCTCCCTCATTTGCCGCCGGCGGATGAGGGAGCACTCTATCGGGAATTTGACGAGGAGGATGAGCGGACAGAGGAGCTGGAGGAGGTTGGCTGCCACGATGAGTGCACCGCAGCGGAGGATGTCCGGGTCGGTGTAATGAGGGGCTTTGCCCGCCCAACGCATGCGCTGGCGGAGAAAGGCGCGCCATGTGGGGGCGGGACGGACGACGGCGGTGTAGCCGGGTTCGTCCATGACGGCGATCTTATAACCGCGTTTTTTCATCGCTTCCAACAGGAACATATCATCGCCGGACGGTATCTCGGGGTGGAGGTCGGGTTCACACGCCAGCCACGCCTCACGGCGGACGATGAGGTTCGCGCCGGAACACATGACGGCGTGACCGCGTTTGGCGGTACGCATGGTGAGTTCCTGAATGGCGGCGTACTCGGCTGTCTGGAGAGAATTGAGAATTGAGAATTGAGAATTGAGAATTGGCTCCATACGGAGAGGAAGGATGATGAGGTCGGGAGCCTCTCCCCGTCCCTCTCCCAAGGAGAGGGGGGATTCCGTACTTGTAAATTGAGAATTTAAGGCAGCCGGTGGCCAGATGACATCGTCATCGTGGAGCCAGACGTATTCAGAGGTGGCGGCATGGATGAGTTTGGAGAGGGCGTGTTTCTTGCCCAAATGGTCATCATTGATACCCTTTCGGGGGGTGATATGGGTAATAGTCGGAGTAGTTACGTTGGCTTTGACCGTCGTTTGACCGTCGTTCGACCGTCGTTTGACCGTCGTAATTTGGTCGAAAAACTCTACAAATCGGGGGTAGCTCTTGGCGATGATCTTTTGAAGGTCATTCCCATCATAAAAATCCGGGACGGAGGCTGAGTCCTGATTTCGTATTAAGAAATAACCGTGCCCCTTGGGAACTAAGAAATCCGCCGCGAGGAGCGCCATCGCCATGCGGTGGTCGTTGCGGACTTCGTGGAGCCGGACGGCTTCAAGGCGGTCGGACTCCTTGAAACGGAGGCGGTCGGTGCCGGAGGCGTGGAGGGTTATGCCGAGGCGTTCGCAGGTGAGCGCGATAGCCGGATAGAGGTCTGGGCAGTTGAAAAACCCCACCCTAACCCTCCCCTCAGGGGGAGGGGAAAAGAGGGAGGGAGTTTTGGCTATGCGTGCACCCTCAGGGGTGAAGGTGGTTTGGACGCCGAAATATTTGGCGTATATATCCGCCACTACCCTATCGCCTTGGAGACTGTCTTTTTTGAGACCTTCCAGCAGGAGCTCGCCGCCGTGGATAGCTACGTATTCATACCAGAAAGCGGCGGAGGACCAGCACACCTCTCCCCATCCCTCTCCCAAGGAGAGGGAGCTCTTTTGCGCTTCATACCTCTTTTTTATACGGCGGGAGAGAGTGATATAAGGAGATTCGTTTTCGGAGACGGGAATGGGTTCGCCGTCGT
>CADBZO010000036.1:10312-36149 GCA_902799185.1 uncultured Bacteroidales bacterium | reverse complement strand
CTTGGTGAGGCAGGTAACTTCCCTGCAGCTATCAAGGTAACCGCTGAGTATTTCCCGAAGAAAGACCGTGCTTTCGCCACCTCTATCTTCAACGCAGGTGCGTCTGTAGGTGCACTCGCAGCTCCGGCTACTATTCCTCTGCTGGCTAAGTCCATGGGCTGGGAGTGGGCGTTCATCATCATCGGTGCGCTGGGCTTCCTCTGGGCGGCCATCTGGATCTTTGTCTATGACAAACCGACCGAGAGCAGCCATGTGAACGAGGCTGAGTTGGAATATATCAACCAAGACGAGGAAAAGGGACAAAGTGACCAAGTACAAAGTACAAAGGAGGAGAAGCAGATGAGCTTTGCAGAGGCTTTCAAGCACAAACAGACATGGTCGTTTGCGTTCGGTAAGTTCATGACCGACGGCGTTTGGTGGTTCTTCCTTTTCTGGGCTCCTGCTTATTTCCAGGACCAGTTCGGTATCAAGGCTTCCGACCCGCAGGGTATTGCGCTGATTTTCACGCTGTACGCTATCGTAACGGTTGTTTCGCTGTTCGGCGGTTATCTGCCGAAGATCTTCGTAGAGAAAAAAGGCATGGAGCCGTACGCAGGTCGTATGCGCGCTATGTTGATCTTTGCGTTCTTCCCGATCTTTGCGCTGTTCGCACAGCCGTTAGGCGGTATCTACGGTCCTTGGGCAGTAGCTATCATCATTGGTATCGTGGGTGCGGCTCACCAGAGCTGGAGCGCGAATATCTTCTCCACCACAGGTGACATGTTCCCGAAATCGGCTGTTGCTACCATCACCGGTATCGGTGCTATGGCAGGCGGTGTAGGTTCGTTCCTGATCAACAAAGGTTCGGGTATGCTGTTCACCTATGCAGAGGGTCAAGGCGAGTTGTTCGCTTTCGCAGGCTTCACCGGCAAACCGGCAGCCTACATGATTGTCTTCTGCATCTGCGCGGTAGCTTACCTCATCGGCTGGAGTGTAATGAAGGCTCTTGTACCTAAGTACAAACCGGTCGTGGTTAAGTGACTAAGTACTAAATAGCAAAAAGAAGCGGCTCGGATGAGCCGCTTCTTTTGTTCGGATTGTACTATTCTTAGGTTCTTCTCAGAACATGGTTCCCGTGATGGTCCTGTTCTTATCCGTGGATTCCCACGGAACGATTATTGCTAATCCGTGGATTCCCACGGAACGATTATTGCTTATCCGTATATTTATTTGATATACAACTTACTCTTTTTTCTTTCTGAAAGCAGCAGGGCTCATTCCTTCGTGGCGTTTGAAGAATGTGCCGAAATGGCTTTGGTTCTGGAAACCGAGCTGGTCGGCTATTTCCTGAATGGATTTTGTTGTGGTAAGGAGCAATGTTTTTGCCCGTTGGACAAGGACATGCTCAATACAAGCGCTGGCAGTTATGCCGAGTGTCTGTTTGACCGTGTTAGCCACATAACGCGTGGTGAGGCAAAGCTGGTCGGCGTACCAATCGAGTGAGTGCTGTTGCTCACAATTGGCATCCACCATGTGCATGAAACGACCTGTTATCTCTTCGTTGCGTGTCATTGCTGTGGAAGTTTGCTGCGGGAAATTATTGGCTTCTTGCTCTGCCAGATAATAGAAAAACGACCTTATAAGAGGGATTGCCGCTTTGCGGTCTTTTTCTGCTATTACCTCACGCATCAGGTCAAAATATTGTATCAAGCGCTGCATCCTCTTAGGACTAATATTCCAAACCGGATGTACATGAATATAGGCAGTTGCTGCCAGCGGGAAATTCAAATTGAGTTCCTGTATAAACTCGCGGGACATAGATAACACCAACATTTCCACATAGTTATCCATACTCTGCGGTTTCTCAATCAGCAGTTCAGGCGTAACAAGGCAACCTTGGTTGGCGGTCAGCTCGTAGTTCGTATTATTGATCTTTATATGGAGAGAGCCTCCTTTGACAATCTGGATGCAATAGGTGGGCGTGAAATAGTGATCCGGCAGAATCAGCGTACTGAATCGCGCCTGAGTACTTCTGATTTCCATGACGGAGACATCTTCTATGGATGTTTTACCGGGAATAAAACTCATCCATTTGAAGCCCGAGAAATCCTTTAGAATAGTGTTCTCTTTTTCACACTTTTCTACTTCTACATGTGTTTTTTGTTCCATAATGTTCGATTTAAGATATACGAATTAAAACAATTTGTGTGCAAAGGTACAACAATTTTTTGACATGTGCAAGTGGATTAGTAGAATTAGAACAATCTTCGCACGAATTAGAAAAACGTTAATCCGTTGTAAAGCAGTACTTTTGCCGCCGATTTTGAAGAATAACTCACAAAAACAATTAAATTTATGAAAATTTTATTCGTAATTGACAGTTTCTATACGACGAACAACGGGACGTCGATCTCTGCCCAGCGTTTTGCAGGCGAGTTGCGCAAAAGAGGTCATGAAGTGAAAGTTCTCTGTTGGGACACTCCGGAGTACATTGAGAACAATTTGACAGATGGTGATTTCACCACAAAAAAGTTCCATATTCCGGTATTCCAACCGCTATGCGACAAACACGATTTCAGTTTTGCCTATAACAATAAAAACATCGTCCATGACGCGTGCGATTGGGCGGATATCGTGCATGTTTTTGTTCCATTTGGTATAGAGAAGGAAGCGATTGATTACTGTAATCAGATCGGCAAACCCGTTACGGCTGCTTTCCATATCCAGCCGGAGAACATGACATCTTCCGTCAGTATGGGCAAAGTGGAGTGGTTTAATGAGTTGTTCTACCGCTCGTTCCGCTACAATATATACAATCGCGTGCGCCACGTACATGTTCCTTCTTTATTTATGGGAAAGATGATTGCCGAACGCGGCTACACGGCAAAGATACATGTCATTTCCAATGGCATTCAGGATGCGTTTATGGAGGCGGGAAAAAGAAAAGTTGAAAGTTTAAAGTTGAAAGTTGAAAGTAGTTCGGGAGTTGAAAGTTCTGAGAAAGTCTTCAAGATTATGATGATCGGGCGGTTGAGTCAGGAGAAACGGCAGGACGTGATTATTAATGCTGTCAAATACAGCAAATATGCTGACCGCATTCAGTTGGTTTTCGCAGGTCGCGGACCGGAGTATGACAAATATGTAGAGTTGGGCAAAGAACTCAAACACCAGCCGAAGTTTATCTATGTAGGGCGTGACGAACTGATAGAGGAATTGCTGACGACTGATCTGTACGTTCACGCCTCCGACATGGAGAGCGAGGCCATCAGTTGCATTGAGGCGTTTGCAACGGGCTTGGTACCTGTGATTGCGAACAGCGAAGTGAGTGCTACACCGCAGTTCGCGTTGGACGGCCGCAGTCTGTTCATGCCAGGCAACCCGAAAGATTTGGCCCGCGCGATAGACTACTGGCTGGACCATCCGGAAGAGCGCAGCCACATGGAGGAGCAATACCGTCTGGCAGGGCGCAAATACAGTTTGGCTGCATCCGTAACGGCGTTCGAAGAGATGTTAAACGAAGAGATTCAAGATAATGAAGAAGTTGCTTGTATGCCTGTCGCTCCTCATCGCCATGAGCGTTTCAGCCGCAGAATACGTCGTGTTGCCGCACTTTGGTAAGACCGACAAAGGGCTCTTCGGCGGTCCGGTAGGCGATGGCCGAGTGTATCTGGACCTGACTTTGCCTCCTATCACCCCTTATCTGCTGATAGACGTAGGGATGAGCATGTCCAGGATGCAGGGAGTGTTTGGCATGGCTCCGCGGTGGTTCTCCATGTTCAGCCCCACGGCCTGTCCTTATGACGAGTTATGCGCGGCACCGAAAGCCAATTCGGCCATAATGATTACTTTAAGAGCTTATTTTTAATATGAATATGAACAAATGGATTTTCCTCCTCTTGCTTGCCTCGGCGAATATATGTGCCAAGGAGCGTGTGGAGTTGCTGCCTTTCGGCGATTTTGAGCACTGGACGAAGCAGCAGATCAAAGAGTCTGCACTCATCGGCGGTAAGGCCAAGACGCTGTACAAAATCGGCGGTCCGTGGAGCAGCAGCAACGCCCATGCCCGTGCATTAGGCGTGGACAAGGTGTCTGTGTCCGTCACACCGGAGAAGAGAGGTGAGGGCACCTGCTGCCGGATGGAGAGTACGCTAGAGGTGGTCAAGGCTTTAGGCATTGATTTCAAGGCACTTGCCACCGGTTCTATCTATACCGGCAAGCTGCAAGAGATAGTAGGCATGAAGCAGAGTTCGGATCCCAATTCGGCCATAGACATGGGGATGCCGTTTACGGGCAGACCGAGTGCGCTGATACTTGACTACAAGGCACTTATCCGGAATAGCCCGGCAGTCTATGCCCCGGCCCGAACCAAAGTCCGGGAGGTAGAGGGGCGTGACCACGGGCATATCACCCTGATCCTGCAACACCGTTGGGAGGAGAACGGGCATGTGTATGCCTATCGTGTCGGAACGGCCGTTCAACTGATAGAACGGACGACGGAGTGGCGTAATGACTTCCGTCTGCCGGTGGTGTACGGCAAGGCCGGAGAGGCATCCAAAGAACTCTCCGCCAACCGCCATAAGACCCATAACAGCAAAGGGGAAATGGTGTTCATCGAGGAAGTGGGGTTCCGCGAGGATGTCACACCGACGCATTTGGTCTTGCAGATCTCCGCCGGATCGATGTTGCCTTTCACCGGTTGCCCCGGGAATGTAGTGTGGTGTGATAATATCCGGCTGGCTTATGAGGAATAAGTGTCTCTTTATTGTTCCTTTTCTGCTCTGGGCCTTGTCCGTCCGGGCACAGAGCAAATATATGTCCGTTACCGTGAACGAGGACAGTACCCTCACGTTCCGCTACTGCGGTCCGGGCAAGAGGGTGAGCGTGCAAAGCGATCTGCTGTATGCGGATGAGAACCCTGACTGTTACACCGACCGCACACGGAGGATCAAGATGAAACGCGAGTGGGACGGCTGCTTCTATGCCACCACCCGTCCGGTCAGTCCGGAGACCTACACCTATTGCTTCCGCGTGAACGGCAAGCGCAAGCCGGATATGCTCAATAATGACACGGCTTGGCAGAAAATGCATAAATGGAATGTAGTGAATGTGGGTGGCTCTGCACAAGCGGATTTATACCGCCAACCGGATAAGAAAGGCCGACTCATCCGCACGGCCTGGTATAGTACCAACGAGAAACTTCGCCGGCGGGTGAATATCTACCTGCCTGCCGGCTACGAATCAGGAGAGGCGTATCCCGTGCTCTATCTCATCCACGGCATTAACGGCTATGAAGGCTCATGGAGCGAAAGAGGACGAGCCATACACATAATGGAAAATCTTGTGGCTATGGGCAAGTGCGAACCGATGATTATTGTCATGCCGGATGTGAATTACGGAGTGCACGAAGACCGCCCCAGCCATCATACATTATGGAATAATGTGTTCAATTACCCGCGTCTGTGTCATGACCACGACATAGAATTAGCATTGCTGGAGTTGATACAAATGGTGGATACAATGTATTGCGCCTCGGGCAAACGGTATATAGCCGGCCTTTCTGATGGGGCGCGGATAGCGGCGAATACTTCGAATTTGATGCCCGGTTATTTTGCTGCTGTAGGAATGTTCTCTCCGGTGGTACATAAGAAACAACTGCCGCAGGATAGCGTCGCCGTGTATGTCTATACCGGCAAAAAAGACATGTTCCATGCTAACGCCAAGCGTTTCTACCGGCGTCTGGAGAAAATACAAACCACCCATGCCTATATAGAAAGCACGGGTGGTCATACGTGGCGTAACTGGCGAATCTACCTCTCGGATTTCCTTCGGCGGATCAACCATTGAGCCTTATTCTACTACTTCTGCGTCCTGAAAATGGTCGTTCTTGTCCTTCTCGGGCATGATAAGCATCATGATGATGTATAAAATCAGCCCCGGGAACGCTGCGCTGAAGAAGCTCAGCGCTACATAGAGGATACGTACCAGAGTAGGGTCAATTTCAAAATAGTCGGCGATGCCGCCGCATACGCCAGCCAACATCTTATTGGCCGAGCGGGTCAGTTTCTTAGTCATAAGTATTCAAATAATTATTCGTATTCATACCGTCCGCCATTTGCTCGGCGTCTTCCCCGTCTTGCGTGCAAAGACACGTCCGAAAACGGTAGAGGAGGCGAAGCCGCTTCTCTGGGCTACTTCCTGTATCTTCATGTCCGGATAGCAGCGCATAATACGCTTGGCTTCTTCAATGCGGTATCCTGTAATATATTCCGTAAACGTGCAACCAAATTCCTTGTTGATCAGTTTTGAAAGGTAGGTGCGGTTCAACGGTAGCACCTCTCGCAGATCCACTAACTTGAAATCTGGATTCAAGTACGGACGCTCTTTGCGCATCCATGCTTCTAACATCGCTCGATATTCGGCGTCGGTTTTTACTTCTTTACTTGGTTCCAAATTATTCTTTATTGCACTCATTTCTCATCCCATTTTTCAAATCCAGTGCAAAGTTACGCTTTTTTGTGCATTTATGCAAGGATTGGTGATTAGTTTTTACGCAAAGTTGACTGAAAAGGATAATTTTTTACGAAAAGAAGAGCAATCGTTAAATTGCTCTTCTTCATTTGGTTATATTCAACATGAAATGGTTTATTTAGCTACTACCAGATAGTAATTCTTTTTACCTTTCTGGAAGAGGAGGTACTTGCCGTTGAGGAGGGCGTCGTCGGTGAGAGGCGTCTGCGGGTCGGTCAGTTTCTCCTTGTTCATGCTAAAGCCGTTTGCCTGGATCATCTTGCGCGCCTCGCCTTTGGAGGGGAAGATGGCGGTCTTCTCTGCCAGCAGATCCAACGGACCGATGCCGGCTTTCAGTTCGTCAAGGCTGATCTCGTATCGCTCCACACCCTCGAAGACCTGCAGGAACGTCTCTTCGTCCAGCGCGCGCAGCGCGTCTGCGGTCGCGTTTCCAAAGAGTATATTGGACGCCTCTACGGCGGCGTTGTAGTCCGCCTCGCTGTGAACCATGCAGGTGACCTCTTTGGCAAGGCGTTTTTGCAGCGAACGCATATGCGGCGCCTGCTCATGCTCGGCGATGAGCGCTTCTATCTCCTCACGGCTGAGGCTCGTGAAAATCTTGATATAACGCTTGGCGTCATCATCGCTCACGTTCAGCCAGAACTGGTAGAACTTATACGGGCTGGTGTATTTCTTGGAAAGCCAGATGTTTCCGCTCTCGGTCTTGCCGAACTTGCCGCCATCGGCTTTGGTGATGAGCGGGCAGGTGAGGGCGAAAGCGGTCTTTCCGTTCATCTTACGCATGAGCTCGATACCGGTGGTGATGTTGCCCCATTGGTCGGAACCGCCCATCTGCATCAGGCAGTTCTTATGCTCGTTCAGATAGACAAAGTCGTAGCCCTGAAGGAGCTGGTAGGTGAACTCGGTGAACGACATACCTTGCGCGAACTCGCCGTTGAAACGCTTCTTTACGGAGTCCTTCGCCATCATATAATTGACCGTGATCAGCTTGCCGATATTGCGCGCGAAATCAAGGAAGGTGTAATCCTTCATCCAGTCGTAGTTGTTGACCAACTCGGCTGCATTGGGCTCGTTAGAATTGAAATCCAGAAAATGCTCTAACTGCTCACGGATGCAGGCTACGTTATGACGCAGCGTCTCCTCGGTGAGTAGGTTACGCTCCGCGGACTTGCCGCTCGGGTCGCCGATCATACCCGTAGCTCCGCCCAATAGGGCGATAGGCTTGTGCCCGCACGCCTGCAAATGGCGCAGCATCATGATGCCGCACAAGTGACCTATATGCAGGCTGTCCGCCGTCGGGTCGATGCCCACATAGGCGGTGGTCATCTCTTTCATCAACTGTTCTTCCGTACCCGGCATGATATCCTGGAGCATGCCTCTCCAACGCAGTTCTTCAACGAAATTTTTAGTCATCGATTCGAATAAATTCAAATTAGCGTACAAAGGTACTGCTTTTTTTGCACATACGCAAGTTTTTAGGCAGAAAAAAAGTTTGGCACGATGTTTGTAATAGTAAAAGTGAACACTAAAAGAGTAAGAAGAAAAGAGTTTTTTAGTGATTAGTAGAGATTGTTTGTTATAAAAAAACGAGTTCGTCGGGAGACGAGCTCGTTTTGTGTATGCTGCGCAACCTACGTAAACTACGTAAACTACGCAACCTACGTAAACTACGCAACCTACGTAAACTACACAACCTACGTAAACTACGCAACCTACGTAAACTACGCAAACTACGTTTACTTAAACCATTTGCCTTTGACCTGATATTTGGGTTTGGCGGCTTCGGCGGATTCAGCCGGTTTGTCGCTTACAGCGGCAGTAGCGGCTTGCAGTTGTTTCTGCTGTTTCTGCTGTGTCTGTTGGCGTTGTGAGGCAGTTGCCGTAGCGTTGGTGGCGGGCTGTTGTGCAGGCTGTTGCTGTGCGGCTAACTCGTCCTCGTACTGACGCATCTTGAACTCCCATTCCTCACGCTCTTTGGCATCCAGTTTGGCTGCTATCTCGTGTTTCAGCGCATTGGCGTCATTCACGCACGCGCCGTCGGTCGGGATGAACTCCAGCGCCTCTGCTGCGGCTTTGGCATCGCGGGTCGCCCAGGCTGCCTGTGCTTTGTTGAGCGCCATGAGGCATACCTCGTCGCGCCATGCCTGATAGGCGGCGAGACTCTCGTCCTGCGCGCGGCGGTAGCAGGCTTCACAAACCATCGGCACGCTCTCCAGCAGGTCGATGGCTCCGGAGAACGCGTGTTTCTTCACCATCGTCTGTGCGTCGGAAATGACGATGTCGCAGTAGGTGTTGTAATACGCGATGATCTCTTTCTTGCCTTTATCCACCATGGCTTTGAAGCCGGGGTCGTTCACCCGTACGTTCTTCAACGCATTGATATACGCCTTGTCGGGTGTAGCTCCTACACCCTTGCACTCCACGGTGTACGAGGAGAAGAGACGTCCCTCCACGCCGTCGCCCACGTAGAAATTGAGCGCTACGGTATAAGCGTGCTGCGGGGGAGCGGTAGGAGTGATATCCTTGGTGAGCACATCCGCCGAGCAGGTAATGATGAAACGGCTGTTGTTGATGGCGGAGCAACCGCTCTTGGCGGCTATCTGCGTCATCTTGTTCTCCAGCTGTTTGTACGCTCCCGCGGGGATAGCGTCATCCAGTACGATGGGGGTCAGCGCTACGCGCTCTTTGTCACTGAGACGGTCGTCCTGCGCCCGCAAAGCGGCGGGAACCAGGAGTAGGGCGCAGAGGCCGGTAATGAATAGTCTTTTCATATTATTTTCCTCCAATTACGAGTTGTTCCTGACCCAGTCCCTGCATCATCAGTTTGGACTCGATCTGATAGTTGCTCTTGAGGTACTTGCGAAGGTTGTTGAGCCATTTGCGGGTATCCGTAGGCCGTCCGCTGTCGTCGTAGAGCGGGATGCGTATCTCGTCGAAATACATCATGTTCTCCGTAGCATCGGAGAGGTGGTTACGCCCCTGCACACAGTTGTCGGTCATCCAGTTCTCGATGATCTCGCTCAGCTCCGTGCCGTCGAACTCGGCCTCCAGACCGTCTTCGAAATCATCCCAGGCTTTGATGCGGACGCTTACCTGACGGCCTTTCTCCACCATGTCGTTGAAGTGGGCGTCGAGTTGCTCCACGAAGGATTTGATACCCGTCTGGATGGTGAGTTGCAGAATAGAGATCTCGTCCATCGACAGAGGTACCGACTGGCCTTGCGCAGTAGCTACGTTGTTGTTGGTGTACGCATCCATACCCGCCAGGTCATATACGATCTTGAGCTTCGGTCCCATCGCCATGGTCTTCCAGTTGAGGTAGATGAGGATATCCGCCTTGGCGGTCTTCTTGAGCCGGTCAATGGGGCTCTCGGCTACCGCTGCGCCGGACTTGCCGGTGAGCATGGCGTCTTCCGCCGACTGGCTGGAGAGGCCTTTGAGAGTCTGCTCCAGGTCCTTGAGCGGAAAACCGTAGGTGTTCATCATCTCCTCAATCTTGTGGATAGCCATGCCCATTTTCTCGTTCTCACGGAGAGCACGTGCGTAATCGCTTACGACCACGGTCTGTCCCTGGTTGTCGTAGGTCTGGGTGTAACCGTTGGCCGTGCACCAGTTGTCGCTCGGCACGACCATGATAGTAGGCTTGGTGGCTTGCGCAAAGAGGGCGGTAGTTGCCATCAAAAGGGTCGCTAATAATACAATCTTTTTCATCTTTGTGATCATTATTGGTTTAGAACATGCTGCCCAGCTTGTTGATGACGCCCTGTTGCTCCAGGTATTTGCGGAGCTGGGTCTCGCTGACAACCACGACGATACCTACCTTCCACTCCTTACCTACTTTCATCTTGTCTCCTACGAGCGGAGCACCGTTGTTGGTAGTCTGAACGAAACGGCGGTAGCCTCCGCCTTCTTTGAAAAACTCCTCAAAGAAATCTGCGTGTTGCTCTGCAGCGGCAGGAGACACCATCGGCGCGTGCGAACCGTAGCCCTTGAAGAGGAGGCCGTGGACGGCGTTCTTCGGAGCCTGGGAGGCAGCTATGTTCTCTTTCTTGGAATAACTCCATACTTTGAATGTCACGGTACCCTGCTTGCTCACTTTGTTGATGTCCTGCAGTTCGTACCGCCACTGTTCGGTAGCTTTATCGGCTTTCTTCTGAGCACCGCCCCATACAGGAGCAGCACCCAAAAGGAAAGCGATGGTCATTAAGCAAATTGCTATACGTTTCATAAGAATCGGTTATTTCTGTTTTTTCGCGCGAACACGTTTTACAAACATGCCGGGTTGGGCGGCTTTCACGCCGGCACCGGTGAGTTGGGTTCCCTGGATGGTGGTCTCTTCCTGCATGGCGGCGGCGTTGTCTGCCTGCTCTGCCATATCAAGTGCCTCGTTATCCCAGATAGTGCCTTTCTTCACCTTTACCTGGCCTACCACTTTGTATTTGAGTACGCCGCGTTTATCTACCTCAGGAGCAATCACGTTGAAGGTCTCGTTGGCGCTGACGCTCTCTTTCGTACCCATGTCGGCTACGATGAACTTGTCCTGGATATCCACGATCGGAACCATCGGCTTGAACTCCTCGTTCTTGTTCTGCAGACGTACGATCTGTTTGTTGATATTCTTCTTGATAGTGCTGCGGGTCAGACCTGCGTTGTCCTCGTTCTTGTTGCCGATGGTACGGGTCACTACGTTGTGGCACTGGTCTGCGTTGACATACTCGATAGCGAACGGCATAGCCTGGAAAGCCTTCATGTCAATCGTTCCGGTCCAGGGATTAGAGGGATCGGTCGGCTTGAGCAGGCGTGCGAACTCGGTGTAGATAGAGTCGTTCCAAGCCAGCTTGTAGAGCAGCGTGGTGTTGTATGCGCTGTAGCCGTCCTTGGCTGCCTTGTAAGCAATCAGAGCTGCGGCCTTGGCTGCGGGAGCAATCATACCGGCGCCCGGAGTACCTGCTTGAGAGGCAATCTCGCCGGATACCTCGCCGAGGATGATAGCCAGGTCACGGGTGAAAGCGGCGATAGGCTCGTTGGCATAAAGCGCAATCTTGGAGAACGCAATATACGAGTTGGCAATCGTCGGATCCATCAGCTCGTTGAGCATGGTGATCTGCGCACCCTCCTCGGTGTTGGCGGCTGCGTCAAAAGCGGCTATCTGCGTCGCTCCGTAGCAAGCGTACTTGGCAATGGTGTCAAGACTGTAAGTGCCGTCCGCCTGGATGTTGAACCAATAGGACAGCAACTGGTGAGCAATCTCGTTACCCACTGCATCGCAACGGTCCTTCATGTCCAGAATATACATCTTACCGGATTTCAGGGAGTCGATAGCCTGCAGGTCTTTGATACCCAGACCTTTCAGCTTCTCGTAACTGCCGTAACGGGTGATGAGCTCCATCATACCGCCTTTCGGAGCGCCGCCGTTCATCTGCTTGAACGCGATAGGCAACTCGTTGTACAGGGCGGGAATCTCGTACTGGTCCCAAGCTACTGCAATCTCCGGAACGAGGTCGGCTACCTGCTCCGAGGTAGGCTCGTCGGTGTTGATCAGTACCATGTGCAGTGAAGGACGCTGGTACTCCTTGGTGACTTTACGCTTAGCAGACATAGGCGCTGCTACAAAAGCAATTAAAAGAATGGAGAGAAATAATTTTTTAGTCATGATAGTATGATTTTTGGATGTAAATGTTATTGGATATAGCACCGTGTGGTGTATTTCTTTCCCATGACGGTGTAGGTGATGTCGAGCCAGTTCTGCTCGTCTTCGTAGCACCCGGTGGTGAAGTCATATCGGATGGTCACGGCGTTGGCGTCGTTGCTCATCTCAATGGCTGTCAGGCAGTTGGTCTTCACTTTCGGAAGGGCGGAGCAGAAGAGCTGCTGCGTGCCGTAATGGAGTGCGGCGCGGGTGGTGTGGCGGTCCGACGAGAGAGTCTCTACGTGCAGGTTACGCGCAATCATCTGTTCGTAGGACAGACGGATGGCGTTGCATATGCTGCGGCGGGAGTCGTCCTCACGGAGCGTGGTGGCGAACTGCTTGAGCTGGGAGTGGCGAAGCAGCATCCGGTCCAAGTCGTCGTAACCCGCGAAATCCGTGGAAGCAAACGCCTGCAGGGTGTCGTTGATGAGCTTCTGCTGCTTCTCGTATTCCTCCACTAACAGCCGTAACTTGGAGTTCGAGAAGGGGTATTTCACATGATAGTTGTAATACGTCGATTTATCGCTTCTGCGGACCTGAACCCAGTAGTAATCCTCTGCGTGCGAAGGTGACACGTTCGCCAGGTACGGTATATCCGCCGCTTCTACGCTCAGCTGGCTCGTCATCTCCTTGCGCGACGAGATAGAACCGTTGGTTGCTACCTCGTGCATGGTGATGGAGGTGGCGGAGTGGACGCGCGTGGCTACCGCCGAGATAATCTGCTCCCGGATCTGCGTCATCGCTTTCTGCTGCGCGTCCTCCAGCGTACCGGCCTGCGCGGACACAATAAAATAACCTTCCTCCATGCCGCCTATCCATTTCGGTGTACGTTTGGAAGAGGATTGGATGACTTTGTCACCGGCTACTGCCGCTCCCATGAGCAGCAGTGCCGTTACAAAGCATAGAAAACGTTTCATCGTCCTATTGCTTATATAGTATATAATAAGGAGTTAGAAACCGAGAGCCTGATCCAGCTGGCCTTGGAGCTTCTCGCCTTTCTTGGCCAACTCGTCCTTGACGGCGTTACGAACGGCAGCCTTAGCCATCTCACCGTTGTATGCCAGACGAACCAGCACCTCCTTGTTGCCGTTCTTCAACTCGCGGTAGCACTCTACCATCGGGATCGTACGGCCGATAGACTGGGAAATGAGGTTCTTGCTGGCCATGACGGTCTCAACGATAGAAGCAGCCTCGTTAGCCTCCAGCTGTTTGTTGGCTACGGTGTTCTCTACCAGCGCGGTAACCTCGGTCTGGATCTGGCCGGCCAGATTAGTGATAGCCAGAGAGGTTGCGGAAACCTTGGCAGCGTCGTAGTTCTGGCCGATAGACTGTGCGTCAGCCATGATATATTTCGGGAACAGGTTCTCGTCAAACTCCATCTGATAGAGATAGGAGCGGTCGAGCTGTTTCTCCAGAGGCAGCGAACCTGCGGCTACTTTCCAGCCTGCTTTGGCCAGTTTCTTGGCCTCTTTGCGGGCGGCCTTGGTGGCTTTCTCGTTCAGTTCTTTCTTGTCAGCCTTGCGGAGCTCTTTGCGCTCTTTGAGCTGCTGCTTGAATTCGGAATTGTCTGCAAAACTTGCACTGCATGCTACGATTAAGGCCATAGCTACCATCATGAACTTTTTCATACTTGTAATTGTTTAAAGTTAGTAAAAGGGTTATTTGTTTGTTTTATTTTGCTAACGCATAAGCCACCGCCAGCCATAACAGCAACGTCACGCCCGTGACGAGCACGTAGGTAGGCATGGTCACCGCAGAGAAAGTGAAGAAGATCTGCAAGCCGGTCATAATCACGGCAATCAGGCCTCCCAGCACTTTGAAATTCACATTCTTTCCTTTCTCCTCCAACTCGACAGCCAAGGTGCCGGCCCAGGTCAGGAAGATGCTCACGCCGCCCAGACACGTAATCATCCATTGCAACTCTTCCGACTTGCAATAGGAGTATAACGCGAAAGCGACTACCGCTGCCAACAGCAGCGCGATAATAGTCATAAACGGATTGATTTTCATATCTTAACAGTTTAACACTTTAACGGTTTAACACTTTAACGTCTTAACGGTTTAACGCGTCAGCCGAAAATCGGCGCTATGTCCGGCCGCGAAGCGGCAGGCTCCCACGCGCTCATGCCTTGACACCATACCAGCGTCTCTTTCGTGATCTGGCCTGTGGGGACAAAAGGACGGAGTTGCTCCACGGTGAAAGGACCGTACTGCTTCCCGCCAATCGCCAGGAAATAGGCGGTGGCCTTCGGGATAGGCGGTGGGGCGGGTTGGTTAGCGGCGGTAGCAGCGGCGTTCATCATCTGGGGCACCTGTTGCATAACGGCCATGCCCATGCCGAACTCTACCACTTTGTCAAACATACCTGAATCGCTCATAATCGTTTCGTTTAGAGGTTATTGTATGCTTTCTAAACAGCTCTTGAGATCGGTCCATTCCGGCGTGCCCTGACGCCATACCTGACTCTCTTCGTTGATCACATCGGCAATAGCCAGACCTTTCAGCTGCTCCAGACTCAACGGACCTTTCTGCTCGCCGTTCAGGAGCACGAAGAACTGTGCTTCCTCGCGGGCTTTGCGCGCTGCGGCTTCTTGCTCCAGCGCCGCCTGACGTTCAAAAACAGGCAGCACGGTGTGGTCGGGTATATACCCTGTAGCAGTAGGCATGGACTGGAACGACCGGATATTATCGATCGCTTGTTGGGTCATGCGGCTGCCGGCGGTACTGGCAGCTACTTTGTCCAACGTATTGAATCCCTGACCCATGAGGGCGTCAAAATCATTTGCATTCATAATGTATTTATTTATGATTGAGTTTACAATGTACAATTTACAATGTACAAAGGGCTTACGGAGTTTGGTACAACGTTTTAAGATCCGTACGGACTCTTCAGTTTGTACAAAACCTACTAGGACGCTTTGTTAATTGTTAATTGTTAATTGAGATAGCGCCTCTCCTTACATAACGGGAGGTGGAGGAGGTACGCTACCCGGCATAGGCGGGGTAGGAGGTGTCGGCGGCGCCTGGAAGAGAGCGGCTAAAGCAGGGATAGTGCCTATGGCAGCCCACTGTGGCATGCCTTGCGTCCACGCCATCGTCTGGACGTTGATCTGACCGGCTGCCGCCATCTGGCGAAGGGTGTTGGTATCGGCGGGACCGAACTGCTGGCCGTTGACCATCACGAAATATGCTGCGGCCTGCGGAGCGGGAGGTGCCGGAGGTGTCTGGCCCGGCATAGGCGGGGGTGTAGGAGCACCGGCTTGCGCTACCTGGTTGTTGAACGCATTGCCCATGTTGCCCATCATCTGACCCATCTGACCGGCCATGCCGGACGCCATACCCATACCCATCATCATGCCGGCAGGGTTCATGCCGCCGCCTTCGCCCATGTTCATCGCGGACATCGAACCCAGGCTCTCCATACCGGTTTTCATCACGTCGCCTTGTACATCGACGGTGTGCGCTCCCAGGTATTCGCTCTCTGCGGCGAGATTACCGCGGATACCGGCTACAGAGGTTTGCATATGTTGTGCGTACTGGCCTTCCTCGCGCATACGTGCCAGCATATCTTCTTGGTGATCCAACTGGATATCCGCCATGCGGGCTGCCGACTGGTTGCGTATATTGGCGTCGGTAGCCATGGTGTTGCGCTGGATCTCGAAGGCCAAAAGGGCGTTCTTCTCTTTCTCCAGGTTGAACAGGTGTGCCTGCTCCTCGGTGATACGCTGGAGAGCCTGATAGCTGTCAGAGCCTTGGTTGTAACGGATCTCGGAGAGCAGCACGTCTGCGGCGAAGATACCGAAACGGTGGGCTATCTTACCCTGGATACGGTTGAGGATATACGGACCGATCTGACCGATGAGCGAGTTGAAGTGCATCACGAAGATACCGGTGTCTTTCGGGGCATTGGCTATAATCTGCTGTACCTCCTGGGCTACCAGCGTCTTCATCTTGGCATACACCTCTTCCAGCGTGGTGTCGCTGCCGCCCCAGGCCTCGAACATGTATTTGATGTCTTCCGGGTTCTGCGAAACCTCAAACACAATCGAGCCGTCCACGGCTACCTCTACGTTATACGCCTTGTACTCCGGCTCGGCGGGTACGACACGGAAGAACGGCAGGGTGAACTGCAGCTCCATGTTTTTGGCCAGGTTGATGAAATAGACCTCCGACTGGAACGGCGTTCCGCCTCCGTATGCAGCACCGATGATATTCGCCAGAACAGGCATGTTATCCGTCTTGATGGTGTCGTTATACGGGCCTTTGATCACGTCGTACTGGCCGTTGGTATTGGGATAAAGGAAGATGGCCGCCTGACCCGGACGCACGTTCAGACTGCTGCCGGTGCGGAGGGCGTTCTCTTTCTTGGTGGAGTTGGCGTCTTGTCCTGCAGGACGCCATTTCCAGATGAGGAAATCTTTCTCGTCACAACGAATGGCATCCATCATACCGCCTTCGTTCGTTTTCTTACCGAAACTGAAAAGTCCCATAATTGTATAGTATTAAAATTTCAAATCTCAAATCTCAAATCCGCTTATTTATAAGCGTTAATCACTTTCTCCAGCCGCTCCTGTACGCGTGCCTTGGAGTAATAACCGGTGTTGTTGGAGGCGAAATGCAGTGCTTTCTTAGCGATGAACGTTTGTGCCGGACCTAACAAACCGGCTTGGCACATCAGGTTCACGCACTCCTCCATATAGTCGTAGTACTCTTTGTCCGTCGGCTTGGACTCTACGTTGATGTACTCCTCCGCCTGGTCGTAGTCGCCTGCGGAGAGCAGGTAGTTGTACAGACCGCGGTTCAGGTCACCGGTGTACTGCCCCTGCCCGTAGTACTCCACCAGCGATTTGGCGTCATCCCACATGCCGGCGTCGAAATACTTGCTCAGCAGCGTGACGTAACCTTCGATGACGTCGTCTTTGTCCTTCTTGTAACCTACGATGAAGTTACGGGCCTGCTTGAGATTGTCTTTGTCCACCGCTTTGGTGACAGCCGTCACGCAGCGGTCGGCGTTATTGGCGGCAGTGTCGCGGAAGGCGATCAGCAGTCCGCCGCCTACAATCAGCGCTACGACGATACAGGCGGCAGTCACTAACAGTTTCATATGCTCGGTCAGCCAGTTCTTGCGGGCCTGTTTGCCTTTCTGCTGCTCGATAGAAGCGTATAACGCATCGAACTCATCCGCAAAACGCTTCAGCTGCGGGTCGTTCGGGAACGACACTTTGATCTTCTCAATCAACTCCTGGTACTTGGTCATGTACGCCTCCGAGAGAGGGTTGTCCAGTTTCTTGATACGCGGCTTCAGTGCCGTAGCAAACTCCAACAGGTCTGCCTTGGAGTTCGGCAGCGGGAAGGTCTCGATAGCCTGGCACTTGTCCTCGTCGTACTCCAGCTCCGCTAACATCGTAGCCAGCAGAACGGAACTGCTGTTGGCTGAAATCTCGCTGAACTCATAACCGCATTTCGGGCATACGGATGCCGATGCCGGAACTACAGCACCGCATTGAGGACAGTGTTGCAGTTCGCCTCCTTTTGTCTTGTAATCACTCATGGTAAATATATGTAATTGTGTTAAAAATGCAATATAGTATCGCTATATCCGGCGCAAAGGTACGAAAATATTTTTATATATGCAAATAAATTGTGCATTTTGTGCGCAAAAATCCATTTTTTAACAATAATTACATAAAAAGAGCACACAACCCAAGTCATGTGCTCTCTAATCCGGATTCTATCCGGTTAAAATTTGTAACGGACACCGATACCCAGACCGCCGCCGTATAAGTCATAGCCGAATGCGGCTGCTTCTTTGTTGAAAGCTACACCCAGCGTCGGACGGAAATT
Organism: uncultured Bacteroidales bacterium; assembly: GCA_902799185.1. GTDB lineage: Bacteria > Bacteroidota > Bacteroidia > Bacteroidales > Paludibacteraceae > Colicola. The sequence continues at coordinate 18,109 of CADBZO010000036.1, read as the reverse complement.
TGGTCTGTACGGCACCACCGACACCCATGTACCAGTGCCACTCACCCTTCTCTTCCCAGGGGACAGGAGCGTTGAACGGGTCAATCCAGTCATACGTACAAGCGGCCTCCAGACCATAGAAACCCGGTACACCGACTTCCAACTGAACCATGTTCGACTCACCTAAACCGTGTTGGTAGGAAAACTCCACACCATAACCGATACGTCCACCGATTGCACGAGGTTGTGCGTAAGCTGCCAGGCTGGCTACAGCCAGAACAGCAATCAAAAGATATTTTTTCATTTTGTTGTTAAATTAAATTGGTTAATATTCCACTATGAAAGGCCGCTTCACAGCAGCCTTTCATGGTGTTGATAATTTGTCGTCATCACGTCCCCTTCCTCCCTCCCTTGAGGGGTGAAGAGCTCTGCTCGATCGGACTGCCGGTGGCCGTCCGTAGAACTCCCTCGGAGTGGGGTTGTTAATATTCCTTCCCCTCCTCCCTCCCTTGAGGGGAGGGTCGGGGAGAGGTGTTTTACTTGTTCAGCGCCAGAGCTACATTCACGGCGCAGGCAACGGTGCAACCTACCATCGGGTTGTTACCGATGCCGAGGAAGCCCATCATCTCTACGTGTGCCGGAACGGAGCTGGAACCTGCGAACTGTGCGTCGCTGTGCATACGTCCGAGGGTATCGGTCATACCATAGGAAGCAGGACCTGCAGCCATGTTATCCGGGTGCAGCGTACGGCCTGTACCGCCACCGGAAGCAACGCTGAAGTACGGCTTGCCGGCGAGGATACGCTCTTTCTTGTACGTACCGGCTACCGGGTGCTGGAAGCGCGTCGGGTTGGTGGAGTTACCGGTGATGGAAACATCCACGTTCTCGTGCCAGAGGATAGCTACGCCCTCGCGAACGTCATCTGCACCGTAGCAGTTCACCTTTGCACGCGGACCGTCGCTGTACGCTTTCTTGCGAACGATCTTGAGCTCGCCCGTGAAATAGTCGAACTCGGTCTGTACATACGTAAATCCGTTGATACGGCTGATGATCATGGCAGCGTCTTTGCCCAGACCGTTCAGGATGCAGCGGAGCGGGTTCTTACGCACTTTGTTCGCCATCTCAGCGATCTTGATAGCACCCTCAGCGGCAGCGAAAGACTCGTGGCCGGCGAGGAAAGCGAAGCACTGTGTCTCCTCGCGGAGCAGACGGGCTGCTAAGTTACCGTGACCGATACCTACCTTGCGGTCGTCAGCCACCGAACCCGGGATACAGAAGGACTGCAGACCGATACCGATTGCCTCGGCAGCGTCAGCGGCGTTCTTGCAGCCTTTCTTCAGCGCGATAGCGGTACCTACCACGTAAGCCCACTTGGCGTTCTCAAAACAAATACGCTGGGTCTCCTCGCAGGTCTGATAAGGATCGAGGCCGTATTGCTCGCAAATCTGGTTGGCCTCCTCGATGGAAGCGATACCGTTAGCGTTCAGAGCGGCGAGAATCTGTTTCTCGCGGCGGTCTTGCGACTCAAATTTTACTTCACGAATCATAGTCTCTCCTCCTTAGTTTTTGCGTGGATCAATCGATTTAACTGCACCTTGCTCTTTGGTTGTGCGGCCGTAGGTACCGGTAACGCTCTTGAGCGCCTCGTCAGCGGGAACACCCTTCTTGACTGCGTCCATGAACTTACCCATGTGTACGTACTCGTAACCGCAAACCTCGTTGTCCTCGTCGAGGAACTCCTTGGTGATATAACCCTCGGTCAGCTGCAGGTAACGAACGCCCTTAGCCTTGGTGGAATAGAGCGTACCGCATTGGCTAACGAGTCCCTTACCGAGGTCTTCCAGACCTGCTCCGATGGCCAGACCGCCCTCCGAGAATGCACTCTGCGTACGACCGTAAACGATCTGCAGGAACAACTCGCGCATAGCGGTGTTGATAGCGTCACAAACGAGGTCAGTGTTGAGCGCCTCAAGGATGGTCTTGCCCGGCAGAATCTCAGCCGCCATGGCAGCAGAATGGGTCATACCCGAGCAACCGATGGTCTCAACGAGTGCCTCCTCGATGATACCGTCTTTTACATTCAGACTCAGCTTGCAGCAACCCTGTTGCGGTGCGCACCAGCCGATACCGTGCGTCATGCCGGAGATGTCCTTGATCTCGGTAGCCTTCACCCATTTGCCCTCCTCGGGAATAGGTGCCGGTCCGTGCTTCGGACCCTTCGCTACCACGCACATTTCTTGTACTTCTTTCGAATAAATCATGTGTTTAATATTTATTATTTGTTACTATTGTATTTCTAACCTTGCGCCGTGTGAGTGTTTACTCCCACATTTTGCGCTGCAAAATTACTACTTTTTTTTGATATATGCAAGAAAAAAATGCACAATGTAAGCTCAATGTGCATTTTCTTACTCCCAAGGCAAGAAATCTGTCTCCTTTTGGGCTTCGTCATCGCCGCCTACTGCCGGCAATTGGGTTAGCATCATTTCGCTAATGCCGGAAAAAGTTTGTCAGGGTGTTTCTCCATCTCAAGGAGACGCTTCTCATACATTTTCCAATTTACTTTCTTGCCGTTCGTCAAATGTACAGGCTCGTCAAAATTGATCTCGTCAAAGAATATAATCGCTTTGAGCGGCATCAGCACATTCGCGTTGTACCTGTGCTCATAGAAATCAAGCATCTCATTCAATGTGTAGTGCGCCGAAAGCCACGCTACATCAATAAAATCTTTAATCCGCGTACCATTGCCTGAAATTGCATTCAGTTTCATAGCGCATATATCCGGCAGGCATGCAAGGCGAATCCCATCTTCTTCTGTCGGCTCTTGCAACCACGGATATTCATGGGCGATACAGTCTATCTGAACGCCGTCGATCTCTCCTTTCACCGTACTGCGCGACATATAATCCGTCTGCATACCATAATTCCGCTCCAGATACTCGCGCAACTGCTGCTCATCAAAGGCGGTATCTGTAAATAAATCCAAATCCACGCTGATACGATGCCCCAACTGCAAAGCCAATGCCGTGCCGCCGACAAGGCGGAACGAACGCAATTCCGAATCCTGCATGAAGCGCGTCAAGAGTTGAAGTGTTGCTGGCGCGATTGTTTGAGTTTGTAACATTTGAGGTCTTCTTTTTTCAGATTGAAAGTATGGCAGGCAAAGTTCATGTCTTTGTCATTCATATACGGCACATTGCGTAACGCTTCCCGAACGCCGTTCAAACCATACATATTAAGCATGGCATAGTAATCTTCTCTGCGACCACGCTCCAGCACACGCTGTACCACCACATTGCGCATGGTCTGCCAGTCAAAAGCAGACAAGTCATATTCCCACAACAACGATGGACGAAGTGTAGAACCTCTGTGATATTTGTAATCAGCGAACGGCATTTTTTTCTAACCTTTGCAAATTTATTGCAAAGTTACACTTTTTTTTTGATATATGCAAGTGCGCGCGCGTTTTTTTCAAAAAAATGTAGTTTTTGAATGCCAAAATTTGCATATTCGAAAAAAAAGCAGTATCTTTGTACCGCTTTTCTGAAACAAGTGCTCAATTCTGGCACATATTGATTTTTTTACGGATATTTTACGAAAATTAGTGCGTGATTAGTGCGCGATAAGTGTGGGATAAGTACGCGATAAGTCTGTCATTATAAGAGCTTTTGCCGACTTTTTATCGACCTATTCCCATGGCATACTAAATTCCTCGACGGATTTCTCTCCCTCTTCCTGGGAAATGGTCGGGGGAAGGTGATAAACCGCTTTGATACTGTCGCAAACACCTCTCGGATTGCGCAGCAACGGCCTTGTGGAGTAGAAACACTCGCCGGTAATCTCCGGGATGGTGCGGTTGAGACGCATCTGGCGTGAGATCTCGTTGCCGGTAGCCCAGGGATTAGCCTTACCGCTTTCGACTTTCGACTTTTGACTTTCGACTAATCTATACGGAGCCATGCCGATATACAGCTTGCATTTGGTGCCGCGCACCTCGTTCGCCCACCAGTGCGCAAGGACTTCGTAATCAGCCACTTTCTTGCCTATCTCCCAATAGAGCTGCGGCAGGATATAGTCAATCCAGCCTTCTTTGATCCAGAGCCTTGTATCGGCGTATAAATCGTCGTAATTGGTGATGCCGGCCTGTGTGGCGGAACCGGTGGAATCCACGCTCATATTCCTCCATACGCCGAAAGGCGAGATACCGAACTCCACCGAGTCCTTGCACTCACGGATGGTACGGCTGATGTCTTGGATGGCCATGTTCACGTTGTTCCTCCGCCACTCGTGGATGTCGGTGAAACCCCGCGGGTACTTGGCGAAAGTGCTACTGTCCGGCAACGGCTGTTTGCCGGCAGGGTAAGGGTAGAAATAATCATCCATGTGAATAGCCCGGATGTCGTAGCGCTGTACGATATCCTGTACAATCGTGCATATCCAGTCGCGTGTCACGTCCAGACCCGGGTCGAAATACCACTGTTTGTTATACTCCCAGAACCACTCCCGGTGTCGCCTCCATATATGGTCGGCGCATAACATGGACGTGTCCGTCTTCGCCAGATTGACCCGGTACGGATTAAGCCATACATGTACCTCCATGTTCCGTTGATGCGCTTGCTCAATCGTCCATTGCAAAGGATCCCACGGAATTTGGGAATCTGTCTCCTCCCCTTGTGGGGAGGTCGGGTGGGGTTGCTTCCATTCCCCTTGTTTGCCTGTCAGCCAGTGACTGACAGGTTCGTACTCGCTGCGATAGAGGGCGTCGGCGGTAGGACGCACTTGGAAAATAATAGCATTGATACCGATGGCGTGGAGCGAATCGAGTATCCAAATCATCTCTTGCTGCTGCAATTCGGTATTGCCCACCGCCTCTGCCGACGGCCAGTCGATATTCGCGACCGTCGCTATCCAAGCGCCACGGAAGGAGATCTCCGCATTGACAAACCCCTCTCCGGCTCTCCCGACAAGGGAGAGGGAAAGGAAAGCAAAGGATAATATGATTCTTCTTTTTATAGTCATCTTTTCTCCCTCCCTTGTGGGGAGGGTTGGGGTGGGGTTATTTATTGAATCACACCATTTTCTACGTGGAAAATCTTCGCGCTTGCGCTAGGCTTGACAATCTCCGTCAGGTGTTCACGGTCGGTGTCGGTGATGAATATCTGGCCGAACTCCTCGCCCTGTACCATCTCTACGATCCGCTCCACGCGCTCGCTGTCCAGCCGGTCAAATATATCATCCAACAGCAGAATTGGCTTGTTGCTTTCGACTTTCGACTTTTGACTTTCGACTCTTGACAAGTACAAAGCCTGTGCCAGTTTCATGGCAAGGACGAACGTGCGTTGCTGTCCCTGACTGCCGACTTGTTTGAGCGGGTACTCGCCGAGTCTCATCTCCAAGTCGTCTTTGTGAATGCCCTGAGAGGTCCAACCGAGTATCAGATCCCGCTGCCGAGTACGCACATAAGCCTCCCTTAAATCTCTGTCTTGCAACTGACTCACGTAGCGCAATACCGGTATCTCCGGACTTCCGGGATTATCAGCATTTTCCGGAATAGCGTAGCGGTCTGGATTTTCCGGATTGTCCAGCCCGGCTATCTGCCGGTAAGCCTTCTCAAAATGTGGTTGGAAGTCCTCGAAGAACTGAGTGCGTGCTCTGAAGATATACTCCGCAGGCTCTACCATCTGCCACTCAAGAACCTCTAACAAATCCTCGGAAACCTTCCCCCCTTGAGGATAGGGTTGGGTTGGGGTTTGTAATTGTTTGAGTAACGCATTGCGTTGTTTGAGCAGTGCGTTATAGGTAGTGAGACAGTCCAGATATTTGCGGTCTAACTGGCTGATGACGACGTCCATGAACCGCCTGCGCTCGTCTGAACCTTCGTCAATCAACTGCTGGTCACTCGGGCTAATCATAACCAGCGGAATGAGTCCTATATGGTCAATCAGCCTCGGATAGTCTTTCTTATCTTTCCTGAACTGCTTCTTCACGCCCTTTCGGAGACCGCAGGAGATAGTAAAACACCTCTCTCCCGTCTCCCCCAAGGGGAGAGGCTCCCTCTCCTTGGGAGAGGGTTGGGGTGAGGTGTAATTTCCTTGCACCATCGCCATCTCTTCGCCATGCGTGATATTCAGACTGTCTTGTGCCGTAAAAGCCGACTTTGCGAAGGAGAGCAGGTAGATTGCGTCAAGGACGTTGGTTTTGCCTTGTCCGTTGAGTCCCACGAAGCAATTGAGCTTGGGACTAAACTCCAAACTTGCCTCGCGGATATTGCGATAATTTAATATGTTTAATGACTGCAAAATCATACTTCTCATCCCTCTATCCCTCCCTTGTGGGGGTGAAGGGCTTCGCCCGATCGAGCGTCCAGTGGACGGTCGTAGAACAAATCGGGGTGGGGTTTTTACGCATACATCTCTACATCTTCTTTGGTAATCTTCGCTCCGGCGAGAATAATCAACCGCTCCACTACGTTGCGGAGCTGCCGGATGTTACCCGTCCATTGTTTCTGTTGCAGGGCTTTTATCGCCTCCGGCTCAAAGGCCTTGACGGCAATACCCTGCTCGCTGCAAATCTGTGCCGCGAAAAAGTCCACTAATAACGGAATATCTTCGATGCGGTCGTTGAGCGACGGTACATGAATAGGAATGACATTGAGGCGGTGGAAAAGGTCTTCGCGGAAATTACCTGCCTCGATCTCTTTGGCAAGGTCTTTATTCGTTGCCGCCAGCACCCGTACGTTCACTTTGATGGCTTTGTCGGAACCGACGCGCGTGATCTCGCTCTCTTGCAGTGCCCGGAGCACCTTGGTCTGCGCGGCAAGACTCATGTCGCCTATCTCATCCAGGAAGAGCGTTCCTCCGTCGGCTTGCTCGAACTTGCCCGCACGGTCTTTGACCGCTCCGGTGAACGAGCCTTTCATATGTCCGAAGAGCTCGCTCTCAATCAGTTCCGACGGAATAGCGGCGCAGTTGACCTCTACCATCGGTCCGGCGGCTCGGGCGGATTGATTATGTATCAGGTGCGCTACCACTTCTTTGCCGGTGCCGTTCGGCCCGGTGATGAGTACGCGTGCCTCGGTAGGAGCCACCTTATTAATTATTTCGCGCACGTGTGTGATAGCCGCGCTCTCGCCGATCATCTGCGGTCCTTTGGAGGCTACGCGTTTGCGGAGCTGTCTGGTCTCTTGTTTGAGGGTCTTGGACTCCAGCGCGTTCTTGGTGGTGATGAGAATACGGTTGAGGTCCAAGGGTTTGAGCAAGAAGTCATACGCCCCCATTTTGAGCGCCTGAACAGCCGTTTCCACATCCCCGTGTCCGCTGATCATCACTACCGGACAGTCTATGGACTCTTCGCTTTCGACTTTTGACTTTCGACTTTCGACTATTTTCTCCAGCACCTCCATTCCGTCCATCTCCGGCATCTTGATGTCGGTGAAAATCAGGTCGTACGCTTTGGTTTGCGCCATCTCCAGACCCTGCTTGCCGTTCTCCGCTACATCCACCTCGTGGCCCTCATCTGCTAAAATCTCTTTCAACGTGTTGCGGATACCGCGTTCGTCGTCTATAATCAGTAGTTTTGCCATAAAACTCAATTTTGGTGCAAAATTACAAAAAAAAAATTAGATATACAAAGTTTTCTGCAAAAAAGAGAAAAAACGTTTTTTTATTTGCACATGTCAAAATTATTTCGTACCTTTGCGCCGAAAATGGGATAATCGGAAAAGTATATGTTTTAGAGCATAATTTTTTGCACAAATAACCTAATTATTCATTTAACATTTAATTCATTAAATCATGAAAAAGTTTTTTACTTTGATTA
>CADBZO010000036.1:0-10262 GCA_902799185.1 uncultured Bacteroidales bacterium | reverse complement strand
CCGGCGGTATGATGGCTGCTGATTTGCTGAACATTGATTTTACCAAGGGGCAAGGCGCTTGGACAATCAATGATGTCAACAAAGACACTCTGGGCTATGTCTGGAAACAGGACGCTCAGTATGGTATGAAGGCTACGGCTTATGTAAACAAGGCTGCTCATGCAACTGAGAGCTGGCTTATCTCGCCGGCTATGGACATGACCAATGTTGCAGATGCAAAGCTCCTTTTCTCGCAGGCTCTGAACAAGGGTGATGTTTCTTCTGTTTCCGTTAAGGCGAAAGCAGGTGATGGCGATTGGACCGTCCTGGCTGTAGATCCGAAGCCCGCTGGAAACAACTGGAATTTTGTTGATTCAGAAGCTGAGTTAAAAGACTTTGCAGGCAAAGCAAATGTGCAGATTGCATTTGTCTATACTTCCACTGCCACCAGTGCTGCTACTTGGGAGATTAAGACAGTCGTCGTTAATGATGGTGTCGTTACTCCGGGAACAATAGCAGATGTAGTCTTCACTAGCACAGAATTCAATGGCCAAGGAACTTCCGGTACCGGTGGCCAAGTAACAGCGACCAAAGATGGTGTGACTTTCACTTGTGACAAAGCTTTTGGAGACCAATATGGTGTTCGTTGCTACAAGGGTAGCGTTGTAACGATTACCTCTACAACCGAGCAGATTGGTAAGATTGTCTTTGATTTTGCTACTGTAAGTGGTAAAACATACAACGGTGGCGGTATGGCTTCTGAGATTGTCGTAAATGCTAAAACTTGGTCTTTGACGATGGCAGACCAAGCCCGAATGAACAAGATTTCTATCTTCTTTGGTGAGTTCGAAAAACCGCAAGAAACGGATCCCACCCCTACGGTTACTCCGGAGCTGCCGGAAGGCGTGCATGACTGTGCCGGCGTAAAAACATTGGCTGCTACCGCAGCTGACCCGACTGCCGAAAACAAGACTGTCGAGGTAGCAGATGTGAAGGTACGCGGATATGTAATCTCTGTTTATGCTGCTAACAACGGCAAACAGAGTGCTTGGATTGCAGATGACAAGAGCGCTAAAGCCGGAGAAGTGCAGGGTTATAACCTGACGATAACCGAAGAAGTCGCTAAGGGCGATTATGTTCATATGGAAGGTAAACTGGCGAAGTTCTTCAAGGCTGCAGATAATATTATCCTGGAGGTTGTCAATGGTACGATGGCTAAGGTCGCAGCTGACGGTACCGTTACTCCGGTAGATCCCACTCCGGTTCAACTGGATACTATCACGGTAGCAAAGGCACTGGAGATCGGTCGTGCTTTGGACTCCGCCGCCGTTACACCTAACCAGTACGTCATCAAGGGTTACGTATCCAATATCGAGACTCCGTATGATGCTGAGCATAAGAATGAGACTTTCTGGATGGTAGATGAGAAGGGCGGCCGTGCAGCCAGCAATGAGGCAGGTGCTTTCGAGGTATATCGCGGCAAGCCGGACACCGAGAAAGAGATCGGTCTGGACGCTTATGTATTTGTAACGGCAAAGATCCAGAAATACAAGGGTACCACGATTGAGACTTCCGGTAATGTCACTGTTCAGGTTGTTGAACAGGGTGTTGAGGAGGTTATTGATACCATCACCGTAGCTCAGGCGCTGGCGATTGGTAAGGAGTTGACCGAGTCGAATAAGGAAAAATCCTATCCGTCCGAGAAACGCTATGCTATCAAGGGTTATGTATCTTCTATCGTAGAGCGCTACTCTTCTTACGGCAATGAGACCTTCTGGATTACGGACACCAAGGGCTCTCGTACTAACGATAAAGAGGTAGCTTTTGAGGTTTATCGCGGTGTGCCGAATACGAAAGCCGAGGTAGGTCTGGATGCTTACGTAATGATTGTATGTAAGATCAAGAACTATCAAGGTACGATAGAGAACGATGGTACGAACGTGCCGGTTGAGGTGCTGGAGCAAGGCGAACTGAAGATTGATACCATCAATGTAGCTCAGGCAATCGAGAAGACCAAAGCACTCGCAGCAGGTGCTGTTTCTGAAGAGTATTATGCCGTTAAAGCATATATCGCAGATGTGAAAGAAGCATACTCCACACAGTACAAGAACATCTCTCTGTTCCTGTCCGATGATCCTACCGCTACGCAGAGTGATTTCTCTTGCTATCACGCTAAGATAGATGCAGCCGATGTAGAGAAAGCCGTACATGGTGCTTATGTCATTGTTACCGGCCAACTGGATAACAACTCGCACGGTCTGCAGATGGCTTCGGGTGCAAGCATTGAGTTTGCTGAGGCTCCGAAGGTACAGCGCATCACGGTAGCTCAGGCTCTTGAAATCGGTGGCGCACTCGCAGCCGGTGCCAAGACCGCTGAACTTTATGAGGTAGTCGGCTACGTAGCAAGCATTTTGGAGGAGTATGATGAAGGCGTACAGTCCTTCATTATGGCCGAAGATGCAACAGCTACTACCGGTAGCTTCTATATCGGTAATGCTTCCATCGCTGCTCCGGGCGCAGGAGCACACGACTATGTAGGCGTAGTCGGCTTCATCGAGAATGACGGCCAGTACATCCAGATCTACAACGGTCAGGCTACTATCAATCCTGCCGGCGAAGGCATCGAGCTGATCAATGTAGCTACTCCGAAGGCTCAGAAAGTCCTCATGGACGGCGTGATCTATATCGTCCGCGACGGTAAGATCTTCAACCTCCAGGGCGCACAAGTTCGCTAATCCACGGACTCCGGTTCGTAGATTAGAACCGTGCTTGAATAATAAATAATGAAGGGACGCAGGCAACTGCGCCCCTTTTTGTTAGGTAATGGTACTGCTGTAATGGTACTGTTATCCTACTGTAATGACGCGCTAATAACGCGCTTATCACGCGCTTATCACGCGCTTTTGAGCAAAAAAATAGCAACCGGCGTACTATGCCGGGCAATTTATCGTGAAAGTTGAAAGGTGAAAAGTGAAAGTTGAAAGGCGAAAAGTGAAAGGTGAAAAGTGAAAGGTGAAAGGTGAAAAAGGCGAAAGGGGGAGAATTGCAAACTGTACTTTACAAAGAAACTTTTGTTGCGTGAAAAGTTTCCGAGTTTCTTGCGCATTTCAAAAAAATGTACTACCTTTGTGCGCTTTTTGGAATGTGTTATGTCAGAAAATCAAAAATTACATATTATCAAGACGGCCGGCGAGATGTTCTTTCGTCTCGGCATCCGTAGTGTCTCGATAGATGATATCTGTCGGGAGTTGGGGATGTCCAAGAAGACCTTTTATGTCTATTTCCCTTCCAAGGACGAGCTCGTGGCACAATTATTGCACAGCAACGTTGCTTACATCTCTTCCAAGATGGAAGAACTGCTGCAGATGAAAGACTTCCGCAAACTGGTTGCCAGATTCGTCAAGCGTCAAGAGGCAGAGAAAAGCGATGTGCGGCGTGTGCCGCAACTGGTCTATGACCTCAAGAAATATTATCCGCGCCAGTTTGCGGATTTCCAACAGGAGTGCTTTGTGACCCAGAAGAATTATATCAAGGCTTACTTGGAGCAAGGTCAGCAGGAAGGTCTCGTGCGTGCGGACCTTAATATAGAGTTGGCGGCGGTGCTCCTGGAGAAACTACACAACGACGCAATCAATGATTTTGAGGTGATAGAAAGTCACGGACACAATATGCACCAGTTGGAACACACCGCAATGGATATCTTCGTTCGCGGAATATTGAGTGAAGAAGGGCTTGCACTCTACCACGGAAAGGCATAGCCCCATAGAACACCTGTACATTAAAACAACAAAATAATATGAAGAAAACAGTTATTCTACTACTATCAGTGCTTGTCATGACAACCGCTATGATGGCGGAGGATCATGTGATGGCGGCTACCCGCGGTGCTTCCCAGAACGCCGCAGAGGCGGCTCCGAAGGCTCTGAGTCTGTCGCTCAAGGAAGCGCAGGACTACGCGGTGAAGCAGAACCGCACCCTTAAAAACGCCTCGCTGGCAGTGCAGGAGGCCTACGCCCAACGGTGGCAGACCATCGCTTCGATGCTGCCGCAAGTGGACGGATCCTACGCCTATAGCAACTATCTGGGCTATAGTGCTACCATGAGTACCGCCATGGGGTCGTTTAATATCAACATGCCTAACCAGGGAGCCATCGGTGTCACCGCCGCGGTAGGGCTGAACGGACAGGGTATCGTAGGTGCGCTGCTGAACAACGTAGCGATAGACATGAAGAAGATTGCGCTTGAGAAATCCGAGTCGGAACTTCGCAGCAGTATCATGAGCGCGTATGTATCCGTGCTTGCCTTGCAGAGTATCTCGAACCTTCTGGACTCCAGCCTGCTGAATATTCAGAACCTGGAGCAGATTACCCAGAATACCGTCAATGCCGGTGCAGCCGAGCAGACCACGGCGGACCAGATACGCGTGCGTGTCAACACCCTCAAGAACTCCATCAACACCCAGCGCCGTAACGTGGAACTGGCTACCAACAGCCTCAAGGTGCTGCTGGACGTGCCTGTGGAGACCGAACTGGTGCTCACGGAGCCTATCGACGAGGTTCTCTCGCCCGAGCGCGTGCTGAACCTCCTGAGCCAGAACTTCTCCATTGAGAACAATCTCAATTACCAGCTCCTTGCCAAACAGGTGGAGCTGGCGAAACGCAATGTGCATATGGCGGGCTGGGCGTACGGTCCGACAATCGCGCTGGCTTATAACTACACCAACCAGCAGTACTACGGCGAAGGCGGTATGCGTATGACGCCTCCGAACGTCATACAGGTGTCCGTCAAAATGCCATTATGGTCGTCCGGCAAGCGAGCAGCAGGCGTAGTGGAGAAGAAGATAGCCCTCGAAGAGGCGAAAAACACCCTCTCCGAGACTACCGACAACCTCGCTATCCAGTACCGCCAGTTATGCTTCAACCTCACCAATGCGTATGAGACCTATATGAACGAGAAAGAGAACATAGAGGTCACGCAGCGCGTCTTTAACTCCGCTACGGAGAAATTCAAATGGGGTGCTGCATCGAACCTGGAGCTGACCAACGCCTCCAATGACCTCATTAACGCGCAATCGACCTACGTGCAGGCAATGCTGGAGCTGATCAATGCGCAGGCTGAACTGGAAGAGTTTTTGAATAAATAATATTAGTTATATATGAAAAAGAACATTATTTTTGCACTTGCAGCCCTGGCGCTTATGGGCTGTAGCAGTAAAGAGACAACCGCTACGCAGGAAGAAGAGCGCGTGGAGCAGGTACGCACCACCGTCCTTCAGCCGCGTGAGATAGAGCGCGAGATTTCTGTTTCCACCAACCTCCAGGGCTACCTCACGCAGAACGTGGCACCCTCTCTCACCGGAAAGATTGAGCATATCTACTGTGAGGTGGGGGACAAAGTGAGCAAAGGTACCGACCTTGTTCGCATGGACCAGACCCAGTACAAGACCACCAAGATCTCGATGGCGAACCTCGAGGTGGAGAAGAACCGTATTACCCAGCTCCTCCGTTCCGGTTCGGCTACGCAGCAGCAGTACGACCAAATCACCACCCAGTACAACTCTACCAAAGAGCAACTGGAGTTTCTGGAGCAGAACACGTATGTCAAGGCTCCGTTTGCCGGTGTTATCTCTGCCAAGAACTACGAGGACGGCGAGCTCTACGGCGGCCAGCCGATACTGATTCTCACCCAAATAGACAAACTCAAAGCGCTGGTGGCTATCCCCGAGACTTATTTCCCGCTGTTCAAAGAGGGAATGAAACTGACGCTGGCTTCGGAGATTTACCCCGGACAGACTTTCCCCGCTACGGTAGAGATCGTGTATCCGACTATTGATCCGTCGAGCCACACGTTCCAGTGCAAGATTGTCATACCGAACACGAAGAACCTCCTTCGCCCGGGTATGTACGTGACGACGACTATCGGTCTGGGCAAGGCGAACGCGATTGTAGTGCCTTACCAGAGCGTAGAGAAACTTGTCGGCGCCAACGACCGTTATGTCTTCATCGTGGAGAACGGCCGCGCCAAACGTGTGGCGGTGGAACTCGGTCAGCGTTTCGACCAGGATATAGAAATCATCGCTCCGGAGATCAAAGCCGGCGTTGAGTTCGTCACCACCGGCCAGCACAAACTCGTGGACGGCGTGAAAGTGAATGTAGTGGAATAACTAGTTATACTAGATCAAATAGTTCAACTAGATAAACTAGAGAATTTATGAGCATTTATAAATCAGCAATCGAAAAACCGGTGACCACCGCCCTTATCTTCGTGGCGATTATCGTCATCGGTGTATACAGTTTCCTGAAACTGCCGATTGACCAGTTCCCGGAGATGGACCCGCCGTATATCACGGTCATGACCACCTATCCGGGTGCATCGGCTTCCGAGATGGAGACCAACGTGACGAAGATCATGGAGAACGCCCTGACCTCCGTCGATCACCTCAAACACATCACTTCTCAGTCCAAGGATAATATCTCCGTGGTGACGCTGGAGCTGGAGTGGGGGGCAAACATGGACGAGGCAGTGAACGACGTGCGTTCGTTCGTCGATATGGCGGCGAACAACCTGCCGGACAACTGCGCCAAGCCGGTTATCTTCAAACTCTCCACATCCTCCATGCCTATCTGCCAGTACTCCATCACGGCCGATGAGACCTACGCAGGTCTGGACAAGATTCTGAACGACGAAGTGGTGCCGCAGCTGAACCACATCGACGGTATCGGTAATATCTCCCTCTCGGGTGCGCCGGACCGCTATGTGTATGTCAATATCGACCAGCAGAAACTGGACGCCTACGGCATCACGCTGGAGCAGGTGGGACAGGTCGTTTCGGCGAACAACCTCAACCTCTCTTCGGGTACGATCAAGATGCCGCAGGAGCAGTACCAGATGCAGGTGCGTTCGGAGTACATCGAGTCCTCGGAGATAGAGAATCTCATGGTAGCCATGACGTCGCAGGGTCAGCAGGTCTTCATCCGCGACATCGCTACGGTCAAGGATACGATCAAGGACCTCGCCCTGGACGAGAAGACCAACGGCCGTGAGGCGGTGCGTCTCGTCATCGCCAAGCAGACCGGTGCCAACACCGTGCAGGTTTGTAAGGACGTGCGTGCCGAACTGGCGAAGATACAGAAACAACTCCCGACGGACGTCAAGATTGAGAAGATATACGACTCCTCGGAGAACATCCAGAACTCCATCAACTCCCTTGAAGAGTCTGTGCTTTACGCCCTGCTCTTCGTGGTGCTCGTGGTGCTCTTCTTCCTCGGCAAATGGCGTGCGACGATTATTATCGGTATCACGATTCCTATTGCCCTAATTGTGGCGTTCATCTACCTCGGCTTGGCGGATTCGTCGCTCAATATCATCTCCCTCTGTTCGCTCACCATCGCTATCGGTATGGTGGTGGACGATGCGATTGTGGTCTTGGAGAACATCACCCGTCACGTGGAGCGTGGCGAGGACCCGCACGAGGCGTCTATCTACGCCACCAACGAGGTATGGGTGTCCGTTATCGCGACGACTCTGGTGCTTGTAGTGGTATTCGTGCCGCTGACCATGCTGACGGGCATGGCGGGTATCTTGTTCCATGAACTCGGATGGATCGTGACGGTAGTTTGCTGTACCTCCACCTTGGTGGCTATCTCGTTGACCCCTATGCTCTGCTCCAAACTGCTGAAAGCCAAGAAAGTGCATGTCGATGAAAACGGCAATCTGGTCGATGACGAGGCGGGCAAGAAAGGCTGGTACGAGCGCACCGTGGTACGGGGATTGGATATTATTGACGAGTATTACGCCAAGTCACTGGGCTGGTGTCTGCACAACAAAGTGCTCACCTTCTTCATCCTCATCGCATTCTTCGTAGCCTCATTAACGCCTGTTTTCTTGGGTAAGATAGGTACGGACTTCATGCAGGAGCAGGATAACGGACGTCTGACTGTGACCGTCAAACTGCAGCGTGGTACACGTATCGAGGAGACCCTCAAGACCGCCCGCAAACTGGAGGCGCGTTTCGTGGAACTTGTGCCGGAGATTCAGTTAATCAACACCTCCGCCGGTTCGAACGATGATGCCTCTATCGCGGCTCTCTTCTCTTCGACGATGAACAACAAGATCCAGATGACTGTCCGTCTGCCCAAGAAATGGGAGCGTGACCGCGACATCTGGACTATTGCCGAGATACTGCGTCAGGAGATGGCGAAATATCCGGAAATCAACGAGTACCAGTGTGGCGTCTCGGCTATGGGACCCGGTGGCGGTAACACCGTCGATTTGGAGATTTACGGTTATGACTTCGACAAGACCTCCCAGATGGCGGAGCAATGCCGCCAGCTCATCTCGCAACTGCCCGGTGCCCGCGACGTGAATATCTCCCGCGAGGACGACCGTCCGGATATCAAAATTACTGTCGATAAAGAGAAAGCGTCGCGTCTCGGTTTGAGCTCCGCTACCATCTCTACCTACCTCCGCAACCGTGTGGCAGGTATGGCGTGCGGCTATCTCAAGGATGACGGTTCGGAGTACGACATCGTGGTACGCCTCATGGAGGAGGACCGCAACTCTATCTCCGACATCCTCAACCTCTCTATCCCGACGGCGACGGGCAAGACCGTCAAACTGTCCGAAGTAGCGACTGTCGGCGAATACTGGGCACCACCTACCATCGAGCGTAAGGCGCGTCAGCGTATCGTCACCATCAAGGCTACACCGTACAACACCACCCTTGGCGAACTGGCGAAAGCGATTGAGACGGAGGTCATCCCGCAACTCGACATCCCGGTCGGTTACTCCACCCACATCGGCGGTAACTACGAGACGCAGCAGGATACGTTCTCTGACATGATTCTGCTCGGTCTGATGATCATCCTGTTGGTATATATCGTCATGGCGTCGCAGTTCGAGTCACTCCGGATGCCGGCAATCATCATGTTCTCTATTCCGTTTGCCCTCTCGGGTGTCATCGTAGCCCTCTGGCTCACAGGCCGTTCGCTGGATATGATCGGTGCTCTCGGTCTGGTGCTCCTCGTAGGTATTGTGGTGAAGAACGGAATCGTGCTCGTGGATTATATCAACCTTATGCGTGAGCGTGGGTACGAGTTGAACCAGGCTATCCAGATGTCCGGACGCAGCCGTCTCCGTCCTGTCCTCATGACCGCGTTCACTACCATCCTCGGTATGATCCCTATGGCGGTATCTTCCGGTGAAGGTGCCGAGATGTGGCAGCCGTTAGGTATCGTCGTCATCGGCGGTCTGACTGTCTCGACCTTCCTGACGCTCTACGTAGTGCCTGTGCTCTACGGTGTCATGTCCCGCCACGGCGACCGCGACAAACAGGAAGCCCTCCGCAAGAAATTTATCTTCATGGACCTCAAAGTAAAGAAAGGAGAAGAGAAATGAAAAGCGTTATGATTATTTTCAATCAGGCCAATACCGGCCGTGTGGAATACATGTT
The DNA here is from genome assembly GCA_902799185.1 of uncultured Bacteroidales bacterium. Lineage (GTDB taxonomy): Bacteria > Bacteroidota > Bacteroidia > Bacteroidales > Paludibacteraceae > Colicola. The sequence continues at coordinate 832 of CADBZO010000036.1, read as the reverse complement.
GGATGTCCTGAATATCAAAGGCTTTACGTTCTTTGAGCAAGTACAAGGTCGTGGTACGAATGGCGGTGAACCCCGCCGTGGTACCCACGCATGGCCGGAGATGAACTCCTGTGTCATCACCGTCGTTGAGGACGAACAGGTGCCCGCACTCTTGGAGTCCGTCAAGAAGCTCGACCTTCGTAACGAAGAGGTCGGCGTCCGTGCCTTCGTCTGGGATATAGTGGCTACGGTCTAACCCGGAATATCCCTTTTTCTCCAAGGAGCAAGCACTCTCGCTTGCTCCTTTTTTTATTTCCGCTTGTTCTTTTGGGGGCTCCGTCCCCATTCTTCGTCTCCAGGTTTCCCCTTGCGTACGCGCACACACGCGTTCCTTGTATATTATAAATAATACGCGTGTGGTGACTGCTGTTCTTTATTGAATCGATAATTCGTAAAACAACGTCCCGAATGCATAAAAATAGCTAAAAATAATTGCAACTGAAAATCAGTGAGTTACAAAGAAAGTGCATTTTTTAGTGCATTTTTTTGCAAAAATATTTGGTCATATCAAAAAAAAGCTGTACCTTTGCACTCGCTTTTGAGAAACAAGTGAGTTTCGATTTTCTACCGGAGGCCCGGACATTAAAATTCAGATTCTCGAATGAGGACCTAATTTTTTTGCGCCAAACGAAAGAAAACTTCTTTGAAAGATTGAAACAATTAGTGTAGTACAAGAACTGAAATAGGTTCCCGAAAAAATTCTACACTTGATAAATTCGATTATTCTGAGCTAAGTTATAATTTCTTTTACAACGAAGAGTTTGATCCTGGCTCAGGATGAACGCTAGCGACA
>CADBZO010000035.1 GCA_902799185.1 uncultured Bacteroidales bacterium | reverse complement strand
AACTTTTGGTGGTGGCAGAACTCAGAATTTAAAAATTGTGAGTAGCTGCGTCATTGCCTGAGCTGAAGTGAAATAGAAAATAGAAGAAACGAAAGCCCCGCTGTGAGATACTCACGGCGGGGCTTCCTGTTTTCTTCCAAGGAAGAGCCAAGTTATAGGGGCTATAGGAGAGATTCCAAATGGCACGACCGTTATAAGTCAGATAGAGCGATGTGTTTGCCGGTGCCTCGTCAGCAGACAGAATATACGTACCTGTCTGCGGAGCGTAGATAGACAACGGTGCTTCGGCATTATTGTTCGCCAACCCGGCTTCTACGTCGCATAACTTCTTGCCACCCTTGGTAGCCCATAGACGAGCCACTTTGGAGTCAGTCGGAGTACCCATCTTCAGCAGGTCATGCCCGATGACATATGCCTCGGTAGCCTCCTCGCTTGCGGAGAAATAGAGCACATCGGCTGCCGCATTGGCATCCTCCTGACGCAGAGTCAGACAGACCTCTTCTACTTCGTAGCCCTCACGAGATGGAGCATAGAGCGGACGATCAGCGGTAGCCGCAGCCTTTTCCCAATCTATTTCTCCGGCCGCATCAACCTGTACGAAGAATGCCGAACCTACCGCAAAGGTCTTTTGACCGGATACTAAATCATAGGTATTGGTGCTGTGGTTATATACCTGCATTTTATAATCACCCTCCGGGTAGCCGTGACGCAACATACCATTACCCATACCATTCCAACCGCGCAAGCTCTCTTCGCTTCCGGCTGCAAACTGGGCGTTATACGTCTCTCCGTTGGACAACGAACCATTGCCATTCCACATGAAGCGGAACGTATTCTGGTTCACCTCATCATCAAACGTGATTGTGTATAACTTGCCTGGTTTCAAAACACCGGTTCTGAACTGACGCCATCCTTTACCTCCATTAGCACGATTTACTTCATCAGCCTCCATAATCAAGAAATCTGTTCCGCAAACCATCACCTTATCGCTGGTACTATTGATGCGGTATATACCTCCGGCGATGTTCACCTCAAACGGAACGGTGAAGTCATACCAACCGTAGGAGATTTTTCCGCTCGGGTCAAACGAGAGATCGAAATAGGCGTTTCCTTGTTTCTCTATCTTCTCTGCGTTGGTCACCTGTCCGGACATGGCTGTCTGGTTGTGTTTCTCGGCATCCAGTCCGCCGAGCGATGCATCAAGGATGAAGTCATGCACTTTGAGTGCCGCCGTATTGCCCAAAACCAGGTTTCCGGTTTCCTTGACATGGATATCACCGTATTTCTCGCGGTCCTCCGTTTCTCCGTTAACCGTCAGCGAGCCGTCCACCGTCAAGGTGACCGAACCGCCATCCTCAATAGTCAGATTTCCTACAGTCACTTCGCCATCGATCACCAACTCACCGCTTACCACTACATCCGGTACCTCCTCTTCCGGTTTCTCTCCAGTACTCCAGTTATTCGGATTATTCCAATCGTTGTCTCCATCTGCATTCGTGAACACATTCGGTGGAGTAATAGTCAGACTCGTCGTGATCGAGCGACTCTCGTAGTTCTGAGTAGCAGCGATCGTTGCCTGAATCGTCACCGTTCCTGCCTCAGTAATCGTCAGCACACCGCTCGTCGCATCAATAGACACACCCGTTCCACTTACAATCTCATAAGAGATAGCACCCGTCGAGGCTTCCGAAGCCGCAGCAAAGCTTACATTGGCATCCGTGGTCAGACATTCTGTCGGAGCCTTTGTCCATGCCAAATCCGGTGTTGCCGGATTAACCGTTACCTGAACGGTCGTATTCTGTACATTGTAGTTATCTCCATCATTCGGAGTAAACCGAACATCTAATGAATAACTATCTGCATCCAACGTCTCATTTGCACGGCTGTCATTCCAACTCCATGTACCGTTACCCGATCCGGACAGCGTTACACTCGATGCAGCTGTACCATAAGTAACGGCTACGTTGTTCGCCATTTCCTCCGGTGTAGCCTTATTCACATTCACCGTCGCAGTACTTGTAGCCGTTGCGTACCAATGACTATCGTTCGGTGTAAAGGTCACACCGCGAACTTGATCATTACCTGCATTCAACGTCTCAGCACCGTTATTCCATGCCCAGGTACCTTCCAATACCGCATCGTTCGAACCCTTCACGGTTCCGCCAACAACAGCCGTTGCATTCAGCGCCTGACCATATGTGATCGCATGCTCCGCTGCCGGATTAGCCATTACCGTCGTCACCAACGGCAAGATCGTCAAGGTACGACGCTGCACTGCGGCATAATAATTCGAATTCCCTTCCGAACGCGCGATAACCTCAATAGTACCCTTTCCGTGAATAATCAGTTTATTGCCTTGCTCTGCATCCACTTCTGCTACATCTGTATTCGAAGTAGTGTAATAAATATTAGTCAACTCTACACTCGAAGTAGCTCCGCTAAAGTACAAATCATCCTCATCAACATAAATCGTTTCTCCCGCATAATTCCATAATATCGATTGCGGATGTTTCTTTATTGTCACAGATACCTGACACTCTGCCGGATAATACCATTCTGCCGGAGAAGGTGTAAAGGTAACTGTATAGGAATGTATTCCATATTCTGGTTGGATATTTCCGTTTTTCCAAGCGAAAATACCATCCGCATGTACACCATTCACTTGACCTTCGCCTCCACTCAAACCGGCTTCATTCAATAGATTATCCGTATATATCTCATCTGCTGTCGGTTCTATAACAATAACCGGTTGCTCGCGGGTCAGCGAAATAGTCTTGGTTACATCCTCAGCTGCATTGTAATCTCCATTTCCCGCTTGCTTAGCAGTAATATGCACCGTACCACTGGTTGTGACCACCAAGCGATATTCTTCATCGACTTTCTCAACATGTGCGATGTCTTCTCTATCACTTTCGTAAGTAATTGGCAGACCTTTATTAGAATAAGCATCAAACGTGGTTGGCGTAGAACACGGCTGCGTTGTCTCATCTGCACGCGTCCAGATTATAGTCTGATTATCCCTATTACCAGTTACTGGAATCTTATATACAACATCGGTATACCAATCCTTATCTGTCGGCTGGTTCGGAGTAAAGACGATTGTATATTCATTATCTCCGTTCAACACTTTCGTTGAAGCCGACTGCCATGTAAATGAACCCGTAACTGCATTATGTTTGTCATCCTCTACGGCAGCATCATTACCTATCTGAACGTTACTCAAAATAGCCGGTAAGGTAATTGGAAGAATTGTCGGATGTTTGGTAATACTCGGAGTCACTTTGGAAATAGTAAAGGTCTTAACGACATCTGTCGCAGCCTCATATTGATTATTACCCTCTGCATATGCTTTTACCTTCACCGTACCATTCTTGATAATCGTCAAGTGTCCGTCTTCTGATACTGTAGCCACTTCGTTTCCTTCTGTTACAGCATACTTTACAACGACTCCTGTAGCCGCAGCCGCATCTGTTGTCACAGCATCAAACGCCACTACATCCGTTGTATTCAGCGATAAGTTCGGGTTCCAAGTAATCGTCTGCGATGCTTTCTGAACATTTGCCTTCAATGCAACCGCGAAACGGTTCTCGTTATTCGAGATAATCAGCGAATCGATCTCTTGCGTATTTCTATATTCAGAAGCCGTGTAAGTCACCGTCACCGTTACCGTGCCATGCTCTCCACAATCGTCTCCGATATAGGTTCTATCTACCGAGAAGTGACTGTTCGCATTCTTAATCTCCAAATCCAACGATTTCGACAAGTTCGAATACTTCACATCGAAGGTCATCTGCTTCGCTGTACCCATCGTCACCGTACCAAAATCGCGTACACTCGGAATACCCTCAATATACTTCGCTTGGTGGAGTACTATATCTTTCACATAGTGTCGCAGCGTAGCACCCGTAGGCGCACCAATACTTATTTTTGTGGTTTTCCTATTGAGATTAACTTCTTTAGCTTCACCATACGAAGTACTTAATCCGCTATAGGTTTCTTTTCTATGCCAACTACCATCATAATATTCCTCAATGGCCATACTACCGGCAGCGGCAGTCATTCTCTTAATTTTAAACGTTATGCGACCGGGTTCTCCGTCACTCAAATTCCATCCGATATTCTTCCAATCTATCGTATGAAGCGTCGTCTCGGAATAATCCTCGTACAGTATATGATCACAAGTAGCATTCGGATCACGGCTATTGATAAGTTTCGTCTGACTTGCCGGATAATACTCTGCGTCACCTTCCTGATTAGCCGTCAGATACAGCGTCTTTCCGATACCGGTGATAACCAATTTCGTGCTATCCGCATTCAAGTGCGCATACGAACCGGTACCACTCAGTTCATATTTTACAGGCAGATCACTCGATGCCGTAGCCGTCAAATCAATTTCCTTCGTTGCTGTGAACTTCAATGATAATTTATCATTCCAAGTAATCGTTTGCTTCAGCAGGTTGGTAACAACCACCTTAATCGTCTCTGACTGTGCGTACCACGTTTGATCTTCTTCCACATAAGCAATCAGATCCACGCCTTCTTTATCTGTTGCATTCGTTGCAACAACAGCACCATTTTCATCCAGTGTCAAATATGTGCCATCTACCGTATATTTAATTGTTGCACTACCAGCACTCGCTGCATCCTGCACAATATCACCTACTGAGAGCGGCGACAAGTCATTCTTCCACGTGATAACCGGAGTCTGCTTAGTCGTTGTGGTTGTCAGATTAAATGTAGTTGATTCAATACCATTCGTTACATTCAAAACGGCTTTATAGGTACCAGCTGTCACATCATGACGACCGCGAACCGTGATAGCCACGTTCTCTGCGTAGTTATCTAATTTAGATGCAATCGAAGTAGTCACCAGTTCAAACGCCTCCGGATTGTCACCGGAAAGAGAACAAGTCAACGGTTTCACATTATACCAATTCAGGAGAGCAATTCCTATCGTCGGATCTGATCCGTGGTTTGCTGTTCCACAATCCACATTCTTTTCAACCGCTTTTACTTCACGACGCTCTGTAACCTTTATATTGCTAAAGTAACCTGCACAGTTTCCTGTCCAATAGAACTTGAGATATTTGGTCGCAGGGCTTAATGCCTGCGAGAAACTACCCGCGTCGGTGGATTTGCATATATGATTTCCCCAATTACTTCCGTCAGAACTCTCATAGATTCTCCAATCTCTACCCGTTGCTGCATCAGAGCAAGAATAATCGCAATAAACAGCCGCTGGAACGCCTTCAAAAGGACCTATAACTACATATTTATCATCCCAGTCCAAAACATCGCTTGCATTTCCTAGTCGAATGCCACCATCCCAAGCATGGTCACCGGAAGACTTACTATCGTCTTTAAGGGTATTGTACAACGTGTTATCGAGTGTGAACGCAACATGTTTATTCACCTTGCTTACCTTCACCGAATATTCTTTACTTACCTCCTTCCAGACATCATTGCCTGCCTGCGAAAGCGTAAAATGCGCCGTACCATTCACATTATAAATAACCACCTTGCCATCTACATAGTCCGCCACATTCTTATTATCCGACTCACACTTAATCTCCGTATCTGTATTATTCGAACTAAACGGATTCGAGATAGATTGATTCCAAGTATAGTTAGAACCGACATTCCAACCAAATGTTGCTGAATGTTTCTTTACAGTAATTTCCAATTCCACCTCATCGCCCGTCCATTTATTGTTCCCTTCTTGGTATATGCGTATAGTGGCAGGACCTGCTTTCTTGGTTACTATTTTGTTATTCTCCAATGCAATGACATTCGCGTCATCTGTAGAGAATCGGACCGCCACATCAGTATTATTCGTGGCATATGCGACATTATTCGCAAAACTATACTCCGTTGCAGCAAATACACTATTCCCTACGTAGAAATTATCCACATCCAGCAAACTGGACAGATTCGTTTCATGTTTACTGATATTGAATGTAAACTTAGCCGTTCGCTCCTCAATAACTTTATTTCCGCTCTCATAAAGAGTCAACTCACCGCTCGTACAACTACCCTGCGCAGTCACCGTCACTATCTTATTAACAGCATCCTTAGTGTACGTAAAGGTTGAAGCACTACCACCACTAACCTGTAAGTTCGGTGCATGCTCATAGTGAATTTCTACTACATCGCCCACCTTCAAGTTCGCACTTGTTTCCTCAGTAGCCACTCCATCTACATAAAGCGTAAAAGTAGGACGATCTTTTGCTGTCACCGTAAACGTCTGACTCGCCGTAGCATCATCGTATTTACAATCCTTATCCTGATGAGCAGTGATAGTTGCAGAATAACTCACCTTTGTAGAATTAGCAACTAACGTGTGACCATCTTCTGCCACACTAATCACATCAGGTTTTGAAGATGTATAATAAATAGCAGGCTTACCTTCGGTATCCGAAGTCGATGTCGCAAATCCTGCGATATCCAGTTCCGTCCCTGCCACCAACGATGTCGCATTTCCCAATCCCCAATTAACACTCTGCGATACCAACGTCGGGGTAGCAGAAACGATCATACTCTGCGACTTTCCGCCTAATGCTACTGTCAATGTGCACTTCTTTTGTGTATATGTAAAGGTATTACTACATGTCGGCGCATACTTAACGTTCAAATTCCAAGTTTTAGGACAATCACCAGTATTCGCCGTCAATTTTGTGCTAAAACCATTTGTATCTCCGGAAGGTGTTACTGTAGGAGTACCACTAAGGTTATATGACGAAATGGTAAAATCTTGACTTTCATCTGCATCTATATTCACATTCCCTAAATCATGCGAAGAACTTGAAAGAGACAACGACCCAGCATATTCATAAGTAACTACAATATTGGAAATGGTTACTGTACGAGACTTACTATATGTATTGGATGTAGAAAAATAAATACGTGTTACACCCGATTTGTTCACATTTGCAGAACAGTTAGCAGAACTTCCACAATCAACTTCAAAATTAGATTTTAAATTTGTTCCATCGTTTGTCTTTAGAGTTCCCTTGAATCCTTTATCCCAACCGCTTCCATCCATTGAAACCGTCATAGATACAGACACAATTTTCAAATCCGAATTTGGAGAACATATAGTAATATCTCCAAAACCTTTATAACTATTCCATTTACCATTCGCAGTTGCTGATGTTCCACCATAATTCGTATCATACGTACATGTTCCCCAAGCTTCCACATTTACGCCGAAGAGGCCGAATGCTATGCATCGGGGCAATGACGGACCAAATACGGTGGTTTATCGATCCAATCCTAGACCTTTCACGGTACGTCTCTGTACCTTCTGTGATGGTATTACGTACAATATTCATCTTTTTCATATCATTGTATCTTTTTGTCCTTATTTATTTGTGATATCCTTTCGGACATCTATCATGTCATTTATAGTGTCATTTTTTCTGCTCGTTGCTATTAAACAACTATTTATCAATTGAATATGTCAATTTCTTTCCTATCATCTTCCATATCATTCTTCTTGAGAGTTATCTTTGGGCAAATGCGGCATTGTTAACACCCAGTGTCCATATCGGCGACCTTCTACACGTGACAAGAAATGGTATTTTTGCAAATAATCAAGTTCACGGCTTAATGTTCGTTGACTAATTCCTGTCTTTCTTGCCAAATCCGGTATCGTTATCTCGCCATTATCGCGAATAACTCTTAATATAAGATATTGTCTTTCAGTAGGTTCCTTCACGCCATTTATCTCTTCCATCTTGCCATCCTTCCCGCCATTGGTCTCTGTTTTACGCTGTAAGGTCACGATAAAATCACCGCTATCCTCACGATACGTAATTTCCAATCCCGGGAACTCCGCCAACGCACGGCGGATTCCGGATCCCAAGCCACGGTAAATCATCATTTCCTCACAAAACTTAGCCAGCAGAGGGTTACTTTGATAGGTTGCACCGCGCAAAATAGTTTCTACCGACATTCCTCTTCCGAGATGACAAGGATTGATAATTTCTACCCGGTTATCAAATATGAGCAACCGTATCGGAGCCGGGGTGAGATAGTCTCTATGGACCAAAGCATTTTGCAGCAACTCTTCCAAAGCGACTTGCGGAATTTCCAATATCCCGAGAGAGTTGAAGTTCTGCCCGGATTGCACGGCGTGCAGATTATTCTTCAGAAACGCCAAACCCTGCTCATACATCTGCGGAATAGTACCCGAAAAATCCTTACTGTCTCTATATTGTGTACCGCCTATGCTGTTTCCGTAAAAAGCAACCGCCTTGATCACCATGCTCGGCATGTACATTTGCGGGTTCTTACCGAAGAACAGCAAACCACCCATCGTCAGGCAGCCGCTCTCATCCATAATCTGCATATTACGGAGCAACTGCTCTTTAGGAAGCGAAATATCCACCATAGATGACTTCTTCTGTATGTATGCCTCCAATAATCGTTCATCCAAGTCACTCATTCCGGTACGTAACACAGCATGCTGATCCGGATAATAAGCACCTGCATCTTGAAACAACCGTAGTATTTCGCTATTCTCTGTTACACGGCGTTTGTCTGCTCCCTGCTTCACCCAGATTGTTCCCTGCAAGTCTTTGTAGGGCTTGTTTCTCCCTTCCTCCACATGAATGATCAAAATCTGCTTTTCATCTTCTGTCAAGGTTTCTGTCTGAACATATAGTGCCGGACGTATCTGCTCGTTGGCGATATTGCCGACCTCACGAGAGATAGTTTGTATCTCCTCATACGTAAGACCTATAATCTTCCCTGTCTTATCCTCAATACCAATATAAAGATTGCCGCCCTTGGTGTTGGCAAAAGCAATCATCTCTGCGGCTACCTGCCGAGAGGATGTCCACTCTTGCTTAAACTGCACACGGCTGTTTTCTCCACAAGATATTATATTTTTGATATTCGGTGTCATTAAAGAGGCATCTTTTTTGTTCTTAAAAATCGGCAATTGCGTGGATTTGGCAGGTAGAGTTTGCAAAATATACGATTATTAAGGGATTTCACATAAATGGGTGTATTTTAGCCTGCAAATCGGGTACAAAATTAATATAATTCTTCGAATTATGCAAATTTTCTTTCCTTTACGCGCGCGAATAATAATAAGGAATAGCCGATTCTTAACAAATGACACTTTCGCCGCCCATTGGTCATCAGACTATTTCGGGTCAAAGAGAGTTAGCAATAGGGCACATAAACAAAAAGCGCGCACAAGTGCACGCACTGAAATACATCGGAATGGTCGCGGTCATATCGCGGTCATATCGCGGTCATATCGCGGTCATATCGCGGTCATATGGCGGGATTGAGTCGTAACCTACCCCTTTTTGAGCCGTTCCAGGGTAGTTCCCGGGTAGTTCCCGGGAGATGATCCCGTGATGCTCGCCTGATTGAGTCGGCATTATGCCTCAATGACACCGGCTTCGAGCCACGAAGCGACGGTAGCCTCTACGTCTTTGGCGGCCTGGTCGGATGCCACTTCGTACTCAGCACAGAGGGCTTGGGTGAGTTCTTGGGCGGTGAAAGCGCCTTGGTTTTTGGTCTGCTGCTCCGCTTTCTCCCAGAGGAAAGCGGCGGTCTCGTTGAGGGTGATCATCTTGTTGAAATTGATGAGCGCCATGGATTCTCCGACGAGAATGTATTCGTTGCCTAACTTACGCAGGCGAAATCCTTCGATTGTTTTCATAAAAAATTGATCATTGGGTTGTCCCGAAGACGGGACAAAAGTGGTTGATGATTTTTAGGCTCGGCATGTATGCCGAGGGTTCAACAAAATTTATTTTTTTAGGCTCGGCATGTATGCCGAGGGTTCAACAAAATTTAATAACACCATTTGAGGAGGGAATGGCGGTAGATTTTCAGGAGCCATCTGCGGAGGGGGAAGAGGAAGTGCCATAGCCTGCCTCGGGTAAGGGGTTTGCGGCTTCCGGAAGGCGACTCTATGGCGGTAACACGCCCTATGAGTCCCTCCCCGGTACAGGTCTCTTCTCCCATGAGGTTGCCGTCTCCCTGCAGCACGAAGGTCTCCCCCTCGATACGGATGAGGCGGTGGAGGACGTAGGTGGGAGTTGAGAATTGAGAATGGAGAATTGAGAATTGAGAATTGTTCTCAATCTGCACGAGGAGAATATCCCCTACGCGCGGTTGACCAACAATAGGCGAGAGGATGACGCTGTCCCGGTCGCCTTCTATGAAAGGACGCATGCTCACGCCTGAAGGCGTAAAACGCACCTCCTTGCCTTCTGCAAGCAGTCTCGCCAGCTCCGGAATCAATATGTCATTGGCTATCTTCACTCGTTATTCCTTATATTCAAAGCATTTGGGGCAGTGGTTCTGCCAAAAAGTTATCTTCCGGATTGACACAGCCGTAGATGAATTATTCCTTACGCGCACATAATAATCCCCGGGAGGGATGTTGACCTCCACTTCGCCTGTTTTGTACTCTATACTCGATCCCGAAATAGGTTCCCCGAAATCTACGCCATCAGCAGAAACATAGACTTCTATATTCGTACATTTTGCTACAGGAAGATGATTAAGTATCAAACCACAAAAGTCGTCTATCTGCGTTGTCGTAACTGTGCTACCGGCTGCGGGTAGGTCTATGCCAATGACGCCTAATAGGTTTCCAAATTTAGCATTTGTTCCCGTACACGTATAAGTAACGAAATCAGTAGTACCGACCCTGTCACCGTCTGAGGTTGTCAGTGTCCCATCAAACATGTATCTGAATTCATGCACGGCACCAGTCACTTTCTCAGCTCTGCAGAGTGCAGGGCTGAGAAAGAGGATAGCTAATACCGATATACGTGTCAGGCGGTTCATTGAGGGATTAACGGACGGGCTGTCCCAAGAGGTTATAACGGACTCCGTCACGGAGGATGAGCACTTGTCCGTTCTCTATCACTTTGCGTGTCTTGGGTTCCGAAGTCCGGGTCTGCCGAACAGCTTCCACATCCGTCTGGGTGCAAGAGCAGGTGGTGGAATAATCGCTGTAAGAGACACCGCCGCCGGAAGTGACAGCAATGGAGTTGATATAGATAGAGTTTGTGGTACAGGTGACTTCGATGCCTACTTTACCGGAAGCCTTATTGAAGGTATATTCCAAGGTACGTAGCGTTGCCCCTTCTGTTTTGTTCACCTCCTTCGAGAGCGACGCATCACCGACGGACATCTTGATGGAACCGGCACCGTTCTTCGCATTCGTACAATATTTAACCACAATCTTTGAGACATTGGTCATCTCCGACTTGGTCTGTGCGCCTGCGCCTGTAGTACCTTCTGTGATCTGTACGCCTTGTTTGTCGGAATGGTAGGCGAGTCCATCTTTAGTGCTTGTCCAGCTGTTGGTTGCGTCAGACCAGTCTTTAGCCGTAAAGGTAAAGGTAGTGGTCTGCTCGGCCGTTCCTTCTCCGTCCTTGATAGCAAAGACGGCATAGAAAGTTGCTCCTTCGGCTACTGCGTCTCCGGCAGCAGCAAGAGTCGGCGCGGTGGTGGCAGAAGCGTAATCTTTTGTCTTGGTCCATCCCATGAACTGCTTGCAAGCACAGGTAGGTGCATCCGGCAGCACCAGTTTGCCGGTCGATTGGGTGGTTGCCCATTGGGTGCCGTTGGACATGAAAGTGACGTCAAACGGATCAACGGGGATGACGGGTTCCTCGATATAAGTGAGGGTGATGAGTTGGCTGGACTCCTTGATATTCTTCAGGGGCTTGCCTGCAATGGTCGTGGAAGTCACCTTCGCGGATCCGGGATAAGGGTTCTTCGGTCCGTCATAGACATAAGCTGTCTGGGAAGAGTTTTGATACGTACCAATCTTTGTTCCGCTTGCGCTAACCAGGGTATAGAGGGGGCTGCCGGAAGTAGCATCGTTATTCGGCGCGTTGTTTGCCCATGCAGTAGCGTTGTAACTGACTTTCCAGATGAGCATACCATGGGAAGGCAGTCCTTCGTCCCAACCCTGGAGCTGGCGGTTCTCTATATAATAGCACTCGCCGGTGGCTGTAGCGCCCTGCTGCTTGCCGGAGGTGTTGATCTGGTACGCCTGATAGTTCTCCGTGCCGTTGGCATAGAGGGTGAGGTTCTGTCCGTCGGAGCCCAAGTTGAGCGGGGTGTGCCATCCGAAGAAATACTTCTCCCAGGGGCTGTAGTTCGGGGGACAGTGGCCGTTTCCGTTGTACGCACCGCCGTCCATGACATCCCAGTCGTTGGGCGTGAGGGCATTCTTGTAGTTACTGCCATAATTGGTTTCATAGAAATCGGGCAGTCCCATGACGTGGCCGAACTCATGGCAGAGGGTACCGATGCCGCAGAGCACATCGTTGTAAGAATTCAGTTCGTTGGACATCGCATAGTTATCGAGCCAGACTCCGTCGAGTTTGGTCTGGGACTTCGAATAAGCGGTGCTTCCGGGATACTGCGTGACGAGTTCCTGAATGCTCCAGTTGTGGGGCCAGATGGTATTCTCGTCACTTCCGTCGGCTTCGCCGTAGCCGGCATAGACGACATAGACGAAGTCCACTTTACCGTCCTTGTCGGAGTCGTAGTCGGCGAAGTTGAGGTCGGAGTATTGCTGGTTCGCCAGGATACACGCCTCGATGACCGCATCGGTGGCGTACTCGTCCTCGGAATCGTCTCCGTAGCCCACGTTGTTGCCATAATAGGAATACTTCTTACTCAGCGTCACGGGTCCGAAGACATCGAACTGGGGTGAGTAAGCTCCGTGGGATTGCGATTTGAAATACTCCCGCGCAGAAGGATAGCCGTTATTGACGGTACAGTTCTCTGCATTAAAAAGCTCATTGAAGGTAGCCAGGGTATGGTCGGAAGCCATGCTTTTGTTGGAGAAGTTCACCAAGATAACCACTCCCTTGGGCGCGAGGTTCGGCGTCTTGCCGAAGTCCTTGGGTGCGCGGCGTGCTTTTGCCCGTTTGGCCTGCACTTTCGCCAGGGTCGGCGCTTCGCCTACGACCTCATACATTCCGTTTACCTCTCTCACCTGCTGACCGTCCCGGTTAACGAGGTAGTGGTAATACTCATCTCCCAGGAGCTGCACCTCGACGGTGGAGCCGTCAGCCTGGGTTCTTGTCTGCCATCCGCGTCTCGCGGGTACAGCGTTCGCGGCGAGCACAGCGCCGCACAGCATTACTACTGCTAAAAATTTCCTCATGATATTTATTTATTTTTATTTGATGTTTTCCTGTGGTTTTGAATATTAGAAAAAAACCTATAAAACGCCTGCGGACATAAACATAAAAAACAATTTTCGAGTTATCTAATTTCTATGCCCAGGGCGTTGTATCGCTTGTTGCCGCGGAGGATAAGGAGTTGCCCGTTCTCCAGGAGTTTGCGTCCCTTGGCACGGGTGTCCTTCAGGAGGAGTTGCTCTACGGCTGTCGGGTCGTCGGGTGCCCCTCCGTTGAGTTTGAAGGTAACGATGCCGTTTTTCTCCGTGATGTCCGTCATGGCGCAGCCGACAAAGGGCGTATAAGCCTGTACGTTCGCTGTACCGGGGAAGGGGTCTTCTGCGGAACCAAACCGCTGGTCTCCATTCGTCATCAGTCCATGTGCCGCGGAGATGAGCGAATAGCGGGGGGAGGTATTGGTGTAATTGACACGGTTGGCGTTCCAGTCAGTCTGGCTGTATTTCACTTGCCACAACAACATGCCTGAGCCCGGGAGGTATGCGTCCCAGCCTTTCTTCTGGCGGTTCTCGATGTAATACGCAGTCTCTCCGGCATTCATTTTATAGCCGTCGCCGTAGGCTGTCGTCAGGGTGATGTCCGCCTGTGCGCCGGCTTCCAGTTCGGCAACCGTTGCCCAGCCCATATATTGCTTGTCGAAAATCGAATAGTTAGGCGGTGTGTTGGCACCGTTGTTGTACATTCCGTAGTCCATCACGGACCATTCGCAGACGATATAGGCGGAAGACGGACCGGTACTATAGTAATCCGGCATGCCGATAGCGTGGCCGAACTCATGACAGATGGGTCCTATTCCCGTCCGGTCTTTCGCCACACCGTCTATCTCGCCGGAACAAGCGTAGGTTCTAATCTGTTTGCCGTCCAGCGTCAATCCCGACACGGTAGATTGATGCGGCCAGACAGCATCCGTTACACCATCAATATCGTTTGCTCCGATACCGGCATAGATGACATATACGGCATCCACTATTCCGTCATTATTGCTGTCGTACAGGGAGAAATCGACGGTTGCATCCACAGCCTGACAAGCCTCTTTGATCATCTCGCGGGCGCGCTTGTCGGTATTTCCCGAACTGTTCTCGCCGTAGTACTTACGGTTATTCGCCAAGGTAACCGGACCAACGACATCAAAGACAGGCGTATATGCGCTGTCGGACTGGGCGATGAAATAGTCGCGGGCAGAGCCGGTAGCGCCGTTGTAAGCATACCCCGGAGCGTTGAAGAGACTATCCATCGCCTGCACGGAGTTTTTCGTCTGCATCTTTACGTCCGCATAGCTGACCAGAATGACCAGAACACGCGGGACAGGAGCCGGTATTCCTGTCGCTTGCGGCGCGCGCAACGATTTTTGAGCGGCGCGACGCTGCGCTATCTGCGCGGGTGTAGGAAGGGGTTCATCGGAGAGGACGAGTCCCGCCTCCGTCTCGCAGACGAGGCGTCCGTCACGGGTCTGGAGAAAATGATAGTACTCATCGCCGGAGAGCTGCAGCTCCATCGTTGTGCCGTCTGCGAGCGTGCGGGATTGCCATCCTTGGCGCGCCGGCGCAGCGGCGAGCGACAGCACCAGGGTGCAGAGCAGAAATATAGATAAAACTCTTTTCATTCTTGTTGTTTCATTCAGTAAAACATCCTACGCGGATAATGCCATCTATAAAAAGCGTGCAAAGGTAGTGTTTTTTTTTGAGATACACAAATTTTTTCAAAGAAAAAAGAGTCTTGAGGGCGTTTTTCATAACAAATGGATGCTTTTTGACAAAAGCAGCCGGCATATATGCCGACGGTTCAACAGAGAGCCGTGGATACAAATGTGTAAAAATTGGTGTTTTTTGAAGAAAAATCGTTATTTTATGTAAATTATTTGCGTATATACGCGAAAAGTTGTATCTTTGTGTCCGATTTTGCAAAACGTACATAGCAAACGCTATATAAACCAACTTTTCGTTTAACTAAAACACAAAACAAAAACACAATGAAAAAGATTTTCACATTAGCCGCTGCCGTACTGGCTTCCGTCAGTATGTGGGCTGCGACAGAAACAGTACCGAAGTTTTCTGACAACTGGACAGGTACAAGTATTAGTTTTACCAACAACGAAGGAGCCAATGGTGCTTCTGATCAGAAAAAAGACGGAGATACCGAAAAGGTTACCTATGTAAAATTCCGGACTAATAAAAACGGTAACACTATTACATTAAATGTCACCGATGGCTATAAGGTTACCGGGTTGTATCTTCGTGGTTATACTAATGATGGCAGTACAAGTGTTAGCCTTAACAGCGTGAAATATGATGATGCTGATGCCATTACTACCAATCTGGAATTTCCTACTTCCGAAGCAGGTACTACAGCCACATACGAGAACAATACAGATGTTGCCAGAAAGGCGATTGTTCTTCAAATGAGCAATTCCGGCAAGCAATTAATGGCAGTATTAAGAGTAACTTACAGCCTTGATTGCAACGCTCCTGCCACTCCTCTTTCTATCACATCGGATGCACCGGAAACATTGTATGCAGGCACTGTTGTTAACCTCTCTATTGACGGTGGTAATGGTGCCACTCCTGTCCTCTTGTTAGACGGCGAAGCGTTTGAGGGCACGGCTTGGACTGCAGTTGCAGGCGAGCACACTTTCTCTGTTAGCCAAGCGAAATATGAAGGCTACTGCGCACAAGAGGCAGAACTCAAACTGACTGTTCTTGCTGCGACTCCGGTTGCCGAAGTTACTGTTGACGGTCCGGCTGCTGCTTATGTAGGCGATGCTGTTACTTTTACCGCTAGCGCTGAGAACGCAAGTGACTATGTGTGGTTTGTTGACGGAGTTATGGTCAACAACAACTCGAACACCTTTGTTTATACAGCTGTAAAAGGCAACCACGTTATCTTTTGCTTGGCACGCAACCAGTTCAACAAGGACGAAGAGACCGATACTTGGATTAAATCGAATGAAATCAATCTGGCAGTTACCACCGTTAGCGGAGTGCTTGTTTCTTATACGGTAAACAGCGATGCCAATGGTGCTGCAAACTTGACTGGCGCATTTGCAGCTAGAGCTACTGCCAAAGTTTCGCTCACAAAGAAAACTTCTAGTGAACTAACTGTTGACGAAGTGAAATACACTGGTTATAAAATGGACAAAGGAAAATATGCCGGTGTAACTCTTACCTCTGGCACATTTGCTGAGGGAGATACCGTTTCCTTCTTGATTACCACTGCAAGCGGTACTGCTAAACTGTATCTCTATGACGATGAGCAAGGCACCAACCGCTTGGACTCTATTGATTTCAATGGACAGACAGGCTGGGCTACATTTGTGTTGAATCAAGCTACAGCAGGCGTTTATCTGTATCGTTCCAACCCGGATGTTAAACCATATGACCAGAACCCGCATGTTGCTGCTATGAAGGTTATCCGTCCGAAGGCAGTTAAATCGACTGCCGAGGAACTGACAGCTGTTACCTTGAACAGCGTGGAACTGGATGTCACGGAGTTTTTAGGTACCGATAATATTAAAACTCTGAGACTCACAGATACGTACTCGTATGTAGATGCTCCGGTTGCCGTATTCACCAAGATGGTCACTATTACTTATGAAGACAACTCACAAGTTAAAAAATATGAGGATGTCAAGGTTACAGCAGAAAACTTCAATGAGAAATACTGGAAGAATGAGTTGACGATAGGCGAGTTCACGTATATGATTTTGACCAGCAAGACCGCTTCCGTTGTGGTTACCTACATGGACGGCGAGACTGTTCTCGGTAAGGAGAACGTAGCCGTTAACGGCAACCCTGCTAACTATGCACAGTTCCAGAACAAGAGCCTGGCGACCTTCGTAGGCTGGTACAGCAACACCGACCTCGCTGACGAGCACGCTGTAGCAAACATGAGCGCAGAGGTCATCTCTAAGGCTACTACCTATTATGCGAAATTCGAGAACAAGTATGCAGAGTCCGTTAATATCGAAAAAGCCGTAATGGAGAATGGTAAGGGCTACGGCATCATCGCTCAGCTCGGCACACTCGGCTACGCAAGCAATATTACCGGTTCGCTTGACTCTCTCAGCGTAAAAGATGACGGTCTGCGCAACTACGCTTATCTGGGTCTGAAAGTTAAACAGAATGGCGCGCTGCTCAACTTCCGCTTGGCAGCCGGCAATACCGTAACCATCAAGTTCGGCGAGATCAAGAAGACTCCGAACGTCTCTATCAACGGTGGCCAATATGCTGATATGGAAATCACCGATAAGGTGTACACCCACACGGCAGGTGAGGCAGCCGAGCTCATCAGCATCAAGATGATGGACGGCAATGCCGTTGTCTTCCAGCAGATTATGATTGGTGAAGAACTTCAGGCTCCTGAGCTGTTCGCCATCACCTGCGCAGAGGCAGAGAACGGTACTGTAGCAGCTCCGTTCAAGCTGGGTATTCCGGGTGAGACCGTTGCTCTGACCGTTACTCCGGCAGAGGGCTACCAGGTAAAGGCTGTCACCGTGAACGAAGTTGCCCTGGAAGCAGTAGAAGGTGTTTATTCCTTCACGATGCCGGCACAGGCAGCCAATGTAGTTGCTACGTTCGTTGAAGAAAGCGGTACCGGCATCACCAATACCGAGGCAGGTGTGAAGGCCATTAAGGTTCTGCGCGAGGGCAAGCTGTTCATCGAGAAGGGCGGCGTGCTGTACAACGCACAGGGAAACGTAGTAAAATAAATCGGTTAGAAAACCAGAAGTCCAGAGGTCTAGATGACTAGACGGACAGACCATCTCTTTCACAGCTCCGCAGAAATGCGGGGCTGTTTTGTTGCCGACATATATGCCGACAGTTGAACAGAAAGCGGCACAAAATGGAGCAAAATGAGACAGAAACCTTGTTTTTCGGACGAATTATTTGCATATATGCAAAATTTTTAGTACCTTTGCACGCTCTAAGAGGGAGCGAAAAAGAGTTTGCAGGAGAGCATTGGGCAGATTAAAGTCCGATATTACTCCGTGATTACTCCGACATTCCTCCGATAAGGCATACAGAACAAGCAGAAAATCAATAGAATATGACACATATTATACAACATATAGGGGAATACACCTTGCTGATGGGCAAGGTGCTGCGGTTGCCGGACAGGCAGCGTATGTTCTGGCGTCAATACAGCCGTGAGCTGGAGAAACAGGGTTTGCAGAGTCTGCCTATCGTGCTGATTATCTCCGTATTCATCGGCGCCATCCTGACTATCCAGGCGAAGACGAACACGGAGAACCCGCTGCTGCCCACTTACACCGTGGGTCTGCTGACGAGAGAGACACTGTTGTTGGAGTTCTCCAGCACGATCCTGTGTCTCATTCTGGCCGGCAAAGTGGGTTCGAACATCGCCTCGGAGATAGGAACCATGCGTATCACCGAGCAGATAGACGCGATGGAGATCATGGGCGTGAACAGCGCTAACTATCTGATTTTGCCGAAGATCTTAGCATTTGTGACGATGATGCCGATGTTAGTGATCATCTCGACGGCGGTAGGTCTGTTAGGCGGCTGGGCGGTAGGTGCATTCACGGATATCATCACCATCCACGACTATCTGGTAGGCGTGCAGTACGCGTTCAACCCGTACTATGTATGGTACGGGATCATCAAGAGTCTGGTATTCGCGTTTGTGATCACGAGTATGGCGAGTTACTACGGCTATACCGTCCGCGGCGGCGCACTGGATGTAGGACGGGCGAGTACGAATGCAGTCGTTAACTCGAATATCATGATCTTGTTTTTGGATCTTGTTTTGAGTAAGTTGCTGCTGTGATGGGATTAAACGAAAATGCGCAGTCATTTTGGCCTATGCGGCCTTGAGCGTAAACGACTATTAATTCGCGTCTTTGAGCAAGCTCAATACGCGCCTTAATAATCATTTCCGCTCGTTGACGCCCCAATGGGCGACAACATGACTGCTTACAAAAATATTAAAAAATAAGAAAAATAAATGATAGAAGTACAAGATATAGTCAAGAGTTTTGAGGGGAATGTGGTGCTGGACCACGTGAGTACCGAGATGCGGGACGGCGAGGTGAACATGATCATCGGTCAGTCCGGTTCGGGCAAGACCGTGCTGATGAAAAGCATGATCGGTCTGCATGAGTTGGACAGCGGACACATTCTCTATGACGGACGCGACCTGGCACAGATGCGGAGCAAAGACATCCGCATGCTTCACCGCGAAGTAGGCATGCTGTTTCAGGGTTCGGCGCTGTTCGACTCGATGAGCGTGATGGAGAACGTGCTGTTTCCGATGGAGATGTTTTCGCAAAAGAGCCGCGAGGAGATGCAGGCGCGTGCGGAGTTCTGCCTCAAGCGCGTGGAGATGCCTGAGAAAGTTTGGAACCTGATGCCGAGCGAGATAAGCGGCGGCCAGCAGAAACGCGTAGCGATAGCCCGTGCTATCGTGTTAGAGCCGAAATATCTGTTCTGCGACGAGCCGAACTCGGGTCTGGACCCGAAGACGAGTCTGGTGATTGACGCGCTGATACAGGATATCACACGCGAGTATAACATCTGTACCATCGTGAACAGCCATGACATGAACTCCATCATGGAGATAGGCGACAACATCCTGTTTCTGCGGAACGGCAAGAAAGAATGGCAGGGCAGCCGGCACGAGATCATGCAGAGCGACAACGAGGCGCTGAACGATTTCGTTTTCGCCAGCGAGCTGTTCAAGCGGGTGAAGGCAGCGGCTGTTTCATAGTAAATAAACATAGATAAACACTTTTAAATGCTTTAGCGCTTTGCGCTTACGTACTTTTGCTGCTAAAAATGCCTTAAAAGTAAACTTTTAGTCCTTTTTACCACCCAAATCCCGACCCGTACCGGGTAAAGCATTTAAAAGCAATAAACAAAAATAAAACGCTAATATTACATTTTTATCATATGAAACGATTTTTGTTAATGGCAGTAATTGCCATGTTGGGAATGGGTGTTTATGCCCAGCAACCGGCAAGAGTACCGGCATACCGGGGATTGATAGAGCGCGTGCAGCCGAACGGTGACACGCTGCGGACGTATCTGCGCGGCGACGAGCACATGCACTGGATGATGACCGAAGACGGCTGGCAGATCAAAGAGACCCCCAAAGGGTGGTACAAATACGCCAAGAGGAAGAAAAACGGCACGGTTGTTGCAAGTTGCCGCAAAGCGCACAACGCCGAGAAACGGTGCAAGTGCGAGCAACGATGGTTGGAGAAGCACGGGATTAAGAAGAATTGAGAATTGAGAATTGAGAATTGAGAATTGACATTTGAGATTTATGAAGAAGATTTTAAGCATAGTGATGCTATTCGCTGCCGCAGCGAGTGCGGCGGCCATGCCGGCACGCCGTGAGGGCGTAGTCCGGACAGGAAGTGACGGGACAGAGAAAACGGTCTATCTGCATGGAGACGCGTTCTACCATTACCTGACCGACGAAGCGGGTAACTGGTTGGACGAAGAGACATTGCTTCCGCTGAGCGCCGACGTGAAAGCCGCCCGTCAGGTGCGCGGCGAGGCGCGTATCGCCGCCCGCCGCAGGGTACAGCAGGCGCAGATGGAGACCGGCACAAGCCGTCTGTTAGCACCGCGGGGAGTGGTGATCTTAGTCAGTTACGCGGATGTCGAGTTCAGCAGCACCAACGCCGACATGACCGAATGGGCGATGGGCGAGGACTACCGTTACAACGGTGCTACGGGTTCCATCCGCCAGTATTTCTACGACCAGAGCTGGGGTCAGTACGACATGCAGATAGACGTAGTAGGTCCTGTGACGGTAAGCAAGAACGCTTCCTATTACGGGAACAACGTAACCGACTACTGGGGCAACTCCGGCGACGCTCACGCTGACGAGTTGGTTGTGGATGCCTGCCGGTTAGCCGACGCACAGGGTGTCGATTTCAGTAAGTATGACAGCAACAACGACGGGAAGGTGGACTGGGTAGTGATCCTGTATGCCGGCAAAGGCGAGGCGGACGGCGGTGCGGCAAGCACCATCTGGCCGCACCAGTATGACCTGAGTTACACCGGCATGGATATCATGCTGGACGGCAAGACGATAGACCATTACTGCTGTCTGAACGAGATAGAAGGCCGGACGAGTGCCCGCTGCGGTATCGGTACGTTCTGCCATGAGTTCAGCCACGTGATGGGTCTGCCGGATTTCTATGCTACGGATGAAGCCACCCATAAGACCTTGGGCAGTTGGGACATCATGGACTACGGGCCCTATAACAACAACGGCAACACACCTCCCAACTACTCGGCTTACGAGCGGTGGTTCATGGGATGGATGACCCCGACCCTTGTGACCCAAGCCGCGAGCATGAGTCTGCCGTTGCTGCACGAGTCCAAAGAGGCCGTGGTGATTACCCAGAACAACAAGGAGATCAGTAATATCCTGGCTCCGGCCCCGAGCCAGTTCTACTTGATAGAGAACCGCGCAAAGAGCGGCTGGGACACGTACCTGCCGGGCGAAGGCATGATTGTGACGAAGATCAGTTGGGACAAAGAAAAATGGCAGGGCAATACCGTCAACAACACCGCCAGCTCTATGGGTATTGACCTCATCGAGGCGGACGGCAAAGCTCCCTCATACAGCCGGTATGCCAAGAACGGATACAGCGGCAAAGCGACTGACGCTTTCCCTGCCGGTGCCGAAGAGTTCAGCACCACATTTACCACCGGAAAGGGGTATAACATCAAGACTACGACTCCCCATAAGATTACGAATATCAGCCTGCAGAACGGCGTGATTACGTTTGACGTGGACGGCGGAGAGAAGCAAGGCATAGAAGAAGTACAAAGGGACAATGTACAATGTACAAAGGTGCTCCGCGACGGCAAACTCTATATTATGTACAAAGGGACAATGTACAATGTACAAGGGAAAATTGAAAGGTGAAAGGTGAAAGGTGAAAGGCAATGAAGATTATTTCTTATAATTTGAACGGGATACGGTCCGCCATCGGCAAAGGGCTGTTGGAATGGCTGGCAGCGGAGCAGCCGGATGTGTTCTGCATCCAGGAGAGCAAAGCACAGCCGGAGCAGATAGACGTGATGGCGATGCAGGAGATGGGATACCACAGTTATATCCATTCGGCGGAGAAGAAAGGCTACTCCGGCGTGTGCATCTTCAGCAAGCAAGAGCCGGACAAAGTAGTAGCAGGCATGGGTATTCCCCAATACGACCGCGAGGGACGCGTGCTGCGTGCCGACTTCGGCGACATAACCGTCATAGACGCATATATCCCGAGCGGCACTACCGGCGGGGAGCGGCAGGCGTTCAAGATGCAGTTCTTAGAAGATTTCCTGCCGTGGATAGAGGAGCTGCGCAAAGAGCGGCCGAACATCGTCGTATGCGGCGACTATAACATCTGTCACAAACCCATCGACATCAACCACCCGGAGCGGCAGATCGGTGTGTCGGGTTTCCTGCCCGAAGAGCGGGAATGGATGGACCGGTGGGAGGCCAGCGGGATGGTAGATTCGTTCCGCGTGTTCGACCAGAGCGCGGAGCGTTACAGCTGGTGGAGCTGGCGCGCCGGCGCGAGAGCACGCAACGTAGGATGGCGGATTGACTACCACTGGGTGAGCGCCCCGCTCAAAGACCGATTACAGGACGCAAAAATACTAACAGAAGCAGTGCACAGCGATCACTGCCCGGTGGAATTGATAATTGATGATTGTGTTGTCCCGAAGACGGAACAAAAGTGATTGATGATTTATAATTTATGGTTTATAATTGTGGATAAGTTACGCACAGAACATCTGATTAAGAAATACGGAAAGAGAACCGTAGTGAATGACGTCTCCATCGAGCTGGAGCAAGGGGAGATCGTAGGTCTGTTAGGTCCCAACGGCGCCGGCAAGACGACTACGTTCTACATGACGACAGGTCTGGTGACCGCCAACAACGGCAAGATATTCCTCAACGACCAGGATATAACCTCTTTCCCGATGTACAAACGCGCGAAGTTAGGTATCGGCTACCTGCCGCAAGAAGCGAGCGTGTTCCGTAAGATGACCGTGGAGGATAATATCCGCTCGGTATTGGAGTTGACCGATTTCAGCAAGGAGTACCAGACCGAGAAACTGGAGCAACTGATCAAGGAGTTCAACTTAGCGCACGTACGCAAGAACCTCGGCGACCGTTTGAGCGGCGGCGAGCGGCGGAGAACGGAGATAGCGCGGTGTCTCGCCATCGAGCCGAAGTTCGTGATGCTGGACGAACCGTTTGCCGGCGTCGATCCAATAGCCGTGCAGGAGATACAGGACGTCGTATGGCGGCTCAAGGACAAGAACATAGGCATCCTCATCACCGACCATAATGTAGATGAGACGCTGATGATCACCGACCGTGCGTATCTGCTGTTTGAAGGCAAGATCCTCTTCCACGGCACGCCGGAGGAGCTCGCCGCCAACCCGGTGGTACGGCAGAACTATTTAGGCCGTGACTTTGAGTTGAAGAAAAAGACGAGAGCGGAAGAGGGGAAAGGTGATAGTTGAAAGTTGAAAGTTGATAGTTGATAGTTGAAAGTTGATAGTTGATAGTTGAGAGTTGAGAGATACATAGTGATTTTGGTGGCGGTGGCGACGATGATGAGTTGTCAGAATACGCCGGAGGAGGTGTCGCTGCCGGTGAAGCGCTGTGCGGTAATGCCTGTTCCCCGCGCGAGCGCGGCCGCCTGCACGCTCGGCGGCAAAGGGTACGTATTCGGCGGAAGGGCACAGGACGGCACGTATCTGAACGACCTGTGGTGCTATGAGCCTCAGACGGACAGCTGGACAAAAACAGATACCCTCCCCGGCCAGCGGCGTGTCAAACCGCTTCTGTTCACCGACGGGGAAGCCCTGTATGCGGGATTCGGTTTCTCCGGCGGAAGGGTGTATGACGAAGACAGTTACCTGAAAGATTTCTGGCGGTACACGCCTGCCGACGGACAATGGGAGCAACTATCCAAAGGGCCTAACAATAACACCATCAGTCCGGTGCCGTACCTTGTAGGACAGAAGATTTACCTGCTATACAGTACCGGCACATCGCACACGGAGGAGATCAAGGTATATGACATACCTACGAACCGGTGGGACATCGTCAAGGAAGACGGAGGACGCGCGTCCGAGCGTTTTGCCGCCGCGGGCGGACAATGCGGAGGGCGGTGTTTTTTCGGAAGCGGACTGAGCAAATACAACCTGCGCGAGTGGTATGAAGTGGACCTGCCTGCAAACAGCTGGACGGAACGCAGCCGTATCCCGGGCAAGGGACGGGAGTTATGCGCCTATTGCGCGACAGAGAGATATATCTACCTCTTCGGCGGACGGTATTTTGCAGGCGAGCATACCGGCGGAGAGGTCTTTGACGAGTATCTGCGTTACAGCGCGGACGAGGACCGCTGGGAGCGGTGCGGAATCATGCCGTGCGGAAGAGGAGAGAACATGATTGCCTTCCGAATCGGCGAGAAGGTCTATTTCGGCCTGGGCGAGAACGCAGAAGGGAGAGTGATAGAAGATTTATACTGCCTTGAGGAGTAAGAGCACGATTATATTATTGTTATTGTGCGCGTGCATACAGGCGCGCGAGTTGAGTTGGAGCTGGTGGCCGTTGCCGATGGCCGTACCGGACACGTGCCGTGAGCTGTTGCTCTACAGCGGCGAAGTGAGTGCCGTCAGTTCGAGTGGCAAGCGAGCTCCGACCTGGCTGCACGGCAACCGGAACGGCGCTGTCTCCCTGAGCCCTCATAGCGGCAACCTGCGGTTAGGCATCATCAAACCGGCTACCCGTCCGGGGCGGTGGTTCGACTACGACGGCGCAGTGATCCTCAGCGGCCAAGTACAGAGCGGCACCCCCGCCGGTACCGGTTATTTCAGCGAACTGTACGGCCACGTAAGGCTGTTCATCGTAGATGTGACCGTAGGTATTCACCCGCTGACACACCCGTTCGGCGACGAGGAGTTGAGCGCCGGCGACCTGCTGTTTGCCAACAACGTCCACCCTATCCCGCGCGTGTCGGTAGGGATAGACCGGTACACGTCCTTCCCGGGTTTGTTCGGTTATTTCGAGATACGCGGAGGAGTGACCCACGGATGGCTGGCGGACAACAACCCGTATGTGAGCAAGACGAAGTTGCATCATAAGTATGTAGGCGGCCGGTTAGGCGGCAAGCTGCCGGTGAATATCGCCTATGAGTTACACCACGCCGTACAATGGGGCGGATGGCTGGACGGCGACTTGGATTTAGGCAACGGATGGCAGAGTTTTGCCAACGCCGTCTTTGCCAGGAAAGGCGGTGCCACCCGCTCGGAGCAACTGAACAAACAAGGCAATCATATGATCAGCCAGACTGTATGCCTGACCGCCAAAGGCGAGGGATGGCACGTCGATCTGTACTGGCAGGATTTCCAGGAAGACGGCGGGCTGAACCTGATCGGCTTCAAATGCAACTCCATGGACGGGCGTTGGGGGCTCCACGCCTCCCAAGAGCGGTGGCCGTATATCGGCGGCGTGACTTTCGAAGTGGTCCAGATGACAGACCAGTCGGGTCCCTGGCATGACCGCGACGGCATGGTATTCGGCGGTAAGGACAGTTACTACTCCAACGGCGTCTATCGCCAAGGATGGACCTATTTCGGCAGGCCGGTCTGCTCGCCGTTGCTCTCGCCGGACGACAGCCGCGTATGGGCATACCACGGCGGTGTCAAAGGGGATATCTACGGCTTCCGGTACCGCGCTATGTGTACCTACTCCGACCATTACGGCACCTACTCCGCCCCCCTCAAGAGCCATAACACCAGTTGGCTGGTGGAGGTGAAGAAGACAGTACCCCAAGCCTGGGGATTAGAGTTCGGCCTCGCCCTTGCCGGCGACCACGGCAACCTGTACGGAGACTCCTTCGGAGCGATGGTCACCGTACGCAAACAAGGAATCATTAAATCATGGTAAATATGAATTTTGTAGAGAAAAGCAATGCTATTTTTGCGCAAGCAGTGAAGGACTACCATCGTACGGACGATGTAGATGCGCCTATTCACAACCCCTATCAGGCCGGCACGATTGAGCATGACCTGTACCTCAAGAACTGGATTGACACGGTACAGTGGCATCTGGAGGATATCATCCGCGACCCGCACATCGACCCGGTGGAGGCACTCGCCCTCAAACGCCGCATCGACCACAGCAACCAGGACCGTACGGATCTGGTAGAGCGGATAGACAGCTATTTCTGGGAGCAGTTCCACGAAGTGCAGCCGCAGCCGGAAGCACGTATCAACACCGAGAGTCCCGCCTGGGCCATCGACCGGCTGAGTATCCTGCATGTCAAACTATGGCACATGCAGGAGCAGGTGGACCGCACGGACGTGAGCGCCGAGCAGCACGAGAAATGCGTAGCGAAGATGGCGGTGCTCCAAGAGCAGTTAGGCGACATGACGACCTCTATCAGCCAGCT
>CADBZO010000034.1:1077-39518 GCA_902799185.1 uncultured Bacteroidales bacterium | reverse complement strand
ATCTTACAAATGCCGGAGTATTGGACTTCGCAAATCCAGTTGTCGCTTTATCAGGCGGCTGAGAAGTTTATGGCTGATCGCCATATGAATCGTTCTGAACTGGCTGCGTATCTTGGAGTTTCAAAAGGGTACGTGTCTCAATTGCTGAATGGTGATTATAACTATAGTATTTCCAAATTAGTTGATCTTGCTATTAAGTTGAATTGTGTGCCCAAATTTCAATTGAAGCCGATGAAGAAGACGTCCGGTACAACTATTCAGTCTAAGCCATCTGCTTCACATCATTTGGTTCGCTCACCTCGACGTCATAGGGCGGTTTTAGTAGAGTAAGCGATGCTCTTCTTCCCTTGCTCTTGATGTCCCTCGCTTTTGGAATGTTTGTTTACTTCCGTCGTAAACGCTCCGCAGCTTAATGGATGAGTGGATTAGCGGAAAAATGCAAAAAATCGACATAACACTTGCGTATGTCGATTTTTTGTAGTACCTTTGCAGCAGATTTCTAAATACAATCTATTATGCAAGACGATATACACGCGTTTCCACATACAGGAACGGCGTATAGAAGCACAATCTATACGCCGTTTACTTTGTCTATACCTTCCGAGATAGGGATGAGCGGCGGTTCTGCCGCGGCAGGAGAGGACGGGAATGCAGCTCCTCAGGGTGCGCCGCACAGGGCGCCGGTGGTGTTCGAAGAGGACGGATGGACAGGGAGCGCAGACGGATTGCAGAGTACGCAAAACAACCCGCTGACTGCCACCACGCCGGCAGGCGAGCCGTGGGTGATGCTTCTTCTGGCGATAGCGTATATCTTTCTGCGCGGCAAGCGGTTGCGCACAGCAGCCATGGTGCTGTTATTAGCGGTCATACCGGCTGCGGCTACGACAGTCTCCCTGACTATACAGAACAGCACTATCCGCAAGGGGGAGAAAGTGATTGTTGCGCCTACCGTGACATCTCCTCCTGCCGGCAAGTCGTTTCTGTGCTGGGAACTCTACCACGATGAGGCGTGTGCCTATCCCGTAGAGGGAGTTGTCTTTTACAAAGAAGAAGTACTGCTGAACAAGATCTTGTTCACCGCCCCTGCCGCCGGCAGGTATTACCTGCAAACGAAGATGCGGTCGTTGATCTCCTGTACCGGCACGGAAGTAGCTACGGACAAGAAGGCGGTGGATGTCTATCCGAGTGCGGCGGCTGCCGTACTGGTGCGCAGCCATCAGAGGGCAGGCGTGCAGATAGTGCTGGGCGACGAGTCGGTAGAGCCGCAGATAGTATATGGCGTCATGCAGTTCGACAAAGGGACCATCCATAACGAGGCACTGACTGCATCGCAGCGGTACAACTATTTCCTCTCCTTTCCGTTTGACGTGCGGGTAGGGGATATAACCGGTTTCGGCACCTATGGCAAACACTGGCTGATAGAGTACTACGACGGCCTAAACCGTGCGCAGAGCGGCTATTGGGCGGACTCCGAACCCAACTGGAAACGGATAACCGACACCGACTCCCTGCTGCATGCCTATCAGGGCTATCTGCTCAAACTCAATAGCAAGAATCTGGCGGCAGACAAGACGGATATATGGAGCGAAGGCATCGACCATCTGACGCTTTATTTCCCCTCTCACGAGCCGGTGGTGCTGACCTATGCCAACGAGACTATTCCTGCGTTGGGTGAGAACTATCACTGCACGATCGACTATTCCGCTACCTTAGGTACGGACGCAGACCGTAGAGAAGCGGACAGCTACTGGCGGTGCATCGGCGTGCCGGGTGAGACGGGCTACACTCTCACGGGCGTTTCTTTCGTCTATCAGTGTAATCCCGATAACAGTTTGTCGGTAGTGGATGTGGATAAATGGACCTACGAACCGACGCACGCCTATCTGACGCAGTCGTCTAATGCAATCATCTGGCACGCACCGGAACATGTCAGAGTACCGGCGAAGGCGCGTAACGCCAACGAACGCTCCTCTATTCGGATAGAATTACAGCAAGGCGGTGAGGAGAAGGACCGCACGTTTATCCGGCTGAGTGAGGAAGAGGAGGTGACTGAGGGATTTGAGTTCGGCGCCGATTTGGCGAAAGAGATGAACGTCGGAGCGAATATCTATACCCTGATAGGCACTACGCGTGCCGCCGGAAACAGTCTGCCGGAAAGCGGGCAGAAGATCATCGTACCCATAGGCGTACAGGTAGCCGAGGCGGGTGAATATACGTTTGCCATGCCGGAGAGCGTAGCGGGGAGAAGCGTCATCCTGATAGATCATAACGCAGATACAAGAACGGATATGACTCTCGGCGATTATACCACTGCTATTCCGCAAGGCTGTACAGACCAGCGGTTTACGATAGAGATAACGCCGCGGGCTGCTACGCCGACAGGGACTCTCGCACCATCCATCTCCCCGGAAAAGGGAGCGTACAAAAAAATCGTGGACGGTGCGTTATACATCGTCCACGACGGAGAGGTCTATGATGCCCGCGGCATCCGTATCAGAAACGGAAAGTGGCTCCGATGAGGAAACCTATCCCGTGGTGATGGAAGCCATAGTAGATCTCGTTCTTGCGATGGATGAAATTCTCCAGTTGCGCAAAAAGGACGAGGTTCGGCTGCGGTTCCGGCGCAAGAAGAGTTCCTTCATCCTTCTTCCTTTCACCGTTCATCTTTCTGCCTACCCACATCTCATACTGAACTCCTAAATCCAAATCAATCATCGGTTTGAGGGTGTGCTCGGTATATGCGTTGGTAGCTGCGTCCCATGCCAGTGCCTTGCGGGAACCGCTGAAACGGTTGTCCGAGAAAAGCGACCAGTGTTTGTCTATCCGTCCGTCGATACGCAGGCCCAGTTCCCAGGCCGCGCGGTCATAGACGGGCGTCTTGCCACCCCAGATGAAATAATCGCCGTTGAGGTTCACGCGTACGTAGTCGCGGTAGTGGTAGTTGATCTGACCGCCTACCTTGCCGCGGTTGTAATCGGCATAGAGGAAGTCGAAACTGCCTGTCCCGTCCGCCAACAGCACCTCCTGGTTGTTCAACCTTGCGAAACCTCCGTGGAGCTCGATCATCAGGTCGCGGTACGGGCGGATATGAAATCCCAACTCCGCATCCACTGGCGTGTATGCTGCAGCGTGGTGCTCGGTGATACCCGCCTGGATATAGCGGTAGCGGTTGGTCTCCATGAACTCCTGCAGGTTGCCCATGCCGTGGAAGCCCGTCACATCGGCGTAGAGCGTCATCCATTGTTTGGCGAGCTGCGCCTCGAAATGGACGTGGGGCGAAGGGGCAAAGGAGATGTTGTCCGAGCCGGAGAGCATCTTGCCGCAGCCGATATTCATATCTATATTCACTCCTACATGCAGTTGCACTCTCCGTCCCTCCAGCGCATAATACGGCTCCAGACGGATGTTATGCCGGCTGTTGTATTGCGAGGGGGCGATGACATCCGCCAGCGAACCCAGCTGCATGAAGTTGTTCTGCACATAGAGGTTTGCCCCCACATGGTGGATGTCGGTATGCCAGTCGAAGAAACCCTTGGTACGAATCTGGTGCTCGCTTACGGCACCGGGTTTGGTGAAGAGCGCATAGCCCGTCTGGAAGAGATACTGCACCTCCTGCCGCGCATTCGCCTTCACGCCCATGTACACCTCTGCGGTCCAGAGGGTCGTGGAGTTCTTAGGCAGCGAGGAGCTGTAGAGGTCTCCGTAACGGTGGTAGTAGATATTCCCGCCGTTGACGCCGAAATAGAGGTCGCAGGTAGCGAAAGTATGGGTGAAATCCAGCCCCGCTTTCGTCTTGCTGAGCATCAGCGCGTGGCACCAGTCGCCCTTGTGATGCGCATAGACATCGAGGATGGAGCGTTTGCCGTCATCCAGATGGTATCCGAAATCGAAGAGCGTCTGCGGATGTCCCAGCCCTCCGCGTACATAGCCGTTGAACGGTGTGCCGGGCGTGAAACGCGTAGGCTGCGAGAGCATCGGCCGGACGCTTCCTTCGGGGGTGAGGGAGGCCGTATAAGCGGAGTACTCTACGGGAGCCGGTTCGAGCGTTGTCTCTACGACTGCCGGCTTGGTGGATATCTTGCCCGCCGACTGAATCACCGGCTGGAAATCACGCTCCACCGTCACGGAACGGTTCAGGGCACTATCCTGCTGCGCATTTACAGGAGTAAGGAATAAGGAATAAAGAGTCAGGACAAAAATGTGTTTGCTGATAGTAATTCGTCTGTTAGTCTTCATCTTCTACCTCCTTTTCTATAGGTTTCTCCATCTCATCCAGTTCGGCGAGGCGCTGGGCAATGAGGGTGGAAATATCATCGCCGGAGAGCGTATAGTTCTGCTGCAGGACGAGCAGGTACTGGCGTGCCTGGAAGAGCTCTCCGCGGGAGCGGTTGATGTCGCTCAAGAGGATCAGTGCGCGGGCCAGCCAGTATTGCTGGCGGGTGTTCATCCGGGTGAACTGCATCACCTCCTCTTCCGCCTGATCCAACTCCTTTGCTTCGTAATAGCTCTGTGCGAGCAGGTATTTTGCCTCTGCGCCTTGTGCGGTGCGTACGTCGGATGCGAGGAGCATGAGGTCGGGGCGGGCTTTGGCCGGGTTACCCATGGCTATATAAGCCTTGGCGCGGCAGTAGAGCGCCTCTGTCTTGGTCTCCTCCGGGAGCGGTTTGTCATTCAGTATCTGCTCCGCAATGTCGATGGTAGCCTGGTGGCGTCCCAGCCGTTGTGAGCAGCGTAAGATACCCAGCCGTGCTACGGCGGTGTTCTCGGCGGTAGAAGCCAGCGCATGCATGCGGTAGAAAGCCTCCAGAGCGCAGTTGTAGTCCTCCTTGTCGAAGCATATCTCCGCTACGCGGGTGGCAGCCTCCTCCTGATAGGGGTTGGCATCGGTCTCAGCCAGGATACGGTAGGACTCCAACGCCTCCGTGGTCTTGCCCAGACGGTAATAGGAGTCCGCCTGGTAGTAGCGGGCTGTGGTGCAGTACCGCCCTCCGGCGCAGAAACGCGTGAGGTAATTGGTCAGCGTGAGCGCCGCCTTCTGGTAATCCGCCTGCATGTACTGCATCTCCGCTGCGGCGTAGAGGAGGCTGTCCTCCGGCGTGGAGACGGTCATGTTGAGTTTCGCCAGCTCCTTGGTGTAAGCCATGTAGTCATTCACCCTTCCGGTCTCTACATAGAGCGCCTGCAAGGCCTCCAGGGCGGTGTAGGCTTCCTCCGTCGCGGGATATTTCTCTATCGTCCTGCGGTAAGCGGCAATAGCCTGTTCGTTCTCATGGAGGTTGCGATAGAGCATTGCGCGCTCCAGAGAGCCCTTGCGTGCCAGCGCCGAATGGGGGAATGCTTCCAGCAGGCGGTCGTACGTCTCGATAGCGCCGCGCTCGTCGTCCATCTGGAGTTGGGCGCGTGCAGTCTCATAGATGCCGTCATCCGCGTAATCCGATTTGGGATAGCGCTTGAGCAGGTCGCGCAGCACCTCTATCTTCCCGGCGTACTGGTGCTGCAGGCCGAGCGCATAGCCTTTCTGGAAAAGGGCATAGTCGGCTCCCAAGGCCTGCAGATGGCTCACTTGGCTGTAATACGAGATGGCCTGAGTGAACTGGCGGGCATTGAAATAGCAGTCGCCGATGCGGTTGAGCGCGTCAGCATAGGTAGGATCGGTCGCCACTGCGGCGTCAATATAGGTGGTGAACGCTTCGCGCGCGTCATTATATTTGGCTTGCGCGAAAGAGCAGTAGCCTTCCAGGTAACGGGCGACGGCGTAGTTGCTTGACTGCCGTGCATCCGGGCGGCTGAAGAAGGATCTCAGGTCCTGCTCCGTAGCGGGATAGTTGCGCAGCCGGTAGTTTGCCTCCGCCCGTACGTAGTAAGCCTCGGTCGTATAGAGGTCGGATTCGCCGGCGTGGTTGATGACCTCTGTCATCCATTCCACCGATTGCGGCATCTTGCCCTGCAGGAAATGGTCCGCGCCCAGCTGGTAGCGCAGATACTGCTTGGTCTGCAGCATCTTAGGCGTGGGGTTGTCAATCGAATCCAGCACGCTGATGGCTGCGGCGTAGTTCTTGCTCTGCATCAAAGCGGAACTCAGGAGCTGGTAGATACGGCTCTCGTATCGGGAATTGGGAAAACGGTGAAGGAAGTCGTTAAAAGCCGTTACCGATTCGCCTAAAGCACTGGAACTCTGATAGGTACATAAGGCATAGTTATATGCCGCCTCCTCTGTGATAACAGGTGTCAGGTTGTAGTTCGCTGCGGCCTGGAAGGACAGTTTGGCTTGCTCCGGCTGGTGTAGCTGCAGGTAGGCGTTACCCATCGTCAGGCACGCGGACTCCGAGACGGAGTCTTTCTCCTGCTTCACCTGTTTGAGCGATTTGACAGCCGCCTCGTACTCGCCCGTCTCATACTCCGCCTGACCGAGCATATACATGTCCGTTCGGATAAGCGGCTCTTTCAATGCCGTTGTGGTATCGCGGTACTGGCGAAGATGTGTCTTGGCGGATGCGTATTCTTTCTTCGCGTAATAGATCTCGCCTAAAATACGGTGCAGCTCTGTGTTATTCGGAGCCTCCGGATAATCGCGAAGGAGTTTCTCGGCACGCGAGCTTACTTCTTCGTAGTTCTTTTGGGTGTAGTAGATCTGTACGATATAGTACGGGACGGTCTTGCTATAAGCGGCGTTGTCCTCCAGTTGCAGGAGTGCCGGCAGCGCCTCGTCGTACTTGCCCTGCTGATAGCGGCAATAGGCGTAGTAATACCTGCCGCGGGTGGTGTACCGGTTCTCGGACTTCGATAACTGCCCGAAATAGACAGCCGCCCGTTGGTAGTCCTGCATCATGAGGTAGGCGTAGCCGCGATAGAACGAGTAATCGGTCTGGTGAGGACGCGTCAGCGCTTTCGCCTCTACCTGCTCCAAGAGCTTGAGACTCTGTTTGTAATGTCCTTTCTCTACCTGCAGAACCCCCTGCATGAAATTCACCTCATTGGTAAAAGTCGTGTAGGGGTAGGCTTGCAGGTACGCCTTGAGATCGCGCTGCAACAGCTTGTCCCGTCCCTCAAAACGAGCCGCCAAAGCGTTGTAGCGCGTCTCCATCTCGCTCGTCTGGGCATAACCGACTACCGCGCATAGAGCCAGAGCAATGGTAATTACGTAATGTCGTAATGACATCATAACGAATTTTGAATTTTGAATTCTTAATTCTTAATTTTTAATTCTTAACTCTCACCGTGCGAGTTTGATTTCATTCCACATCTCCAGTAGCATCTCCTGGCTCTCGCCGGCGTCGTGCATCAGTGCACAACGGTCGATGATGCTCTTGTCGGCGTAGTAAACCGGGTTGAGGTGCAGTGCGTGCGGGTCAAGCATCTCGCCGTCTACTTCGATAGCCTCATCGCCGAAGAAATAGGAAGCATCTACGGTCTCGGGCCATTCCTCGTCGTCGTTCTGCTCCTCCAGTATCGTAGCTGCGGCGTTCGGTCCGCCTGCGCAGGATACATAACCTATCTCGTCCATGTTAGCCAGCGCATTGTCCGCGCGGCACATATAGTCGATAAAATAGGTGGCGGCTTTCACGTTCTTGGCGTATTTCGGGATTACCCATCCATCGAACCATACGTTAGAACCCTCTTGCGGAACGATATAATCGAGCATCACGCCCATCTCGGCTGCCTCCTCGATAGCGAACTGTGCGTCGCCGGACCAGGACAGGTTGAGCCATGCTTTGCCTTTGGTCATCTCCTCTTTGCCGAAGTCAACCTCCCATCCGCATATCTGTTTCTTAGCTTTCAGGAGTATATCCTTCACGGCTGCTACACGCTCCGGAGTGATGTCGTGCACCAACTCGTCGCGGCTCACCTCGCCGCGCTCGATAGCGTCCGCATATGCGTACAGTACCAGTACGGAATAGACATCGCGGAAAGCGTCTTTCATCAGGATGCGATTCTCGAACTTCGGATTCAGTACGGCGGCCCAGCTCTGCAAATCCTCGCTGTTCACAAACTGCGGGTTGTAGATAAAGCCGGTCGTTCCCCACATGTAGCCTACGGTGTAGTCACTCACTTGGATATCCGCAGAAGGCGCCATCTGCTGGAACTTCTCCGTCACGAACGGGGAGATGTTGTCGAAATAATAGATGGAGTCAGCGATCAGTTCTTTCTGGATCGGCTGTACCAGCCCTTTCTTGAGCATGCGCTCGATGATATACTCCGACGGGCAGAACACATCATAGTCCTCATGCCCCACCTCAATCTTGGTGAGTGCTGTCTCGTTGATGTCGAAGGTCTCATACACCAGCTGCACTTTCTCGCCGGTCTGGTCGTAGTACCACTGCTCGAAGTTCGTCTTCACGTCCTCGTCAATGTAGTCCGCCCAGTTCAGCACTTTGAGTTGGTGAGCACGGTCGGAACCGCCACAGGAAACCATGATAAGGGACAAAGCCACAAGGTACAAAGTACCAAAGATTGTTTTTTTCATTTTTCTTCTTTTTTGTTTTTGAAATTAATATATATCAGTACACTTAGCATGACTAATAGTATGATGCTGAACAGCGGTCTCAACTCCGGTGTCAGACCGCCTTTGCGCGCGTCCGAGTAGATAAAGGTGGATAGTGTCTCCAGACCTCCCGAACCTTTGGTGAAAAACGTCACGCCGAAATCATCCACGGAGAGCGTCAGCGCGAGGATGAAGCCGCTCAGCATGCCCGGCCATAACTCCGGCAGCATCACCATCCTGAGTGCCTGCGCCGGCGTAGCACCTAAATCCAGCGCTGCTTCATACGTGTTGGGATTCATCCGGCTCAGACGGGGAAGCACACTCAATACCACGTATGGCGTACAGAACACCACATGGGCGATGCACACGGTTGCGAGACCTTGGCTCATACCTAACGCCACGAACAGCAGAAAGAGAGATATACCCGTGATGATATCCGGGTTGATCATCGGCACGGAATTCAGGAAACTGACCACCTTTCTGCTGCGGGCACGCATGTTATAGATACCGATGGCGGCGAGTGTACCGAGGATGGTGGAGCTGACCGCCGCGATGAGCGCGATGACCACCGTGTACCAGATGGCGCTGTTCAGACCCGCGTCCGCCTGACCCGTAAAGAGGTTGGCGTACAGATCGAGCGAGAAGCCCGTCCAGTTGCCCAGCACCTTGCTCTTCGTAAACGAGAAGACGGCTATCAAGGCAATCGGAGCGTACAGCACGACCAACAGCAGCCATAGGTAGGCCTGCGAGATATAATGCCGTCTTTTGCCCATCCTTTTGCGGCGGAGTGTCTCTTGTTCTACCGCGCTCAGCTCTCTCTCCTTGCGCCGCTCGATAAAGACGTAGCCGCCATAGATGGAGGCTCCCAGAAGCATCAGTCCGGCGAACACAAACCATATCCAGCCGTAGCTGCGCCGGCTCTCGGTGGCCTCGTGCAGGTACTTCTCGAAGGCGTTATAGGCATTGTTCACCAGCACACGCTGAGCGCGGTTCTTGATCTCTTTCTTGTTCCGCCATACTGTCCATTCCGTTCCGTCCTCCGTGAAGCGATAGACCTCGCTGAAGCCGGAAAACCCTCCCGGCCTCTGCTCAAGGGAGGAGAAGATGAAGTCTATTTCATCCGGTTTTTCCAGTTTATCCGGTTCAACTATTTCTCCTATTCGGATATTTACTTTTTCGCCGGAGTAGCTCTCCGGGAAATCCGTCAATACCGCTACTTTGCCCGTTGCACCGACCTTCAGGTCGAACGTCAGGTTCGACTGGGCGGAAAGAGGAATAAAGAATAAGGAATAAAGAATAAGGACAAATATGTATCGGCCGATAGTAACTTGTCTTTGTTCCTTTAGCGTAGCGGTCTTTACTCTTTTAGCGAAGCGGTCTATCATACCATCCCTCCTTTCTCTCCTTCGGAGTCATTGTCGCCGAAGAACGACGTGAGACCGATGATAATCAGCAGCACGAGGCTCAGCACGGCGCCGTAGTTCAGCAGGTCGGTCGTGGTGATATAGTCCTGGATGAGGCTGCCGAACAGTTTGATGTTGTTATGCGTCAGCAGCTCTGCGATGGCGAAGGTGGAGACAGTCGGCATGAACACCATTACCACGCCGCTATACACACCGGGCATGGAGAGGGGCACGATGACTTTCCAGAAACTCTGCCACCGGTTGGCTCCTAAGTCCTGCGCCGCTTCCACCAGAGAGTAGTCCATCTTCTGCAGCGTGTTGTAAATAGGGTAGATCATAAACGGCAGATAGTCATAGCATAATCCGAAGAGTAATGCCCCTTCGCCTAACGGCAGCCCCAGCATGTTGAACAGTTCTACCGTCGCTACCGTCCGCAGCAGGAAATTGATCCACATCGGCAGGATAAACAGCATGGCCATCACTTTGGGTGTCTTGAAATCCTCCTGCGCCATGACGTACGCCGCCGGATAACCCACCAGCAGACATATCACGGTGTTGAACACC
Organism: uncultured Bacteroidales bacterium; assembly: GCA_902799185.1. Classification (GTDB taxonomy): domain Bacteria; phylum Bacteroidota; class Bacteroidia; order Bacteroidales; family Paludibacteraceae; genus Colicola. The sequence continues at coordinate 29,069 of CADBZO010000034.1, read as the reverse complement.
GCTATCATGACTGAATAGAGAAAAGTCTGGATAGCCTCGCTATGCGTAAAGAACTTCGCGAAATTACGTAGCGTGAACTGCCCGTTGATGTCCGTGAGAGCGTAGTAACCTACCAGAATCAGCGGCAGCACCACGAATAGCAGCATGAACAGCACATACGGCCATGCCCATGTCCGGCGGCTTGAAAATATCTGAATCACTTTACTCATAATTGTCAATTCTCAATTCTCAATTCTCAATTGTCAATTCTCAATTCTCAATTGTCAATTATCAGCTTTGCTGATTAATATCTCTTTCGCCGGAATGACGATACCTACGCGATCGCCGTCGTCCCACACGTCATTGGTGTTGACGTAGATATCATGGCCTTCGTCGGTGCGGATGGTCAGGTGGTAGTGGTTGCCCTTGTAGAGGATGAAATGCACTTCTCCGGAGAGCGTGCCTTCCTCTTCGTAGTCCTGCAGGTCGATGGAACGGAAAGGCACGCGGACCTGCACCTTCTCGCCCGGCTCGAAGCCTTCTATCTGTTGCGGCATCACTTCCCATTCGGCATCAATGAAACGCACTTTGCCGTTCTTGGTGATCTCGCCGTCAAAATAATTGTAGATATAGTGCTCTTTCTTGACAATCTGGATATCTTCGGGCTTGACGAGCATACCCACTTCCGTGCCCGGCAGGAACTCATGATAGTCCTGGATGAGAAACTCGTAGCCGTCGGGTGTCAGCACGCGCATCTCGTAATGCACGCCCTTGAAGATACAGCTCTGTACGGTCCCGTACCATTTGGTGAACTTGCCTTTCGGCACCCTGTCCTCCTCGTCCAGATCAGCCTGCGAGGCGGCATCGGGACCCTTATCGCTTTCGACTTTCGACTTTTGACTTTCGACTTTCCAGAGGTAGATATCTTCCGGTCGGATGACTACATCGACGGGTACGTCTTCGCCGAAGCCTTCGTCGATACAATCGAACTCCAGTCCCAGGAACTGTACCTTGCGGTCGCGGATCATCCGGCCCGAGAGGATGTTGCTCTCGCCGATGAAATCGGCTACGAAGCAGTTCTGCGGTTCGTTGTATATATCTGTCGGAGTACCGATTTGTTTGATTTTCCCTTCGTTCATCACTACCACGCGATCGCTCAGCGTCAACGCCTCCTCCTGGTCGTGGGTCACGTAGATAAAGGTGATACCGAGTTTCTCGTGCAGCTCTTTGAGCTCGATCTGCATGTCGTGCCGCATCTTCAGGTCGAGTGCACTCAGCGGTTCGTCCAGCAGCAGCACTTCCGGCTCGTTGACGATGGCGCGGGCGATGGCTACGCGTTGCTGCTGACCGCCACTCAGGGTATCGACTTTGCGCTCCTCGTAACCCGTCATGTTCGCCATCTTCAGCGCGCGCCGCACTTTCTTCTTGATCACGTCGGGCGCTATCTTTTTCAGCTTCAAACCGAAGGCTACATTGTTGAATACATTCAGATGCGGAAACAACGCGTATTTCTGGAATACCGTGTTCACGGGGCGCTCGTAGGGAGGCGTCTTCGTTACATCCTCCCCTTTGAGCAGGATGTCGCCGGAACTGGCTACCTGGAAGCCCGCTATGCAGCGCAGCAGGGTTGTTTTACCGCAGCCCGAAGGGCCAAGAATAGTGACGAACTCTCCCTTCTTCACTTGAAGGCTTACGTCGTTGAGGGCATACTTGCCATCCTCAAAACGCTTTGAGACATGGTTCACCTCAATGATAAACGGATTTTTTCCCATTTTTTAAAACAAACTAAATCGGTTTCTGTGCCCCTAAATCGGGTTTCTGTACTCCGAATAAATCATAAAACAATTATTTTGGTTATACATTTTCGCATACGCATACAGCGCATACGTGCACACTTGTGCAAAATCGGCGGCAAAGGTACGAAAAAAAAATGATATACGCAAGCGCGCAAGGATATATGTATGTTTTTTTGCAAAAAAACAGCTATTTATTTGCATATATGCAAAAATAATTGTACCTTTGTGCGCTAATTTTTGAAATTATGATATATAGATTTACTTTTTCGTGCGAAGAGGGCGACCCGAATTTCCGCCGCGTGTTTGAGGCGGATGCGGATGCCACGTTCCTGGATCTGCACAAGGCTATCCTTCAGTCCGTCAATTATCCCGACGATCAGATGACTTCTTTCTTCCTCTGTAACGACGAGTGGGAGAAGGGCCAGGAAGTGACGCTCGTGGAGATGGACTCCTCCTTTGAATACGACAATATGGTCATGGAGTCCACCCGTCTGAGCGACCTCATCAAGGAGCAGGGACAGCGGCTTATCTACATCTTTGACCCGATGTTCGAGCGCTATTTCTTCGGCTCGCTCAAGGAGATCAAACCGGGCTCGATGACCGGTGTGGAGTGCGTTGAGAGCCGTGGCAAGGCGCCCAAGCAGCTCAAGTCGGAAGATCCGCTGGCGGGCATGGGAGCTAAAGGAGGAAACGACGATTTCATGTTCGATGACGAGTTCAAGGACGAATACGACTTGGGCGACATTGACATGGACGGCTTCCAGGATCTGAGTTTTGACGACGGCACCATGTTCTAAACTGTCAACTGTCAATTGTCAACTATCAACTGTCAACTGTCAAATCGCAAAACGTTAGTTTTGCTCTTGGGTCCTACGGGAGTCGGCAAGACGGAGCTGTCGCTCCGGCTGGCGGAATATTACGGCTGTCCGATACTGAACTGTGACAGCCGCCAGCTCTTCCGTTCCATACCGGTCGGTACCGCTGCTCCTACGGCCGAAGAACAAGCGCGGGTGAAGCATTATTTCGTCGCTGTGCGGGAGCTGGAGGAGGACTATAACGCCGGCCGGTACGAGCGGGACGCGCTGGCGCTGATGCAGGAGCTGTTCCGGACGCATGACATCCTCGTCATGACCGGAGGGTCGATGCTTTACGCCGACGCGGTATGCAACGGCCTGGACGACCTACCCGCCGTTCCCGCGGAGATACGTGCGGAGGTGAGCCGGCGGTATGAGGAGCAGGGGTTGGCATGGCTTCAGTCCGAGGTGCAGCGCCTGGACCCCTCCTATTGGGAGACGGTGGACCGCAGCAACCCGGTACGGCTGGCGCACTGCGTGGAGCTGTGTATGACGACGGGGAGACCCTATTCGTCGCTGCGTTCCGGCGCTGTCAGGCAGCGGCCTTTCCATATACTGAAGATAGCGCTCACCCGTCCCCGCGAAGAACTCTACGACCGTATCAACCGGCGTGTCTTGCAGATGGTGGAGAACGGACTGGTGGAGGAAGCCAAGGCGGTTTATCCCAAGCGCCATCTGAACAGCCTCCAGACGGTAGGATACCGCGAGTTGTTCGCCTATATGGACGGCGAGTACGACCTGAACAGGGCAATCGAACTGATTCAGCAGAACACCCGCCATTATGCCAAACGCCAGATGACTTGGTTCCGGCGCGACAAAGCCATACGATGGCTCAATGCAAATGATGATTATGAAAAAAACATACTTCTTATTGATTCTTGGCTGCGCGCTGATGGCGTGCAAGAAGAATAACGTCGATTTCTCCTATTCGCCCTCGGCACCGCGTGCCGGCGAGAGCGTGGTTTTCACCAACCACTCCTCCTCCGGTGAGGAATGGAGCTGGACGTTTGGCGACGGCGCCCTGACGACGCTCAAGTCGCCTTCGCATGTCTATAAGCAGCCCGGCACCTATTCGGTCACCCTGCAGGTGGATAAGAAATCCGCATGGACCGCTACCAAGCAGATCACCGTCTATGACACCGTGCCTACTTTCACCTGTGCCGACACGGAGTTTGAGATATTCCGGGACTATACGTTTACGGCGAATGTCTATAACCCCTATAACTATGAGGTGTCCTATGAATGGAGCTTCCCGCTGAACACGCCTTATGTGTCTCCTTCCGACACCTCTGTCCGTTTGGACGGCGGTGCTATCCGTGTCTATTTCACCTGTCCGCTGGAGGAGGCGCCTGTATGGCTCAGGGTGGTGCTGAACGGAGATACTACCTTCATCCGCAAGACCTTCCGGGTGAAGGACCGTACCGCGCGTTCGGTGCTGATGCGTACCTCCGACGGCGATTACCGCCAGCGGATCTTTGCCGGCCGCGCGGAGACGGCTATGCCTGTGGAGGAGGATGCTTTGCTCACCTCAGAACAGGATACCCTCCAGACCTACAACGGACGTACATTCCGCCTGGACAGTCTGGCGGAGGTCTATCCCGGGATGAAGGGATTCCATATAGCGGCGCGCAAACTCTATTACCGCGCGGACGGGTTATGGGTGGCTAACCTGGACGGCTCGAACAGAGAGCAGATAGACGCGGCGGATTGCGCCGCCATGACGCTCGATACGGAGACGAACCGTATCTACTGGGCGAATGAAGAAGGCGTATGGTATATGCCGTTCGTGGGGTCGGCAAACAACAAGTTCGTCACTACCCCGACTACCCTCAATACCATGGGGAATGTAACTAAAATAGCGATTGACAACACACTACGATGAATCAACCCGATTATATCTTTGAGACCTCCTGGGAGGTCTGCAACCGCGTGGGCGGTATCTATGCGGTATTAAGCACAAGGGCGGCTTCCATGCAAGCCGAGCACCCCGACAAAGTGTTTTTCTTCGGTCCCGATTTCGGAGACCATAGTGACATCTATTTCAAGGAGGACCAGTCGCTCCTGAAGGACTGGCTTTCGGCTTTCGACTTGGAGCAGAGCGGTCTTTCGTCTATACGTATAGGCCGCTGGCAGGTGCCGGGCGAACCGATAGCCATACTGCTGAAGTTCGACGCTCTCTGGGCGCGCAAGAATGAGATTTACGGTTGGGCGTGGGAGAAATTCCAAGTCCAGAGCCATGCCGCCTATGGCGACTATGACGAGTCATGCCTCTTCGGCTATGCCGCAGGGGTGGCCATGGAGAGCCTGTATCACTTTCTGACAGACAAAACCGCTCAAACAGCGAAGCGTTCAAACACCCAAACGCTCAAACAGCAGGCTGTGCCTGCGGTCTGCGCCCATGCCAACGAGTGGCAGACGGCCTTCTCGATCTTCTACCTGCAGGACCATTGTCCTGAGATAGCTACGCTCTTCACCACCCATGCTACCGGTATCGGACGTTCTATTGCCGGCAACGGCAAACCCCTCTACGACTATTTCGAGTGTTACAACGGCGACCAGATGGCGCAGGAGCTGAATATGGTCTCCAAGCACTCGGTGGAGAAACAGGCGGCGCACCATGCCGACTGCTTCACTACCGTCAGCTATATCACCGCCCGCGAGTGCAAGCAGCTGCTGGACAAACAGCCGGATATAGAGACGCCCAACGGCTTCGAACCTACCTTTGTGCCCAAAGGCAAGGCTTTTGACAGGAAACGGGCGGAGGCGCGGGAGGCGCTGCGCCGCGTAGCCGGAGAGCAGCTCGGCGGAGTGGTGCCCGAGAACGCACTCCTGGTGGCTATATCCGGACGACAGGAATGGAAAAACAAAGGGATAGATGTCTTCGCCGCCGCGCTGGACAAACTCGCGCAGAAGATTTACCATTCCGGCCAACCGGAACGCGAAGTGGTGGCGTTTGTCATGATTCCGTATCTGGATCGCGCCCCGTCGAGAAAAGGCAAAGTCTCTGCGGTCTTTGTACCTTATTATCTGGACGGACAAGATCCGCTCTTCGGCATGAAATACTACGACCTGCTCATCGGCATGGATGTGACGGTCTTCCCCTCTTACTACGAGCCGTGGGGCTACACTCCGCTGGAGTCCTGCGCCTTCCATGTACCGACTATCACCACCTCCCTCGCCGGCTTCGGGGAATGGGCGGCAAGGCAGAAAGACCAGTACGGCGTGGTGGTGATTGACCGCAATGACTCCAACTTCAACGAGGTGGCGGAGCATATTGCCGACGACCTGCTCCGTTTTGACCGCTTGTCCAAAGAGGAGAAAGCGCGGGCACGCAAAGAGGCGGAGGCGGTAGCCAAAAAAGCCGACTGGAAACATTTCTTCAAGTATTACCGCAAGGCGTACGAGATTGCCTTGAAAAAAAGAGATATCCGACTATCAGAACTCCAAAATCCCCGTTTGTTATGAAAAAATCAACGATAATAGCAGCCCTGCTGCTCCTTTCACCTTTCACCTTTCAACTTTCAACTCTCAAGGCCTGCACCAACTTCCTGGTCGGCAAAGACGCCTCCGCGGACGGCAGTACCATCATCTCCTATGCCGCCGACTCGTACGGCATGTACGGTTTCCTGCATTTCAGCCCCGCGCAGGACTGGCCCGAGGGTGCCATGCGGGAGGTCAAGGACTGGGACACCGGACGCCCGCAAGGCGCCATCCCCCAAGTGCCGCATACCTATACCGTCGTGGGTAATATGAACGAGCACCAGGTTACCATCGGCGAGACCACCTGGGGAGGACGGGAAGCGCTGTGGGACACCGTCGGTATTGACTACGGCAGTCTGATATACATCGCTCTGGAGCGCTCCAAAACGGCGCGGGAGGCTATCGAATGGATGATCACGCTGGTCAATGAATACGGATATGCCTCCGAGGGAGAGTCGTTCTCCATCGGTGACCCGAACGAGATTTGGGTGATGGACCTCATCGGCAAGGGTGCCGGACAGAAAGGCGCCAACTGGGTGGCCGTGCGCGTGCCGGATAATGCCGTCTGCGCCCATGCCAACCAGTCCCGTATCACTACGCTCCCCCTTGACGCCAAAGCCAGACTGACCAAGGAGCAGAAAAGACTGGAGAAGAAACTGAACTGTAAGATAGTCACCCCTTCCGAGAAGGGGATGGGGGATGTCTGGATGTGGGACAAAAACCTCATCGCGTTTGCCAAAGAGAAAGGATTCTTCTCCGGCGAGGACAAGGACTTCTCCTTCCAGGCCGCTTATAACCCCTTCGATTTCAGCGGGCTCTATGTCTGCGAGGCACGCGTATGGTCCTTCTTCCGCCATTTCAGCAACGACATGGATAAATATTTTGACTACGCCACCGGCAAGACCTTTAGAGAAAACCACTCTCAACTCTCAATTCTCAATTCTCAATTCTCAATTCTCCCCGAAGGGGAGCACATGCCTTTGTGGATCGTTCCGGACCGTAAGGTGTCCGTGCAGGATATCAAGGAATGTATGCGTGACGAGTACAAAGGTACGCCGCTGGATATCACCCAAGGCACCGATGCAGGCCCTTGGAACAGCAAACTGCGTTACGGAGGCTTAGGATTCAAGCTGGCACCCGAAGGCACCGATACCCTGCAGTACTGGTACGAGCGTCCTACGGCTACCCAGCAGACCGCTTGGTCTTTCGTCGCACAGATGAGAAATGACCAACCCTACGGTCTCTTCTGGTTCGGAGTGGACGACGCCGCTTGTTCCTGCTACGTGCCGATGTACTCCTGTATCAACCATGTGCCGGAGTGCTTCGCCGAGGGCAACGGAGACAGTTACACTTTCTCGCCTACCTCCGCCTGGTGGACGTTTAATATCGTGGCGAACTGGGCATATACCAAATACAGCCGTATGTACCCCCATATACGCGAGTTGCAGCAGGCTTGGGATGACAAGTTCAATACCCAGGTCGCCGGAGTGGATGCCGAAGCGGCGGGGATGAATGAGGAGGACGCGCGCGCGTTCCTTACTGATTATTCGTGCGCGCAGGCGGAGAACCTCGTAGCCGACTGGCAGAAACTCGGTATCTATCTCTTCACCAAGTTCCTCGACGGACAGGAGCGCAAGGAGGAGAACGGAGCTTTCAAACGCAATCCCTACGGCAACTCCTGCGGACCGAACCGCCTGCCCCTTCCCGAACCTTTCCTCCGCATGGTTGCCCCCGAGATCACACATGAGTGATTCTTGCTGCTGCCAATAGTGCATAACGCGTCCTGACGGGCGCGTTTTTTGTTTGTTTCTTTCTATTTTTTGTCATTTTTTGCACGTTTCTATTGCTCAAATGAGATTTTTTTTGTATCTTTGCACTCGATTTGATGGGAAGATATGAAGAATAAGTGGTTGAGTAAACGGATTTGGGAGCTTTGGCTGGACTATAAGTCCGAGGTTGTTTTCATGCTCGGTAGCGCGTGTATAGTCGTTCTTAGCACGTGGTTGGGCAGTTTTATCCCCGATGAGGTGTACGACAATATTCTCACCCCTATCTTCAACACGGGTACGATAGTAGTCTCTTTCGGCGGTGCGTGGATGCTTTTCCGCCGTTCGGAGGGGATCAAGGCGCGGCGTTTGTTCGCCGTGGCGTTGCTGGTCTGGGGGACATGCGATCTCATCTATCTGGTGGGTTGGGCGGTTGCGCCGCACCGGGTGATGGACATGGCGGCGTATGAGCTCACTACCTACGAACTCGTCCTCGGCAATCTCCTCGGATGGGTGCTGCTCCTCTATCCTACCGAGGCACTGCGACCGGGATGGATGAACTGGAAAAGGGCGGCGTTGCAGTTCACGCCGGTGCTGCTGCTCGCTGCGCTCGATTATGTGCTGCCGTTCAACCTTTGGCCATTCATTGCCCTCTATCCCTATATCCTGCTGGTATTTCTCTTCAACCACATGCACGCCTATCATAAGTGGTGCGAGGATAACTTCTCTTCCCTGGATAATATAGATGTCCGTTGGATTATCCGTTATTGCGTGATGCTGTTTATCGTCGGGATCAACTATGTATGGATGTGCTCCACCCACTATCACGCCCGCGGCTTCACCCAGCAGTGGTTTGTCGTGCTGATGTTCGTCTATGCCACCGAGCAGATACTCTTCCGCAAGGACCCATGGAAGGAGGTACAAGGGGACAATGTACAAGGTACGAACTCTCCAACAACCTCAAACAATCTCAAACTACTTCAAACTCTCCCAAACGGCGAAGCCTCAAACAGCGAAGCTCATGAAGCGGAGCGCCGCATCTTCGAGCACTGGATGGCGGATGGGAGACCTTATCTCAATCCGGATTTCCAGCTCACCGACCTGCGTGCCGTCTTGCCCACGAACCGCACGTATCTCTCCCAGTTCATCCGTGAGGCGTACGGCTGTTCGTTCTTCCATCTCGTCAACCGCTACCGCGTAGAGGAAGCGCAGCGCCTCATGTCTGCGCACCCGGATATGAAACTGACGGAGATAGCCTCCGCCTGCGGTTTCTCTTCGCCTGCCGTCTTCTCACGCACCTTCACCCGCCAGACAGGCCTCTCTCCACGCGAGTGGTCTGCTACTCAGAAGTGATTTCTCTCACCCTCGTACCCTCTGGAATAGCGCAGCGGTCCAGTACTTCCGGAATAGCGCAGCGGTCTGGAACTTCCGGGATTTCCGGTAAACAACAACGAATCAACAACAAAACGAAAAATCTTCGCCCTTTTCTATTTTTTTAGCCTAAAACCTTGCATATCTCGCAATTTTTTACTACCTTTGCACCCGAAAAAGTAAAGGTAACAAAAAAGACTACTGAATTATGGCCAGACCGATTAAAGAAACCCCTACGTTGTACGGTGAGGACGCGAGGCGTTTCGCTTATGCCGTAGAACATCCGAAACCGGTATCTACAGAAGATGTACGGCGTGCAAAAGAGGCGTACGAATGGTTCAAATCAATCGCTACTTTCGAGCTCTAATGACTAAGAGGATGGATTTTGAATTATGCCCATTCGGGTCTTGGCTCTACAATCTTGTACTACATCAAAGAACTCTATGCGCGCGGTAATCGTGCCGGTTGCCGTTTCCTGACGGTTGATGCTTATGCCAATGCCACTGATTTCTACCGCAAGAACGATTTCGAGTATTTCACTATGTTGGACACGCTTGATTCAACGCGTTTGATGTATTTTGACTTGAAGCCTTTCAAAGATAGTTTGGAGCAAGGCGTTTAGTCGCAACTACTTATAAATCTACAAACTTACTCACAAGCCAATGTTCGATTTTGTCCCCATTACGAATGGGTGCAACATAAAGAATATCAATAATTTCTTAGCCGCAAGGGCACGATTTTTTTCTCAGTCTTGCAGGCGGCGTGTAGTCTCGTACTATGCGCTGCTTTTTTAGCACCTATACAGAAAAACCGCCCTGAGGACGGTTTTTCTAATTTACAATGTACAATTTACAATTTACAAAGGGCTTTTGGAGTTTGGTACAACATTTTAAGACCCGTACGGACCCTTCAGTTTGCACAAAACCTACCAGGACGCTTTGTTAATTGTACATTGTACATTGTACATTGCCTCCCCCTCTGAGAGGGGGTCGGGGGGTGTCCCTTCCTTCGTTCATTACGTCCGGATTTTATCCGGACACGGCTCCGCCGTCATTAATTCGTAATTCGTAATTCGTAATTTTTAATTCCATTGTTGACTGCGAAAGAATAATTTTTGGATCATTTTGGGTAATTTTGGACTAAAAGAATAAAAAACTGTTTTTTAGGTTTATGTCCCTTTCTCACCCATTTTTGCGCGAGCCCTTCCTTCGTTCATTGCGTCCGGATTTTATCCGGACACGGCTCCGCCGTTTTGTATGTCTGTTTCCGGCGGATTGTATCCGCTCGCGCATATTTGCGCGAGCCCTTTCTTCGTTCATTGCGTCCGGATTTTATCCGGACACGGCTCCGCCGTCATTAATTCGTAATTCGTAATTCGTAATTCGTAATTTTTAATTTGTTCAGTTGTTGGCGGTGAGGCTGTATTATGTCAAAAAGATGTGCAAAATCACAAAAAAATGAAATAAAACAGCATTTTTATTAAAAGAAGATTGGCGTATATCAGACAAAAGCAGTACCTTTGCACCGGATTTGTGTTTAATGCAAAAAGCACATATATACAATTTGTGTTCAATACAAAAAGCACAAATAGGGATGGATTGCTCAATTGAATAATCACAGACAAACACTACAGACAATGAAAAACCCGTACGGCAACAAACTCCCTCTTTGGCTGTTCGGCTTCCTGTACTAAGCAGTCAATACATAACACACTATTATTTAAGCGGTAATCCAATAAAGCGGACTACCGCTTTTTTATGCTCGCCTGGTTTATCTGGGATAGCGTAAGCGTCATAAATAAAAATGCGGGCGCGACGACCCGCAACGATCTTTGACCTATTGGATTACCGAAACAGAAGACGCAAGTCCGTTTGCAGGAAATCTGCCAGAGGCATTCCCTCGTTTCCTACGACAAAGGCTTGCAGCGGTTTGTATTTGCTGCTGAACAGATGCAACCCGGCGTTGGTGCGGGCGTTGTTGCTTTTCACCTCTATCGCCACCACGGACAGGCCGCGCTGGAGGATAAAATCCACCTCGGCGTTATTCTCCCGCCAGTAGTAAACCTGCATGCGGTGTTTCTCCGCCTGGGATAGCAGATAACTGCCTACCGCCGATTCCACTTGCCGTCCCCACAGGGCGGCATCGGTCCGGACGGAACCAAAAGTGGTCTGGTTATAGACATTCATCAGCGCGTTGTCAAACACCTGCAGCTTCGGTGTGCTGCTGTACTTGCGTGCTTTGTCGCGTGCGTATTTCTGCAACCCCGATACCAAGTTGGCTTCCGCAAGCAGTTGCAGATAGTTGGCGAGCGTGGTAGCGTTGCCTGCTTCCTGCAGGTTGCCTAACATCTTCCTAAAAGACAACTCTTCGCCGGAGTAGGCGCAGCACATCGTGAACAACTGGCGCAGCAAAGCGGGTTTGTAGATATTACTGGTTTGCAGAACGTCTTTGTTGATAGAGGCCTCTAAAATGGCATTCTCGACATAAGCCCGCCATCGGTCTTCGTCAGCAATCATCTCTGCCGCACCGGGGTAGCCGCCATAATAGATATAGGTGTCGAGATCCCAACCGAACGCCTCGTGCATCTCGGAGTAGGTCCAGTGCGTCATGCGGATGAGTTCAAACCGTCCGGCTAAGGACTCTGTCAGTCCGTTCATGATCATCAGACGGGATGAACCCAGGAGCACCAGTTTGATGGGCATACGGTTGAATGTATCCAGATCCCATTCCTTCTTGACGCGTTCGGACCAGTTGGGGATTTTCTGCACTTCGTCAATAACCAAAATCAGTTGCTCCGGTTGGCGGGATTCTACCATCAACCGCGCAGACTGCCACTTCTCCGCCAACCATTCGTCAGAGGCGTAGATATTATCCGCCGAAAAGAACAGATGAGGAATGTCCAGCTGCTCCATGGCTTGGGTCACCATCGTTGTTTTGCCTACCTGACGGGGACCAACGATCACTTGAATGAACTTTCTCGGCTCTTTTAACCTTGTTGTAAGTTCCTTGATTTCAGATCTTTGTATCATAACGGATAAAAATGTTCAAAAGTAAAACCAAAAATGTTCAGTTGTTGCAACATTTTAGACTTTCGGCTGCAAAATTACTAAAAATAAATGAATTATGCAAATTATTCCGCAACTTTTTGCTATTTTACTCCGCAACTTTTGGAAAATTCACTCCGCAACTTTTGGAATCCGGCAATCCGATGCGATGATAATTGAAGAGTTTTATGGGAATCATTTTTGAATCATTTTGGGTAATTTTGGACTGAAAGAAAAAGAATTGTCTTTAATTGTTGATAATTGTTGACCGCGAAAGAATAATTTTTGAATCATTTTGGGTAATTTTGGACTGAAAGAATAAAAAACTGTTTTTTAGGTTTATGTCCCTTCTCGCGCATATTTGCGCGAGCCCTTCCTTCGTTCATTGCGTCCGGATTTTATCCGGACACGGCTCCGCCGTCATTAATTCGTAATTCGTAATTTTTAATTCCATTGTTGACTTCGAAAGAATAATTTTTGGATCATTTTGGGCAATTTTGGACTGAAGGAAAAAGAATTGTCTTCAATTGTTGATAATTGTTGACAGCGAAAGAATAATTTTTGTTTAATTTAATGGGTAACAATGGGGTTTTATGGATTGCAATGAGTTTCTATATAATTGCCTCTGTGGATGCATACTGGGCTAGACGATACCTAGACCATACCTAGACCATATAAACTACGTCACAGGTACGTCACAGGTACATCACTCTCCTGTCCTTTACCCCTGCAACCCCCACCTTTCTTGAGTAGAAAGACAAAAGTCGAAAGTCGACTAATTTTTTTAGAAAAAAAACCTATAAAACACCGTATCCGTTTGCCTACCGCCCTAATCCACACTCCTTACGGAGTACAAACGCCTGCGGACATAAACATAAAAAACAATTTTCCAAGTCCTCTGATTTTTCTATCAGTCAACCATACGGCGAAGCAGATCGTGCCCGTAGGGCTAAGAATTATCAACAATTACCAACAATTAAAAAATATGCATCCTATGTAAAAAAAAGAATTGTCTTTAATTGTCTTTAATTGTTGACCTAAAAGAAAATTATTTTTGGATCATTTTTGGTAATTTTGGACCAATAAAAATTGTTTTTTGTGTTTATGGCCTTTGGATGATTTGCCCGTAAGGGGTGCGGATGAGGGATGAAAACTATCCGGGAATTTATTCACAGGGAGTTTTTAGCAGCGGGGCCCCCAACGTAAACCGAACGAAGTGTTTGCGATGGGGAGAGCGTAGCGCAAGGCGAGTTTCCATTGAGCGGCAGAGCCGCGAGTCATAACGAGCCTTAACGTAAGCGTGCAACGCTTCCAAATCATCCAAAGGGGTTTTTTATGTTTTTTTCTTAAATCAAAGATCAGAGTTTTTTGGGGTGTCGAGGGGGGCGGGGGGGTGTCGCTTCATGTGTAAAAATTGACACATGGCGGGGGTAAAAATTGACACATGGAGGTAAAAAACTTTGCACTTCGTAAATTTCTGCACCAAAAACTTTGCAATACGTAAATTTTTGCGTGTACGTATTGCGCGTATGCGAACTTTTTTGTATCTTTGCACCGAAATGTTATATCTGTAAAGAAAAATAACAAAATAACTAACTAAATGTTTAACTAAAAACAACAAGAAAATGAAAAGACTTTTTTCTCTTACTCGCGCCTTAGTGGCACGAAAACGAAAAATCTTTGCCCTCTTCTTCGCCCTCGCGGCAAGCATAGGGATGAGTTGGGCAACAGTCATCACGTGGGATCAGTCCAAAGTATCCAGTATGGCTATGAACGTTTCGTCCGGCTCTGACAGTAAAACCAGTGACGGCATTACGGTAACGGCTGTAAGCACTGGTGAGGTTGTCTTATTTGGCGATGGCGGTGCTATCGAAATAGGCAATGGCGAAGGAAGTGGTGGAGGTTATTTAACGTTCACATCCAGTGTAGGAAACATTGCCCAAATTGATATTAATCACTCGGGTGCTGGAGAATGGAGAAATGCCAATGGAGACTGGATCAGCCCGTATTATGAAAATTTCGATGGAGGAATATTTACATGGTCCGGAACTCCTGCCGCATCAATTACGTTGACAGGAGACGCTCCCAGGCATATAGAAAATATTACCTCTATTGAATTTACTATCGAAGACGCGGCAACGGCTGTAACCGGCGTAACGCTCAATAAGAGCGCGGCAGAGCTGACCGTTGGTGGCGAGAATCTGACACTCATACCAACCGTCCTTCCCAGCAATGCTACAAACAAGGAGGTGATGTGGAATTCGGACAATGGCTACGTAGCTGTCGTTGATAACGGCGTTGTAATACCCGTAGGCCCGGGAACAGCTAATATTACCGTCACCACTGTCGAAGGCGATTACTCCGCTACTTGCGTTGTTACCGTTACCGATGCCGCTCCGGCTAATGCATGCGGTGACGGTCTGATATGGGAGTTGAACAACGGTGAACTGACCATCTCATATACCGGTACGGGAACCGGTGTGATGGATAATTATGCCTCAGCGTCAGATGCACCTTGGTATAGTTACAAAAATGATATTACATCCGTTACTATTACCGACGGTGTGAAAAGTGTGGGTTCGTACTCATTTGGATATTACGGAAACCTTGTAACAGTTACTATTGGTAACGATGTTGAAACAATTGGAGAATATGCTTTTGGTGATTGTTACAAGTTTACAACACTTAATTTAGGTAATAGCGTTAAACATATTGGAAATCGCGCATTCATGTGGGCTAAAGTACTCACCGGTTTTACACTCCCGAGTACTCTTGAAACCATTGGTGATCGTGCCTTTTTACAAAATAAACTTATTACCTCCCTCACTATTCCAAGCAATGTTACCAGCATTGGACAATCAGCCTTTATGTATTGTGCTGCTTTGACATCTATTACTGTAGAAGCAACCACTCCGCCTACGCTTAAAGAGACGGTATTTGATGGAGTGCCTACTTCTATTCCTCTTAATGTTCCGAACGGAAGCGTAGCAGCCTATACTGCTGCTGATCAGTGGAATGCTTTTAATATCCAAGGTTACGATCCTGCTCCCGGCGGCGGTTCGACTCCGGCTAACGTGTGCGGTGACGGTCTGACATGGGAACTGAGTGAAGGTGTGCTTACCATCTCCTATGACGGTGAAGGTACAGGTGAAATGACTGACTTCGGCTATGAAAACGATCAAAACCCTGTTAACGTAGCTCCGTGGAAAGAGAATAAATCAGCGATCACAACCGTTATTGTTGGCGACGGTGTGAAATCTATTGGCAACTATGCCTTTAATGATTTAAGCGAGAATTTCACAGCCGTTACGATCGCTAACAGTGTTGAACGTATTGGTGTGTTTGCCTTCACGAATTCCGAAGAGATAACTGAGATGACTCTCCCGAGTTCTCTTAAGACCATTGATGATCAAGGTTTTGCCAACTGCGGATTCACCTCTATCACGATCCCAAGCGGCGTAACAAGTATCGGCTATAAAGCTTTCTCTTGGTGCAGGAATCTGACTTCTCTCACTTGCGAAGCAACGACTCCTCCTACTCTGGGCTCGAGCGTGTTTTATAAAATATCCAACACATCGAGCATTCCTCTGTATGTGCCGTCCGAAAGTGTAGCTGCTTACACCGCAGCCAATCAGTGGAAAGCTTTTGATGTACAGGCTATCACCGGCGGCGGTTCGACTCCGGCTCCTTCAGGTAATGGAGATAAATTAGCGGGTAAGTTCTCGGTAAGCGCAAGCCAGGTAGTGTATTTCTCGCGCGGTAATCTGCAGTACCAGGCATCCACCAACACCTGGCGTTTCGCCGAGAACCAGTATGAGGCTGTCGGCGGCAGCAACGGCAGCAACAATGCCGCTCCGTACAACACCTCCTCCGCCAACCACTCGCCTTCCGATTCCCAGACCGGCTGGATTGACCTCTTCGGTTGGGCAGCCAGCGGTATCGACCGTACCGGCGTGACCGCTTATCAGCCGTATTCCACTTCTACCAACAATGCGGATTACGGTACTACGACCACCAAAAGCGCCGACGAGACGCTCGGCGATTATGACTGGGGTAAGAACATGGGTGACGGCTGGCGTACGCTGACCGCAGAAGAGTGGGGATACCTGATTGGTCCGGGTATCGGCGGTACTACTCCTTCGGATAAGCGCGCCAATTACCAGTCCCTCCGCGGTCTGTGCAAGATCACTGTCAGCGGCACTGATTATCCGGGTTTGATGATCCTGCCGGATGATTTGTATAATAATCTTCCTTCGGAGGGTAGCATAGCTTCCAAGTGGTCTGCTTGTGCGGTAGCGGCAACTAGTCTGAACTACACGAAGGCCACTTTCACGGAGGCAGAGTGGACTGCCCTGCAGGCAGCCGGCGCGGTATTCCTTCCTGCTGCGGGCTACCGCTATACGACTGTGAACTACGCTGGTGCCTACGGGGACTATTGGTCTTCTTCGGCTTCGTCGGATAAGCTCGCCTTCTTCTTGCGCTTCTACGCAGGCTACCTGAACCCGGAGAACAGCGGCAATCGGTACAACGGCCGCTCGGTGCGCCTCGTCAGCGACATTGCTCCTGCTCCGGCACCCACGGTATGGACTTCGCTTCAAGTGGGTGATGTGATCAAAGTCGGAGACCAGCTTAGTCCGTCTGTAGAATGGGGATCTGCTAATGATTATGGTGTTATCAAACCGGACTGGGCTCCTTATACATTGCTGAGAGCAAACATTGTTCAGGAGCACGAATATGATGATCCCGTAGTGACTGAGGCAGAAGATGGCGCGTATTATGTATTAAAATTTACGCATCCTAGCGCGGGAACCTACTATTTGCTTTCTAATTCTGCAAAAGGCACATTACTCGCAGCCACGGCTACGTCCGACGGTCTCGAAGTAACCAATGTTGGAGATTACTATGGTACTCCGCAATTTACTTTTGCCGTTCACGATGGCAGCGGTTCAACAGCAAATTTGAAACTTATCGAATTCCAGGCGCCTGCTTCGTGGGAAAATGATAATTCACCTATTACCAGTGCTGATTTTCCTGGCTTTGTAGCTACTACCTACGAGATTGCCAGTGCCCTGCCCATTAACTCCGACGAACCTTCACTTGTCATCTTTGATTTCCCTGAAAATGATGAAGTGTCAGTTTATGCTAAGATGGGTGAACAAGTCAAGGATCCGAGCACAGGAACAATCGTACGTAGTGCTATCTTCGAGAATGCTCAAGCCCATTATTACTACCCCGTTCTCGCCGGCGGCGGTTCGACAGACGTTATCCCCTGCACCGCAGCAGATCTTGGCAAGGTGCTCTGCACCGATGGTAGTATCTATGCCACAGTAAGCGAAGCAGCTGCTGCAAGCAAAACGGCTGTAGCCATGATTGCTTATGTTGACACACAGAACGGCAAGGCTCTCGCACTCGCGCTGGCAGATGATGGTGGTGAGATGGACTGGGCAACGGCAAAAACAACCGCACCTGCTCATACGCCAGCCGTCAGCGGCGGCACATGGACACTGGCCTCCAAGGACGATTGGGACAATATGATTACCGCGGCAGGAGGCTACGAAGCTCTGCGCGACGGCTTCAGTGCCGTTGGCGGTACGAATATGAAAAATGTCGGGTACTGGTCATCTACGAGTTTTATGTATTATGCATGGTGCTACAAATTCAATAACGGCGAATGGTTTGATGACTATCAGGAGGGCGATAACTATGTTCGTGCCTGTCTCGCATTCGACATCCCTGCCGCTCCGGCTTATGAGACGGTTATGAATCTGATTGACGCCATCGGTGAGGTAGCCTATACCGCCGAGTGCAAGGCTAAGATTGACGAAGCCCGTGCGGCTTACAACGCCCTGAGCGACGGTGACAAAGCACAAGTAACCAATTACGAGACGCTGACCGACGCCGAGGAAGCATACAAGAACCTCGTATTGGACGCTGCCCAACCGGCTATCGCCGCTATCAAGGCTATCCCGAGTCCGATTACGAGCAACCTCAAGCTCTCGGCTTATGAGAAAGTGACAGCCGCGCGTGAGGCATACGACGCGCTGACCGATGAGGAGAAAGCAGCTATTCCTGAATACCTCGCCATCCTCGAAGAAGCAGAAGCAGCTTTCGCTGCGATTCCTTCGGTTGGAAGTGAAACCGTAATCACATGGGACAAGAACACCGGTATTGAAAAGATTTCCGGAACCACCACCAGTCCTGCATACGAAGGTATAACTATTAGCATCAAAGGTGGCGGGTTTGGTCCAGAAAATGACATGCTGCGTTTCAACATAGCAGGATTAGGACTCTCATTTGAGTTTGCCAATACTCTGGAAGGGAACTTCCAAAAGATAGTAATCTCTTCTACCAATGCAATGCCTTCTACACCTCTCGCCGGTATGGGTGAAGGTTGGGCTGCAAGCAATGAAAATAAAACCGCAACATGGACAGGTGATGCAGCAACCGTTAAGATTTGGGACGGTCTTACTGCAACCTCTTATTGGGATGTTAATACGATTCAATTCACGCTTGGCGCAACGGTTAGTGCTACAGAAGCCGCACAGGCAGCGAAAGACCTGATTGACGCTATCCCGCAACAGGTAGTCTATACGCCGGAGTGCGGTGCAGCTATCAAGGCAGCCCGTGAGGCAGTAGATGCTTTGGGCGCAAACGCCAGCCTGCTTGACGATGCCGACCTGCAGAAACTGACCGATGCCGAGACGGCTTATGCACAACTCTTGGCACAGGCTGTGGCAGCCGTTAAGGATCAGATTGATGCCCTGCCGGATACGCCGCTGACCGACGCAACCAAGAAACTCTCTGAATATAATAAGGTAACGGACGCGCGCGAGGCATACGACGCCCTCTCCGACGAGGAGAAAGCCGCAGTCACCAACTACGGCAAACTCGAAGCCGCAGAAGCAGCCTTCGCAGCTATCGGTGGTGGCACAGGTTTGAATGTATCCACCGAAGATATCGGTAAAGTGCTTTGTGCGGATGGAAGCCTCTATGCTACGAAAGATGAGGCAACGGCTGCAAGCAAGACTCCGGTCGCCATGATAGCTTACGTTGAGGACAGCAAGGGTCTGGCTATCGCATTGGAAGATGAAAGCAACACAATGATTTGGAGCACCGCCATCACAACAGCTGCTGCCCATACGCCTGCTGTTACCGGTGGAACATGGAAACTGCCCAGCCTCCTTGAATGGCAACAGATGTTCGTCGGTTGTGGAGCTGATCTTATCCCGAGCGAGACGAGCGGCGCGGTAACTGATTACTTAGGACTGAGGGATAAACTCTTGGCTGCAGGCGGAAATGGCTTCGTTGAGTGGAGTTATTGGACCACCACGGAGTGGGCAAACAATCCTGCTGAAGCGTGGGATCCATACTTCAGTCCTGATATAGTGAAATGGTATAAAAACAAAAAGGATCGCGACGACTTCTATATTCGCGCTATCCTCGCATTTAATGTAGTTGCTTCTACCGCTCTTGCTGACGCACAGGCAGCGAAAGACCTGATTGACGCTATCCCGCAACCGGTAGTGCTGAGTGACGATTGCAAGGCGAAGATTGACGCTGCACGCGAAGCCGTAACCGCGCTGGGCGAGAACGCCAGCCTGCTCGACGATGCCGACATCGACAAACTGGCAAAAGCTGAAGCCGATTTCGCACTGCTCATCAAGGACGCTACCGCAGTCGTTACCAAGATTAACGATATCGGCGAGGTGACTTTCTCTGCAGAAAGCAAGGGAAAGATCGTAGATGCACGCGAGGCTTACGATGCCCTCTCTGACGAACTCAAGCCGTACGTCAGCAACCTCGATAAGCTCACCGCAGCCGAGGCAGCCTACGAAGCAGCCCGTCCGTTCGCAACGGTGACTACCGTTCCGGCAGCTGTGGAGGCTCTGCAGTACACCGGCGCAGCACAAGCGCTCATCACTGCCGGCGCAGCCGAGCACGGTACCATCCTCTATTCGCTCGACGGAGAGAACTACAGCACGGAGCTCCCGACAGCTCTCCTCGCGGGCGCGTACACGATATATTATAAGGTACAGGCTACCGACGACTACAAGGATGTAGCTCCGGCTACCGTCATCGCTACCATCGCCTACAACTATCCTGCCACCTACGGCCTCTTCGGTATCCCCGAGGGATGGAGCGTCAAGGTGAACGACGAAGAGGTAGCCGTAGTCAACGGTGCTGTCAAGAACATCGCAGCCAACGACCGGTTCGACATCATGCCTGTCAAACCCGAGGATGTGAAGCGGGTTGAGATAGTACCGTATCTCCTCGACCTCGCTACCGTCACCGACAGCGTGATTTACATCCTGGACGGCGACAGCATCACCGGTACCGCGAACGGCCATATCTCGATTGTCATCGTGCCGGATGCAAAAGTCTATTTCAAGGACGTGAACCTGACGAACACGGGTAGCCACCCGGCAGTCCTCTGCGGCGGCAATGCCGAGATAGTTGTCGTAGGTGAGAACACGATCACCTGTACTAAGGAAGGCGAATACGGCATCCGGGCTGCCGGAGTGGGTACGACACTGACCGTCAGCGGCGACAAGACGCTGCTCAAGGCCACCATCGACCCCAACGGCGGAACTGTCAACCAATAAGCATAACGAATAAAAAATATTACAGCTATGAGAAATAGATTAATAAAACAATTGATGCTTGTTGCGTTGATAGTCTTTAGCGCAACAGCATGGGCAGACGAAGCAGCGGGTTTCTACTACTTTAATCAAGGCTTTAATCAAGGCAATAATGTCATGAATAAGGTTACGGTGAACTGCGGGGCAGTTTACGATAGATATGCCCTCTTGAGATATGGTGGTAAAAATTTGACTATTTCCGTACCGGCGGGATATTCGATTACCTCTATAAGGTTTGATGTGGATAGAGCTGTCGATAGAATGACCATCAGTACTACGAAAGGAACGTTAAGTAACAACAGGCCTCAAAGTGAAGCTCGCGCTTACGTCGATAATGTCAACAGCACTTCTGTCACATTGAGTACCGAGGGTGAGTACAGGATTGGAGTGATAGAGGTTTTCTACAAGGTTGAAGAACCGACGGGTGCGGTTGAAGGTCTCACCGGAAAGAACGGTTCGTTCCGTGTCTGGGGATGGGCTTATGACCCGGATGCTGAAGACAGTTATGCTGTGACCGTCCACGTGTATGTGTTCGACAATGCCACGGAGACCGATTTGGGCAAAGCGAAAAAGGGTATCAACGCCGGTACAGCGAACCTCAAACGTGACGACTTGGCAAGTCATGGACACGGTGTGATGCACGGTTTCGATTTTAACCTAAGTTTGACCGACCTCAATCCGGGTACCTATTACGTTCGCGTGTTTGCCATTGACAAACAAGGCATTAGCAACCCTAATATAGGGTATGCGGACCAAAGCGGTAAAGTGAAGGCGGTTACCGTTAGTGCTCCGTACACCGTTAGCTACAACGCCAACGGTGGTAGCGGTGCTCCGGGTAGTCAGAAAAAGGTGCAGGATATTACGCTCAAACTGAGCACTACCACGCCGACCCGTACGGGTTATACCTTCAACGGTTGGAACACGAATAATAGCGGAACAGGTACCAACTATGCAGCCGGAGCCAATTACACCGCCAATGCCAATGTGACCCTTTATGCGAAATGGACGGCGAACAAGTACACCGTAACGCTCAATCAACAGAGCGGTACAGGCGGTACGGGTTCCGTGACAGCAACCTACGCTGCGGCAATGCCGAAAATCACTGTTCCTGCCCGCACGGGTTATACTTTCCAAGGCTACTTCACGGAGGCAAACGGCAAAGGTATGAAATACTACAACGCCGACGGTACCTCTGCCAAGAACTGGGACAAGACCGCTAACACGACGCTCTATGCCTACTTGACACCGGCACCATACGCCATCACCTATAACCTCGAAGGCGGTACGGATACCGGCAATCCGGCAAGTTATACGATCGAGACCGAGACCTTTACGCTCAAGGCTCCCGTTCGCGAGGATTATACCTTCCTCGGCTGGACAGGCTCCAACGGCGAGGAGGTGCAACTGACTGTCACGATTGCCAAGGGCTCCACGGGGGAAAAGAGCTATACAGCCCACTGGGAAGCCAACGACGCTATCCTTCAGGAACTCTATGACGCCCTCGGCGAGAAGGCTTGGACGGGTTACGGCGTCAACACCGGCGTCATCAGCTACAGCCGCGGTGACGAACCCAAAGAGTTCCGCGCTACCATCATGGGCGGTACTTATACCTTCGATATCCCGTTCCGCGATGTCAACTCGATCACCAAAGCCCTCAACACCGACGGCTCTGCTACCTATACGCTGAATGTTTCCCTGCCTGCCCAGACCGGCATGGCGTCCGAGACGCTGCGCGTCACCCTCAAAGACGGTGAGATAACCGGCATGGAGAGCGAGAACGCAGGACTGGAGATGAGCAAAGAGGGTGCCGAGATCACCGACTGGGCGGCGCTCCAGACGGCTATGAGCAACGGCGGCGTCATCAAGCTGACAGCCGACATCACGGCGACACCCGCCGATGCGGCACTGACCGTACCTGCCGGCAAGACCGTCGTGCTCGACCTCAACGGATACACTATCAACCGCGCCATGACAGCCCCCGCTGCCAACGGTAGCGTGATCATCAACAACGGTACACTCGCTATCCAGACCACCAACGGCGGCAAGATCACCGGCGGTAAGACCACCGGCAACGGCGGCGGTATCCTCAACAACGGTGTGCTGACCCTCTACGGAGGTGAGATAACCGGCAACAAGGCTTCCGGCATGGGCGGCGGCGTATATAACGCTGCGGCAGCACCGGCAGGCTTCTGGATGACCGGCGGACTGATTGACGGCAACACCGCCGGCAGTTTCGCAGCCATCGGAGGCGATGTGACCTTCAGCAACATGGCTGTCGTACAGGTGAACGCTGCCGGTAGCACCGTCAGCAACGCAACGGCTAAGACAGGTATGGTCAAATACGACTATATCCAACCCGTCATGCCGGATTTGGAGAAGTTCGGTATCCTCTCGGAACTCTATGCCGCCCTCGGCAACGAGACATGGACGGGCTACGGCGTCAACACCGGCGTCATCAGCTACAGCCGCGGCGACGAAGTGAACGAGTTCCGCGCTACCTTCATGGGTGGCAACTACACCTTGGATGTGCCCTTCGGCGACTTCACCGCAGCCTCCAAGGCAGAGAATGCGGACGGCAGTTTCACCTATACGCTCGAACTGCCCCTGCCGGCGTACACCGGACTGAGCTCCGAGACGGTCAAGATCACCATCAAAGACGGTGAGATAACCGGTCTCCAGAGCGAGAACGCCGGGCTGGACATGAACAAAGAGGCGGGTGAGATCACCGGCTGGGCAGCCCTGCAGACGGCTGTCAACAACGGCGGCGTCATCAAACTGTCCACCGACGTGACGGCGACACCCGCCGATGCGGCGCTCACCGTGCCCGCCGGCAAGACCGTGGTGATCGACCTCAACGGACACACGCTCAACCGCGCCCTGACAGCTCCCGCTGACAACGGTAGCGTGATCATCAATAACGGTACGCTCGCTATCATGGACAACGCCGGCAACGGTAAGATCACCGGCGGTAACACCGTCACCATCGGAGGCGGTGTGCTCAACAACGGTGCCTTCACCCTCTACGGAGGCGAGATCACCGGCAACAGCGCAACCGACGCGGGCGGCGGCGTATTTAACACAGCGTATGAGCTGCCCGGAGGCTTCTGGATGACCGGAGGTCTGATTGACGGCAATACCGCTTCCGTCGGCGCAGCCATCGGAGGCAAGGTGACCTTCAACAAACAGGCAGCCGTGCAGGTAGATGCGGACGGTACGGTCGTGGATATCAACACGGCGGCAGCCCATATGATGTCCTATTCCTATATCCGTCCGGCACTGCCGAGTGTGGACCAGATGATGACGACGCCCGCGCAGCAGGCTAACGGTGCTTGGCAAGCTTACATGCCTGCCGGCAACCGTATGCTCCGCGTGACCTACAAGGACGAGCCTCAACTGGCATGGGTGGATAACGACAAACAGCCTGTCACCGCCATCTCCGGCTACCACGGCTTCCAGCCGTTGGTGGCTATCCCGAACATCAAAGCATCGGATAAATTCTTTGCGGCACTTGATGCAGGCACTTCCGTACTGGAGGCTTTCACCTCGAATCCGGATGTAGTGGGCGTACTCGGTGTCGGCAGCTTCCTTCTCAACGGCGTAGGTGAAGCCGATCTGGCGGTTATCCACCGCAACGATGCGGACTTCAAGTACGACTCCGCTGCCTTCCATGTCACGGTGCTGGCGCCGGATACGATGAAACTGCTGACCAACAACGCCGAGTGGGGTACCGTAGCTGCGGTAACACCGCTGGGCGACAGTGTCCGCGCCGGTGAAGGCAACACGTTCTTCGCTGTGCCGGGAGCAACCATGATCGTACAGGCTACTCCGGCGGAAGGTTTCCACCTCCGCTACTGGAGCAACGGCGCTGCCGTAGATGCCAAGCTCCGCGCCCAAGCGCAGGTACAGGGCAACACCGAACTCCTGGCGTTCTTCGCGCCGGATACCGTGCCCGCTATCGTAACCAAAGAGCCGGTAGTCTTCGACACCCTCGTTTACACCGGCTATGCACAGACTATTCTGGTGAACGGTGAGGCTATCGGAGGTCAGTTCAAGTACTCGCTGGACAGCGCTACCTGGTCCACCGACCTGCCGCAGATCAAGGACGCCGGTACGCATACGTTCTATTGCTATGTGGATTCGACCGACGTACTGCACCGCTGTCTGCCGGTTGAGACGCATACCGTGACGATCGCCAAAGCGCCGCTGACCATCACCGCGGAGAACAAAGATACGATCTACGGCGAACCGGCACCTGCCTTCACCGCTGCCTATACCGGCCTGCTCGGTGAGGATACGGTAGGCGTAGTGAGCGGTCTGACACTCACGAGCGACTACCTCGTTACCTCCAACGTAGGCGAGTACGACATCGTACCGGCGAACGCTACGGCGCTGAACTACGCTATCTCTTACACCATCGGTACGCTCACTGTCAACCAGGCGCCGCTGATGATTACCGCGGATGACAAAGAGGTTATCTACGGCGACGAGCATCCGGAGTTCACCGCTTCCTACAGCGGCTGGAAGAACGCCGACGACAAGTCTGTTGTAAGCGGTCTGACCTTCAGCACGGAATATCTCGTTACCTCCAACGTAGGCGAGTACGACATCGTTCCGGCTAACGCCACGGCACAGAACTACGCTATCTCTTACACCAATGGTACGCTGACCGTCAACAAAGCTACGCTGACCGTCACCGCCGAGGACAAGACGATGATCTACGGCGACGAGCATCCCGAGTTCACCGCCACCTACGAGGGCTGGAAGAACGAGGACGACGAGTCTGTTGTCAGCGATCTCGATTACACCTGCGCTTATGCACCGGGCAGCTATATCGGCACGTACGCCATCACCCCGCACAGCGCAACGGCGCAGAACTACGAGTTCGAGTACAAGGACGGTACGCTGACGGTCAACAAGGCTGTCGTCAAAGTATCCGGTGCCGAGGCACAGATTGCCAAGATTGAGAGCGGTACAACCGATGCGGTGGTACTCAACGCCGGTACGCTCGATGGCATCAAGCTCAGCGACCCGATTTCTCATGAGACGACTGCTTCGTTCAGCGATGCTACGGTAGGTGAGAACAAGACCATCACGCTGTACTATACGCTGACGGGCGATGCAGCACTGCTCGCTAACTACGACCTCATTCCGACATCCGAGATCTTCACGGTCGAGGGCGTCATCATCGAGGACTTCATCCCTGCCGAGGAAGGCGAGACCGAGAAAGAGGACGAGGAGGCACAGATAGAAGAAGGTATCGAGGTCTATGCGTACGGCTATTGTCTGGACGACCATGTATATATGCGTTACCACCTCAACCGCGGTAACCCCGACCAGTACAAGATCGAGTTTGCGGACAACCGCTTCACCGATGTGAACTACGGCGACTACACCATCTCCGGTCCTGACGGTATGATTGAAATCAACATCCCTGCGGATATGCCGACGGGTGACTATCAGATGACCGTCACCTTCCGCGACAGCCGCTTCGACTGGCTGGAGTCCAATCCGTTCACGGTGACGTTCCATGTGAACCTGCCTCAGACCTACGTGATGCCGCAGTTCAACAACGTGATTGCGCTGGTAGATACCTGCGAGTGCTTCACGGACATCCAGTGGTACCACCGTGCTGACGCTTCGGAGGCATGGCAGCCGATCCCGGGTGCTACGGGTCATTACTACCGTCCGGAAGGCGGAGCCAAACTGACGGGTGAGTTCTTCGTCAAGGCTAAGATGAACGGCGAACCGACCTACACCTGCGGCCAGTCCGACTTGGAGACCCTCTACGGCGCCGACAAGCAGCAGAAGAAGGCTACCGTCAAGGCGTTCCCGAACCCGGTTGTTAACACCACCACGGTGACCATCGAAAACTCGGAGAATTGGAACCACAGCCTGCGTATCGTCAACCTGATGGGTATCGAGGTAATGAACGCTACCTTCGAGGGCAACGAGACCAAGGTGGACATGGACGGCTTCGTTCAGGGCAACTACATGATCTCCGTCGATGGCATCGTAGTCAAAGTAATGAAGAAATAAAATGCTAACGCGGGAGGAATAAAGATCGCAGGCTCTGCCTGCTAAAGGAATAAGGAATAAAGACAAAAATGAATAGACTATTCAAAACTATTTAATCTTTACTCCTTTAGCGAAGCGGTCTTTACTCCTTCAGCGAAGCGGTCAAAAAATAGATTATTATGAAAACAAAGTATTTTCTTACCATTGTTGCAGCGAGCATTGCTTTGACAGCCGTAGCTCAGCAAAGCGAGCATGACAACTATGTAGGTGTTAACTTCGGCGGTGGTCTGAACTCGATGCTGTACAAGCCGGCGAACGGCACGCACGGTCTGGGCTTCGGCTTCGACGCCGGTCTGCACTACGGTCATTTCTTCAACAAGACCGTCGGTCTGGGCGTGGGCTTGCAGTTCTCGTGGGCGAACGCCTATGCGACGTATAACTGGAACGAGGTGACGACGGGTCTGACGCATGCCAACAACCCCAACACGCCGTATAACCTCACCACGGGCTTCAACGACTTCAAGGAGCGGCAGAACATCGGCTATCTCTCCATCCCGGTAGAGGTGCTGTTCCGCAAGACGCTCAACGATCGCGCTGCCTTCATCGGCGGTGTAGGTCTGGCGCTGGACATTCCCCTCTACGGCAAGTATCTCGCCAAGTCCGGCAGCTACAGCACCACCGGTGTCGTCCCTTCCCTCGGCTCGTACGCCTTTAGCGACATGCCGGAGCACGGCTTCAGCACCTATACGACGACCCAGGACGCTAAATGGAACAACCGCGCGAAGGTGGGCGGTTCGGTTATTGCCGACCTCGGCTTCCGCGTAGCGATGAACGACAACTGGGGTATGTACTTCGGTCTGTACGCCGGCTATGGTTTCACGAACCTCCTCGGCGAGGAGAAGACGGAGGAGATGATCATGATCAACGCCGAGAACCCCGCCGTGATTGACTATAGAGGAACGTTCGACTCCAACGAGACAGGCAAGGCCAACCTCATCCGTGCGGGTGTGAAGATCGCTATTGACTTCGGTTGGGGCAATAAAAAGTC
>CADBZO010000034.1:0-998 GCA_902799185.1 uncultured Bacteroidales bacterium | reverse complement strand
AGATGGCAGTCCGTGACTCCATCGCCGCTGCCGAGGCCCAAGCCAAAGCCGACTCTATCGCTGCTGCCGAGGCAGAGAACGCGCGTATTGCCGCTGCCAAAGCCGAGCAGGAGCGAGTAGCCCGCGAGAGAGCCGCTGCGGAGAAGGCACGCATTGCCGCCGAGAAAGCCGCACAGGAAGCCGAGGCAGCGCGTATAGCCGCCGAGAAGGCACGTATCGCCGCACTCAAGAGCCAAGGCGAGACGGTTACCGTGCACTTCGACATAGCCGGAGCGGACATGCGCTTCCGGGACGGCGAGCAGGCGATCGTGGATGAGATATGCCACGTGATGGCTGCCGACCCCTCGATGAAGATTGTCATCACCGGTCATACCGACAACACCGGTAACGCGGAGCAGAACCTGCGCTACTTCGGTATGAAGCGTGCTGAGGCGTTGCGTGACTACATGGTGGAGAAAGGCGTGCCCGCCGGCCAGATCCGTTGCGAGTCGAAGGGTCAGCTGGAGCCGGTAGCCGACAACGCTACCCGCGACGGCCGCGCACAGAACCGCCGCGCCAACATCCGCTTCGAGTAAGCGACACCCCCCCGACCCCCTCTCAGAGGGGGAGGGGGATGTTAGACAAAAGTAGCTTTGAGTCCGAGTTAACTCTTACATAACTCTTGTTTACCTCTTACAGAGGTGTTGCAAAGTGCTTGAAACCAAATGATAGGAAGAACCGTCCTTCGTGACGGTTTTTCTTGTGTGGGCTGCTTTCGACTTTTCCCCTCCCCCTGTGCGGGTGAAGAGCTCTGCTCGATTGGACTGCCGGTGGCCGTCCGTAGAACTCCCCCTTTGAGAGGGGGTCGGGGGGTGTCGAGGGTCGGGGGGTGTCGCCTCGTGTGTAAAAATTGACACATGGGGGTAAAAAACTTTGCAATTCGTAAAAATTTGCACCTAAAACTTTGCAATTCGTAAATTTTTGCGTGTAAGTATTGCGTATATGCGAACTTTTTTGTA
>CADBZO010000033.1 GCA_902799185.1 uncultured Bacteroidales bacterium | reverse complement strand
AACTCTTGCATATGTCAAAAAAAAGCAGTACCTTTGTACCCGATTTTGAGAAACGATGAAAAAGAAGAATTATATAGCACCATTGATTGATGTATGCCGTATGAATACGGAACGGGTGATGACATTGGGAGATACTAGTGCTAAGGGTTTATTCGGTGCCCCCGAGAGACGGGACAAGAAGTTCTGACGTCCGTAATGGTCGTATGGTGGTCATGTCTTGGTCATGTCTTGGTCGTAAGATGGTCCCGTGATGGTCACCTGAATGACTGCTAAATAGGCTGCATTGCGCAGCCTTTTTTGTGTCTTGCGGCTTAAAATTAAAAATAAACCGCAAAATTTGCGGCTTAAATTTGCATATATGCCGCAAAAGTTGTATCTTTGCAGCAAATTTGAAAGGAACATATCGTATGTTTATTCACGAATTAGACAATTGGACGCAATTTGCGTGGAATCACGATATAGTAGATGCCAAGTTGGCGGAAGTGTCGCAAGCTTTAGGGTATATGCGCGGACGGTTGAGTATGGTAGGTTTCGACGAACAACTAAAAGCTACTGCTGAGAGCGTGACGCAGGATATTGTTTCGTCTTCAGAGATAGAAGGCGTAACGCTTAATACCCGGTCGGTTCGTTCATCTGTGGCGCGCCGTTTGGGTGTTCCCTACGAGGATGCCAATGATACAATGTCACACTATGTGGAAGGTATGGTGAGTGTTTCGCTGGATGCAACGCGTAATTACAAACAACCGCTGACTAAAGAACGTCTTTTCGCGTGGCATGGTGAACTGTTTCCGGTTGAGCGGACACGGTTGTATCCTATTGATGTGGGGCAGTATCGTAAGGTGGGAATGCAGGTTGTGTCCGGCAATATGGGGCGCGAACGGGTATGCTACGAGGCACCGGTTCCGGAACGCGTACCGGGAGAGATGGAGCGGTTTATAGCTTGGTTTAATGCCCCCGACATCCCTGCGACGCCGATAAAAGCTGCCATAGCGCATTTCTGGTTTGTATGTATCCATCCTTTTGATGATGGGAACGGACGTATTACTCGTGCTCTGTCTGATATGATTTTGGCGCGCGTTGAAGACAGCAATCTGCGATACTATAGTATGTCCAAGGCGATTTATGCCGATCGTAAGAACTATTATCTGGAGTTGGAGCGCGCTCAACGCGGGACGGATATCACCAATTGGTTGATGTGGTTTTTGAATACCTTGTTAGTCGCGGTAAAGGACTCCGATACGGTGATAGGTAATGTACTGAATAAGACTTATTTCTGGCATATACATGAAGATTCTGTGTGCTCAGAGCGGCAGAAGAAGATTTTGAATATATATCTTAGCGGTTACGATGGTAAACTGACGGCAAAGAATTGGGCGAGGTTGGCAGAGGTGTCCTTGGATACTGCCAATCGTGATATAACGGATTTAGTGGAGAAAAAGATGCTTCGTCCTGTGCAAGGAAACGTCCGGAACATCGCGTATAATATGATATTTGATCCGCATAGCTCGCTGCCGTTTGAAGATATACATATAGAGGACTGCGAAAAACAGAAATATATCTGTATGACCTATAAAAAGCAATTGTATCGTGAGCGTCTGAGTGAAGGGGATCTGCAAAGTTTAACGCAAGCAGAGCGCTCGTTAGAAGACTTGGCGTATAAATATTTTGCTTACCTGACTTTACTGTAACCCTTTTGCCCATTTGCGGAGATAGGCGTACCACTCCTCGGCAGTCCTTGCCACGGGGCGGTTTTCTTTGGTAGCAATGAATAATATTCCCTATAATTTTATGCAGAAAGTGAGTTGAACTCACGATTTGCATAATTTTTATTGCCTAAACTCTTGCATAAATGAAAAAAATGTCGTACCTTTGCGGCAAATTTGAAAATTAGTGTTATGGCAACAAGTCCTTTGTACATTCCTCGTGAGATGGAAACGCTTCTCAAGGAAGCGGCACAGTATTTCTCGGTATTATCCGTTACCGGTCCTCGTCAGTCCGGTAAATCGACATTGCTCAAGCATCTTTTTCCGGAATACAAGCAATATAGTATGAAGGATATTCATATACGCGCATTTGCAGAACAGGATCCTGTAGCGTTTTTGAATCAGCATCCGGAGGGTATGTTCATTGATGAAGTCCAGAAAGTGCCGGCCCTGTTGGAGTATATACAGGGGATAGTGGACAATCATCCCGAGAGGCGGTTCTTGCTAACCGGAAGCAGTAATCTGGAGTTGTTAAAAGGATTGACAGAATCGTTACCGGGGCGTGCCGGGGTTTATGAATTGCTTCCGATGTCCTTAACGGAGTTGCCGGATATGGTGAAGGATACGAACCAGCAGTTATACGATGGTTTGTATCCGGCTATATGTGCACAAAAGAATGTAGCCAAATTGTTTTATCCAAGCTATGTGAAGACCTATATGGAAAAAGACGTGCGTGATTTGCTGCGGATCAAGGATCAAATGCAGTTTATGAAATTCATGAAGTTATGTGCTGCACGAATAGGCTCCTTATTCAATGCAACGGAAATAGGTAATGAGGTGGGAGTGGATAAAAATACGATTAATCATTGGTTGTCTGTATTGCAGGCTTCGTATTTAATTACCTTGTTGCCTCCTTATTACGAGAATATCACCAAACGGGTAGTGAAAACCCCGAAGTTGTATTTCAATGATCCGGGTTTAGCATGCTATTTGTTGGACATAGAA
Organism: uncultured Bacteroidales bacterium; assembly: GCA_902799185.1. Taxonomy (GTDB): domain Bacteria; phylum Bacteroidota; class Bacteroidia; order Bacteroidales; family Paludibacteraceae; genus Colicola. The sequence continues at coordinate 18,857 of CADBZO010000033.1, read as the reverse complement.
TCGCCAAAACAATTGGAACTGGACAAAATGAGAGGTGCTATTTTTGAGAATATGATTGTTATGGAGTGCCTCAAGCATCGTTATAATCAAGGAAAAGAAGGAAATGTGTTTTTCTATCGGGATAGCAATCAGAACGAAGTGGATATTTTGGTGAAGGAAGGAGGAATGCTGTACGCCATAGAGGTAAAATCCGCCATGACATATCAGGCATCCTTTGATAGTTGTATAAAGAAATTGCCGCAATGGACGAGTACTCCGATAGCGAGAAGAGTAGTTGTTTATTCCGGAGACTTTGAAAATACTGCCGGAGATATATGGGTGCTAAACTATATGCACCTATCGCAAATCTGGAATTAAAGCACCTTACTTTAACCCTTTTGCCCATTTGCGGAGATAGGCGTACCACTCCTCGGCAGTCCTTGTCACGGGGTGGTTTTCTTTGGTCGCTCCGCAACAGGTGAGGTAGAAGTGACAACGGTAGTTTGCGGCTTCGCCTGTTGGAGAGTTTGAGGGGTTGGAGGTTTGGGGCTTCGTCTGTTTGAGGGTTTGAAGATGGAGCAGGCAGAGGTTGTTGTTCTTGTCGTGGACTGACTCGCCGGCGTATTCCTTGGGAATGAAGACAGCCAGGCCGACCGTCTCTTTGGCGTACTTGGCGGAGTCGTTCACCGGCCAGTCCGTGCCCCAGGAAGCTAACAAAACGCCGTTAGGGAGTTGACAATTGATAATTGACAATTGAGAATTATTTCCAAGTCCTAACGTCCCATCCTGTAGTACAATCGTATCTGTAGGCCAACCGCCTTTGGCGGGGATCGTCTGCACACCGGTGCAGAGACCTACCTCTCCCTGTCCCTCCCCCAAGGGGAGGGGATTAAGTGAAGTAGAGCAGAATACGTCGCACCGCATATCGCGGTGACCGGCACGGAGTGTATATTGCACCGTGAGATCCGCAATTTGAGATTTGAGAGTTGAAATCGGAGATTTGGGCACCTCACATCCCTTGATGGCGACCTCGATGGTGGCACTATTCTTCGTTTGTTTAACAATGCGCTGAGAGCGCTCCGCCACATTCTCGAAATGTACCATCTTCTTGCCGTTCCAGAACTTGACCGACCCCACGCCTACCGTACCGCTCACGCGGAGGATGTCGTCGCCGTAACCCGCCGCTAACAGACTGTCATTAGGATACCAGTAACTTTGCCCCAGCTCCAGCTGCGGCGTGCGCTTGCAATAAGGGTCGATGGTCTGTTTCTTGTCGAAATAGATACGATACGCCATCTGCTCGGACTCTACCGCTACGCCGTGGTGGTGGAGCGAGTGATAGACGTCTTCCTTCTCATCGGTGGAAGTCCACTCGGTGACGGGGTAGCAATGGCGGGCTTTCTTGCCCTCATGGAGCACGGCGTAACCGGCACGCCTGCTGTCCGCCTCCGTGCCGATCTTCCAAAACGAGGTCGCTACCCGCGGGGCGCACCCCGCGAGTAGTAAGACCACTACGTTCCACGTCAAAAGACCGCTTGCTCTCAAAGAAGAAAGAGTCTTTTGTCTTTTGTCTTTCGACTTTTTACTATTATCAATTAATCTTGACATTCTCTACCGTCGGAGCGAGTGAGAAGGCTTCGCCTTGCTCGCAGTCAATATGCACGTTGTCGATAATCAGGCCGTCCGTCTGGCGGAAGAGCGCACCTTCGGTGGCAGACATAGTGACGTTATGCAGCGTCACGTGCTGGATCTTCATCTCCGGCAGACCGTTGAAATAGATAGCGCGTTTGATGTTGGTACCGGTGACGTTCTCGATGACGATGTTGCGGAAAGCCGGTGTCTCTTCGGACGCCTGCGGCGCCTCGGCGTTCATACGGGCTGCCAGCTCCTCCTCTGTCTCCTCGCCGGCACCCTTGCCGCCGTAGAAGAGGTCGAACAAAAGACCCTCGTTGGGGATGTTGATCATGTTCACGCCGTTGATATAGATGTTCTCAACGATACCTCCGCGTCCGCGGGTGGATTTGAAACGCAGACCCACGTCCGTACCGATATAGAGGTTGTCGCGTACCTCTACGTTCTTGATACCGCCGGACATCTCCGAGCCGCATACGAAACCGCCGTGGCCGTGATAGACGACGCAGTCATCGACGATGACGTTCTCCGTGGGGACACCACGGTCGCGGCCGGGTTTGTTCTTGCCGGATTTCATACAGATAGCGTCATCGCCTACGTCGAAAGAGCAGCGGCTGATGACGACGTTCTTGCAGGACTCTATATCCACGCCGTCGCCGTTCTGGCTGTACCAGGGGTTACGGACGTTGAGGTCGCGCAGCACGAGGTTCTCGCAGCACATCGGATGGAGGTTCCATGCAGGGCTGTTCTCAAACGTAACGCCCTCTAACAGGATGTTCTTGCACCCTACGAAATGGAGCATCACCGGACGGAGGAACGACTTGACCTGTGCCCAGAGGCTGTCGTCGGTGATGACCGGTACGTTCTGGTCCTCGCAATAGCTCTGCGCCAGGATAGAACCCTCGTCCGGATACCAGATGTCTTTCTCGGTCACGATACCGCCTTTCTCCTTGAGATGTTTCTTCCACTGGGTGGGAGCCACCTTGCTTTTCTTCAACGGACGCCACCAGTCGCCGTTGCCGTTGAACGTACCGTAACCGGTGATGGCGATGTTCTCTGCGTTGAAGGCGTTGAGCGGCGAGGTGCAGCGCTTGGTAGGGATGCCCTCGAACCAGGTGTCGTAGATCTCATACTGGTCCAGGTCGTGGCTGAAGACGATGAGCGAGTTCTTCTCGGTGTAGAGACGGACATTCGACTTGAGGGTGATAGGGCCGGTGGTGTAGATACCGGCAGGGATGATGACCGTTCCGCCTCCGGAAGCGGTACACTCGTCGATAGCCTGCTGGATAGCGGCGGTAGCAAGCGTGACGCCGGTGGGGTCGGCTCCGTAACTCAGGACGTCATACGTCCGTCCCGGAAATGAGGGCAGGGGAACTTCCGGCATCTCGAACGACGCACCTTTGGTCAGGCGGTCGATGTCGCGCTGCGTGGTGGTCTGATACTCAGGCGAACAGGCGCCTAAAACGGCTGCTGAGAGCAGCAGGAAAAGTAGTTTTCTCATGATAGATATATGTTTTGAGGATAAATGATTTCTACTAAGGACAGTCCTTCGGCGGGGGCGGAGTGGCCTGCGGAGCAGCGGTTATGCGCCCGGATGACCTCTCCGAACTGCGTCTCGTCCATCTTCCCGCGGCCTACCTCGAAGAGGGTGCCTACTACGGCGCGCACCATGTTCCGCAAGAACCGGTCGGCACAGATGACGAAATATGCCTCCGTCCCGTTCTCCTGTACCCACCGCGCTTCGCGTACGTCGCAGATAGTGGTCTTCACATCCGTATGCACACGGCAGAAAGAGGCGAAATCCTGCTTGCCGATGAGTAACGCTGCGGCTCTGTTCATCGCCTCGTAGTCCAGCCCCGGCGCTACGCGTGTGTGGGTGAAACAGAGGAACGGATCTTTGCGCGTGGTGATGCGGTAGCGGTAGGTGCGGGCGGTGGCGTCAAACCGTGCGTGCGCCTCGTCCGTCACGCGCTGCAAGTCGCGGATGGCGATAGAGGCGGGAAGCAGATTGTTGAGCCGCGCCGCGAAATTTACCGGCAGTGGCTTCTCCCAATCGAAATGCGCCACCATCTTCTCCGCATGCACGCCGGCATCGGTGCGTCCGGCGAAGGTCAGAGCCACCGGCTCGCGCAGGATAGTGGCAAAAGCCGCTTCCATCTCCGCCTGGACGGTGTTGCCGTTCGGCTGGGTCTGCGACCCGTGGAAATCCGTGCCTCTGTATGTGAAAGTGATGAAATAACGCATGACAGAAATTATAAATTAAAAATTATATGCAAGTGCAAAGGTTTTCTCCACAATAATGTTGGTATCATCTGTTTTCATGGGAATAGGAATTAATTCGTAATTTTTAATTTTTAATTTTTAATTTCATCTGCTCATTTATCTCCGGCGACAACTCCGCCTTATAGGCAACCAGTACCCCGCCACCGAGTATGACGAGGGAGCGGAGGACGCTGTCGAGCCATATGTTCATGGATGGCGCATACATGCACCATAATGTATTCACCCCGAAAAGCACAGTCAGTAGCGCCAGTATCCACCACCACCTCCGGTCAATGACCCGGATGCGGCAGAGGGGCACGACGGTAGCGATAACGAGCAGGTAATACAGTCCGTAGGAGAGCAGGTTGCTCATTGCGGCGCCCTCCATGCCGTAAAGCGGCACAAGGTAATTATTCAGGAATATGGCGCTGACCGTCAGCAGCAGCGAGAGCAGCAGACTGAAGGCGTAATAACGGCTGTAGTTCAGCGCCGAGAAACAGATAGAGAATGTAGCCAAAACCAATTGGCTCACACCCAGGATGAGCACTACGTTCTTTGCCGGAGCATACGTAGCGCCGTTAGGCAGGATATGGAAGATAAGGTCTATATTCACCCATATAGCCAGCAGGATAAATCCGCCGATGAGGAGCATGTTCCTTGTGACCTGATTGATAAGAAGCGTGCACTCCTCGCGGTTCTGCTCCTTGATAGCTCGCGCCAGCTGGGGCGAGGCGATAGCCGCCACCGAGCGGTTAGGCACGCTAACCATCACCGCCATATACGTTGCGATAGCGAAGATACCGGTGCTGTCCAGACCCATCTTTGCCGTCACGAAGAACGAGGAGAGGGTAGGAGCCAGCACCGTGGTGACAGCGGAGATGATGAGAAAACCGGTATAGGTGAGGTATTTGGTTACCAGCCCTTTGTTCGCTTTCAGAAACGCCCGGTCGGGACGCAGGTTGACAGGCTTGAGAGAGAAAAAATAGATGAGGTTGATGAGAGCCGCCACGGCGTAGTTGACGCAAAGACCGATGACCAGTCCGTCCAGCGAGAGGATACGGAAAGCATAGAGCAGGTAAACCGCTAACAGCCCCACGCGTACTATTAATTCGCGTACCGCGCGCGGGACGACGATGTGCATCAGTACGTTGCAGGTACTCTCGCAGATAGTCTGGTAGAGCATGAAGAACGCTATCGGCAGCACGAAATAGTAGTACTCCACAAAGAGCGGTGACTTGTCGCCGAACCATGCGCTCAGAGGCACCCTGCACGCCCAGTAAAGCACCGCAAAGAGCAGGAAACCGATAAACGGCACCACTAACGCCCAGAAGAAGAAACCATGGTCTTCGTCGCTGTCCTTCTCCTTAAAATACGGATAGAAACGGATGATGCTGGCGTTGGTGCCCAACTGCGCCAAGCCGATGAACAGCGTAGCGGCATCTACCAGCACCCGCGCCAACCCGATTTCCTCAGCCGTGAGGAAACGGGTCAGCACGAAGAACGTGGTCACAACGCCTACGGCGATGCCCAGATAGGTCACTACCGTACCGCGTATAGATTGTCTGGCGATGACGCCCATAGTTAAATTGAAAGTTGAAAGTTGAAAGAAGTCGCTTAGTGGCTGGTTAAAAAGAGATAGAAAAACTTGTAACTCATAACTTTTAAACTTCTTCAAACTCTAAACCTTAAACTCTAAACTATTTGATTTCCAGTAGCTCAACCGTGAAAATCAACGTAGCGTACGGCGGAATCTGCTGGCCTGCGCTGTGCTCGCCATAACCTAAGTTATAGGGGATGTACAGCTTGTATTTGGAGCCAACCGGCATTAGTTGCAGACCTTCGGTCCAGCCTTTGATGACTCCGTTGAGCGGGAACTCGATCGGCTCGCCGCGCTGGTAGGAGCTGTCGAAGACGGTACCGTCGATGAGGGTACCCTCGTAATGTACTTTGACGGTCTGCTCGGCGGTCGGCTTGGGACCCTTGCCCTCCGTCAGTACCTCGTACTGCAAGCCGCTCTCGGTCACCTTCACCTCCTCGCGGAGTGCGTTCTCCTGCAAGAACTTCTCGCCTTCGGCTTTGGCCTCGCCGTACTTCATGGTGTTGATGACGGACTCTACATACTGGCCTGCTGCCTGCATGTCCAGTTGGTTGGTGTGGTTATAGAGACCGTTGATGAAGCCCTGTTTGATAAGGTCGAAATTGGTCTCCAGCCCCGGTACGTTGAGCAGACCGGTAGGCTCCTGCTCACGGATAGCCTGGCCTACGTTCTTGCCGAGCATCATCAGCTGCAGATTGCGGATCTCCTCTTTCATACCCTTGTTGACATTGGCAAGGAACTCCTCCTGTGCCTTGCCGTCCTCGTCAACCGACTGGAGATAGGTCTTGATCTGCGAGCCGTTGAGAACGCCGAAAGCGTAGTTGAGCGAGTCGATGAGAGACGTCAGCTCGACTGTCTTGGCTGCGGTCGGACACTTGGCGGTTACTACCTCGCCGAGGGTGTCAGAACGGTGGTTCTGGTAAGCCTCCATCACGAATGCCTGTGCTTCGTCGGAGCCGAACATCGTGCTGTCGTCAAGAAGAGCGTTGACTACGCCTTGCAGGTACAGCTTCTCGTTGATAGCCCAGGTGGCGTTGTCGGCCAGTCCGTCTTTCTCAGACTCCTTGATGGAGTTGCCGAACTGACGGCCGGCCTGAGCAGCTTTGCTCAGCTTCTCTTCCTTGTCCAGATAAGCGTTCTCCATCGCGTCGATAAACTCGGCTATTGTCTCGTCGCTGCTGTCGTTTGCCAGGTAATACATCTTGATCTGCAAACCGTTCATCAGACCTACTGCGTAGTTGATGGAGTCAGTCTGGTTGTTCATTTTGACGTCTTGCGCTTTGTAACTGTTGCCGCAGGAAACCATCGCCATGACGGCAAGCAGGATAATACTGATCTTTTTCATAAATTATCAATTATAAGTTGTCAATTATCAATTGTCAATTGTCAATTGTCAATTATTATTCTATTCCTAAGAGTTCTACCGTGAAGATGAGGGCTGCGTATGGCGGAATGGACTGGCCTGCGCCGCGCTCGCCGTAAGCTAACTGGTACGGGATGAAGAACTTGTATTTGGAGCCGATAGACATGAGTTGCAGACCTTCGGTCCAACCTTTGATGACGCCGTTGAGCGGGAAAGTGATGGATTCGCCGCGTTTGTAACTGCTGTCGAAGACGGTACCGTCGATGAGAGTACCCTCGTAATGCACACGTACGGTGTCGGTGGCTTTGGGTTTCTGACCCAGCGACGGCTCCAGGATCTCGTACTGCAGACCGCTCTCGGTCACTTTGACGCCTTCGCGCTTGGCGTTCTCGGCAAGGAATTTCTCGCCTTCGGCCTTGGCGGCTCCGGCAATCTTCTGCTCCAGTTCCTGGAAGAAAGTGTTCAATACCTGCTGTGCCTCCTGATAGCTGATTTTCGGCTGCTGTTTGGTAAGCACGTCTTCAATACCGGCTGCGAGATCCTGATAGTTCAGGCTCTCCACACCGCTTGATGCTAAATTCTGGCCCATTGAAAGACCTAATGCATAACTGATTTTGTCCATAAATTCATTTACAATTTTATCATTTACAATTTGTTCATTTATTCAGTATCGCCGCGTAGCGGGAGATGTATTTTCCGAGGATGTCGAACTCGATATTCACTACCGTTCCCACTTCGATATATTTGAAGTTGGTCTCCTCGTGGGTGTAAGGGATGATACATACGGATACGTATCCTTTGTCGCCTTTCACGTCGGGTTCGCAGACGGTCAGACTGACGCCGTTGATACAAACCGAGCCCTTGTCCACGCAGAAGTAACCGCGCTCTACCATCTCTTTGGTCGAGTCGTACTCAAAGCGGTAATACCAGCTGCCGTCGGTCTCTTTGGCTTCGATACAGACGGCTTTCTGGTCCACGTGGCCTTGTACGATATGGCCGTCCAGACGTCCGCCCATCATCATCGACCGCTCTACGTTCACCCAGTCGCCTTCTTTCAGCAGGTCGAGGTTCGTCAGCCTAAGCGTCTCCTGCATTGCCGTCACGGTATAGAGATCGCCCTCGATCTTCACTACCGTCAGACACACGCCGTTGTGGGCGATGGACTGGTCAATACTCAGCGGCTCGCCGAAAGGGTTGCGGAGCGTGAAATGTTTATTCGTTTGCTCGGTCTCTACTTTAACGACCTGAGCCATGGTTTCTACAATTCCTGAAAACATCTTTATAATTTTTAATTTCTAATTTTTAATTTCTCTTGAAGTATTTTCCCACTACCGGTAGTCCGGAGAGCGGAAAGTCCTGTCGGGTCATTACGATGAGATACAAGGCAATGAGGAGTGTCCCTATTCCCATCATTATCCACATATTGAGTGACGTGTGCAGCCGGATGGCATAATAGACAGCCAGCAGACCCAGTGTCAGCACCGTATAGCCGCCTATTCGCTTCAAGTCATAGGGAATCGGGGCTTTCTTCTGGCCGATGAAATAGGACAGGAGCATAATCACGAAGTAGCATACGAGGCTGCTGCCGCAACTCGCCCAATAGCCGATCCGCGGCACGCCGACAATCTGGAGCACCAGCGTGATTGCCAGGCCGATTAGCGAGAAATAGGCTCCCCATTTCGTCTCGTCCGTCAGTTTGTACCAGAACGAGAGATTGAAATAAATCCCTTGAAAGACATACGTCCAGAGCACCACCGGCACAATCTTCAGCCCCTCCCAATACGCACTGGCGACGATATACCGGAATATATCCAGATAGACAATCACGCCTAACAGGATAAGATACGAGAAGATGATATAATACTTCATCGCATCGGCGTAGGCCTCTACCGAGTGGCGGTCCTTGTGCTTGGCGAAGACGAACGGCTCGTAGGCGTAGCGGAAAGCCTGGGTGAACATCATCATCACCATCGCTACCTTGAAGCACGCGCCGTAGATGCCTAATTGCGCCTGCGCGTCCGCGCCGGTGTATAAATAAGGGAAGAGAATACGGTCCAGCGTCTGGTTCATGATTCCCGCTACGCCGAGTACCAACAACGGCAGCGAATAACGCAGCATCTCACGGAGCGTCCCGCCGGAGAACTGTCCGCCTTTCGGCATCGTGAACGGCAGCAGGCAGAGCGTCTGGATAGTCGTTGCTAAGATATTGCTGAGGAAGACATAATACACGTCGTTCTTGCCCAGCACCACCAGAAACAACAGGTTGAACGCTATATTGAGAATGACGAACAGCAGCTTCAGTGCCGCAAAGACAAGCGGCCGTTTCTGGTATCGGAGGTACGCAAAGGGGATGCAAGCAAATGCATCTATCGCTACCGTCACCGCCATCATCGCGATGAACTCCGAGTGACCGGGATAGCCTAACGCTACGCTGATGGGGGCTTGGAACAGGACGCACACTACCGCAAAAAGGGTACTCGTACTCAGCAGGGAGAGATAGGCGGTCTTATACACGCTCCGGGCGTCGTAGTCCTCGCGGTTGGCGAAACGGAAGAACCCCGTCTCCATACCGTAGGTCAGAATCACCAACAGCAGTGCCGTCCAGGCGTACAGGTTGGTGACGATACCGTAGTCGTCCGTCCGCGCCAGCACATACGTGTAGAGCGGTACCAACAGGTAGTTCAGGAACTTACCGATGATCGAACTCAGTCCGTAGATCATGGTGTCCTTTGCCAAGGATTTCATCTCACTCATTGCTTTCGACTTTCAATTCTCAATTCTCAATTCTCAATTCCTGCAACGCATACAACAATCTCGCCTTTCGGTGCTTTGGCTTTGAAATGCGCCATCAGTTCGGCGAGCGTGCCGCGCACCGTCTCTTCATGCACTTTGCTTATCTCGCGCGTGACGGAGGCTCTGCGTTCTTCGCCGCACACCGCCGCCAGCTGCTCCAGAGTCTTCACCAGCCGGAACGGCGACTCATAGATGATAAACGTCTGGTCTAACTGCGCGAGATAATTCAACCGTGTCTGTCTTCCTTTTTTCTGGGGAAGGAACCCCTCGAAATAGAAATGGTTGTTCGGCAGTCCGCTGTCCACTAATGCCGGCACGAAAGCCGTAGCGCCGGGGAGCGTCTGGATTTCGATATCTGCCTCTGCTGCAGCGCGCACCAGAAAGAATCCCGGGTCGCTAATGGCAGGAGTGCCGGCATCGCTGATCAATGCGATATTCGCACCCGCCTTCAACCGCTCTACGATGTCCGCAGAGGTCTCATGCTCGTTGAACTTATGATGGCTCTTGAGAGGCGTATGGATATCATAATGCTGAAGCAGCACACCGCTGGTGCGCGTGTCTTCCGCCAAAATCAGATCCACGGACTTCAGCACCTCTATGGCGCGGAAGGTCATGTCTTGCAGATTGCCGACCGGTGTAGGAACGATGTATAACATGAATTCTCAATTCTCAATTCTCAATTTACCCGAACCGCCTGTGCAGGCTCACGATAAACTGTTGATAACTGTTACTCTCGGTGTCCCACTGGAAATGGGAACCGATATAACTCATCGCCTCGTCGAACGAACCGAGTTCGTTGATCTCCGTCAGGGTGCGTTGCATCAGCTCGGCGTTCTGACCGAACAACTCGCGTTGGTACAAGAACCGGTCGCCTAACGAGATAGCCTGGCGGATGTCACTCACAGCCTTGCCATACACGGCGGCTTTTGGGGTTGCCGTTTCTTCTTTCGCAGGCGCTGCCACAGGCTCCGGCTCCACCGGTTTCTCCGGCTCTTCCGGACTTTCCGGAATCTCCGGTTTCTCCGGAGCTACTACCTCCACCGGCTTTTCAACAATCTTCTCCACTATCTTCTCCACCACCTGAGGTTCCGGAGCAGGACGACTCTTGAGCTCGTCCATCTCCGCCTCAAGAGAAGCCAGCTCCGCTTCCAGAGCGGAGATGCGTTCCTCCAACCCCTCACGAAGCGCCTCTTGAGCCGCTATGCGCGACTCCAGAGACTCAAAATATTTGATTACCTCTTCCATGAGATATTCATTAATCATTATTCATTAATCATTATTTGGTAGCGTCTTCCAGTTTGCCCATCATCGCGAACATAAAGATCGCTGCAACGAGGCACACGCCGATGAACACGCTCCAAACGAGCCACAGCGGCAGACCGCCCCAGAGGAAACCGCCTACGGAAACGAGGAAGTTACCCAGCGCGGTAGCTACAAACCAGCCGCCCATCATCATTCCTTTGTATTGCGGAGGTGCTACTTTGCTCACAAAAGAGATACCCATCGGGCTGAGGAGCAGCTCGCCGAAAGTCAGTATTAAATATGTGACGATCAGCACATTGGCATTCACAAACGTGCCTTCTCCTGTCACGCGTGCCAGCTCTTGCTCTGCCGGAGTCAGCAGACCTATCGAGCAGAACGCCATCACGGCATATGCCGCTGCAGCTACCAACATTCCATAAGCGATCTTGCGCGGTGCACTCGGCTCTTTGCCTTTCTTTGCCAGCGCGCCGAAGATAGCCATGCTCACCGGAGTCAGGGCTACTACGTAGAACGGGTTGAACTGCTGGAAGATAGGAGCGGAGATGCCTAATTCTGCCGGGTGGTTGAGATACTTATATACCAATACGGCCAGGATAGCCGATCCTACGCATCCCCATGTCATCTTGGCTTTGCCTGAACCCTCGCCGAAAAGACCGAAGAGAGCATATACCAGGACGGCTACCAGCACGAGGTTCCAGATGTCGAATGCCATCGTCTGCACGCCTGTCACTACCGGGCTCACAAACTCATTGGCGAAATACGTCAGCGTCAGACCGTTCTGGTGGAACGCCATCCAGAAGAACAGCACTACGGCAAACACCAGACACAGCGCTACGATACGTTTCTTGGTCTGCTCCGGCGAGAGTTCTTCTACTTTCTGACCGCTCGCTGCAGCCTGCTTGGCGGTGTTCTCCACGTGCTTGAACCAAGGACGGCAAGCGTAGTAGATAGCGATACTCAGCACCAGCGAAGCGCACGCTACGGCGAAAGCGAAGTGGTAACTGTCATTCACACTCGTACCCAGACTCTCTTGCGCCCATGCCATGATCTTCACGGCTGCAGTAGGAGCAAACATAGCACCGATGTTAATTGCCATGTAGAACAACGAGAAAGCGGCGTCGCGGCGGTCTGCGTACTGCGGATCGTCATACAGGTTACCTACCATCACTTGCAGGTTGCCTTTGAACAGACCCGTACCGAACGAGATCAGCACCAATGCGGCTATCATACCAATCATTGCAACGGTCGTACTGCCGCTCTCTACGCCGCCCATAGGCAGGGCCAAGAGCACATAACCGAGGAACATAATGATAATACCTATCGTCACGCATTTGCCGTAACCGATTTTGTCGGCTATGATACCGCCGATGAGCGGCAGGAAATACACGAACGCCAGGAACGTGGAATAGATTGCGCCTGCGGCAGAAGCCGACAGACCGAAATTAGCGCGCAAGAACAGCGCAAACACGGCTAACATCGTGTAGTAGCCGAAACGCTCGCCTGTGTTGGCCAATGCCAACGCGAACAATCCTTTGGGTTGATTCTTAAACATAAAATATGATTTTTAATTCGTAATTTTTAATTCGTAATTCGTAATTCGTAATTTTTAATTCTCAATTACCTCGCACCAGTGGTGCTTGTCTTCCGCCCGCCCGAACTGGATATCCCGCAACGCGTGGTACAGACCGGTCAGCACCGGCCCCGGCTCGTCGCTCAGATGGTATATCTTGTTCTTCTCGGGGTCAATCACTTTGTCTATCGGACTGATGACGCACGCTGTGCCGCACGCTGCGGCTTCACTCATCTCACTCAATTCCTCCAACCGTATATGCCGTCTCGTCACCTTGTATCCTTGCTCGCGTGCCAGCGTCATCAGACTGTCGTTCGTGATACTCGGCAGGATAGCACTGCTCCGCGGCGTCAGGTACTCGATCTCATTGTACTTGGTACTTTGTCCCTTAGTACTTTCCTTGATCCCAATAAAATTCGCCGCCGAGCACTCGTCGATATACTTATGATAGCGCGCGTCCAGGAAAAGACAGTCCATCCCTTGCGCGTGCGCCGGTTCGGTGGCGCGGAAAGACGAAGCGTAGTTGCCGCCTACCTTGAACGTTCCCGTTCCGAACGGAGCCGCTCTGTCCACATGTCGGTTGACGACAAACGTCGTGCAATGGAACTTACCCGGGTAGTACGGACCTATCGGCGAAGGGATGACGATGAACTCGAAATCCCTTCCGGGACCGACTCCCAACCGCGGCGTCGTACCGATCAGCAGCGGCCGGAAATACAAGGTCGCACCGGTGCCGTAAGGCGGCAGAAAATCTATGTTCTTCTCCAATGCCAAGTGAATCGCTTTGCCGAAGATCTCCTCCGGCACAGGCGCCATATACAGCCCCTCGGCGCTCTTCGCCATGCGTTTGGCGTTCTCCCGCCAACGGAAGATACGTATCTTACCGTCCACTCCGCGGAACGCTTTCAACCCCTCGAATGCCTCCTGTCCGTATTGCAGACAAGTGGCGGACACATGCAAATGCAAGAACTTGTCTTGAGTCGCGTACGGCTCTTCCCATTTGCCGTCATGATACGCCGCGCGGACGATATAATCCGGCTCGGTATAATGAAATCCTAATTTACTCCAATCAATATTCATTCTCAACTCTCAATTCTCAATTCTCAACTTTCAATTATCAAATAGCGTGTCCAACACGCTCAGTTCCGTTTGCCACGGATGTTTGTCTGTCCAAATCTGTCCGCTCCAGTCCTGCGTTCTCCTTTGTACATTGTACATTGTACATCGTACATCGGTTGGTCTTTCCCGTTTCAGCAGCGCCATGAGCGTCGCATTCATCTCGTCGTTCAGGTCGATCAGCCATCTGTACTCCCGTTCGTAGAACGGCTTGAGATAGTCGGCGAAATACATGAAATACGGTGTGTGTTGATACGCGCTGACGAGGGTAATCCAGTGCTGGTGCTGCCACCGCGTCTGGTAACTGATCTCTATATCCCGCGTCAACTGCTTGTGCTCCACTTTCTTCACCGGTATTGTCAGTCGCACCAACTCGCCTTTGGCATCGCGGATGAGTGCCCGGTTACGGAACGTCTGTTTCTCAAACGTTTCCATCTGCTCAATCATACAGGCTTCGCTCATCAGAGCTTCCATATACGACCTTGGAGGCAAATATGCAGTAGGTAGTATCATCTGCCTGTTGCTTTGCGTCCTAATCGCTCCCAGCGGATGCCGTGTTTGTCTTTGTCGATGCTCAGCCAAATGAACACCGGCCGTCCTACGATGTGATCCTCCGGCACGAAACCCCAGTAACGGCTGTCGGCACTGTTATGCCGGTTATCGCCCTGCATCCAGTAGTAGTCCATCGCAAACTCATACTCCTCGCCGATGCGCATTGGTCGGAACTCATACGCCTCCGCAATACGCTTATAGACCCAATAGTTCTCCTCGGTAATGAGAATCTTGTCGCCTTTGCGCGGAATGTATATCGGTCCGTAGTTGTCCCGTGTCCAGTCGTTGTGTCCTAACGGATAAACGGCTCCGCCTTGTGTCTCCGGCTCTATTTCTACGGCGAGCACGTGCGGGTTCTTCTCCAGTTCCGCTTTCATCTCCGCTGTCAGTGGGAAATGCCACGTCTGCGGGTCCATCTGCACTCTATCTGCCACACTGATGCCGATTTTCTCTAAGTATTTCGCACCGAACACATGTCCGTCCGTCCGCACCAGATAGTTCAGCTGCAATCCCTCTCTCTCCGGCTCTTGGATCCAACCGTTCTCCCTCCCTTGAGGGGAGGGTTGGGGAGAGGTTTTCGTATAAACAACATTGTTGATTATACGCAAGCTGTCTCCCGGCTCGCCCACACAGCGTTTCACGTAGTTCTCGCGTCGGTCAACTGGTCTTGTCACAATCTCGCCGAACACATCTTTGCGCGAATGTACGCGCTCCTTGCCGTAGTAATAGCAAAGGGTGTAGTAATCGGGGTTCTGCATCTTCGTGCACACGGTATCGCCGGTCGGGAAATTGAACACTACTATATCGCCTTTCTTCGGACTTGTCCAGCCTTTCAGTCGCTTGTACTCCCAGTGCGGCCAATCCAGATAACTCTTTCCGCCGCCTAACCACTCCGGCATCGTGTGTTGCACGAGCGGCATACTCAGCGGTGTCTGCGGCACACGCGCACCGTAAGCCATCTTGCTGACATAGAGGAAATCACCCACACGGAGCGTCTTCTCTAGACTCGAACTGGGTATCTGGTAGTTCTGGAAGATATACAGGTTGATGAAATACACTGCCACTAACGCAAACACAATCGCGTCTATCCAACTGAACAAAGTGTACAGAAACGCATTGCCTGCTGTCGACTCTTCCGGCTTGTATTTCCTCCACCAGCTGTAGTTGATATATCTGGTGGTGAACATGTCAATAACGAGCGGCAGTAATACTAACCAGCCCAGACTTGCCCAGTCGCCCCAGGCTACCCAGATGACGAACGCTACATACAGCGTTCCCCATATTCCCGCGCGGATCCATCCGCCGCGGCTTGTTTCTCTAACTCTATCTTGAAAACTTTTCATTTCCCTTTTTTAGTGATTTTTCGAACGCACTGTTCAAAAAATAATTGTTAGTGATTGGTTACAGATTATCGGTACTATGTCCTGCCAATCAGCAGGTAATCTCCTCTGCCGCTGCTACTGCTTACCCAACAATCTCCTCTGCCGCCAGTACCGCCCCTAAGGCAAAGCCCTTGCGTCCTTTGGCGATGTGTGTAATGACGATGGTATCTTCCTCGCTGTCCCATTGCACTTCGTGTGTCCCCGGTACTTCACCTTCGCGTATCGACTCGATAGGGATCTCCCTTCGTACATCGTACATCCGTCCTTCGTACATAGCGGAGATTTGCTCCGCAAGCGTCTTTGCAGTGCCGCTCGGCTTGTCAAGTTTGTGTATATGGTGTATCTCTTTGATGGATGGCATATATTGCGGTTGTTCCGCCATCTTCTGAGCTAGGAACTTGTTCAACTCAAAGAATATGTTCACCCCCACAGAAAAATTACTGCTCCATACGAGCATCACTTTGCCTTCTTCGTTCCGGATAACAATCTTGTTATCCTCCATTTTTAATTTATAATTTATAATTTTTAATTCCTCCGGTTTCCACCCGGTGGAGCCGGAGATAACCGGCACGCCTTGCGCCCACGCCTTGCGGATGTTCTCTTCCGCCGTTGCCGGCGTAGTGAACTCAATCGCTACGTCGGCGCTTCGGAACGCCTCGCTCTCAAAACCGTCCTCGGGAGTGTAGAACCATTTCCCCTCTTTTGGTTCCCTCTCTTGTGGAGAGGGCGGGGGGAGAGGTTGGGAATCAATCACGCATACGATCTCATGTCCTCTGCTTAGAGCCACTTCCTCGATCATGTGACCCATTTTGCCGTAACCTATTATTGCTATTTTCATGTCTCTTTATTATATCCGTGCGTGCGCTGAGCGCCCGTACACGCAAAATCGGCTACAAAATTACGAATATTTTTTTACATATACAAGTATATGTATAGAAAAAGAGGCTCGAAAGCCTCTTTTTGCTGTAAATCCGTCAATTTTTCTACATTTTGACCCACTTCTTCGGGTTGATCTTCGTCCCGTCCGGCAAAACCGGTTTGCTCAGCACTTTCACCCACGCCGGCCTTCCGGCTGAACCGTCCTGCGATTTATACTCATAGCTGTTCGGACAAGGGTTCTCGGGATTGAACCCCTCTTTGTATTTCACTAACCCCAATGACCATCCTTCGGGATTCAATATCCCTTCCTCCCACGTCGTATAGGCCCAGACCGTCTCGCCCCACCATCGCCACGGACGCGCCAGCCAAACATAACACCTCTCTCCCGTCTCCCCCAAGGGGAGAGGCTCCCTCTCAATCTTTAGCTCCTCCTTCGTCGCCAGCCGTATATGGCATCTGTAGAACAGCAAACCGTGACTCTTTCCTCCCTCTCCTTGGGAGAGGGCTGGGGAGAGGTGTCTCCCCGCGCTGATATAGCATTTGTCGCCTTTCTCCCCGTTGATATTGGCTACTATCGTTGTACGGTCCACCGCCATCGTCATGGCTCCGAAGATGAAATCCACACCCCCTTGCAGCACACCGCCTTGCCAGTAGATACTCGCTCCCTCGTCGCCGTAAAGCACGTCCTGCCGACCTACGGCACGGCAGTTCTTGAGCACCGCATTCGTAGCGCCTTTGGCAAAAGAGATGGCGCTGGCACGCTCCCGGTAACGTTTCTTCTGAACCTCCGTGCTGCCTACCTCTCTCGGCCGCACGGGCATGATTTTTTTCGGCCGCTCTTTCTCCGTCCACGGCATATCACTCTGACTGATATCCACCAGACTGTCCGTCGCCTCTTTGGCGCAGACGTAGAGGTTGAAACTGTTCTCGAAGATGATTCCCTCCGCCCTGAAATCCGGTGCCGTCACCAGCACCGAGGCGTTCCACAGCCGCTCACGGCTGCCGCCGTAGTTCACACGGCTACCCATGCTCCGGTACTGGTACCCGTGTCCGTAGTACCAAGTGAGCCGCACGGCGTTCTCGTCGCACTCCACGCCGCCGTTCTTCAGAGCAATAGACGGGTGTTTGCTTGCGTTCTTGAGCGTCAGCCCCGGCACGTCGATGGTCAGCTCCTCGCAATACGTCCCCGGTTCGATGAGAATCGTCGTCTTCTCTCCCCGCGCCTCATATACCGTCCGCGCGCTGTCCACTGCCGCCCCGCTGAAATCGCCGTACCGGAAATAAATCTGCGCCGCCGTGCCATAATCGTCCAGTGCCTTCGCCAGATCGCGCATCTCCTGGGTCGAGCCGTTCTGGCTCTTTTTCTGTGCATATGTCCTGACGGAGTAGGCGAACCCGTCTTCCGTGTAGTCCGTGCCATTTCCCGATCGGAGTGTAAGCCGGCTGTCATCTCCGCCATAGACTTTGATGACAATGTCATCCGCATACTCCGGCGCAGGCACAGGAATGGTAAATACCACGTCGTTCCCGCTCTTTTTACCTTCCGAGACCGGCCTTTTCGTGACAGTTCCGGCTTTCGTGAAGCTCACGTAAGCCGCCTCATCGGCAAGAACACTCTCCGGGAAGCTCAGCGTGAACTCAAGCAGTATCTGTCCCTCAAATGCCACGTTGGCTGACTTGACAATGACCGTCCCTTCCGTGATTTCCTCCCTGTTCGTAATGGTCGTAACACCGGTCGTATCGAGCAGGTCATATTCGACTGTGTAGTCCTTTTTCTGCGCAGCATCACCACTGCCGGACGTGCAGGATACCCTGCCGTCAACATTCTTTTCCAGTTCATTCGCTCCGGAATCATACAGTCCGTCGAACATCGCATAGTCGGTTTCTCTGACCGCTGAATTGTCAATGACCACTTTGACGTCCTGATCGATTTCACGTACGCAATAGTAATCGGAAAGTTTCCCTCCGGGGGCGAGTGCAATCAGATCAAACTCTGCTTTCCAGCCGTTTTCCTCACTGAGCGTTACAGGGCCTTCGATCATTTCCCAACCGGCCTGATCGATCTTTGCGAACCAACGAAACAGTCCGACCTGAATGCTCTCCGGCTTCATTTCCGGGGCCGTATCAATATCCCACTTCTTTACGACGGACAACATCGGCTCAGAGGCTCTCCTGATTTATGCAAAAGGTGTTGTGCTGAAGAATAAAAAGCAGTGAATCCGGATCAGGCTGTACCGGAAGCAGACTCCCCGGCAGCAGTCACATAAGGAGTCTCTGTGAGGCAACTGGCGAAGAGGGCGTTGCTGATGAAGGCATACTCATCTCTCTGATTGCCCCTTTCGGTCATGGAATTGGCGAAGAGAGTGATATTCACATCATTGCCGTCTACGTCCTTGCCTGTATAAGAGAATCCCATGATACCGTTCAGGAAAGCTTTCGTGTCCTCTTCATCGCCGTTGAAAATGCCTT
>CADBZO010000032.1 GCA_902799185.1 uncultured Bacteroidales bacterium | reverse complement strand
CGGTGAGGGTGACAGGAGCGCCCGGGTAACATTTCTCCAGATGGACTTGGAGAAAACGGAGGGCTGTACCGCAGTTCTTCAAATAAAGAGACACCTCACCCCGACCCTCTCCCAAGGAGAGGGAGGAAACCTCTCCCCCTTCCCCTCCCCCAAAGGGAGGGGTGATGCGATTGTCCGGTGTACCGAAGGTTTCACGGATTCGTTGGAGGGCATCGTGGAGGACGAGGACGTCGTCCGGCATATCCGAAGAGACCCGCATGAGCGGATCTCCATGGATAGCCTGCAATAGAAGAATTCTATTGGCAATAGATTTTGAGATCGGAAGTTTAACGTGGTCCACAAATTAACCAGATTAAACGGATTGTCTGCTCGGCATATATGCCGAGAGTTGAACTAATTAATTTGCTCGGCATATATGCCGAGAGTTGAACTAATTAATTGATGTCGGGCAGCGGACTGTAGTCGCGGGAGTAGCGGAGGTGCTGGGCTACGTAACCTTCGGAGAAGTCAATCTTCACGTCGGTGATGTTGCCTTCGGCATCACGGACAGCGGTATAAACGGGGTTCACGAAGCCTTTGTAGGGCGCAAGGTTCAGTTTCTTGTAACGCGCCAGAATCTCCTTGTGGAGCTCGGGATTGACCTTCACGGCGTATTTCTCGACAAGCTCTTTGGCGGCAGCGTAGTCGCCTTCGGAGGTGATGCGCTGTATCTCTGCCAGCAGTTCGCCATAGAGGCGGCGGAGACCCTGATAATCATTGATGCGGAGGTAGTGCTTGCCGTCGCGGGCGATGATCTCCACCTCTTTGTTGGTGGCATGCTCATAGACCCAGTTGGCGATGAGTTGGCGGTTACGCATGTGCGCTTCCTCGATGTCTTTGCCCGGCTCAATACGCACGAGTTGGGTCATGAGGCCGTTCATCTGCTGCTGGTAGTAACCGGCTTTGAAGGCTTCTTCGTTAGGCAGCAGGCCGAGTTCCACCAGTTTGGGGTCGCCGAGGAAATAGAGCCCGAAGAGGTCTGCGCGGGCTTCTTCTATGGTAGAAGCATGCTCTTTGAGGGCATCCTTCGTCACACCCGGCAGGAGTTTGCCGGAACCATGACCGACGCACTCGTGGAGGTCGGTATGGAGGTCGCCGCAGAGGGCGCCGTATTGCTCGTAGAGGGCGCGTATCTCGTCGTCAATCATGAACTCCTCGTTGAAGCCGTTGCCTTTCGCCGCCTCGTTGTAGGCGTGCATAAGGTTGTCAATGGTGACGGATTTGGAGCCGTACTCCTTGCGAATCCAGTTGGCGTTCGGCAGGTTGATACCGATAGGGGTTGCGGGGTAGCAGTCGCCGGCGAGAATAGCCGCCGTGATGACCTTGGCGGTCACGCCCTTCACTTCTTCTTTCTTGTATTTGGGGTCAGTGGTGGAGTGGTCCTCAAACCACTGGGCGTTGGAGGAGATAAGTTGGGTGCGCTTGGTAGCTGCAAGGTCTTTGAAGTTAACCATAGACTCCCATGTGCCGGTGATGCCGAGCGGGTCGGTGTAGGTCTCCGTAAAGCCGTTCACATAGTCCACACGGCTGTCAAGGTCGCGCACCCACGCGATACAATATTCATTGAAGGTCTTCAGGTCGCCCGTCTCGTTGAACTCGATCATCTTCTCTATCGCCAGACGCTGTTTGTCGTTCTCGGCGTATTTGAGCGCCTCGCGGAGCCAGTAAACGACATGCTCCAGCGCCTCGCCGTAGAGTCCGCCTACCTTATAGACACGCTCTACTAATTGAGAATTGAGAGTTGAGAATTGAGAATTATCTGCTTTAACCAATTGTGAGTTGAGACCGATCCAGAGGGGTTCGGGGCTGTTGTCCTTATGCGCAGCATACCATGCTTCCGCTTCGGCTTGGGTGACACCCTCGCCGTAGTAGTTGCCGGCGGAGTTGAGAACGAGGTCCACGCCGTCCTGAGCGGTTGTACGCTTGGGCATGACCGCCGGGTCGAACATGACCGGCAGGATAGCCGGGTCGTAGGTCACGCCGGCTTTCTCGCAGGCGTTAACGAACCACTCCTGACTGAACTCCGGCAGGAACTTGTCTTCGCTGTAATGGTGGTGAATACCGTTGGAGAACCAGACGCGCTTGAGGTACTTCTCAAATACCGCCCAATCTTGGTCGGTACATTGTACTTTGTCCCTTTGTACATAGAGCGCTTCCAGCGCTCGACGGATACGGAGGTTGTAACGGCCGTTCTGGTCAAAGAGGATGTCGCGTCCCCAGAGGGCTGCTTCGGAAAGACAATAGACGAGCTGCTTCTGCTGCAGGCTCAGCGAATCGAACTCCGGCACGTCGTAGCGGAGTATCTCAAGGTCATAAAACTTATCCACGTTGTATTGGAAGGAAGTTGTTTCTTTGGACCGGCAAGCGCAAAGCACTACCGCCAGAAGAAAGAATAATGAATAATGATTAATTAATATTTTTTTCATATTTCTGAATATAAATTGCGTACAAAGGTACTACAAATAATTCATAATTCAAAATTAAAAATACAAAATTAAGCCAAAAGCACGAAAAAACGCCCCGAAGGACGTTTTTTCTTGTTCTTAACGCAAGTCGTGCGTGCGTTTAATCGGCACTAAAGCCGGTGCCGTCTTCATCCGTGAAGATGAGCTGAGGCATAACATCCTGCTGCGATGCGCAGAGCACCGAGAGCGCCACAATGGGAGTACACTGCACAAGCGGTTCCCTATAATAGTTCTTTTTCATAAAGCTTTTCATTATTTTATTTCCAATCCCTGTACATTGTACATTGTACCATTGTACAACAAATAGAGCTGACCGTCACGGATGAGTTTTGTACATTTTACATCGTTCCCTTGTACATTACTGATGTCCGTAGCCGTCCGTTGTATAGGCATCCTTACATGCTTGCGTCCCGGAGCCGGCGCTACAGAGGGCGTGAGGTCGGTGAGGTAGGCGCGGTTGGCACCCACAGCATTGCTTCCGTCCGACAGATAGAGTTGGTTATTGTGGAGGAACCACATACCGGACGGAACCGTACCGTCGTCAAAGACCCCTTGGAGCACGTTTGCCGTCGAAGCCGGAGCCGGATCAGCCACCGTTGAACCGGAATAGGTGCAGGTAAGGGTGGTAGCTGTAGCAGCAAAGATATATGCCTGACCGGCAGCCAGTTCGGTTACTTCTTCGAGCGTGATATAGTCGGAAGTGCGCTCCACCACTTGGTAGAACTCGGCCCCGGAGTAGTCTCCAGCCGCCACATCGCGCGGC
This sequence comes from uncultured Bacteroidales bacterium, assembly GCA_902799185.1. GTDB lineage: Bacteria > Bacteroidota > Bacteroidia > Bacteroidales > Paludibacteraceae > Colicola. The sequence continues at coordinate 30,339 of CADBZO010000032.1, read as the reverse complement.
AGACAGATGGTACCATAGTTGCCTACGGTCAGGTTCCCGCGCGTATATGCCGGAGCAACACCGCCGAAATTATCCAAGCAGAAATAGGTCGGCGTAGTGAAACCGTACTCATCCGACTTGGTGGTGAACATACTGAACTCCAGCCGTGTCACGGCTCCCAGACCGCTCAGATCCAACCATTTCCATGTATCCAGCGCATAGTGCTCGGACGCATCCTCGCTGCGGTAATCGGCGAGATAGAAAGTGGTCTCGCCGGTCTTGTCATTACCGTTATAGCCGCTGACGGTCAAGGACAAGTAATCGCCCTGCGCAAAAGCGTCATTGGCGTAGTCTCCATGAAGAACAGCATCCAGCGTATAGGCACTGTTGGTGATATAGAAACCGCTAATGACTTGCGGCTCCGCCGTATTCGTCAGTGTAACCGGGTCGTTGTAACCGGCGAACCAAGCGGAAGGCGCGGAATAGTACGCCACGGCGAAGTTGCTGCCCTCATAGGCACCTCCGGCAGCCGAGCGGAACTGGTCGGTCATATAGTTGCCGGTAGCGGTATTCGAGGGGTCGGAACTGATGACATATCCGGTATAAGCGTTATAGAGTTTGTTCGGCACATTGGCAAAGGCGTAGGTACCGCTATAGAGGTACGCCTCCTCGTTGTTGGTCCATGCGGCATCCACGTATTTGTTGGCTCCGGCAGGCAGGTTGTACTCTTCGAAGGTAGCCACCGCCGCCGCTTCCGTTACCCGTACGCGAGCCGAGACATAGCCTTTCTGGTTAAAGCGGTCGGTCACGCAGCAGATGTATTCGGTGGTGCGTTCGGCGGTCGTGTTCAAAGTTGCCTCGCTGCCAATCTCCGTTTCGTCATAAGCGGTGTACCATTTGTAGGAATACGGTTTGGCTTGCTCGTATTCGGGACTGACGGTAGCCGTCAAAGTCACATCAGCATTCTCTTCCACGGTCTGCGCAGCGATGGCGGTCACTTGCACGGGACGGAGCGTCCAGGCCGTGGTGAAGGCTTCCGTTGCAACTACAGCGTCTGCTGCATCGCCCACCGGCGAGAGCAGGAGGACATAGGCCTTGTATTCTGTCTCTTCGGTCAGCGCGTCAATCGTAACCGTAGCCTCTGCATCTTTTTGCAGCACTACCTCCCGACCGTCCGCAAGTACAGTCTCTTTGGAAGGAGCAGTTTGGGAAGCGGCGAGCACAAGCACTTTGGCTGTACCCATATTATCGGCTTTGAGCACGATGTCAGTTACCGTATCCTTCACGTTCAGCGCTTTCGGGTAGCCTTCCGCCATGACAGGTATAGTCAGCATTGCGGCGTCAAACTCATAAGCACCGATAGTCGGTGTAGCGGCACGGGGCTTGCCGAGTATGTCCGTCATTACAGTAGCTACAGGCGTAGCGGATACGAGGTTGCCTTGCTCTTTGAGCAACAGCAGCGCGTTCGAGGCAAAGACGGCCTGTTCGTTGAGGTTAGCGTCCGCATCCGTTGCGCCGACTGCTGTTTGCCAGGCATCGAACGAGGCATTGAGGTTATTGATACTACCGCTTGCCGAGTAGAGCGCATTATGGCTGTACGTACCCTTGACGCCGAAGATGGCATTACCTGTTCCGATATTCTGGATGAGGTTGTTCGTGGCAGTCAGTTGCAAGTTATTGAAGTTCTCCAACCAAAGTGCAGAAGTAGTAGAATACGTTCCGTTGAGGACCAGTGTGTTATAGGACATATTCACCTCGCGCTGCCATTTGAAGCGCAGACACGAAGAAGCGCTGTTGGCGGAAGTCTCCACATAAACGGCATTGTTATAGATATCCACTACCGTCCCTTCAGCGCAGTTGTTCTGTCCGTTAGTAGCAAAGTAAACCGCATTCGCATAGCCGGTACCGGTGCATTGAATGTTGATATTATTGCCGGCAATCACATAATGACCGGACAAAGCGCGGATATCCAACGCACGTGCATCTGTATTCGTAACATTGGTCATAAAAATCGTATTGTTCTCTACGGTGAGGTTATTCATAAAATTGGTGTAGATCACCAGTTTCTCCTGACCTTGGAAGGTATTGTTGCGCACAATATAATCCGAACGATAGGGGTGCATCGCATTACTGCCTTGTGTCAGGTTCATCGCGTGATAACCTCCGATGAACGTGGAGTTCTCTACGGTAAAGTTATTGCAGTTGGCGTTGTCTGCATCCTCGGAGATAACGCGTACCAGTTGCATATTCTGCGAAGTGCCGCTATTGGTAACAGTAGTAGAGAATACGCATCCGTCCACCGTTACGTGTTGACTCTGGTTCTTCAGTACCAGACAAGCCGCATAGCCTGTCTTGTCGCTCTTGAAGGTAATATTCTTGAGTGTCAGCCAATCCATTCCGTTGACGGTCCAAACGCCTTCCGTGTCGCTGGTCTCATCGGAAGCGAAAACCACGTCGGCGGCGTTGCCCGTAGCCGATTGGAAAGTAACCGTAGCGGCGGACGAAGTGCCTTTAACGGCATCCAAAGTAACCTTCTCCGAATAATTTCCCGGAACGATATTGAACGTTACATTGCCTTCTATTCCTAATGTCGCCATCGCTTCTTTGGCTGCTGCCACAGTAGCAAAGTCGGTCGGCATAGCGGAAGTGTATTGACCGATGACATAAACGCCGGACATACCATGTGCCAAGGTCGTTTGAGCCGTCTCGGCAGTTGTCGGCGTAATAGTTGCCGAACCCGACTGAATGGAAGTCAGGCTGACCGTCATTATATCCTCATCGTCGGCATCTTCCGAAGCGTCTGCCGTTACCCAGAAATAGTACGTACCGCGCTCGGAAATAACGTAAGGAGCAGTAAAGGACTCGCTGTCGGAGAAGGTAGCCACTTTGCCGGTCTGATACAACTTGGTGCCGTCCACATATTCGTTAGCGGCAACGCTGATAGCATCTATGGTAATCGGCGTGCGGTCGCCCGTTACGACAACGGCTATTTGCAACATCTTCAAGTCCTTGGCTCCAACCGTCTGCAATGCGGGGGCAACAGAAGTGGCTGTTACGCTTTCGATGGAGAGGTCTGTGAGCAGGTGCTCGCGCACCTCAAACTCCCAACCGTCATTAGCCGAACCGTAACTCTGGTCTTTGAAATAAACGGTGAGCGAACCGTCGGCAGCCGAGGAGATGAACGACTGACCTTTATACTTCTCGGGGTCGGAATAGTTATATTCCACCGTAGCATCGGCATCGCCGTCATGGCTTGCGCCGTAATAAATCTTCACGGGTGCACCGGAAGACAGCTTGTAATTATTAACAAGCACTTCCACGGCATAGCCTTCATGCTCCGGCACGAAAGTAACATAGCCTTCGATATTCTTGGTATAGGTACCGTCCGCACCTCCGTCATCGTAGAACATCAGGCTGGTAGTTCCAATCTGCTTTGTGCCGTTGTCGCCTGCTTGCAGGAGCATCACATTCTTGATGAGCCGGCTTCCTTCGGGGTCGCCGCTTGTAACCGTATGCGCCTCACCGCTGACAGTGAGCGACGACAGGGCGGCATCCACACTTTGCTCTACGGTAGCGTCCGCTTTGACATCCACGGCAATGGTGAACGCGTTGTCGTACTCGTTCAGCATTATAGGAGTAGTCAGCGTGAGAACGGTGGTAGCGGCAGCCGTAGCCTGTGCCACAACCGTTGTGCCTTGCAGCAGATAGACCTTGCTGATATTCGCTTCCGTACCCTTGAGGCTGACGGTCACAGCGTCCAACGTGAGCGGCGAGAGGGTGCCTTCGGTCTGGATATTCACATTCAGCAAGGCGGCTTTCTCTTCGCCGAGGCTGACAATAGCGGTGCTTGCCTGCTCCACCACGGTGTTTTGGATTGCCATGTTCTGCAATTTGTATTCCTTCACCGCCGCGTGCCAGCCGTTGCCGGTATAGTAGGACGAAGTGGTGTTCGGGTTGAAGACGATTGTCATTGCGCCGGTAGTGGAACGCAATTGCGTAGGCTTCTTGCCGTTGGCGTCTAATTGCCAAAGAATGGCTCCGCTTGTTCCTTCGCCGTCATATACAATATATTTCGCGCGTGTGCCATAAGAGGAAGTGGCGTAATAGACATCAAAATCGGTATAGTCTATCTGGATTACATGACCTTCGGTAGCGGGTTTGAAGACAACCGTCTGGTCACATTGCTCCGCCGGATATTTGGAGTTGTATTCGTTGGTCACGGTGTGGGTATATGCCCAATCGCCAAGGACGGTGAAGGTCTGGGTGCCGCAGGCCTGCACAGCTTTGTTCTCAATTGTCAGTTCGCCAGAAGGATTGGTGAAAGAGGTATAATCCGAACCATTCGTGAAGGTCAGCTTCTCCATGAGAGCATCCACTTTCTCGTCATTGGCAGCCAATGGCTGAATATCATATACCAGCCAGAGATAGTTGTCACCTTCGCGGAAATTGACGCTATTCGTTGCCGTGAGCGTCACTTGATTGCCCGTGATAGTGGCTTCGCCCAACAGAGTGGAGGTCGCAAACGTGTTCTCCTTCGTATAGTAGAGTTTCGCCTTTGTCAGTTGCGCATAGGTGTTGTTCGTGTTGAAAGTCAATGACTGAACAGCCAATGCAGGCTCTGTTTCTGCGGTAACCACCTTGATGCAGGCTACTTGTTTGCCTTCTGTGCCTGCCGATACGGTACCCGTCTCTTTGGTGACAGCCACGCTGCTGACGGTCATTGCCTGCGGTGTGAACTCACTGACTACAGCTTCCCAACCGTCTTTGATATTAGCATCATAGGAGATATTGTTCTTATGGGTAATAGTCAGTTGGCCGTCCGCCGCCGTGCTCTTGAGGACAATCGCGGTCGTGGTGCTTGCCTCGGCTTGTGAGAGTTGCCAGAGCAGATCCGCCTCGTCGGTGGAGTTGCCGTTATAGACCTTGATGTAATCCACATAGCCGGTCGAGTTGGCTGCATAGTCGGTATAGAAGACATTGATATTATTGAAGGTCAGTTTGACTTTGCTTCCCTCCGTAGCAGGAGTAAATACCACTTTGCCGTTAAAGCCCTTAATGACCTTGCCGTCTTTGCCGCCTTCGTCGTAGAAGTTCGTGGGCTGGTTGATGGTATAAGTGGCATTCTCTGCCATCAGATACATCGGCTTGACGGTGAGCGTAGCAGGGGTAGCCGCGGTAGTCAGCGGAGAGAAATTATTGGTTGTTTTGATGTCGGTAATAGTCACGCTACCGGTAGCATTGAAAGCGGCACCTGCCTCAATAGTCGTACCCAAGCAGAACTTGTTAGCACCGTTGCCGAAGGCGTACGGCGCATCCAAGGTAAGGGTATAAACGCCTGCACTTCCGGTTACCGTTCCTGCCAGTTCGGTCAAACCGGCAGTAGAAGCGGCTTGACCTGCGTACAGTTTGATATTTTCTCCTTTGATGACATCCGTATTGCTCGTAGAGAAAGAGATGGTCTCCAGTTTGTCCGGAGACGAATAACCGTCTGTGGTGACGGTCAGACCGGCAACAGCCACATTCTCTTTGCCTGCCCATATATCATCTACCACAAAACTATTGTCCACAGCAGCAGATTTGACCGTCATGGTCTCTAAAAGCACCTCTTCTACCGTTGCTTTCCAATACGACTCTTTCGGACTCGGGTCTTTCGAATACAAGCAAACGGACAGACAGCCGTCAGCGGCTCCCGATATATAGGTCGGCAGCGGATTAACCGCACCATCGCCGGGGATATAGGCAATCTGGTTGGCGTTCTCCGGGAACTGAACGGAAGGGTTGCCACTCGTCGGATACGTGATACTCGTCACATCGAACTGACCGTTGTATATACGCATGTACACGTCATACGAAGTGCTGTACTTCGTCAGGTTCAGTTCCTCAAAGGTAATCTTAATCGAATAGCCTTCCGTAGCGGGTTTGAAGATGACCGTCGAGAGAGCCGACTGGGTGAAATGAGTGCTTGCTCCCTTGAAATCATAAAAGGTCAACGGAGCATCTTTGGACACTACTTTCGTCTCGTGTCCGTACTGCGGCATAGAATAGTCCTCTGCCACAGCTTTGCCACCCAACCAACTAAGGGCAAAGGCGACGAAAAGAAGAAATGTTTTCCTCATAATACGTATTTTATTTGGTTATTAATTATGATATAAATATGCTCATTATACAGAACTTTCCGGACTTCCGGCCCGGTATGAATCAATGTATTGCCGGTCGGCACGGGTGCCAAAGGATGCAGATCTTCGCCTCCACTCACTTCGGTCGAGGTCTCGCCAATCCATCCGCACTGCTGGTTGACACCCGTCTGCACTTTTACGAAATGGATACCGGGCAGGTTGGCAGGATTGCCTTTCTTATCCACCGCCCAGTCAATGTTGATTTTGTTCGCCGCGGAGTCATTCGGATGATTGTCGGCATAACCGTAGGCGTAGTTATAGAGGATATAAGTGGTTCGCTCCTCTCCGACGGTAGCTTCAGCATTATTCGGCAGCAAGGTGCCGGAATAGACCAACTTATTGGCTGTCTGCCACTTCGGGTAGTAGTCCTGACGGTGATGTTTGTTCTTGGCAATATACCCTTCATTACCGTTTTTGTCCCGCCAGAAGATATAGTTCATGTCCGTAATATCCTCTGCTTCATCGGGAACAGGCGTATGGTCGGTCGGACGGAAATAGGTTATTCTGTGATTGCGGACAGAGTTATTGTATTCCGAACCCGCTATCTCATACCATGTGTCATTGGGTTGGCCGTCCAAGTCGGCATCATAACTAACGTAGATAACCCCGGGTTCGGCACTGCCCCCCAGAGAGGGATCCTTGGGGTCGGCATAAAACGCGTTGCCCCATATCTGGAAGTCATACGCTCCGGCAACATTGGTTACCATATGGTCAAAACCCATTACCACATATCCTCCCCAGCCGCCAAGACTGATGGCAGAACGCGTAGTGCCGGAGATATATGCCTCCGCCTTGGCGCGCATTGCTTCGGCATCATCACCTTCGTCATATCCGGGTATATAGTTGACGAACTGCCCGGGTGCGGGCGTGTACTCCCACACGCGTGATATATAGGGAGAGGAGGCACGGGCTTCAACTCCGGTCATTACCAAGCCTGTTGTCCAAGACAACACACCAAAAAGCACAAAGCGGTCTATCGCTTTGCACACGCTACTACACAGCATACGCTTTAAAATCTAATGTGTCAGGTATTCGTTTCATTTATCCGGTGCCCCAATCCACGAGGGCTGTTTGCCGCCAGGCGGCTCACAACGGTAATTAACCTTTCGTGGCAGGTCTTCCGGCTTGTCTCCCTTGTTTCCAACCTTCCCATTACAGATGTAACAGTGGTCGTCAGAGTGCAGAAACGCAGTTGAATGAGACTCACGGCTGCGGGACAGCGGCTGATTTGCACAGCCTTCCCTATTAAGTGCGGTTACGGACCTTGGCAACGCGCACACCACAAAATCGGGTGCAAAGGTACGCATTTTTTCGCACATACGCAAATTATTTTGCCAGAATTCTTGCATATGTCAAAAAAATGTAGTAATTTTGCGGGCAAAATTGAAATAACAATATTATGAAACAGGTTCACATGGGCGGATATTCAATCGTTATCCCCGAAAATTATGTCCACCGCGTCAAGGTGAGCCGTGTAAAAGGTTCACACGATGTTAGACTTGGACTTGCCGAAGGAGAGCAATCTGCTGCAACTGCCGGTACTTTTGCGAAATACCCCTGCTGGGAAAGCGACCTACACTAAACTTGCACTTTGGGATACAGGTGCCGAGATGTCAGGTGTATGCGAAGAGTTAGCTACGTGGCTTCAGTTGGAGCCACGCGATGAAGGTATGTATATGCAATCTGCCTCGGAAACGGTATCTGTGAAAGTAGCTAACTGCCAGTTTGAACTGCCATCCGGAGAGGTATTCGAACAGGATGTTTTAATCTTACCCACAAACGATACTCCTGTAATACTTGGATTGGATATAATCAAGCAAGGGTTCTTCTCCCTCAAACCGGAAGAAAAGAGTCTGCATTTTCACTATGAATTATTGTAACCCCTATGCAATACACTAAATAATAATCGATTATCGCCATTAGAACCGATCGGTTACTATGACAACACACCCCCGCAGAACAAATCTGCGGGGGTGTGTTAGTTGGTTACAGTTCGGTATGGTTGCGTGGAGATGTCTTATTTTACCATCTGTCCTTGTACATTGTACACGGCTCCGTTGTACATGATATAGAGTTGCCCGTCGCGGAAAATCTTTGTACATTGTACATCGTTCCCTTGTACATTCTCTACGCCTTCTTTCTGGCCGGGTTCAAAAGCCATACCTTCGATTTTCACGTTTCGAAGACCGATATACTTGCTATCTTTCTGCTCGCCTAAATCATGCCAAGGCAGAATACGCACGTGGAGCGTCTGACCGGCAGGAATAGTGAGCGTCGGGGTCAGATCCACGTGCTCAATCACACGTGAAGGCATGTTGCGTCTCTCATAGATGGTTGTCACGCCGGTGAACTCGTCACCGAAACCGGTGTTGAGGTGGTAGCACATGGTAGAAGTACCATCCGCAGCGATCTCCATCGCAATACGGGTGACGCGTACATCCATGGCAGCCGGGGCAGTAATCGCGAAATCGAGGTAACGGTTGGCGTTCTCGTCAATCTCTCCTGCGGGCCAGGGGGTACGTGCAGAACCGTCTGCGGAGTTATGGAAACGCGCAAGCACGATGTCGGTCTCCTCGCCATCCACGAAATAGTTCTTGTTGGCACTGTAGTCGATGCAAGCCATCTGACTCATGGTGAACGCGGCACTGACAGGTCCTTCCACCACGGGATCCGGAACGGGTTTGGCACCCATCGCCCAGAAAGCACTGACAGCGGCACCGCCTTCCAGCGAGACAGCATTGGCAGCTACCGGAACAGCAACCACATGTTCGCCGGAAGTGGCATAAACGGTGTCGTTATGGAGGCCGCCGGTAGTGTAGTTAGCGCGGACATAAATCCTCTGGAACATCGAGCCGCCGGCGTACGAAGCCTGAGCAGTCGAAGCGTAGTTCTCCTTGTCGAGCGAGATCTGCAGGTTCGCCGTTGCGCGCAGGGTTACGGTACCGGCTGCGGGTTCGAGGCCATAGCCGGTAAGGAGGAACTCTTTGTTCTGCGGCACTCCGCAATACGTTTCGCCGATAAGGATGGAAGTAGGGTTGGCGGTGATGTCCGTCGGGATATGGATATGGTCCGCGAGGATGCCTGCGTTCTTGAGCAGCTGCGCCGCAGCACGGGCAATGAGGTTACCGCCCATGGCGTTGGTATGGGTCTTGTCGTCGGTGCAGAAGAGCAGACTCAGACACTGTGTCTCGCCATATGAGAGGTAGAGTTGGCGCGTTGCCTCGGTGAGGTCGATGAACGGCACGTTCTTCTCCGCCGCCACGATACGCATCGCCTCCACATAACTCATGGAGAGGTCGGAAGCCGGCAGGCTTTGGTTCTCATAGAGGACACCGTTCTCAATCTTGGAGAACTTGTCGCCGAGGTCATGTTTGCCGTTTCGACGGATGTCATTTCCTTGGAAATACGCACGGCAGATCGGGCCTGCCAAAATCGGCGTAACCCCTAAAGCACGCGCCTCGTCAATGTAGAGCCGCAACATGTCGCGGTAGGTGGTCCGGGGATTGGTACCGCGGGCATCGGAAGGCGCGGGCAAGTTATTGACTGCACAATACGCCGCATACTCCAAGTTGTCCATGCCGTTGGTCACGGTACCCTCATCGTTGTGGGCGAACTGGATGATGAGATAGTCGCCGGCTGTCATCTGGCTCTTGACGGAAGGCCAGTAAGCCGTTCCGTTGTAGAAACCGCGGGTGTCGGCACCCGATTTGCCACGGTTATTGACTGTTACAAAAGCCGGGTCGAAGAACGAGGCGAGGTACATACCCCAGCCGCGTTTATCGGTCGTACTCTCGTCATACTCCGCCATGGTGGAGTCGCCAATGGTGTGTACTTTGACGGCTCCCTGCATCATCGGCAGGCAGAGCATCACTGCTACAAAAAGCGAAAAGATTCTTTTCATGGAATGATAGATATAAATGGTAATACTATAAGACTGTCAAGCTGTCTGTTATTCAAAAATCCGATGCAAAGGTACAAATATTTTCCCACGTATGCAAATTTTTAGTCATTAATCTTGCATATGTCAGAAAAAATCCGTACCTTTGCAGGCGGAATTGAAAAAAGAACTACAGCTATGGAAACAACAACCAGAACATTGCAGATTACTTTGCCACTCGCCGACGCCGCTTTTCTGCGCCGTCAGAGCCGTAATATGGGATGGCATGTTGTAACGGTGCGTCCGAAAGCCCCGTCCGAGCCCAAAGTCAAGATGACCGAAGAGGAGTTCCGCGCCAAGTTAGCACATTCCAGTGCACAAGGAGCAGCCGGACAGACGATTGCCATGCACGAGAACGAGACCCCACAACAATTTATTGACCGCCTGCTATGTATGCAATAGAGTTTACTGAAGATGCACAAAAAGACTTGCAACTTCTGCAACGCAAGGCTCCCAATGCGATTGATAAATTAGTCAAATTGCTGGCAGAATTACGGCAACACCCTCGAACCGGCACAGGACAGGTTGAACGTTTGAAACATTATCGAAACGAGACATGGTCGCGCCGTATTACACAAGAGCACAGACTCGTTTACGAAATCCATGAGGATAAAATACTGGTTCTTGTGATTTCTGCATACGGACATTATTAATTATTAAAAGAATAACACCTATCATCCCCGAAGCAATAAGCGGAGGGAATACCCATACAAATAAAAATATAGCCTATGGCATAAAAAAGACAAACGACATACATACACATTTATAGCGTAAAAAGCCAAGTCTTGATTGTTTGAAAACTCGACACTTTCAACTAATCATTAGATGTTCAAGCATGGTTTTATGTACGCTCACGTTTTTAGCGTGAGTTTTCCGTGCATAAATTTGAACATCTAAGGTAGTCGAGAACCTCAAACAATCAAATGGAAGCAGCGAAAGCGCACGCTTTTCTTATGTCGATGTCCATATGTCTAAAAATTTCTAGGGTTTATATATAATAACCAAATAATTAACAATTTCAAAACAACAAAACAATGAAGAAAATTAAACTATTTTCCATTCTCGCCCTGCTGTTCATGGCAGCGACGGGCGCAGTGGCACAGACGGAAACGCTGCTCACCACAATTACGGCAACTGGCAAAGAGCAGGCAAACTACAGTACTGCGAACGTGGCAACCGTTTCATTCAGTTATACTGCAGAAGGGTCTTCAGCATACTTAGCTAACTGGGGCTGGTGGGGATACGGTTGGTCGGCATCCGTCAATGCTGCCGAAGGATACACCATCACCAAATGCATATTCTACGACGACCAAAACCGTACTGCTACAGACAGCGAAACTCCCTTTGTAGTAGAAACCACAGAAGAGGATAAGACTCCGAAAGTAAATGGCACACCCATTCTGGCATGGACGTCTAAAGGTATAAAAAAGATTGAGGTGTATGGCTATGAGAATCCCACCACCGTCAACGTCACCGGCGTGACCCTCTCTGAGACCGCAGCCTCGCTGACCGTAGGCGGCGAGACGCTGACGCTGACCGCTACCGTCGCCCCCGACGACGCAACGGACAAGACCGTGACATGGACGTCGAGCGACCCAACCGTAGCAACTGTAGCTAACGGCGTAGTGACCGCCGTAGCCGCCGGCACCGCTACCATCACCGCCACCGCCACCAACGGCACCGATGACACCACCGATGACAAAACCGCTACCTGCACTATTACGGTTACCGACCCTGACCAAGAGGCTGCAGATGCAGTACTGGCTCTGTTCGATGCCCTGCCTGCTGCTGATGCTGTTACGCTGGACAACAAAAAGGCTATTGAGGCTGCACGTGCTGCATACGAGACACTGACCGCTGACCAGAAAGCACTGGTTACTCCCGAAGACTTAGCCAAACTGACCGCCGCAGAAGCAGCACTCGCTGCGTTAGAAACCACAGGCGTTGAGAATGTACAAGGCAACGTGAAGAATGTTAAGACTATGGTGAACGGCCAACTCCTCATCCTCCGCGACGGCAAGATCTTCAACGCCCAAGGCGCACAAGTAAGATAAACAGTACTGACGTACTATGATACAAAAACAAGGACTGCCCCTCGGAGCAGTCCTTGTTTTATTAGTTTTACTTGCAATTTATAATTATTATGGCCTTAAACACCCAATAGGCACTACATAAACACCATCTTTGCGACGATAGGCATACTGTCCACCTGTTAAAATCATCAGCACATCCGGCTCACGTATTGGCATTTGTTTTTCTTTTTGATATATACAAATAAAAAGCAGATTATTTCCAAATTTTGTGCATTTTTACTTCCAAACTTTGCGGTATTACTTATTCCCCCTTTATAAGTTTGTATAACTCGCTACCTCTATCCCAAAGTCCGAGTAGAAATCCTAAAATTCCGATGGCTACACCTATATTGCATGCCCAACAGCCGCAATACAAAACTTTCATCATACATAGGTATGAAAACGAGAAAATCAATACAAGTAGAAACTTGAGTGCCCAAATAACGTATTTCATTGTTTTGATAGATATGAGACTAACCTGAGCGGACGGGATTCATCGTCTGCTTTCTTAAATTGCAATAACACAGGATCATCCGGTTTTGGCAACTTCACGCCTACTAATTCCGTCCATGGAGACAATTTATCAACAGCCTTTCTTTTTCGCTGAATTTGATGAACATTCCGTTTCTTATACCGATGACTTACATCCGGCTGGAAAGGCTCAATAATTCCTTGCTGTTCCGCGGCTACTATCTGTTCGGCAGACGCTACATATAGTGCATCGTTAGCCAAACGACTGCAATATTCGGCAAAGCGCACACGTTCCTTCTTGCTCATTCCAATAGCGATACTTTTTATTCTATCAGGTGCATCTTTTTGCATTATTTTCCGCCATAGACTACTCTCTATTTCCTCGGATATATAATAGGGTTGCTCCGCCGGCACATAGACGAATCGGACTATCTTACCCTTTATACGAACGGAGCGAGTCAGTGGCGGCTCTTCCTGTAGCACTTGCATCATGGGGTCGTCCGGCAAGGTAAATGCCACACGAAAGCCGATATATTCGGCAGAGGTCTCAGGGACATACCATCGACGTACAGACAAGTGGCTGTTGGCATTACATTCGTCATAACTGCCACCTCGCACAATACGATATGCTCCGGTGTCTGCGCCGCACGGATTAGGAAGAGTACTTAACTGATAAGCGCCATAAATATCTTGACACCATTCGGACACATTTCCCGTCATGTCGTACAAGCCTAATTCATTGGGATGTTTGCGAGCGACCGGATGTTTCCAGTTTCCGGAACTGGAATAAGTCCACCCTATACTATCTGCTATGTTTCCTCCCGCAAAACGGAAAGACTTGCTTTTGTTTCCTCCGCGTGCGGCATATTCCCATTCCGCTTCCGAGGGGAGACGAAACGGACGCCCAGTAATACTATCCAAACGACGCACAAATTCCTGGCATTCGTTCCATGACACATAGGAAATAGGAATCGTCGGATAACCCTCTGGGCTGATGATTTCGCTTTCGGGCATGACTGCACGCCATAATTCGACCGTGACTTCTGTGGTGGCTATATAATAGGGAGAAAGGAAGACAAGGTGTGCAGGTTTGTCCGTATAAATGTCAGGATCGTATTGGTCTTTTGTAGCACCCATCATAAACGAACCGCCTTCAACCCTTTGCATAATGAAATGCAAATCTTTTCCGTCCGAACTATCTTTTCCTGCTATATGAATCTTTATGTCTATCCGTTGTAGCGAGTCCGGCACAACTGATTTATGTCTCCGTGCTGCCAGAGGTAGCACGAACATTAGAGACACAGTTAATATCAGCCATTTTCGAAACACGCATGTGCATTTACAATTTCTGTGCCAAACTTCAATTCTAGATAATTGAAAAAAAGATGCCCGTTATAGGACATCTTTTTTCTTAACGCGAATGTCATTTTATGTACATGCAGTATCGAAGAATCAGATTCTTTCGAGTACGGTGTGGACGAGTTCTTTGATACGGGGTTTGTAGTCGGTGTTGGCGGCTTCTATCTTGCGCTGGGCGATGACACAGCAGACGGTCATGGCGCGGTGACCCATGTGGAGTGCCAAACCGGCGATACAGGAACCCTCCATCTCATAGTTGGTGATACGCTGTCCCTCATAGCGGAAAGCGGAGATTTTCTCGTTGATGTCCGGCACAGCGAGTCCCACACGGAGGACGCGTCCCTGGGGACCGTAGAAACCGTTGGCGGCAATGGTGCAGCCGCGCATCATATCGTCCTTGGCGATACGGTCCACGAGTTCCGGGTTAGCGGCTACGACATAGGGCACAGCGGCTTTCGCTGGGTAACCCACGAAATCCACAAACGCCTTCTCAAAACCGAGGTCGGCAATCTTGTCGCGGTCCTCATAGAAAGCCAGCACACCGTCGAAACCGATGGACTTCTGCGAAACAAGGAACGTACCCAGCGGAATGTCCTCCTGCATGCCGCCGCAAGTGCCGATACGGACGATGTCGAGGCTACGTTTCTCTGCTTTCTCCGTGCGGGTGGCGAAATCGATGTTTGCGAGGGCGTCAATCTCATTCATGACGATGTCGCAGTTGTCGGTGCCGATACCCGTAGAGATACAGGAGATTCGCTTGCCGTGGAACTTACCGGTGATGGTATGGAACTCACGGGACTGAACGTCGCACTCTATTGATCCTTCGTCAAAGAAGGAAGCTACCATATTTACCCGATCCTGGTCACCAACCAGAATCACTTTGTCTGCCAGAAACTCAGGTTTGAGGTGCAGATGAAACGCAGAACCATCGTCATTGATGATTAACTGCGAAGCTGGAAAAAATTTACTCATAAACTAATGTACAATTTGACAATGTACAATGTACAATTTGCGCAGTGTACAATGTAATATTTGACAATGTACAATGTACAATTTGCGCAGTGTACAATGTAAAATTGCGTAGATTAAAAGGTTAATTATTTAATGTTTTTTTCATTGATACAATTGAGGCGACAGTGATACCTAATAACTCGGAACATTCATGGATAATCTCCTGCATTCTATCTTCTGGAAGAATCTGACAATCCACTATCAACTCCAGCCAATGCTGTGTCTCGTCCAGTTCCTCTTCCACCATCTTGAGTTTATTGATAAAATCCTTGTCTGATTTTGCCAGACAGGCAGCTCTGTAATTAGCCGAAGGAGAAGTACCGGAACGTATCACTTGGCGAGCGATGGCAGAGGAGGCAATCGTACGAGGCATAGCATCTACCATCCGTACTATACGGATTGCGAATGCCTTATGCCGCTTTTTCATTTCTTCCTTATCCATTTTCCTTGTACTTTGTACATTGTCCCCTTGTACATCCCTTTAGGCTTCGCCGCCGGTAAAGGGGACGGAGATGGTGGAGCCGGGGACGGGACCGCCAACGGGGTTGATGGTACCGAACTTGTTCTCGTACTGGGCGATGTTATTGCCGAGGGCACCGAGGATCTTCTTCGCCTGGTCGGGCGTCACCACGATGCGGGACACCACATTCGCCTGCGGTACGCCGGGCATGAGTTGTGCAAAATCGAGTACGAACTCCGTCGGAGTATGTGCTATCAATGCCAAGTTGGCGAATACGCCCTGCTGTTTGTCCGGGGCGATGTTGATTTTCAGTTCTTTCTGTTCTGCCATAATATTTTAGGTTTTATACTCGGCATCTATGCCGAGGGTTAAACATATTGGTTATTTTACCATTTAGTGTGTTTCTTGGGGACGATGAGCATCCAGAGGTTGACGAGGGGGAGGATGATGTCGAACCACTGGATAGTCCATGGGCTGAAGGTGCGCAGTCCCATTCTCCGTGCGGAGACGTTTATTACAAGCGTCTGAACGAGCCATCGGAGGAGGAAGAGAAGCAATGCGATGTACAGCACCTCTCCCCTACCCTCCCCACAAGGGAGGAAGTAAAGGGAATACGCGATTACTACCATCAGCGCCAAGTAAAACAGCCCACGCGTAAGGGGTTCGAGGGTCAGACGGAACTTCGTCACCGGCCGGTAGGCGGGCGAGACGGAGAGATGACGTCTCTTCTGCTGCCACCACTCTTTGAGAGTCTTCTTCGAGACGGACCACGTATAGCTTTCCCGTGAGAGTATCACGGAGGTGTTATCCCGTGTAGCCACATGGTTGACAAAGAGGTCGTCGTCTCCGGCTTTGTTGGTCATAAGCCGGGTGAACCCGCCGGACTCAAAGAAAAGCGATTTCCTATATGCCAGATTACGCCCCACGCCCATATAGGGGTGACCGCAAAGAGCTGCACCTAAATAATGTAATCCATTAAAGAGCGTATCGTAACGAACCAAACGGTTGATATGTCCGTCCTCTGCAAAATAGGCGCCGAAACCGAGAACAATATCCTTAGTAGATGGTATATTGTCCCCTTGTACATTCCCGAAGCCTTTTACCATTTTGGAAATCCAATGGTCAGACTCGGGTACACAATCGGCGTCAGTGAGCAACAGGAGATCGTACTGTGCCGCCTTGGCTCCCAAGGTAAGCGCCAGTTTCTTGGTAGATCCGATGCGTGCGCCGCAGGGCACAAAGGTCAGATGCAGACGCGGGTCATTGGCCATGAACGACTCCACGACAGCACGGGTGTTGTCCTCCGAACCGTCATCCACTACGATCACCTCGTAGAGCGGATAGTCCTGGGTAAGAAGCGAAGGCAGGAACTGCGAGAGGTTATAGCCCTCGTTATGCGCACAGAGGATGACGGAGACACCTTCGGAGATTGGAGATTGGACATTTGAGATTTGAGATTGGACATTTGAGATTTGAGATTTTTTATCTCTACGCATCTTGCGAGCCGGAGCTGCAAGGTAGCGGATATAGAAATACATCTGCAGCACAAAAAGCAGCAGAAGCGACCCAAGGAGGATATAATCAACTATATGTAAGGATGAGAAATCCATTACGAGACAATTTTGATTTTATAGACATGCGTAGAAGAGCCATCTTCGGCTCTGACGGTGATGACCCATGGCTTGCCGTTGATCTCTCCGGGGGTGACTCTCATCTCTTTGGCATCCAGTCTGCGCCCCTTGAACTGCGCCGTCTGACCTTTTATATTCGTCAGCGAGCCGACGCCGCGGAGGGCAGTAAGTTTAATCGTTTGCGTTTCGCTGTTTGAAAGTTTGAGCGTTTGCAGTTTCTCGGTATCGGGGTTGAATTCCTTCCACTCCTCGCCGTTAACCAGCAGTTTGTCAATCCGCGACGAATAAATCAGCTCTACGTCATCGACATACAGTCCGTTGCCGGGATAGAGGCCGTCATTGGCGCGAAAAGCGGGATAGTTGCCCGCCGAGAAGATGACGTTACACATCTCCGGACGTGCGTCGGAGCGGTAGAGAACCGGCACTTTGATGAGCGTCCATTCTTCGTATTTGGCTCTTGCGCGAAGCCATCCCTCGGCTATCTGTTTGGCGGGTTGCGCCGTACCGCACTCGTTGCCGTCCGTCGCCTGCCGGATATCCGACTCCTCGTTGGTACGTTCGGTAACGGTGCAGGTGCCTTTCTTGTTCTTGTACTCCGAGCCTTTGGCGGTGCCCGCCCAGGAATAATAGAGCAGATGAAAATCCTCTTTGCCGGTATTCTCACCGGTACGCTTTATCCAAACAGCCATGGTGTCCGGCCGGTAAGCCCAGGCTATGCCGCCCTCCGTACCCGCCGTAGCGCCGTTCACGTTCAGCCCCTTGAGGTACTGCCAGGGATACCCCAGCGACATATAGCCCGGCCCCGTAGCGCCGATACCCAGTTTGGGTATTCCTACCGCCTGGTCCGCTACATAGGCGCAGTAGCCTGTACGGCCGGGTTTGCGGAACATAAACGTAAATTTGAACCCCGCCTGGCTGACGTTCGAGCCGTGCCAGTCGGTCAGCTGCACATCGTCCTTGAACTTATCGCCCCAATGCTCGAAATGCGGGTCGGGTAACTGATGCGCAGAAAGAGGCAGCGCCACCAGCGAGAGAAAAAGTATAGACAGTCTAATCTTCATAATATCCGTTTTTCTTCAAGTATTCATATACCTTATGCACAGGCAGCCCCATGACATTGAAATACGAACCGTTCATGGCGGTGCAGGCTATGTAACCGATCCATTCCTGAATGCCGTACGCGCCGGCTTTGTCAAACGGGCGGTAGCGCGACACATAACGGGTAACGTCACTGCGGTATAGACCTGATGGGTCTTGTTGCTGAGCAGCCTCAGCATCTCAACCGCCTCCGCCTCGCTATGCGGTTTGCCAAGCATCCGTCCTTCCGCCCAGACGATGGTGTCAGCTGTGATGAGCAGATCGTCCTGCCGCAGGCTCGGTGCATAAGCGTCCGCCTTGGCGCGGGAGATGAAATACGGTATCTCTCCGCGCTGCAGGTTCTCCGGATACGACTCGTCCGCCTCTATGGAGACAGCCGTGAACGGTATATCCAATCCGCCGAGCAGTTCGCGCCGACGGGGGCTTTGGGAACCAAGGATAATATTTCTTCGAGATATCGACATACCGAGAAATCGAAGTATCGATCATTAAAAGAGATCCAGCTGGGTGTCCACCGGTTTCTCAAAGGTCATCTTCACGCCCTCCACCTCTATTGAGTCCGTTTCCGGAGTTTCCGGAGTTTCCGGAGTCTCCTGAGTTTCCGGAGAAGCCGGGATGTCTTCTTCCGGCTCCGGTTCGGGCTCCGGTTCGGGGGTGATGTCTTCTACCGAAGCTACGTCGAGCGTAGTGACGCGTTTGCCTTTGGCACGGGCGGATTTCTCGTCGATGAACTCCGACATCAGAATCTCCATGGCCGGTTTGGTCTCATCGGCGAAGTTGACACGGAACGTAGCCTCCGGGCGGTCGGAAAGGACCGTGATGGACGAGTCTTTGTCATCGCCCAGCAGCGACTGGACCTTCGCATTGGCGTCATCCAGACGGAAGCGCTTGCCGTAGTAGTATTTGAGTTCGCCGTTCCATTGGATAAGCGACCACACTTTCTCCGGATCGAGTTTCTCGATACGGAGGATGTTATCATCGAAATGGGCTGTAAGGTCAAAGGAGGTGGTATAATAGGTACCGTCGGTGTTGATGACGAGGATGCGGTCTTCGTCATTGAACTCGCCCAGATACACGCCGTGCTCGTCATAGTTGACACGCAGCACATCGGCGTCGAACCATACTTTGCGTCCGCCGAGGGTGGAATGCCCTTTCTGCTTGAGGGTGATGGATTTGACCTCGTATTTGGTGAGCACATTGCCCCTCGCCGTACGGGATTTGACCGCCAGTTCGGACAGGTCTTTGAGCACCTCCAGCTTCTTGAGGTGCAGCGCGGGTTTGAGCGCCACGCGTATCACCTCCGCCTCCCCGTTGGGATTGGCGGTAAAATAGATGATCTTCGAGCCGGGATTGCCTTGCGTAAGGTCGTATTCCTTGTCGCGGGTGACACCCGTGACGTTGAAGCGTTTCATGTAGTAGGGGCCTTTCTTGCCGTCCCGATAGACCACGTTATAGACCGTCCGCTCGTCGCCGCGTTGGAAGACGGCTATGTACTGGATATCCGTACCTATAAAGATTTTCTCGGCTACCTTCACTACCTTGTATTTGCCGTCCTTATGGAAGACGATGAGGTCGTCAATGTCGGAGCAATCGAACAGGTACTCGTCTTTCTTGAGGCCCGTGCCGACAAAGCCTTCCTCGCGGTTGATATAGAGTTTCTCATTGTTCTCCACTACCGCCTGGACGTTGATAGCGCCGAAATTACGCACCTCGGTGCGGCGCGGGTACGCCTCGCCGTATTTGGATTTGAGCATCTCGAACCACGAGATGGTATAGTCCGTGAGGTGGTTGAGGTTCTTCACGCACGCTTTGATCTTCTTCTCCAGGTCCTTCATCAGTTCGTCCGCCTTCTTGGAGTCGAACTTGGTGATACGGATCATGCGGATCTCGAAGACGGTGCGCACCTCGCGGATGAGTTGAGGTTTGAAGGGCGTGAGGGCGGTATCGACGAACTCGATGAGTTTCTCCTTGTTCGGCGCCGTCTCGTAGCCCTCCTGCTTATAGATGCGGTTCTCGATGAAGATCTTCTCCAGCGAGGTGTAGAAATACTTCTCCTCCAGCTCGGCTTTCTCTATCTCCAGCTCCCATTTGAGGAGCGCCTTGGTGTTATCCGTGGAGAGTCTGAGGAGATTGCTGACGGTGGTGAAGATCGGTTTCTTGTTCTCTATCACGCAGCAGTTGGGACTGACGTTGATCTCGCAATCCGTGAAGGCATAGAGTGCGTCTATCGCTTTGTCGGACGACGATCCGGGCGCCAGTTGCACCACGATACGCGCCGTATCAGCGGTAAAATCATCTATCTTACGGATCTTGATTTTCCCTTTCTGGTTGGCTTTGAGGATGGTCTCGATGATCTTCGAAGTCGTAGTACCGAACGGTATCTCGGTGATGACCAGGGTACGGTTGTCGTCCGCTTTCTGGATACGCGCACGAATCTTCACCTGCCCGCCGCGCTCGCCGTCGTTGTATTTGGTAACGTCTATCACGCCGCCCGTCGGGAAATCGGGGTATAAGGCGAATTCCTGTCCGCGGAGGTATGCCAGCGAGGCGTCGCAGAGTTCGTTGAAATTATGGGGCAGGATCTTGGAGTTCAGACCCACCGCAATACCCTCTACGCCCTGCGCCAGCAGCAGCGGGAACTTCACCGGCAGATGGATCGGCTCGTTCTTGCGGCCGTCATAGGATTTCATCCACTCGGTGGTCTTGGGATTGAAGGCCGTCTCCAGGGCGAATTTGGAGAGCCGCGCCTCTATATAACGGGGCGCGGCGGCTCCGTCACCGGTGAGTATATTCCCCCAGTTACCCTGGCAGTCAATGAGCAGATCCTTCTGGCCCAGCTGGACCAGCGCGTCGCCGATAGATGCATCACCGTGAGGGTGATACTGCATAGTCTGACCGACGATGTTCGCCACCTTGTTGTACTTGCCGTCATCCACGGTTTTCATCGCGTGGAGGATACGGCGCTGCACAGGCTTCAGACCATCCTCAATCGCCGGCACGGCACGCTCCAGTATCACATACGAGGCATAGTCCAGGAACCAGTCCTGGTACATACCCGTCAAGTGATACTTCACAGCATCATTGAATCCACCTTGACCCGCCATGCGTCAGTTAGGCCTTTTTATTGATGAAAATATAGGCAAGAATACCGCCTACCTCCAATACCATCGAACTGATCAACAGCCAGTTCTGAGGCATGGCATACTTATAAACCACGAGGCATAAAACACCCAATACGACCAGGATTACTCCTAAATACTTCAAAAAAGCGTTCATAATATTATTTCGATTTAATGATTTAGCAATTGTGAATTCTCAAATCGGCTACAAAGGTACAAAAAAAATTGCACATACGCAAGAAAAAACTGATTTTTTATCGTACCAAGCGGTAAAAACCACCCGGAAGACTGCGTACAAGGGAACTCATCTCCAACATCATCAGGTCAGAAGCGACGTCGCTGTAAGGCAGAGCGGTCTCCATAACGATATGGTTGATATGCATGCCGTCCTCCGCCTCCTGCAGTTTCTCCAGGATCGTGCGTTGGGCAGGCGTGACGTCCTCCATGAGGTCGAACATCCTGGTCTGGACCGCTTGTCTCGGAGTATCTTTGGTAGTCCATCCCATGGAGTCGATCAGATCCTCCGCCGAGGTGATCAGTTGCGCCTGCTGGCGTTTGATGAGGGTGTTGCATCCGACGGAAGACAGATCCGCAGGACGCCCCGGGAAGGCGAACAGCTCCCGGTCGTAGTCGGACGCCATGCGGGCAGTGATGAGACTGCCGCCTTTCTCCCGGCTCTCCACCACCACGACGGCGTCCGCCAGCCCTGCCACGATACGGTTACGCTGCACGAAATTGGCAGCAAAAGGCTCCGTGCCGGAAGGGAACTCCGTCAACAGGCCGCCTTGCGCCAGCGAGGCCACCGCCTCACGCCGGTGCTGATAGGGATAGATACGGTCCAGACCATGCGCCGGAACGATAATCGTAGGAACGCCCAACTCTATTGCCGCACGGTGGGCGGTGATGTCTATGCCGTACGCTCCGCCGGAGACGATGGTCAGCGAGTCCAGACGCTCGTGCAAATCGCGGACGAGTGCAGCGGTCAGGTCCTTTCCGTTCTCCGTAGGCCGGCGGGTACCGACGATAGAGACAATATGTCCGTCCGAGGGGTGCAGATTACCTTTGCCGTACAGCACCAACGGCCGGTCCGGACACTGGCTCAAGCGATAGGGGTAATCCTCATCCGTGAGCGTCCAGACACGGATATCATGTTCGTTTATCCATTCGCACTCCTGTCCGGCGCGTGCCATCGCTTCCGTCATTCCCGGTTCGTCGAGATGCCGCCACGCCTCTTGAGCCGAGCCGTAATGCCCGACCAGCGCAAGCGCCCCTCTCAGCCGCGAGCGGTAGAGGAAGGAGAGGGCTATATCATAGATATTTACCATTTAATCATTTACCATTGGGTCATTTATCCGTGCGGCTACCAGGGCTACGAGCACCGCTCCGATGACCGCCCCGACAAAGTCGGCAAAGAGGTCATCCATACTCCCGGAGCGGGTGAGGGTGCAAAAACGCTGCAACACCTCCATGAGGGCGCCATAGAACGTAGCTGCCACGCAGGTAGAGAGATAACAGCGTACGCGGGTGCGGCGCATATACACGAAAGCGCCCATGAGCGCACACTCAAGGGCGCAATACATCACTCCGTGCACCAGTTTGTCGCTCACTTGCACGGACGGCATGCGGGAAGCCTCCGTGAGAGAGAGAACAGCAATACCTGCCGCCACCAGGACGGCAGGTATGAACGCCATATAAGATCTGTTACTTACGATCGGAGAGATGGATTTTGGTACCGTAGCACAGGTCTCCGGCATCGCCCAGACCGGGCACGATATATTTCTTCTCGTTGAGCACGGGGTCGATTGCGGCACACCAGAGTGTCACATCCGGGCTGTCATTGAGCGAGCGGCGCAGGCATTCTATCGCCTGCGGCGTACCGATGGTGCAGCAGAGATGGGTATGGGTCGGTTTGCCATGGCGGAGCAGGGCGAGATAGCCCACCTCCATGGACATACCCGTAGCCAGCATCGGATCGGCTACGATCAGCGTCTTGCCATCAATAGCCGGAGCGGCCATGTATTCCGCCACGATCTCCAGCTCACCCTCCTTGTTCTCACGCCGGTAGGCACTCAGGAATGCGTTCTCCGCACGGTCGAAAATATTCAGGAAACCCTGGTGCAAGGGCAGGCCGGCACGCAGGATGGTAGCCAGCACGAGACGGTCGCTGATGGTATTGACGGTAGTGGTAGCCAGGGGCGTCTGCACCTCCGTCGGCTGATAATTCAGCACCTTGCTCACCTCCATGGCCATAAACTCGCCGATGCGCTCTATGTTCCTACGGAAACGGAGAGGGTCCTTCTGGATATTCACATCGCGAATCTCGCTCAGATACTGGTTGAGCACGCTGTTGTGCTCCGATAGATTGATGACATTCATAGATATTTATAATTTGATTATTTATGACGCGCATTCGCCAAAAAACGCTGCAAAGGTACAAAAAAATTTGCACATGTGCAAAAAATTGCGTAAATTTGCACGATTTTTTACAAGTATGAATTCATTTATTTATCAAGAGCCCACTATTGCTTTCGTGACAGCGGCGGCACAGACCTGTCTGCTGATTGAGAAAGCGGAAGAACACTCGCGCGAGGAATGGCGTGAGCAGATGCTGCGTCTGCTGCCGGTGTTGTATCTGCGTACACGGCTGTTGGAGATGCCGGAGGAGAGGCTGCTGGAGGAAGACCCGCAGCGGTTTGTAACCGAAGAGGATTACAACTATACCCTGCTGGGCATCCGGAACCTGATGGGTTCGGACGACGCCTATCTGGACGTATTCGTGGACGGAGGGATCTATACCGACGAAGTCCAGACGGCCTATATCTCCGAAGGAGTGGCAGATATCTATCAGGAGCTGAAGGACCTGGCGGCTG
The DNA here is from genome assembly GCA_902799185.1 of uncultured Bacteroidales bacterium. Lineage (GTDB taxonomy): Bacteria > Bacteroidota > Bacteroidia > Bacteroidales > Paludibacteraceae > Colicola. Next base: position 6,156 of record CADBZO010000032.1, on the reverse strand, counting down.
CTTTCCAGACCGGTCAGGAACCGATTATGCACGACGCAGTGATGGTATGCAAGGAAGCTTTCGAGGCACATTGGGGCCAGAAACTGCTCGCCGTCATGCGTGCCTTACATGCTATTCAAAAGAATGACGGATTGATGGATTGATGGAAGAGAATCACTATATTCAGCATATCAGCAAGGACTTGCTGCAATGGATGCCGGTAACGGCCTTTGAAGGCGAGGTGGTTGTGGTGGACCGGGAGGAGCAGGTAGCCGAAGCGGTGGCGTATCTCCGTACACAGCCTGTTATCGGTGTCGATACCGAAGCGCGCCCCAGTTTCCAGCGGGGCGTACATTACCCGACCGCCCTGGTGCAGATAGCCTCCCACGAGCGGTGCTATCTCTTCCGCCTGACGCATATAGGCATGCCCCAGGAGCTGGCGGACCTCTTTGCCGACCCGTCTATCCGCAAGGTAGGGCTTGCCTTCCGGGATGACATCAACGGTCTGAGACGCAGACGTGACTTCACGCCCGCCAACTGCGTGGACGTACAGTCCATGGTAGCGCGGTACGGCATTCTGGACTTGGGGTTGCAAAAGGTCTTTGCCATCTGTTTCGGCAAGAAGATCTCCAAATCGCAACAGCTCACCAACTGGGAGAACACCCACCTGACGCCGGAGCAGGCGCGTTACGCCTCCACGGACGCCTGGGCGACGCTGCTTATCTACGAGGACCTGATCGCCCACGAGGCTCTCTCCGCCAAAGAGGTGGAGACGCTCAAACGCGAGGAGAAAGAGCGTATGATAGAGCACCAGCAGGAGATACAGGACCAGCGGCTTCGCGAGAAAGGCATCGAGCCTCCGCCCCATATGACGATGGAAGAGCGCGAAGCGCACCAGGCGGAGAGAAGACGCGAGGCGCGGAAACGCAAACGCCACCGCCGGACGGCAGCGAAAGCCGTATCCGGAAAGAAATCCCCGGCAAACCCGAATAATTCTATTAGCAAGATATGAAACGATTCATTTCCCTTTGTACATTGTACATTATTTCAGTGTACTTTTCTTTATCCCTTTCCGCGCAAGCGAAATACGTATTCTATTTCATCGGCGACGGCATGGGTTCCAACCAGGTGTTAGGCGCCGAGATGTACCGCTCCGCGTTGCAGGGCGAGCCTCTGGGCCGCGTACAGACGCTGATGACCACTTTTCCTTATTCAGGCCACGCCTCCACCTACTCCAAGACGAACGGCATCACCGACTCGGCGGCTGCGGGTACGTGCCTCGCGACCGGCGCCAAGACCCGTAACGGGATGTTAGGCCTCGACCGGGATTCCGCCCGTCTGACGACTATCGCAGAGAAGCTGAAGGCACAGGGCTGGGGTATCGGTATCATGACCACCGTAGCCATCGACCACGCCACACCGGCGGCTTTCTACGCACACGTACCTGCGCGTGACTCCTATTATAAGATAGGCAAGCAGCTGTGCGAGAGCCGGTTCGACTTCTTCGGAGGCGCGGGTTTCCATCACCCGCAGGGCAAGCACGACGACAAGAAAGAGAACCTGTACCGTCTGGCGGAGCAGGCGGGCTATACCATCGCCCACGGCTATCAAGAGGCGCAGGCGCTACTGAAAAACGACTTTCCCGAGAGCACCCAGGGCAAGCCGGCCGTAGAGAAGCTAATCCTTGTCCAGAAAGGCGACACGGGCATGGTACACGGCAGCAACCTGCCCTACGCCATTGACCGCAAGGAGGGCGACCTGACGCTCAAAGAGATCGTCAGCACCGCTATCCCGTTCCTCGACAACCGCTATGACCGTTTCTTCATGATGGTAGAAGGCGGCATGATCGACTACGCCTGCCACGGCGACGATGCTGCTACCGCTTTCGGCGAGACATGGGACATGGACGAGGCGATGCGGGTGGCGTATGCGTTCTATAAAGAGCATCCGGACGAGACACTCATCATCGTCACCGCCGACCATGAGACAGGCGGTCTGGCGCTCGGCAACAGCGACTACACCCTGCATCTGGACCAACTGCAATACCAGCAATGCTCGTCGTGGGTGCTGTCCGACCTCTTCACGCAGCTCTTTAAGGAGAACAAGAAACCCTCCTGGGAAGCCGTGCAGCAACTCTACCGCGAGCAGTTGGGGCTCTGGGAGAGCATCGAGGTAAGCGAGGAGGAAGAGAAAGAGCTGAAGGCGCTGTATAAGGCGGCGTGCAAGCACCAGACGAAAGACACCAAGACGATGTACAAGACCATCAATGCACTCGGCGACGCCGGTATCGCATTGGTGAACAAGAAAGCGCATATAGGCTGGACTACCCGCGCGCACAGCGCACACGCCGTACCGATCTTCGCTATCGGCGCAGGGGCAGAGCGATTCAGCGGATGGCACGACAACACGGAGATCGCCCCGCTGATCATGAAGGCGGTGGAATAGACGGTAGTCGAAAGTCGAAAGCAAAAAGTCGAAAGATAAAAGCAGGAAGAGGGGCACCCGAAAGGATGCCCCTCTACTATATCAGCCATGCATGGCTGATGCTTACGGGGAGGAATTATTGTACTGCCTGGCCCATCACGTTGTAACGGACACCGGCTTTCTCGATGAGGAGGATGCCGTTGCGGAGTACTTTCACAGCCTTAGCCCCGACAGTGGTGTTAACGATACCCTCCGGAGTATCTTCGTTAGCCTGGATATAGATAAATCCGCCGAAGGCAGCCCAGTCGGTATTACCCGCCGGCTGGAAGTAAATGGTCTTCACGCCTGCATGCGCAGCATCTACCTTATACTCCGTACCTTCGCCGTCCGGATACCAGGTAGCGTTGCCGGATACATAGCCGACCACCTTGATGCCGTCGCCTTCAGCAAGGGTGACATCGTTGAGGAGATACTCCGCGTCGTTCTCCGGATTCTGAGCGAACTTGTAATCAGCCTTAGCTTCCCATCCGATAACGGAACCAACGAGATAGAAGCCGTCCTCGACAGTCACTACCACCGGTTCGTCAGAAGCGAATTTTCCTTCCAGCTTGAAGGTCTCGGCGGTGTAGATGACCTTCACCTCGCCTGCCTCGGTCAGTTTGAAGCCGATGTTATGGTCATTGCTGTCGTCTATCAGTCCGGCAGTTTGCTCGGTGAGGTCGGTATAACCTTTCACTTGTCCGTCTCCCCATGTACCGTTCAGCGACAGTTTGAGGCGGTAATACTGGTCTGCTTTGAGGTTGAGAACGAAGGTGTCTTTCTCAGACTTGATAGCATCGGGCGTCCATGCCTTGTCAGCAGTCAGACCGGCATCCACCACAAGCGCGGAGTCACCGGTGATATAGAACTTAGGAAGTTCCTGTAACTCCCCCTGCGGATAGGTGACGGTGAGGGTGTTGGTCTCATACGTCCAGACGAAGGTATAGTCACCTGCGGGATTAGCAGCGAGCGTGAGGTTGCCGGAACCGGTGTTCACTACTTTGGAGTTGTCTTCACGGGTGAAAGCGGCGCCGTTGGCTATCCAGCTGCCGTCCACCTTCATACCGAACTCGTAGTTACCTACTCCAATCGTCATCTTCAGCGAAGCAGTCTTCTTATCCTCCGAAGCGGTGAACTCCTCGGTGTCTTTCCATTCACCGGTGAAATTGCCGTGCATGAGGATGGAAGGAAGAGTCTCCTCGCCGGAGAGCGTAACCCACTTGCCGGTCCCATGAACATACATCTTGCCGTTATAAGCCGCAGCACCGGTCCATGCACCGTTGAAGGCTGCTACTTCCGATTTATGGGTATCGCCGTCATATAGTTGGAACTGCATGGTACACAAGCCATCCCACTTATCGGTAAAAGAGGCAGAATACACGGGGTCGTTGTTGTACATCTGCTCCGTCTTCGTCATTGTAAACTGCTCCCAGGCGTCATTGGCATTACAGCCATAGTGAACATTCAGTTTCACGGTATAAGTACCGATAGTAGCTGCCGGAGCGGTGTAATAGACCGTCGTCTCGGTAGCAGCAAACATAGTTGCGCAGAAGAGCGCAGCGACAAAAAGAGAGATAATTTTTCTCATGGCATAAATAATGTTAATGTGTTAATTATCAAAAGAAATAAACAGGGGCAACCCTTTGTAGTTGCCCCCGTTTATTATCACGATCAGCGAACGAGCGTACCTAATCCATTATAGGTCTTTTCTCCCTTGATAATCAGGAGCTGGCCGTTGCGGAGTACTTTCACAGCCTTAGCGTCCGCGTTGATAGCGTTGATGCCGGTAGGTGTATCAGAATTAGGAGCTACATAGATGCACTTTGCGTACCAGTCATCGTTACCATTGTAACCCGGCCGGAAGTAGATTGTCTTCGCACCTGCGTGATTGGCATCTACTACGTAGTTGTCGCCTTCCGGGAACCAAGTCTCAATCTTGTCATCCTTTACATAGACCACCTTGAACTCATTGCCTACAGCAAGGGTAACGTTGAGTGAGTACTCGCCCGTTTCAATGCCGGTAGACCAGAACATGTCGTCCGCGGTCAGGTCAGCGACATCCCATCCGTTCAGACCGATGACATAGTAGCCGTTATCCAGAGTCGGCTCTACAATCTCACCCTCCGGGAACTTGATAGAGAGCGTGCTCGTAGCGTAAGTCCAGGTGAAGGTATATTCACCCTCAATGTTTGCAGCGAGAGTGAGGTTACCGGAACCTGCAACTACTACAGCCGAAGTGTTCTCAAGAGTGAAGGCTACGCCGTTTGCCGTCCAGTTAGCCGGACCGCCGATGCGCATACCGAACTCATAGTTACCTACAGTGAGGTTCATGGTCAGCGTTGCTGTCTCATTGTCCTCGGCTACGGTGAAGTTCTTCGTATCAACCCAGCTGCCGGTGAAGTTACCGTGCATTGCAACGGTCGGGATGATAACAGCTTCGCCCGTCTTGGTAGCGGTAGCATTTACTACATTGCCTTCCGGGTTGAAGGTGATGGTAACATTATATTTACCGGTCTCGGCGATAGGCAGCTGGTAGTTGTCTGCCGGATAAGATACCGTCCATTTGTGATCCTCTGCGACCTTGAAGGTCAACATACCGGCAAGCAGCTCAACATCTTCTTTCTCCCACTTGTAGGTACCGTCCTCTTGCTTCGTCATGTCGTTAGCGGTGTTAGCCGGATCCCAAGTCGTACCAAATGCAGCTTTGCTGTCACCTGCTACTGTGTAAGTATGCTCTACTACAGGAGCACTGCCCTTTGCATTATATACGGTGAAGGTGTACTCTTTGCTTTCGCATACTACCGTTACCTCGGTCTCTACTGCCGTGAATGCAGAGAGGTAGAGAACCATACCTGCGCCGTCAATCTTGTACTGACCCTCTGCCAGAGAGATGGTACCGAAGGCAGCGCTCGGGAAGGTTACATAGATACCTGTCTCAGCAGCGAAGCCCGGCTTCTGGATGTTGACTACACCCGGAACATCACCCTCTTTGCAAACCTTGAACTGGTTGCCGAAGGTCTGCTCAGGACTGCCGTCACCCAGGAACTCAATGTTCTCCCAGTCGCAGCCTTGCGGCTCTGCCGGTACGTAGAACTTACCGGTTACGGTGAAGGTTGTTACGCCCTCAACCTTCTTGCAGGTAACAACGACATTACCAGCCTCTTTGAGGGTGAAGCAGATATTGTTGTCATTGTCTGTAGTCAGACCTGCCTTGTCCTCCTGAGTCAAATCGGAGAAGCCGAGATTCATACGCGACGTTTCTTCTGAACTCCAAGCACCATCGGTTACTTTGAGTTTATAGTCGCCAACAGCGAGGTTCTCGAAGGTATAGGAATCCTCGGTTACCTTGATAGCGTCAGGAGCCCATGCTTTCTCTTTGTTGAGGCCGGCGTTCACAACGAGTGCAGAGTCACCGGTGATATAGAACTTAGCAGGAACTTCGGGAACATATACCTTCCATGTACCGGTTTCCCAGCCTGTGATGGTATAGGTCAGACCGGCGTAGTCGATGGTGTCAGCTTCCATCTTGTTCCAGATGACGCCTTCTTCATCACTCCAAGCCGGAGTTTCAACGGTCTTATTGAAGCGAACGAAGAGAATGCTGTCTGCCTCTGCGTCAATCTTGGCGGTGAGGGTGTCGTTGCCTTCTGCCTTCGGAGCGAAGAATGCAGTCCACTGGTCTGCCATCTCTGCACCCTCTTTGCGGGTATAGAT
>CADBZO010000031.1 GCA_902799185.1 uncultured Bacteroidales bacterium | reverse complement strand
ATCGAAAATGCGCAGCCCCCGAGCCTAATGGCTCTTGCGCCCAAGTCCCTGTATGCCGGTCAGTAAGCAAGCTTCCTGCCTTCATTCATGCCCTTGGTCTCCATCGATTGCCTAAATAGGCACCGATGGGCTGCTAACAAAAATATCCCTTCGGGATTGGAAAATAAGAAAAATCTATGCAGCGCGTAGGTCGGGGTAAAAGCCTTCAAAAGCACGCCAAGTGGGCACATAAAAAACATTGCCAATTCAAATCGAAAATTCGTAATTTTTAATTCGTAATTCGTAATTTTTAATTTTTAATTTTTAATTTTTAATTTTTAATTTTTAATTTTTAATTCTCCATGGTACATGGTTTGATTTTTGCAGCGGGGTTGGGCACACGGCTCAAACCGCTCACCGATACGATGCCCAAGGCACTGGTGCCGCTGGCGGGCAAGAGTCTGTTGCAGTGGCAGGTGGAGAAACTACGGGACGCCGGTATCACGGAGATCACCGTGAATGTGCACCATTTCCCGGATATGATCATCGACGCCGTGCGCGCCAACGACGGCTGGGGAACGCATATCACCGTCTCCGACGAACGCGACTGCCTCCTGGACACCGGAGGAGGACTGAAGAAAATTAAAAATGAAAAATTACAAATTAAGAATGAGCCCATTCTCGCGTGCAATGTGGATATACTGAGTAATATCGACCTCCGCGCGCTGGTAGTGGAGTACGAGCGTACGGGCGTGAGCCGGCTGGTGGTGAGCGAACGGGAGACGCAGCGGTATCTGCTCTTTGACGGTGAGGACAGGCTCCGCGGATGGACGAACGTGGCAACGGGTGAAGTGCGGCCGGAGAGTTTATCCGCCAAACTTGGCGGATTGCGGAAATTGGCTTTCAGCGGCATGCAGATACTGAGTCCGGAGGTGTTGGGACTGTTGGACGAGGTGAAAGAAGATAAGTTTTCGCTGATACAGTTCTATTTGGGGATACTGAATCGGGCGGAGCTGGAGGCGTACATTCCGGAGAACTACCGGATGATGGATGTAGGCAAAATAGGCCAAATAGAGGAGGCAGAACGCTTCGCAGAGGGACTATAAAGCAAGAAAATGACACTTTTTTGAAAAAAAATGCAAAAATATTTGGTCATGTCAAAAAAAAGCAGTACCTTTGCACCCGCTTTTGAGAAAAAGACGTCTCCCTAGCTCAGTTGGTAGAGCAACTGACTCTTAATCAGTGGGTCGAGAGTTCGAGCCTCTCGGGGGACACAAAGAGACGGCAAAACGTCTCTTTTTTCAAAAGTCGGGGTATTAGCTCATCTGGCTAGAGCGCAACACTGGCAGTGTTGAGGTGAGCGGTTCGAGTCCGCTATACTCCACATTGGAGACTGCGGCTCTTAGCCCCAGGAGGGGCACGATTATTGCGCGAGCGCAATTTTCGAGTCCGCTATACTCCACAAAAAATGACACCTGAGGGTGTCTTTTTTTTGTTTTTGCTTGCGTATATCAAATTTATTTAGTAAATTTGCACGCTTTTTTGATTTGCAATCATAAATCATCAATATACTATGGCAAATTTCAAGTATGCACCTATGTTCCAGCTCGGTAAAGACGAGACCGAGTATTATCTGCTGACCAAGGACTATGTGTCCGTTAGCGAGTTCGAGGGCCATGAGATCCTGAAGGTTCAGCCGGAGGCGCTGACGCTGATGGCGCAGCAGGCTTTCCATGACGTGAGTTTCATGCTCCGCCGTTCCCACAACGAGCAGGTGGCGAAGATCCTGCGCGACCCGGAGGCTTCCGCCAACGACAAATACGTAGCCCTTACTTTCCTGCGTAACGCCGAGGTGGCTTGCAAAGGCCAGCTGCCGCTCTGTCAGGATACCGGTACCGCCATCATCCACGGCGAGAAAGGCCAGGAGGTATGGACCGGCTTCTGCGACGAAGAGGCGCTGAGCAAGGGTGTGTTCAATACCTATACGGAGTGTAACCTGCGTTATTCCCAGAACGCGCCGCTTAACATGTACGACGAGGTGAATACCAAGTGCAACCTGCCGGCGCAGATAGACCTGGAGGCTACAGAGGGCAACGAGTACCGTTTTCTCTGCGTCACCAAGGGCGGCGGTTCTGCCAACAAGACCTATCTCTACCAGGAGACCAAGGCACGCATCCAGAACCCCGGCACACTCATTCCTTTCCTCGTGGAGAAGATGAAGAGCCTCGGTACGGCGGCTTGTCCTCCGTATCACATCGCCATCGTCATCGGCGGTACGAGCGCGGAGAAGAACCTGCTGACCGTCAAGCTCGCCTCCACCCATTACTACGACTCGCTGCCTACCACCGGCGACGAGACGGGACGCGCTTTCCGGGACATTGAGCTGGAGAAACAGCTCCTGCAGGAGGCATACAAGATAGGCCTCGGTGCGCAGTTCGGCGGCAAATATATGGCACACGACGTACGCGTAGTGCGTCTTCCCCGCCACGGCGCCAGCTGTCCTATCGGTCTCGGCGTGAGCTGCTCGGCTGACCGGAATATCAAATGCAAGATCAACAAAGACGGTATATGGATTGAGAAACTGGACAACAACCCCGCTTCCCTCATCCCCGCGGAGCTGCGTCAGGCAGGCGAAGGGGATGCCGTACGTATCGACCTCAACCAGCCGATGAAGGACGTCTGCGCTATCCTCACGAACTATCCTATCGGTACGCGTCTGAGCCTCAACGGCACGATCATCGTAGGCCGTGACATTGCCCATGCGAAGATCAAAGCGCGCCTCGATGCCGGCGAGCCGATGCCCGAATACCTCAAGAACCATCCTATCTACTATGCCGGTCCGGCGAAGACCCCGGCAGGCATGGCTTGCGGCTCGATGGGCCCGACGACAGCCGGACGCATGGACCCGTACGTAGATGAGTTCCAGGACCACGGCGGTTCGCTCATCATGCTTGCCAAAGGCAACCGCTCCATTGACGTCACCAACGCCTGTCAGAAACACGGCGGCTTCTATCTCGGCTCCATCGGAGGACCGGCGGCTATCCTCGCGCAGAACAACATCAAGTCCATCGAGTGCGTCGAATACCCCGAACTGGGCATGGAGGCTATCTGGAAAATCGAAGTGGAGAACTTCCCCGCCTTCATCCTCGTGGACGACAAAGGCAACGACTTCTTCAAGCAGCTCAAGCCGTGTGAGGGATGCACGATTCTGAATTGAGATTTGATATTTGACATTTGATATTTGATATTTATTTTGGCTGACAAACGTAAAAGATACCGCTTGGCGATGCTGGAGGACACCACGCTCCGTGAGGTCTTCCATCTCCGCGTGAGTCTCATGGGGGCTATCGGCGTGATAGCGCTCTCGTTCGTGCTGCTCATCGTGCTGATGTCCCTGCTGATTATGTACACTCCGGTGCGGAATATCCTGCCGGGATACAGTGCCTCGCTGCGCCAGCAGCTGGTACAGGAGACGGCGCGGGTGGACTCGCTTCAGGCCGACCTCACCCTCCAGCGCCAGTATCTGGATGTTATCAAGCAGCTCACGGCGGGAGACATAGAGACCGACTCGGTGCAGAGTCTGGACTCGGTGCAGCGCGTGGAGAGGGCGCAGATACTGGAGCAGTTGCACAACGATGCAACGGCGGCTTTCCAGGAGCAGTACGAACTCAAAGAGCGCGACAGACTGCTGCTCTTCGATAATATCTCCACCCGCGCCGTGCCGCAGCTCTACCGCCCGGTACGCGGAGCGGTGGTGCAGTCGCCCGACCCCGAGGAACACCGTTACGCCCTCTCCGTCAGAACGGCGGGAAACGAACCGGTGCTATCCGTCATGCGGGGGAATATCGTCCTCGTCGAGCGCGCGGAGGATAACACCTTCACCCTCGTCCTGCAGCATGCGCCTCTCGTCTCGGTTTACCGCCATGTCACCAAACCGGCGAAGACGCCGGGCGCAGCCGTGGAAGCCGGAGAAGCGATCGGCACCACGGACGGGAAAAAAGATTTGGAAATAGAGATTTGGAACGGGGGGGCATTTGTCAACCCCGGGGAGGTGATTGTATGGTAGAAAGTAGAAAGACGAAAGTCGAAAGCCCAAAGCAGTTATGTATATTAGGGTCCACGGGCTCGATAGGCACCCAGACCCTGGATGTCGTTCGCGCCTATCCCGACCGGTATGGCGTCTATGCCCTCTGCGCGCATCGCAGTATAGACAAACTCGTGGAGCAGGCGTTGGAGTTTCATCCCGAGGTGGTCTGTATCGCCGACGAGAGTCTCTATGAGGAATTGAAAGAAAAACTCTCAATTCTCCATTCTCAATTCTCCATTCCCAAAATCTGGGCAGGTCCGGACGCTATAGCCCAGGTCGTTACGATGCCTTCCATAGATGTCGTAGTGGCGGCGATGGTAGGTTATGCCGGGTTGCGGCCTACCATAGAGGCTATCAAAGCCGGCAAGACGATCGCACTGGCGAACAAAGAGACGCTCGTCGTAGCAGGCGAGATCATCTGTGACCTGGCGGTGAAACACCATGCGCCTATCCTCCCGGTTGACAGCGAGCACTCTGCGATCTTCCAGTCTCTCGTAGGCGAGGACAGGAGCGAGATAGAGAAGATCCTCCTGACCGCCAGCGGCGGTCCTTTCCGCACCTACTCCCTGGACCGGATGCGTACCGTTACCGCCGCCGACGCACTCAGACACCCGAACTGGGACATGGGCGCGAAGATCACCATTGACTCGGCGTCGATGATGAACAAAGGCTTCGAGGTCATCGAGGCCAAGTGGCTCTTCGGCGTGCCGGTGGAGAAGATAGAGGTGCTTGTCCATCCGCAGTCGATCGTCCACTCCGCCGTGCAGTTTACCGACGGCGCCATCAAGGCGCAACTCGGTGCACCCGACATGCGCCTGCCTATCCAGTACGCCCTCTCTTTCCCCGAGCGGCTCGCCAGTGACTTCCCGCGAGCCGACCTCTTCGCCCTGGGGGCGCTCACGTTCGAGAAACCGGACCCGGAACGCTTCCCGAACCTCGGCCTGGCTTACGAAGCTACCCGCAGAGGAGGGAACATGCCCTGCGTGCTCAATGCTGCCAACGAGGTGGCGAACCTCGCTTTCCGCGAGGGACGGTGCGCCTTCCTGCAGATGAGTGACATCATCAGCACTACCATGGTGCAAACGCCTTTCATCGCCCGCCCGACCTACGAGGATTATGTGGCGACCGACGCCGAAGCACGCCGGATAGCCGAGCAACAATTGACACCCCCCAGCCCCCTCTCAAAGGGGGAGAAATAATTTGAATAGCAATGATACAGGTACTTCAATTCGTATTAGCCCTTTCGTTCCTCGTGTTCATCCACGAGTTGGGGCATTTCACCTTCGCTAAGATCTTCCACGTCCGCGTGGAGAAGTTCTATCTGTTCTTTAACCCCTGGATCAGCCTCGTCCGTTTCAAGTTTTTCGACGGTAGGTGGCATGTGAAGTTCTTCGCGCCTAACGGCGATGAGGAATGGGACAAGCATACAGAGACGACGGAGTGGGGTATAGGGTGGCTGCCCGTGGGCGGTTACTGCGCCATAGCCGGCATGGTCGATGAGACCCATTCGACCGACGACCTCGCTTCCGAACCGCAGGAGTGGGAGTTCCGCTCCAAGCCCGCATGGCAGCGGATGCTGATTATCATGGGAGGTATCCTCGTGAACTTCCTCGGCGCGATGGTTATCTTCATCATCATGACCTGGCATTGGGGCACGGAAACCCTTCCGCTGCGTAACGCTACCGAGGGACTCTATTTCTCCCAACTCCTGCTGGACGAAGGCTTCCAACAGCGCGATAAGATCATCGCTATCGATGGCGAGGAACCGGAGTACAAGAGCGACATCATCCAGTCCCTCATCCTGGAGGGCAAACGTGACGTGCAGGTGCTGCGCGGCGGGGATACCGTCGCTCTGACCATGAGCGAAGACCTGGGGCAACGGCTTTTGGCTTACCAGAACAGTTACGACCGCGCGGAGAGGGAGAAGAAACGTGCGGACAAGACCTATCAGAAACAGCCCCTGGTGGTCCTCACCGAGTGGATACCCGCGGTGCTGGACACCGTCCTGCCGGATATGCCGGCGTACCAGGCCGGCCTCCGCAAAGGCGACAGTATCGTCTCCGTTGCCGGCGTGGTTACACCCTCGTACTACGAGACGAGACAGGAGCTGCGCTACCATCCCTGCGACTCCGTCACCATCGGGTTCTACCGTGCGGGAGAGCTCCGGACAGCCCGCCTCTTCCTGGGAGATGACTGCATGATGGGCTTCCAGCCGCGTATAGACCTGCAGACGGAGCATACCTCGTATAACTTCTTCGAGGCTATCCCTGCCGGTATCCGTTACGGATGGGAGATCCTGGAGAACTACGTCAAGCAGTTCCGTCTGGTCTTCACCAAGGAAGGCGCACAGTCCCTCGGAGGATTTGTGGCGATAGGCAACCTCTTCCCCTCAACCTGGAGCTGGGAGGCGTTCTGGCACATGACGGGCTGGCTGAGTATCATACTCGCCTTCATGAATTTCCTGCCTATCCCTGCGCTCGACGGAGGCTATATACTCTTCCTGCTGGTGGAGATGATCACCCGCCGCAAACCCAGCGATACCTTCCTGGAGAAAGCCAACGAGGTCGGCTTCTGGCTCCTCATCCTCCTCATGCTCTACGCCAACGGAAACGATATATTACGGTTCTTCTTCTGATATGAAACAGGTTGTTGCTCTCTTCTCGTTGTCCCTTCCCCTGACGGTTATGGCGGCCCCGCCGGCCGTCAGCGGTGAAAGCACGGACATGCAGACAGAGGAGCAACTCACCGGTGACACGATCTCGGAGGTGGTCGTAAAGGCCTCCCGCCCGGTTTCCGGCACGCAGTCGGTTCAGATGTCTGCGATGGAAGTGCCGATAGACCAGATCATGGCCATCCCCGCTATCGGCGGCGAGGTGGACGTACTCAAGGCCGTTCAGTTATTGCCGGGGGTGCACTCCGGCGCCGAAGGATCGGGAGGGTTGTATGTCCGTGGCGGAGGGCCGGACGAGAACCTGGTCATGCTGGACGGCGTACCGCTCTATTCCGTCAATCACATGCTGGGCTTCTTCTCGGTCTTCAACGCCGATATAGTGAAGAGCGGGACCTTGTATGAAGGCAATTTCCCGGCGCGCTACGGAGGACGGCTGTCGTCTATCATTGATGTGGAGCAGAAAGACGGCGATCCTCTCGGCTACCACGGCAATCTCACCATAGGTCTTGTCTCCACCAAACTGTCCGTGGAGGGACCTGTTTACTGGCACAAGGACGAGTGGCGCAAATACCGCCGGAGAGAGCCCGTCCGGGGGCAGACGACTTTTACCGTTTCCGCGCGGAGAACGCTGTACGACCTGTTCATGGCGCCGCTGGCTGCACTCATTACTTCGCGTCGGAGCGGAGGCGAAGAGCGGACTACGGCCGGGTATTATTTCTGTGATATCAACGCCAAACTGACCCATACGTTTTCGGACAGCGACAAGCTGAGCGGCACTTTCTATTACGGCGATGACGTAGCCTACGCCCGCATCCGTCAGGACGCTTCTTCCGGCCGTAGCGAGAACATGCGCATGCACTATAACTGGGGAAACCTCCTTGCCGCGGTTCGGTACGAGCACCGTTTTGACCATCGTCTGCACTGCAACACACGGGTCAGCTACACGCGCTATAAATATAATCTGCATCTGACGGACGTAGCGGACAGCAACCGGGAGAATGAACATAAGAACATGGAGATGGTGTATGACTCCTATATCATGGATCTGACGGCACAGACGGATTTCGAATGGCGTCCGGGCAGCCGTCACGAGGTGCATTTCGGAGCGGGGTACACCTTTCATACTTTCCGTCCGCAGGTAGGAAGGGTCGCGGCTTCGGAGGTTACGGACAGCACTTCCTTCCACCAGGACACCACAATCTCCGTCGGAGGAACGGATTATACGCATGAGGCGAACGTGTATATCGAGGATACCTATACCCCCTGCTCCTGGTTCAAACTCAACGTGGGGCTGCACGCCGGTCTTTTCCATACCGGCCGGACGACCTACCCCTCTGTCGAGCCGCGTGCAGGCATGCGCTTCCTTCCGCATCGGGATGTGGCGGTCAAACTGAGTTATGCTTATATGACCCAATACGTGCACATGCTGTCTAACAGTTCCGTTTCGCTCCCTACGGATCTGTGGGTGCCGGTGACGGATAAGATTCCTCCTATGCACTCGATGCAGGTGGCGCTGGGCGTTACGTATAACATCTGCAACCAGGTGGAGCTCTCTGTAGAGGGCTATTACAAACGGATGATCAATCTGCTGGAATACAAAGACGGCGCATCTTATACCACTACCCGCAACTGGCAGGAACTGGTAGCTGTGGGGAACGGGTGGAGTTACGGCGTGCAGGTGCTCGCCCGGCGCGGGGTAGGGCCTGTCACGGGATGGATCGGTTATACATGGTCGCGTACGATGAGGCAGTTCGACAGAGAGGGACAGGAGATTAATTTCGGCAAGCCTTTTCATGCCAAATACGACCGTGAGCACGATCTGAGTATCACGCTCCAATACCAAATCAACAGGCAATGGAATATAGCCGCCACCTTCGTCTATGCCACCGGCACGAGAGGAACCATGCCTCTCCGGAAATACGACGATATGCTCTATTCCACCACTGTTGGACAGTCCGCGCAGGCGCGTAATATATATTATGTGAGTGAGCGCAATAACTACAAGATGCCGGACTACCACCGTCTGGACCTGGGGGCTACCTGCCGTCTGCCGGATAAGAAACACGCAGAGTGGGAACATATACTCCATATGGCGGTCTATAACGCCTATTGTAATTTTAACCCCTTTCTGGTGTATCCGAAAGATAATAAACTGTACAAACTCAGTTTGTTGCCTGTCCTGCCGAGTTTGAGTTATACCTTCAAGTTCTGAGCCCGATGAGAAACCGATGGTACATATGTTTGGGTATGCTGCTCAGTCTTGCCGCGTGCGAGCATGAGATTCCTTATGACGGGGAGTATCAGGATGCAGGACTGGTGGTGCAGAGCCTGGCCGTCACGGGCTCGGACTCGCTGACCTGCTATATAGGGCGTTCGTATTTCTTCCTGGAGCCCAAGCCTGCCACTCCGGAGGCACTGGACAACCTGACTGTCACGCTCCGTTCGCCCTCCCGGGAATATACGGTCGTGAGCGATAGTGTTTCCGGGCGTGAGCACCACCTCCGTCTCTCGCAGCCAATCCGGGCGGGGGATACGTTGGAACTGCAAGTCTCTCATCCGGTTTACGGTACCGCCCGCGCAAAAGAGCCGCTCCTGCCGGATTTCAAGCCGCAGATACTCTCTGCCGTATGGGAGAGGGGATCGGAATATGAAGATAACACATACCGGATCACGATGCGTCTGCCCGACTATCCGGTTGCGCAGAAAGAGGTGCGGATGCAATGCACCACCTATATAACGCTTACGACCATAAGACCGCATGCACCGCATGCGGGTGAAGACATGCATTTTGACCACTTGGATACGGTTGTGCGCTCTATGGATAATCACGGGATGCAGTTGTCGGACCGGTATATGTCGGAACTGAAATTCAAAACTGGCTATCCGGCCGGCACAGAGCTGGCGTGGAGCGTCCCGATCGGATTCCTGTACGACACATGGAGAGGCGAAGAGCCGTTCCGCTTTTATGACACATATACGTTGGATTCATGCCATGTGGAGTTCGAGATCAACAGTGACGCATACGACCTGTACACCGCCTCCATGAGGAATTATCTGGAGCTGGAGAACAGAAGGAGAAACGACAATACCGACTCAACGATGCTATATTCCAACATCATCGGGAAAGAGGAATCAGCATCCGTCTACAGCAATATAGAGAATGGTTTCGGTATCTGGATGAGTAAGACAAAGACTAAAATAAAAATCAAATAATGGATTATTTTGTACATGAGTCGTCCTACGTGGACGAAGGGTGCCAAATAGGCAAGGGCACCAAGATCTGGCATTTCAGCCATATCATGTCCGGCTGCGTCATCGGCGAGGACTGCAATATCGGCCAGAATGTAGTTATCTCGCCCGATGTGGTGCTCGGGCGTAACTGCAAGATCCAGAACAACGTCTCCGTCTATACCGGCGTGCGGTGCGAGGACGACGTGTTCCTCGGCCCTTCGATGGTCTTCACCAATGTCATCAACCCCCGCGCTGCCGTCAGCCGCAAGGACGAGTACCGCCCGACGATCCTCAAAAGAGGCGCATCCGTCGGCGCGAACGCTACCATCGTCTGCGGTCACACGCTCGGCGAGTACTGCCTTATAGGCGCCGGGTCGGTCGTCACCAAAGACGTGCCGGCTTACGCGCTCATGGTCGGTAACCCCGCACGGCAAATAGGTTGGGTCAACGCTCACGGAGACAAATGCGCCACCCTCGAAGAAGCGATGAAAAAATAATTACGAATTATAAATTACAAATTACAAATTACGATGATACAGCGAATACAAACGATTTATCTATTGGTCGTAGTGGCCTTAGGTATTACTTTGCTTTTTATGCCGGTTCTGCAGTTAGTCACCCCCGAAGAGGCGGCGGAGCTGCAAGTATGGGAAGTGAGTGCTTTCGGCGGCGCGCCGCTGGAGGGAATATGGGGCCTGGCGCTGACAACCGTCCTCATACCCCTGCTCGCACTCGTGGATATCTTCCTTTATCGGAGACGTATCCTCCAGGCGCGGCTGAATATCTTTCTCGTCATGCTCTGCCTCGGCTGGTACGGCGTGCTGGCTATCTATGTATGGCTCGCCAAACTGTCCCTCTCCGTCGATTGGCATATACTGCCGTGGGCGGCTATCCCCCTCATCTGCATGGTACTAACACTCATGGCTACCCGCCGCATCCTCAAAGACGAGGCGCTCGTGCGTGCAGCCGATAGAATACGATAAGTATGAACTCCCTGTTATGGATCCTTTTGCAAACCACGGCGCCGACTCCGGAGGAGATAGAAGCGCGTCGTGATTCGCTTCGTGCGGGTGCACGGATGATGCTGGAGACGGCGAAGAACGACCCGCAGACCTTCTGGCATGAGGTCGGTGAAGCAGTCCTTCAATTCGGTATCAAAGTACTGGCAGCACTCCTGCTTTTCGTCATCGGTATGGTGCTTATCCGGTGGGTGAAGCGTATTCTCAACCGGGTGTTTACCCGCCGCAAGACCGAACCTACTATCGCCTCTTTCGTATCCTCGTTCGTGTCGATCTCTCTGACCGTTCTGCTGGTTGTCATTACGGTCAGCACCCTGGGCGTGAACACCACCTCCCTCGCGGCACTCCTGGCGGCGGGAGGTATGGCGATCGGTATGGCGCTATCCGGGACGGTGCAGAACTTCGCCGGAGGACTGATGCTCCTGGCCTTCAAACCCTTCAAAGCAGGCGATTTCATCGAGGCGCAAGGCACGAGCGGAAAAGTCGTCGAGGTCAATATCACCGCCACAAAAGTGCTGACGGTGGATAACAGGGTGGTCATCCTCCCCAACGGAGCACTCTCCAACGGCGTGATCAATAACTTCAACGGCCGCCCTCTCCGCCGCGTGGAGTGGAATGTGAGTGTGTCCTACGGCGTGGATGCCGCCGCGTGCAAAGAGACGATACTCGCCATTCTCCGCAGCGATGAGAGAGTGCTGCTGGAGGACACGGATATGAAGAAACTCTATAAGGAACTCAATATCTCCGCCTACCAGCTCTCGACTGTCAACTACCGCATGGACGCTATCCCGGCGCCGTTCGTGGCTCTCAAGTCGCTCAACGAGAACGATATCACCTTCGTCGTAAGGGCGTGGGTGAGGGCGGACGACTATTGGGAGGTCTTCTTCCGCATCCAGGAGCGCTTCTACACCGAGCTCCCGAAGAAAGGCTTCACCTTTGCTTATCCGCATATGGATGTTACGATGGTGAATTAAAACACCCCCCAACCCCCTCTCAGAGGGGGAGAAGGGATTAGTCCAAAATGTCCTACAATGACCAATCTCAAATCTCAAATCTCCCCTGTCTTGCTCGGCAAGACGCTCCCGGAACTGCAAGAAGTCGCCCAATCGGTCGGGTTGCAGAAGTTCGCCGGCAAACAGCTGGCGCAGTGGCTCTATGTGCAGCGCGTGCGCTCGTTCGACGAGATGACCAATATATCCCTCAAGGGCAGAGAGGCGCTCAAAGCGCAGTATATTATAGGAAGACACGCGCCTGTACGCGAGGCGGTCAGCGCCGACGGCACAAGGAAATACCTCTTCGAAGTGCCCAACCATCCATCATCCTTCTCCCCCTCTGAGAGGGGGGCGGGGGGTGTCTATATTGAGAGCGTCTATATCCCCGAGGACGACCGTGCTACGCTCTGTGTCTCCACCCAGGCGGGATGTAAGATGGGCTGCCGTTTCTGCATGACCGGTACGCTCGGCTTCCACGGTCATCTGCCCGCCTCCGAGATCCTCAACCAGATATTCGAGATAGACGCCTTGGCCCTCTCCCCTCTCACCAACCTCGTCTATATGGGCGAGGGCGAACCCATGGACAACCTCGATGAGGTGCTGCGCTCGCTGGAAATCATGACGGCGCCTTATGCCTGTGCCTGGTCGCCCAAACGTATCACCGTCTCCACCGTGGGCGTACCGGCTATGAAACGCTTCATCGAAGAGAGCGAGTGCCATCTGGCGGTGTCGATGCACAACCCCTTTGACGTAGAGCGGGAGCAGATCATGCCCGCGCAGAAAGCGATGTCCATCACCGATGTCGTCACCCTCCTCAAACGCTACGACTGGTCCCACCAGCGTCGCGTGAGCTTCGAGTATATCTGCTGGGGAGGACAGAACGACACCCCCCGCCACGCCCGGGAACTGCTGCGTCTCCTCAAGGGACTCCCCTGCCGCATCAACCTCATCCGCTTCCACGAAGGGGTGGAGCAGGTGGCCACTACCGCCTTGGAGAACCGCCGTTTCCCCGCCTCTGACGAACGTCAGATGGAGTGGATGCGAGACTACCTCACGGACCACGGACTGACGACTACCATCCGCCGTTCCCGGGGAGAAGACATCCTCGCCGCCTGCGGCATGCTCGTCAACTCCCTCACCCGATAACCCCTTTTTTTACCCGCCCCGCGAACTCGTTTCGCGGGGCTTTTGGTGTCTATAGGCAGACCGCAGCGGGCATGTTGCCCGATGCCTATTATCCTTCTGAGAAAACGTAATCTACGCAAAAAAATCCGAAAAAGTGGCATACGCTCTTGTGTATGTCATTTTTTTGTACTATCTTTGCACCGAATTTACGCCGGAGCCGTTTTTGAACGGCGGATGGTGGGGTTCTTTACATATAGATGGCGTTTATTGACGCTTTGTACTTGACGCGTGAAAAACTTCGAACACTTTTCTAACCGTCTTCAGTCAAAGGCAAAGTAACAGTAGATGCCTACGTGTATGACATTTTATCAACCCTTCGTACATGGTACCTTGTACATTGTACATTGTACATTTCTTTGGGTTTGTCATATCGGTGTAGGTTTCTTTGTTGTTTGTTTGACTTTTGGGGTTAGTCCGAAGACCTTTCCGCGCAGGTGAGCAATAGCGAATTCTGCGCTTTTCCGTATATGTGTATATGCACACACGCGTAGGCGTCTTAAAAGAACATAGAGCCAATAACTACAATTACTACTAATATACAACCCCAATCCCCGAAGGAATAAGAGGGGACAAATAAACACAATTTAACAAACACTCATGAAAAAACTAGGCAAAGTTGTAGGCATATTCCTGCTATCGCTATTCTGTACCATTGGCGTACTGACCTCTGTCTCTTTTGTCCTTGGCCATGTGATGCGCAAGGAGCAACCGTCGTTGGATATCACCACACACATCTTTAGCGGCGATACCACTCTTGTGGAGCAAAGCTCCTATCCCATTTCTGCTGTACCCGTCAAAAGGAGTTTTTATGCCAACCGCCTGCAGTTCCATGTGTGGAGCATGCAAGATGGCGAGGCGGAGGAACCGGTCTATAGCATAGCGTGCTATTATGTGCCGGATAGAAAGGTGCAGGGCGACTCTTTTCCGGCGGTAGAAGAGATCGTATTATGCGGTCTTCATGCCGACACGCTGCGGCTGAGGCCAAGGCGGACCATCACTACGCGGAACGCCAATGACAAGGTCACTGCCTGCGCGCTGCATTGCACTGTCAATGACAGTATCATCCATCAGGCTATGCCGGATACGATAGGTGATGTAGAACTCTCTTTTGCGGACGGCACAAAGACAGCTTTTCCCTGCAATCCGAAAGTGGCAGGTTTTATCATCCAGGTCTATGACTCGTTAAAGGCCTCGTCTGAACCTCCTTGTACTGCATCGTGCACTTCTCGCGCATCTTTGCGCGAGCCCGCGTACCTTGATTAATAGAACTATAGAGCAAATAACTACAATTACTACTAATATACATTCTTATGAAAACTTCATCAGAGTACCGTGCTTTGGCTTGGAAGGAGCTGGGGGCACATTTCGGCAAATCTTTTCTTTTGGTTGTCATTATCTCCCTGGCAGTCGTTGTGCTGCTCGCAATTCCTACGGCATCGGTTTATGCACTGCAAGACTCGGATTGGATGGAGGCGGCTATTGGTATCGGTATCGTCTTTATCCTCTGCACGTTAGGTGTGCTGTATTACTACCTGCCGGCATGGTTCCTGTCCCTCAAGCGCACCCATACCACCGCAGACGCGCACATCCCTTATCCCAAAGCGCTGTTGGCAGGATGGATGATGTCTTTCCCCTGGTTGCTGCTAGCCGTCATTCAGGTTGTCGGAAAAATCATAGGGGGTAGCGGCGAACTGGTAGCCGGATTGCTGGTTCTCGGTATATACTGTTTCCTCTTCTGGTGGGCATATGCGGTGAGCCTGATACTGCCTTTTATCGTGCAGGACAACAAAGAACTGTCGCTCATACAGGCTACCCGCCGCAGTATCGCCTTGATGGAGGGGCATAAGATGGAGCTGTTAAAAGTAGATATAAAACTTCTCCTATGGCCGGTACTGCTCTTATTCGCTATAGGTATCGGGATGGCGGTGACGGTCGCGTTTGCCAAGACGGGAGGCGGTGCTGCTGCGGTATGGGCTCTGGCTATGACTATCGGAACCGTAATCCTCATGCTGGTAATGTTTTTTGCCGTGTTCCCGGCAATGCAATACGCCCATGTGCTTTTCTACGAAGACCTGCTCGTAGAGCAGCAACCCGCACCCTCGGCGGAATAACAAATCAATCTAAAAAATCAATCACAATGAGAAAACTCTTATTACCGCTATTACTGCTATTCCCCTTATATGTAGCGGCAAAAGGTGCAGATACTTCGGGGTCGCCACCTGCTCCTTCGGACACTTATCGTGATTCGTTGGCCGCTCTCATCTCACTGAATAACACCCAGCAGTTATTGGTAATGCTCGCCCCGACTGCGGCAGAACAGATGGATGCCCGCTATGGTAAGATTATAGGGCAGGCATATCGGCAATATCTTCATTCCCCGGAGTTCTTCTTGGCATTGGTGGATATGTACGAACCCGAGTGCAGACGTCTCTTGTCGCCGGAAGAGTTGAACGAACTCCTTCGGTGGACTAAATCATACATGATGACATATAGGAAATCACTGGCTCAGTTAAGAAGCAATGCCCGTCATCCCTCCAATCAGGCTCTCGCGACATTCATGAAGGATAATGTGTACCGCACGGAGAAGGCCGTCAAAAATGCCAAGAAAGGCAAAACAACCAAGATAATTCCTTATAAAGTTTCCAAAAGTTTTCGTCAGGAGGGGGAACTCTTTCTTCTCAAATCCGGCATGGGGGAGCAGATGGAGGCACTCTATTCATTTTATACTTCAATTATCTTCAAGGAGTTGCCCCAAATAAAACAGGAAGATCTGAACCGGCCGGAAGTGAAACAATACCTGACCGATTTCATACGGGAGACAATTATCGCCACGTTGCATAAGGCCTATTCGCTTGAGTCCTTGCAGAATTGCAACCGCGGCTTTGACAGTCCTGCTTTTACTCATTATCAGGAGGCGTTACAACGGACTATGAAGCAACCCCTATTAATCTCTATGCAGGAGATGGCAGCTTTTGTCTATTGGCTTAAACGGTATCAGCCCGAGACTGCCGAACAACTGGAGAATCTGTTATCCACTCAAAAGAATTAAACGATGAAACGACTTTTCTCTATATTTTTAGTCCTATCGATCATGCAAGGTGTTGCTCAAGCAGATGTTTATCGTGATTCGGTGGCTGTATTGCTCCATATGGTTTGGAGCGACTCAGCGTTGATCGCCCAGCAGGAGAAACAGATACTCCAACTGGCAGATCCCTTACCGGATCAGCAATGGACTGATATAGCATCCGGGTTTGTCCGTTCACCCGAATTCAAGACCCTAAAGCAGGACATCTTCGAACCGGTCTTGCGACAATATCTCACGCAAGCCGAGGTCAATGAACTCCTGGACTGGTACAGGGTGGGGAAGACCTTAGCTGACGGAGGTGCCTATTTCCTCCAGAGTGAGCCTTATAGAAAATTTGAATATGCTATAGAAAAGGCTGGCTCGCAGACATATCTGAAGAATTTACAGGTGGCGGGAGCATGGACTCTGTTCCTGCGGAGACACTATCCGCAAATAGCGCAACTTATCAATGACAGCCTACCCGCTTTCGTAACCCGGCTGGCTCCAAGAGATACTATCCTGGCAAAACCAACACCCCCATCTATGCAGCGTGTACCTCCCTCTGCTTATCAGCAGAAGACGCCATCCTCTGTGAAAGTGGCACTTCCCCCTGCTCATCAGCAGATGCCTAACTTTGCAGGGCGTCAGGTCTTGCTTCTGCCTGGAATGTACCGCCTTGGCGATGTGATTGGATTTCGGGCCTATTCGTCTATCGTGCCGGATCCGGAAGAACCTTCGTTTTATGTGGTACCTAAGCCGGATGCCAAATACCATGGAGTAGTGCAAAAAATAAAGGATGACACAATAGCCGTTATTCATATCTACAAAAAAGGAGACCCGGATAAACACCTGTATGCTATTAGGAACGTGAAAGCCGAAATCGGCGCGAAGTCATACATAGGCAAACAGACGGATTTTTACCCTTCCGGCAAGGTGAAAGAGGAACGTGTCTATACCAAACAGGGCGGTCTGAGGTCGATAGTAGTCAAGGACACACTGGGCAATATCATCAAGTCTATCGAGCGAAAAGGCAATACGCGTATCGAAAAACAATATCATACCAACGGCCAACTGCGTTTGGAACGTGTC
This sequence comes from uncultured Bacteroidales bacterium, assembly GCA_902799185.1. Taxonomy (GTDB): domain Bacteria; phylum Bacteroidota; class Bacteroidia; order Bacteroidales; family Paludibacteraceae; genus Colicola. Next base: position 5,786 of record CADBZO010000031.1, on the reverse strand, counting down.
ACAGTAGCCGGAGACACCCAAACAAAATATTTTACCAAAGAAGGCCGGCAAATCTCCTATTTGGAGGGGAACTTGTTTGCTTTCGATGACGGTGTATATGTCATCTCCGGTCAAAAACCTGCTTTCCCGGGAGGGGAAGAAGCTATGCAGAAATATATCCGCGCCAATACACGCCCTCGCGGAGTAGAAGGGATAACGGTGCTTTGTTCCGTCCACGTCAAGGCGGATGGAACGATAGGCGAAGTACGTGTCAAAAACAGTAGCGGTATAGACGAGGTGGATGCCGAAGCCGTGCGTGTGCTCCAATCAATGCCGCAGTGGAACCCCGGAGAGGTGAAGAAATGGAAATTCGTCCAAAACGCCAAGGATGCTACCTATCAACGAATCAAAACGATGTACAACATCTCGGTTGATTTTGATAAATAAATAAACTTTCCCACGTAATCTTTGAGATAGAAAAATAACTACAATTACTACCAATATAAAATCCCAATCCCCGAAGGTGTAAGAGGGGGACAACAAACAAATGTCCATGATGGCGATGGGGAAAGAACCCTATTACATCGTGGTGGAGATAATCAATAGTTGTGAAAAAGATGCAGAATATAAAAACTAATTGTATAAAATGTTTTTTAGTGATATGGATGCTATTGGCAGGACTGGCAGTTAGTTCTGTGGCGCAGCAGCGTCTGGCAACTCCGACCAATCTTATCAAAATGCCTGCTAAAACGCAGAAAACAAGTACGTCGCATCTGCCTAAAAAAACGCAGTCCGTCGCCCCCAAATCTGCCGTATCTCCTCTTATGAAGACAGATTGTCCGGATACAATAGTGTTAGGAACCCCCTTTTATGTGGAATATCAGTTGATTGCTACCAATTGGAAGAATTGTCATATGGATACTGTATCAGATTTACGAATCACGTCCATCTCACATTCCAAGGGGAGCGTGCAACATAAGGGAAAAACATTGCCCTCTATAACCTTGCATGTACGTCTGGAAGCAGATGCACCGGGGGACTTGAACATTCCGTTAATGGTGGCGGAAATCAGTGGAAAGCATTATCAATCTCCGAAAAGAAAAGTGACGGTGCTTCCTAATCCGCAATATGAGAAGGAATACGACTATGCTTTAGAATGGATAAAAACGCATCGGCAAATTGATACGGCAAAGCAGGTTGTTCGCTTGAAGATGGAATATCATACGAAATACCTGACGGTGTTTAATGATATGAGCAGTAAATCCTTCATTATGCTTGCAGGGCCTCAATACTGGTCTGTATTGCCCAATCCTGTTTTGGCGTATAGCTTCCAAAACCATTTTCTTCAAGGAGGAAAAGGCACGCTAAATATTTTGGATAATTATACGAAGCAGTTGCTGAAGATTGATCTCAACGGAAACCCGCTTACTCCCATTGAAAATCCCGGTATGGGATGTAAACCTCTTCTTGGCGGTCTTCAGTGGGGACAGAACGCTCCATATAACCTTTTGACCCCCAAAACGAAGGATGGAAAAAGGTCTGCCGTCGGTTGTGTGCCGGTTGCCGTGGCGCAGATATTGAAATTCTATTCGTTTCCCTCCCAGCCGACTTCCAATGCTTATTACAAGGAAGGGGAAGGAAAGGTCTATTCGGTGGATTTCCATTCCTGGCAACCGCGATGGAACGAGATGTCGGATCATTATCAGAAAGATGATACCCTTAATGCAGCCGCTTCGGTGATGGCTATGGTCGGTATGGGACTGAATGCTCGATACGGTGAAAATGCGACAAGTGCCAATCTGGCTAAAGTCAAACCGTTGATGTGTACTAATTTCGGTTATTCTTCGAGCATGCGCTGGTATGAGCATTTGCCTGATTCTATGCTGTTACAGAGACTGTGTACGGAATTAGATAACGGTCGTCCTTGTATCGTCAGCTCTGAAAATCATGCTTTTGTGGCGGATGGATATAATAATGAGTATATCCATTGTAATCTGGGATGGAACGGAACCTGCAACGGGTGGTATAGGTCTTGTGTACAATTCGCAAAGACAGATACGGCACAAGGGCTTTTGCGTTCGATGGTATCAACGATTATTCCCCGGAACAATATCGTTAAACGCGATGTGCATGTAAAAAATGCAGGGCAACTACATACACTCTTCACTGTGGAAGAATTACAAAGTATTACCCATTTGCGTATTAGTGGTAAATTGAACGGGGACGATATACGATGGTTGCGCATCATGGCGGGTGCTCCTGAAAAGGGAATAGAAGAGGATGAACGATGGGGCAATCTTTCTCATCTGGATATGGAGAATGTTGTAATTGTGAGGGGGAAAAAGGAGTATTTGGCGCAAAAATCGGATAAAACGTGGACTCTTCGTGTGGATGGGCGTGTTGTAACGTATAACCTTGGTGATAAATTGTCAGAACGGGAATGGTGGTATTTTAAGAGCGACATTGGTAAAAGACAGTCGGGTAGTATATACGAGAGACTTCCCGATGGCGTGATAATTGAGCACTACACAACGGAAAAAAATACGATAGGAGGGTATATGTTTGCCAATTGTTCTTCGCTACAATATTTGGTTTTGCCTAAACAATTGGAGATGATAAAAGCAAAAGCGTTCCTTAATTGTATATCCCTGCGATTCGTAACTATTCCGCAGAAGGTACAACAAATAGAAGCACAGGCATTCTCATTTTGTAGCTCGCTGGATAGAGTGACCTTCCAAAATCCAAAGACGAGTTATAATCGTCCTAATTTCCAAGATTGTTCACCCGCGTTTAAACTTATTAAATGATACCTAATTTTCATCAAATCTTGTATCTATACAACCCAATCCCCGAAGGTGTAAGAGGGGACAAATAAAATTTAATTATATGAAAAAAATCTTTTTAGTGTTATCGGTTGCTATGTTATTCATGACAGCCTGTAGCAAAGATGAACCTAATGGTTCAAAGAACAAAGGTATGGATGGGTGGTATTACTTAAAAGACTATAAAATAGCCACTACTGCCGATTTTACCAAGATAAACAATGCTATCCGGGATCATACCCAACTATCGCAAAGTTACGTAAGTCATGGTAATACATACGGAGAGGATATCTATGCTACATATGATCTCCTGTTTGATGATGAAGGCTGGGGACCATACTTTGCCGTGGATGGAAGGAAGTTAGGCTATCAGGTCTTAGAATTGGAGAATAATGCATCTTATGCAATCCATCTTCTTCAAGTATCCGGAGGTAGAATTAAATATTATTATTGCACACTGGGAAACGATGTGATGGGCAAAAAGACCGGCTATCCGGCATTGCACAGGGTATATGCAGGACAATATCTTGGCACACTGGCATATTATGGAAAAATGTATTACGATTTGTCTTATTCTATGATAGATGGTACATTAGTGACGATAGATAATCAACACGTTTTCTCCTATGAAGATGGGCATTTATATGAAATTACATCCAGCGGAAAAGAATATATTCGTTTTACTCCCAATCAATAATTTTTAATATCAACATTTATGAAAACAAAATTTTTTACTTTCCTTCTCGCGCTGATAGTCGGCGCAGGAACCATGCATGCTGCTACCTATAATGGCACTTGCGGTGAAAACCTTACATGGGATTTGACAGATGGTGTACTTACTATTTCAGGAACTGGATCGATGTATGGTTATTCTAACCATTCTCCCTCGCCATGGTCTTTATATCAATCTTCTATCAAATCCGCAGTATTAAAAGAAGGTGTTACTAACATTGGACAAATGGCTTTCAATAAATGCACTAGTTTGACCTCTGTAACCATCGGAAATAGTGTTACAAGCATTGGGAATGATGCCTTCTCAAGTTGCAGCAGTTTGGCCTCGGTGACGATTCCCAATAGCGTCACAAGTATTGGTAATTATGCTTTCTCTGAGTGCACTGGTTTGACCTCTGTAACCATCGGAAATAGTGTTACAAGCATTGGAAATGATGCTTTTTTGCATTGCACCAGTTTGGCCTCAATAATAATCCCCGATAACGTCACAAGCATTGGGAATGATGCTTTTAGTGGTTGCAGCAGTTTGACCTCTGTAATTATTGGAAATAGTGTCACAAGCATCGGAAATGGTGCTTTTAATGGTTGCACCAATTTGACCTCTATCAACATTCCAAATAGCGTCACAGGCATTGGGCAAGGTGTTTTCTTTGGTTGTAGCAGTTTAATTGCAGTTACAATTCCCAATGGTACCATTGGATCTTCTGCTTTTAATAAATGCACTAGTTTGACCTCTGTAACTTTTGGTGAAGGCGTTATAATAATTGGTCAATATCCGTTCACTAATTGCACTAGTTTAGCTTTGGTAACAGTAGAAGCACAAACACCACCTGCTACACATAGTTCGCTCGATATCAGTTGTCCAATTTATGTGCCTTGTGGCACATTAGATGCTTATCAGTCATCATGGTATTATGAAGCATCTCTAATTCGCTATAAACCATTAGATTTTACTGTTACGGGTGGAGTTAATGATGGAACAATGGGCGAAGTCATTGTACCATTAACGAGTTGTGACGATACATTATTAACAGCTATTCCATACTTTGGATGTTACTTTGTAAAGTGGTCGGATGGCAATACTGACAATCCTAGAAAATTTGTATTGACACAAGACACCACTTTTACAGCTGAGTTTGCCCAAAACACCTCAGGTCAATGCGGTGACAAACTATCTTGGACATTTAGCGACGGACAACTTTCTATAACAGGTAGCGGAGATATGTATTCATATAACCAGAATACCGTACCTTGGCTGCATTTGAAACCGGAAATCAAAACTGTTAGTTGCTCGCCCGAAATGACATCTATTTCCGACTATGCTTTCTCCGGTATCAACACCAGCAAGTTTAACACCATCATTCTTCCTACTAATTTGGTAACCATCGGTTCGCATGCATTTGATGGCGATTCATTCTTGGAAAAGGTAGATTTCGGAGCCAGCCTTGAATATATCGGAAATTATGCCTTCAGAGGTTGCACGCGAATTTTGACTATGACCTGTTGGGCGGAGTTTACTCCTAATGTTGAATGGGCATCGTTGACTGACATAAGTGATTACGCCGAATTGTATGTCTTACCTTCGGCTTTCCGCAAATTCGAAGTAGACAATAATTGGAATCGCTTCATTCTGAAAGAAATAGGAGCAAACAAGACGACAGGTGATGTTACAGACATAGTAATCGTTCCTGATGATAACTCCGCTAACATAGTTTGGCCTGCTGTTGCAGGGGCAGCAACATATGAATTAGGTATCAAAGACAAAGACGGCAATACAATCTGTACCCTCATTTTCAATGCAGAAGGTGTGATAGTTCAAATATCCTTTGCTCCTTCTCGCGGCGAAGCTCCGCAAAGAACGCAGACAGCCGGTTTTGCCTTTACTGTCACCGGTTTGGAAAGTGGTACGGAGTATGACCTGACCATTACTGCAAAGAATGCTAGTGGAGCAACACTTGATGTAAAGACCCTTTCATTCCGCACAGATGGATCAGAGGCAGTAGAAACAATTTCAGGTGATAAAGCACCCAAAACGACCAAACTCATCCGTGACGGTCAGCTCCTCATCCTCCGTGGTGACAAGACCTACACCCTCACCGGCCAGGAAGTGAAATAAAGGAAAAGCTAATGTTTCCAAAATCAGCCCCGCGAACTCTGTAATGAACCCCAAAAGTTGAACACAAAACTTTTGGGGTTTTTATTATGAAACATTCAACTGAAGAACGGTTATTAGCCGTACAAAAATGTTTAAAA
>CADBZO010000030.1 GCA_902799185.1 uncultured Bacteroidales bacterium | reverse complement strand
TCTGGAACCATGCGGCGAGAACGGATTAACCATCATAATACCAAAACCAAAATGCTCTGAATTATAGTTGATGCCTATATCGTGCGTCAATTCGCCGAGGGTCAGCGTTTCGCCCCATAAGTTATGCTGCGCCGTGACTACATCGGCATAGAACCGCCAACCTTTCAGCAGATAGAAAATGCCGCCACGCACACCGTAATTGACATGCTCGTGATTGTAGTTGTTGCCCTGACTGACCATGTATTTGACAAATGGCGTGATATTGAACATCAGTTTGTTATCAAGCAGTTTGACCTGCACACTCGGTGACACATTCAATTTATGATAGCCGCGCTGATTGTCATACATGCGGATAGCATAAGGCGACCCGTCTATGATTTCCTCAAAGGTCTCTTCCATAATAGGCTTGTGGTCGTAACTGTAATTCGCCCAGATATTGATATTGACATGTTTGGACTGCCACGATAATTCCATTTCGTTCGATACGTACATGACTGATTTTAGGTTGGGGTTGCCTCGCCTCATTTGGTACTTGTCAATCTGTTGCGTAATATCGGACAACTGCGATAGAGACGGTTGATAGCCGGACACATAGCCTTTGTATTTCCAGAACCAACCTTTGCCGAAATCGTAACTCATGGTCAGTTGCGGTCGGGCTATCCATGTGCTTTGCTTTTGCCCGCCTTGCTCAATAAGGGTGTGCATAACTCCGATACCTACCACATACGAAAACTTATCTACTCTGTGCCGCATTTCTGCAAACGCGTAGGTCTCGGCGGTGGTCATATTGACGGTCGCGGCGGTGTTTCCCCAATAGGTGTTCTTCACCCATTGTTGGTTATGCCGTGCGCCTACGGTGAGCATGATATTTTCCCATTCCTTTTCATAGATAGCTTCGCCGATAAGCGACCACTTGTCTCCTCTCACACGCGATATTACATCGGTCGTATCTGTCGAAGCTGAGCCCCGAAGCGGTGTTTGTAGGAATCGGCGGTCGCTGTGGGTATTGATATACGTGCCTACCACGTCAAAATACAAGTGCTGCTTGTGCGGCAGGTTATGCTGATAGTAAATGTCCAATGACGGTGACTGACTGCTGCTTTTGTCATGATCGTGTATCTCAAATGAATCCGTCGGCTGGTACAAACGGCTGTCGCGGTCAGATGGCCCGCAAGGCGTATATGCCATGTTGTCACGCAAACGGATGTTCAGCATATTTTTGTAGCCGTTTGTCCAGTTGTAATTCAACGAGACATTTACGGGGTAGGTCTTATAGCGCGTCGGTTCGCCTACTTCGTTGTTCTCTATCTCGCCTGTCGAAAAATGGTAGGTCTCATTATTGGTACGCGTCCAATAAATATCGTACGGCGCATAAGTAGCGACTGCTTGTATAGACGATTTGCCAAAATGTACCTTACCTGCCAGATAGTAATTACCGATACCAGGCAGGGTCAAACCGTTTGTGCCTGCAAGCATGAGCGAACCGCCTGTGTCGCGGTGCTTGACGATGTAATCAACGACAGCAGCCGCACCGTTGTAGCGCACACCCGGTTGGTCGTGGTACTCCACGCGGATAATATCTTTCGGATTGATGGCTTTGACATCTGCCGTGCTTGCCTCGATACCGTTGATACGCAGTTGCACACTCTCGTCAGAAAGAGTTTTGACGGAGTTGTCAATCGGGCTAATCACGATACGCGGAATTTGCAAGTTCTGTAACAGAGAAACGCCATCCGACGAAGCCTGCATCTGTTCTTTCGACGGTAACAAAATTTGCCTGTCCACTTTCTGAATTATGGCTTGGCTTTCCACGACTACCTCACTTAATTCCGTTGCGCCTTCTTGCATGAGGATGTCGCCGATGTGGGTATCGCCGTTCACGGTAAGAGCCATACGGATGGTTTCATAACCGATATATGAAAGTTCCAGAATATAGTTTCCGGTGTCCGCGTTAAGCGTGAACTTGCCGCTGTTATCTGTCGTGGTTCCGGCTATCTGCGCCGTGTCTTGCATCAGCAAGACAGTTGCGCCGATGATGGCAGATTTGTCGTTTGCGTCCTTGATACGACCGGATATTTTGGCATTGTTCGCCGTTGCGGTCATTGCTACACAGAGTATCGCCGCAAAAAGTATAGTGTGTTTCATTGTTTGTCTGGATTTTGTTGGGTAAATGGCATAGAGCAACCGTTCTACATACTATGGTATGAAGAAATTTGGTGAAAAACTTTGATAGCCGCAGAACGGTCGCTACAAAGCCTTCTTTATGAAAAAGAGTGATAACCTATTGCATCAGCTTGGCGACTTCTTCTTTTGTGAAATTGCCGACGATGACAATCATCGAACTATCCAGTTTTCCGACAGAGCCGATGATCAGTTCGTGCGGCTTGCGCTTGTTGGAAAAGATGAACACATTATCCCCTTCCTCGGAATGACTAGTCATAAGGATTTCATATTCATCGTTATTAGAAAGCGTACTGATGTCATTGTCTATCTGTTTCTTGCCCTGTTTGCTGTCCGCGCTGATGATAAGGAGTTTGTCTATATTACTCAACTTCCCTAAGGAATCATCTCCTGTCGCTGTTTTTATGAAAGATGAGCCAAGATTGAACATGGCTTTGTTGATGCAGACAAAACTGATGCTATCCATCGAAGCATACTTGGTAAATATCTTGTTCTGTGCTTGCGTAGACATTGCACATGCAAGGATACAGATTGCAATAATAATCTTTTTCATAACTATATGTTTTTAGAATGTTATATGTTTATTGATTATTTCTTTTGTGTCTATGTTTATTGATTATTTCTTTTGTGTCTTCTACCTGCTCAAAAGCATTGCGAGTAGGGGCTAAGCATTGCTGCGATGCCTTGGTAATCATCGCATTGGCATATAGGATTTCCCGTGCTGCTTCTTCCGGTGTCTTGCATGTGTCGCGGAATGGGTCGTTTTGCTTCTGGTGTGAGATAACACCGCCTCCTATTGCGAAAAGAATAGCCACCGTTGCTGCTATTCGATACCACATCTTCGGAGGTGTTTTAAGACGGTAGATGATTCCTTTGTGTTGCTTCTCTTCAGACAGAACCGGCTTTTTCTCCGTTTGTCCGAGGTTGTTCACAAAAGCGGTTATTTCTTCGGCAATGTCAGTCGGCATTTCTTGGTCGGAGATCTGCGCAAGCATAAGGAATAGTTGCTTGTCTTCCTGCAACTTTTCCGGCACATCCTCACGACGGAAATACGCAGCCAACAGCCGTTCTTCATCCGGCGTCGTTTGCCCCTCGTAGAAACGAGCGAGAAGCGATTGGATTTGTTCTATGTTCTTATCTCTTTTCATTCGAACGACGTTTTTCATATCGTATGTCATAGTTTTGCGGTCAGTTCTTTTAATGATTTTCTTGCTCTCGATAGCAAGGTGTAAATGTTTTCGCGACTGAAATGGGTCAGTTCTTGTATTTGTTCTATCTCCAGTCCGTCAATCGTGCGTAATCGAAGCACTGTTTGTTGATCGGGAGGCAGTTTTTCAATCATTTGGAGCACTGCGTTAAGGTCACTTGCCGCGTCAATCTGATTTTCGGTGTTGTGGTCTAAAAGCGTCTCAAGGGTTTCTTCATCTGCTTGCGTGCTTCGGACTTTGAGACGGTCAAGGCAGTTGTTCCGCACCATCGTTAACACAAACGGAAGTGGTGGTTTGTCGGGTTCTATCGTGTCCCGTTTGATCCATAACTCGGAGTACACATCTTGCACGCAGTCACGCGCCTCGTCACGGTTACGGAGCAAGTTGTATGCAAGCGCATACATCTTTCCGCTAAACGGCAAATATATTTGCGTAAACTGCTCGTGCGTCATGTTTGGTTCCGTAACCTTTTATATAGGCTCTCTATATGTAATACGATTTTCTTGCCCAAATCTTACAACAAAACGTCATTTTTCCCAAAAACCTGCACAAAGATACAATCATTTTTCGAAATATGCTAATAAAATTTTGATTTTCAAGTAAAATGAATTGCTTTTACTTTTAATCTTGCGTTGTTTTGTGAAAGAAATAAAAAGGGGGCAAAGGAAACGCCAACAGCGTTACCAAAAACAAAGAGAAATGAAACGACGAAACAACAAAAAATAGAAAGCCCTAAGCATCAACGCATTGCGAACCATTTTTCTTGATTTTTGCGTCCCCCAAAAAAAGAGAAGCGCCCAAAAGGCACCTCCCTTTCTTACGTGTTTTAGTATCCGTAAAACCTATTATCAGTCTTTGAACTTCGCTGCCAGGAACTCGCGGTTGAGGCGCGCGATATTCGCCAGGCTAACCGATTTCGGGCACTCGGCAGCGCAAGCACCGGTGTTGGTACAGTTACCGAAGCCGAGTTCGTCCATCTTAGCCACCATGGCTTTGGCGCGTGCAGCCGCCTCGATCTTGCCTTGCGGCAGGAGAGCGAGCTGCGAAACTTTGGCCGCCACGAACAGCATTGCCGAGCCGTTCTTACAAGCCGCAGCGCATGCGCCGCAACCGATACAGGAAGCTGCGTCCATGGCTTCGTCAGCTACAGGCTTCGGAATAGGAATAGCGTTGGCGTCGGGTACACCGCCGGTGTTGACGGAAACGAAGCCGCCTGCCTGCATGATCTTGTCATACGCACCACGGTCCACCATGAGGTCTTTGATAACCGGGAACGCACGGCTGCGCCACGGCTCTACGGTGATGGTCTCGCCGTCTTTGAACTTACGCATATGCAGCTGGCAGGTGGTGATGGCGGAGTCTGGTCCGTGCGGGTGACCGTTGACGTACATCGAGCACATACCGCAGATACCCTCGCGGCAGTCGTGATCGTAGGTCACAGGGTCTTTGTGCTCCGCAACAAGCTGCTCGTTCAGGATGTCAATCATCTCCAGGAACGAAGCGCCTTGGAATACATGTTTCAGCTCGTAGGTCTCGAAATGTCCCTGAGCCTTGGGTCCGGCCTGACGCCAAACCCGTACTTTAATATCAATATACTGATCCATAAAACTATTTACTCATTTTCGCATTTATACATTTTCATATTTATGCATTTTCGCATTTAGTTCTTATAGTTACGGGTCTTTCTCTCCGTGAACTCGTAATCCAAAGGCTCTTTGATGAGTTCGGGCTCGCTGTCTTCGCCGGTATATTTCCAGCAACCGACATACGAGAACTTATCGTCCTGACGCAGCGCCTCGCCTTCCGGCGTCTGGTATTCCTCGCGGAAGTGACCACCGCAAGACTCCTCACGATGGAGAGCATCGACAGCCATCAGACGGCCAATCTCAATAAAGTCCGCCAGACGGAGCGCTTTCTCCAACTCGTTGTTCAGGCTGTTAGCCTCACCCGGGATATATACGTTGGTCCAGAACTCTTTCTTGATGGCATCAATCTTCTTGATACCTTCCTTCAAGCCTTCTGCAGTACGTCCCATGCCGACGAAGTCCCACATCACGAGACCGAGCTCTTTGTGGATGCTGTCAACCGAACGCTTACCCTGGATAGCCATGAGTTTGTTGATCTTGTCCTGTACGGCTTTCTCCGCCTCGGCGAACTCGGGACGGTCGGTGCTCATACGCGGTACGCCGATCTGGTCTGCGAGGTAGTTCTGAATGGTATAAGGCAGTACGAAATAGCCGTCAGCGAGACCCTGCATCAATGCGGAAGCACCCAGACGGTTTGCTCCGTGGTCGGAGAAGTTCGCCTCACCGATACAGAACAGACCCTTGACGGATGTCTGCAACTCGTAGTCCACCCAGATACCACCCATCGTATAGTGGATTGCCGGGAAGATCATCATCGGGTTCTCGTACGGGTTCTCGTCCACAATCTTCTCGTACATCTGGAAGAGGTTGCCGTATTTCTGTGCCACAACGTCTTTACCCAGACGCTGGATAGCTTCACTGAAATCCAGGAACACAGCGAGGCCGGTGTTGTTCACGCCGTAGCCTTTGTCGCAACGCTCTTTGGCGGCACGCGAAGCCACGTCACGCGGAACGAGGTTACCGAATGCCGGATAGCGGCGCTCCAAGTAGTAGTCGCGGTCTTCTTCTGGTATATCGCGTCCTTTGATCTTGCCTGCCTGCAGCAGTTTGGCATCCTCGAGTTTCTTCGGCACCCAGATACGTCCGTCGTTACGGAGCGACTCGGACATCAGGGTCAGTTTGGACTGGAAGTCACCGTGCTTCGGAATACAGGTCGGGTGGATCTGTGCGTAGCAGGGGTTAGCGAAATAAGCGCCGTGGCGGTACATCTGCATAGCAGCAGAGCCGTTGGAAGCCATGGCGTTGGTAGAGAGGAAGAAGGTGTTTCCGTAACCACCCGAACCTACTACTACCGCATGCGCGAAGAAACGCTCGATGCGGCCGGTAACGAGGTTGCGGGCGATGATACCGCGTGCACGCTTCTCGCCGTTCTCATCTGCGATGAGCACGATATCCAGCATTTCATAACGGGTGTACATCTTCACTTTGCCTTTGCCGATCTGGCGGCTCAGTGCGCTGTAGGCTCCGAGGAGCAGCTGCTGACCGGTCTGACCCTTGGCATAGAAAGTACGGCTTACCTGTGCGCCACCGAAGGAGCGGTTGTCCAGCAGACCTCCGTACTCGCGTGCGAAAGGAACACCCTGTGCCACACACTGGTCGATGATGTTATTGGAAACCTCCGCCAGACGATATACGTTCGCCTCACGTGCACGGTAGTCGCCACCTTTGATGGTATCGTAATAGAGACGATAGACGGAGTCACCGTCGTTCTGGTAGTTCTTCGCCGCATTGATACCACCCTGCGCAGCAATAGAGTGCGCACGGCGCGGGCTGTCCTGAATACAGAAGTTCAGTACGTTGAAGCCCATCTCTGCGAGAGACGCGGCAGCCGAAGCACCGGCAAGACCGGTACCGATGACGATGATGTCCAGACGACGTTTGTTAGCCGGGTTCACCAGTTTCTGATGGTTCTTGTAATTGGTCCATTTGAGCTCCAGAGGTCCCTCCGGGATCTTGGCGTCCTTCGGAGTGATCACTTTAGCCTCTTTCTCAGAAGGAGTAGCCATTACCTCAGCCGCAGCTTTGGCTGCTTTGCCGGCTTTCTCTGCGCGAGCCTGAACCTCTGCCGCCACTTCTTTTGCTTTCTCCGCAACAGCCTCTGCTACCTCAACTGCTTTCTCTTTGGCAACCTGAACAGCTTCCTGCACTTGCGGATCGTTAGCTACTTGCTCTACTTTTTCTTTTACTACTTTGGCTGCTTTCTTTGCAGCATCCAAAATCTCTTCTTTCTTTGCCATAATTCGGAATTTTTAATTTTTAATTCGTAATTATGCAGCGCACAGCATACCGATGCCCATGCCCAAATAATACAATACAACTGCGGTGAAAGGAGCTACTACGAGTGTTGCCACTACAGTGCTGATTACCTCCACGCGTTTCTGCCATTTCAGGTTGTTGAGTCCCATAGAGGTCATAGCCGAACCCACACCGTGATTGAGGTGGAGCCAGAGGACTACAAGCCACAACAGATAGAGCACGCAATACACTTGGCCCCAGACAGGCTCGGTAAAGAGCGCTTTCACATAAGCCGCACCGTTCTGAGGATCGAAAGCGCCGGTCTCGATACCCGTCAACTCGGCAAACTGCATCTTGTACCAGAAATTGTAGAGGTGCAGACAGATGAAACCGAGGATTACAAATCCCAGCACGAGCATGTTCTCCGACTCCCAGGTCACACCGGGTTTCTTGTCGGTCACTGCGTAACGGTCGTTACCGCGCGCTGCACGGTTCTGAACTGTCAGATACAGACCGTAGCAGAAATGCACGAGTACGAGGAAAGCAATACCCAGCGAGCCGATGACGGCGTACCAGTTAGCACCAAGGAAACGGCAGATGGCATTGTAAGCCTCCTCGCTGAATACCAGTGCAAGGTTCATACACCCGTGGAACAGCAGGAAAAATACCAATGCGGCTCCGCTCAAAGCCATAACGAACTTACGGCCGATAGATGAATCTTTTAACCACATAAAGATTGTTTGAATTTAAAAGTTAATATTATTTTGATTTGAATTATTGTAAACTCTTGATATACTTATCTGCTTCGATGGCGGCTTTGGCACCGCTGCCGGCTGCTACAATCGCCTGACGGTAATGCGGATCAGCGCAGTCTCCTGCGGCAAAGACTCCGGGTATTTTTTCATTTTCACATTTACCCATTTGCGCATTTTCACATTTGAAGCATTGTGTAGAGGCACCGTCGGTGATGATGTATCCTTCGGCATCGCAGGCGATGTAGTCCTTGAACAGCTCCGTGTTCGGATGATGACCGATAGCGAGGAAGAAACCGTCGATGTCGATGTGCTTCATTGCCTCATCGGGCTCACCCTTGCGATAGACGAGGTCCGCTCCTTGCACCTTGCCTTCGCCGGTCAGTTGAAGGGTGTTATGCTCGAAGAGCACTTCTATCTTGGGATTATTGAGCACACGTTGCTGCATGATCTCCGAAGCGCGCAAATACGGCTTGCGGACAATCATATAGACTTTCTCGCAGAGCCCTGCCAGATAGTTAGCTTCCTCGCACGCTGTGTCGCCACCACCTACTACCGCCACGGTTTTCTTGCGATAGAAGAAACCGTCGCAGGTGGCGCAGGCACTCACGCCGCGGCCCTTGTAGGTGCGCTCAGACTCGATACCCAAGTATTTCGCGGAAGCGCCCGTAGCGATGATGACTGCGTCCGCTTCGTACTCCTTGGTATCTTCCACCCACACTTTCTTCGGGCTCACCGAGAAATCTACCTTTGTCACTACCCCGGAAACGAACTGCGTGCCGAAACGCTCGGCTTGGCGTTTCATATCGTCCATCATCTGGAACGGCTCCACGCCGTCCGGATAACCGGGGAAATTCTCCACTTCGGTAGTGGTAGTCAACTGTCCGCCAAGTTGCGGACCTTCGATGAGTACCGGTTGCAGGTTCGCACGGGAGGCATAAATCGCCGCCGTGTATCCGGCAGGTCCGGAACCAATTATCAAACATTTTACTCTATTTGCCATTCGTAATTCGTAATTTGTAATTCGTAATTTACCTAAAACCGCATATCGTTGACATACGTATTTTTGCTTGGTTTCAAGATATATATATCCTCCGGATTGGTTGGCACGAACTTCGGCTCTTTCAGTTTCAGGGTCGAGGTCTTCTTACCTTCTTTGATTTCCACCGACAGGGGCATGAGGTCACTGTTTCGGAGTTTCAGCACAAAGCGGTTGATACCTATACTTTGGTCTTTCGGTGTCAGCGTCACGGTGGTCTGTTGTCCGTCTTGGGTCGTTCTTTCCGTCACGTTGCACACCGGCACAAGGGCTTTGGCGTACAGCAGCGGGTTCGCCTCCACCAGCTCCTGTTCGGTCGGATTGGAGAGCGTCAGTTCGTCCGTCTGGCCGGAATACATATACATCGTCTTGCCGTCGTACGCCGCCTCAATATCCATCATCTCCAAATGGAACTTGTTCCCCTGCATAATGATCTCACCGGGGAAATTCATCGGGGCGTTTACCTCTTCCGCTACCGTCACGGTGAAAGCCGACTGCAGCGTCTTTTCCTCCAGATTCGCCAGAAAAGAACTGAGCACCGTTAATATAGTTAATAATGTCGTCATTGTGATTATTCGTAATTCGTAATCGTGATCTCGATTTTACTTAACGCCCAATTCTTCGAGGACTTGGTCGAGTTGGGAGAGGTCCTGGATGAGGACATCACGGCCCTTGGGGCCTTTGTTCGGTCCGACGATACCTGCCGCCTCAAGTTGGTCGGAGAGTTTGCCGGCACGGTTGTAGCCTATCTCGAAAGCACGCTGGAGACGGGAGGTGGAACCCTCTTGTTTGGTGACTACGTAACGCGCGACGTCTGCGAACATCGGATCGAGGCGTTTCATATCCACGGAGCCGGGAGCGAGTGCTTCGCCTTCGCCGCCCTCACCTACGTACTCAGGCAACTGATACGGCTCGGTGTAACGCTGTTGCTTGGCGATATGTCCGACGATAGCGTCCACCTCGGGCGTATCGACAAAAGCACATTGCACACGGGTGATAGAAGCATTACCGGCATAGAGCGAGTCACCGCGACCGATGAGCTGCTCCGCTCCCTTGGCGTCCAGCACGGTACGGGAGTCGATGACCGACTGCGTGCGGAGAGCAATACGGGTCGGGATGTTCGCCTTGATAACACCCGTGACGATGTTGACGGACGGACGCTGGGTAGCGAGGATCATGTGCATACCGACGGCACGCGCTTTTTGTGTGATACGTGCGATAGGCGTCTCTACCTGCTTGCCTGCCTGCATGATAAAATCGCCGTACTCGTCGATGATGATGACGATATAAGGCAGGTATTGGTGATGCAGACTGTCACCCACTAACTTATTGGGATTCAGGCGTCTGCGGACAAACTTGTCGTTGTAGTCCTCCAAGTTGCGCACGCCGGCATCCATGAGCAGTTTGTAGCGGTTCTCCATCTCGATGACGAGGGAGTTGAGGGTGTTGATGACCTTGTCGCAATCGGTGATGACGACCTGCTCGGGGTCGGTGTCCGGCTGGGCGGCGAGGAAATGCTTGATGAGCGGTTTGTAGGGCGCGAACTCCACCATCTTCGGGTCCACCATGACGAGTTTGAGCTCCGCCGGGTGCTTCTTATACAAGAGAGAAGTTATTATCGCATTGATAGCCACGGACTTACCCGTTCCCGTGGCACCGGCTACGAGCAAGTGTGGCGTCTTGGCGAGGTCGAACATAAAGACCTCGTTGGTGATGGTTCGTCCGTAGGCAATCGGCAGGCGCATCTTCGTCTCCTCCTGGAAGCGCTTGGAAGCGATGACGGAGTGCATGGAAACGACCTGCGGCTTCTCGTTCGGCACCTCAATACCAATCGTTCCTTTGCCGGGCATCGGTGCGATGATACGGATACCTGTGGCGGAGAGGGAAAGCATGATATCGTTCTCCAGCGCCTGTATCTTTGCCACGCGTACACCGGCTTTCGGCACTACCTCATAGAGGGTGACGGTCGGTCCGACGGTGGCTTTGATGGACTCTATCTCCACGCCGTAGTTACGCAGCGTGGTCACGATACGGGCTCCGTTGGCACGCTGCTCCTCCTCATTGATGACCGGCGCCGCCTCGTTGTCATAAACTTTCAGCAGGTTCAGAGACGGGAACTTATAGAACTCCAAGTCCTTGCGCGGGTCGTACGGACCGAGTTTCTCCAGCAGTTTGTCGGGGTCCTTGGTATAGAGCTCGTCTTCGTTGATGTCCTCTATCTCCAGATCGGGGGCTGTGTCTTGGTCGGCGGTTTTGGGTTTCTCATCCTCCTCAATCAAGGGTGCGTCTCCCAACGGTTCGCCCTCCTCATCTACCGTCGGTAGCTGTTCCGGCTCGGCTTGCGGCTCTTCAATCTCAATCTCCGGAATATCCGGCGTTTGCACGCTCTCGGGATTCTCCGGTTGATCAGAACTCTCAATCGTAAAAGTCACTTCTTCGGATTTGTCAGCCGTATCGGGTACGCCGGATAGTTCCGACAGGTCAAGCGTCACCTCGTTGGTGGCCTCGTCGGGCTCGGTTGCCGGCCGCTCGTACTCCTCTACCTCTTTCTTGGGTTTGCGCGCAAACAATTTCTTCAGCCACGCAGCAAAAGCCTTGCAATGCGGCACAAAGTCAGGGTCGGTCACAATCAGGAAAATCACAAGCAGCACCGCCAGGATAGCTATTGTACCAACGATATTCACGTAGCTCACCATCCACGCCGCAGCTGCCGAACCGAAGGCACCGCCCCAGCGGAACACGCCCAGGTGCACCATCTGTTGCGCAAAGCCAAGCACTACAGCACCCCAGAGCACCCAGAACATACCGCCGCAGAACAGCTTGATGGCACGGATGTCCTTGAAGATATGCATGAGTCTCATGCCATAGATAGCGGTCATGAGCAGCAACAGCACGCTCACGAAACCGAACGTGCCGTCTATCAGGAAATGCGCCAGACGGGCACCCGGCAGACCCAGCATATTACGGATCGCCTCACGGTTCTCCACACGTCCTGCATGGTCCATCGCCAACACCGACTGGTCCGCCGTACCGGTAAACAGATAACTCACATATGCCAGCAATGCCACCACGGCGAAAGCCAGCAGCAGCACGCCGGCAACCATCCTCGTCCGACGGTCCTGAAAAAACGATTTGACCGCCTCCATCCAACTTGTTTTCTCCACCCGAATGGCTCTCTCGGCAGGACGGTCGGCAGCTATATTACTATTTTTTGTTGATGTTCTGGGCATACTTTACTCCAAATTAGCGTGCAAAGATACTAAAAAATATTGAGTTCTCAAAATCACATCCCCATTTTATGCGTTTTTTTGACAGAAATAGTGTATTTTTTTGATAAAAGAACGCGCGCACTTGCACATATGAAGATTTTTTCGTATCTTTGCATGCTTTTTTGTTTTTATGGACGAATTGATTAGACATACAGGGGTGGTACTCTCCACCGAGGGCGAAATGGCGCACATCGAGATTGTGCAATCGTCAGCGTGCTCGGCGTGCAAGGCGAAAGGGATGTGTACCTCTTCCGAGAGCCAGGCGAAAGAGATGGACGCCGTTATGCTGGAGCCGATGCAGCCCGGGGACCGCGTGGAAGTCGAGGTGCGCGAGCATCTGGCGTGGAAAGCGGTGCTGTTAGCGTATATCCTGCCGTTTGTCGTCATGATGGCTGTGATTGCAGTGCTGGATTTCACCACCAATTGGGACGAAGCCGTCGTAGGCACCCTCTCCCTCTGCTCCATTGCCCTGTATTACCTGGTTCTGAGTCAGTTCAAACACCGCCTGCAGAAGCAGTTCACCTTCACGGCACGGAAGGCATAAAAACAACAAGCATGTAATAGGCACGGAAAGCATAAACAAGCATGCAAGGGGCACGTAAGGGTTAAGTAAGGGTTAAGTAAGGGTTAAGTAAGACTTATATCGTATCCTGCACCACCCTATATATATTATTTATAATATATATCCCGTGATTTTGGCAAAATACTGCAAAAATATTCTAAATATATAATAACAAACAACTAAAAAAACAAACAACCAACATGAATCTGATTCTGATTTCTATGGGAGTTCTTGGCGTGACGGCCTTGGTAGCAGCGATTCTGCTCTATTTTGTCAGCCAGTTCTTCAAAGTAGAGGAAGATCCGCGCATCGACTTGGTCCAGGCAGTGTTGCCAGGTGCCAACTGCGGTGGCTGCGGTTTTGCCGGTTGTCGCAACTTCGCCGAAGCGTGCGTCAAAGCCGGCAGTACAGAGGGTCTGGCCTGCCCTGTGGGAGGTGATCCGACAATGGACGAGGTGAAGAAGATCCTTACACCTGCCGCCGCTGAAGAGGCTGCACCCGCTGCGGCACAAGACGGTGACAAGAAGGGCTTCGATCCTGCTGTAGCAGCGAAAATCAAGGCACTGCCGACTCCGAAGGCAGCGTACCCGACTTTAATCGCCATGGCGCAAAAAGCCTGATTCGTAATTTTTAATTTTTAATTTTTAATTAGAAATGCGTACATTTAAAATAGGCGGTGTTCATCCGCATGACAACAAACAATACTCCGCGCACCAGGCAATCAAGGAATGTCCGCTGCCCAAGCAGGCGATCATCCCTCTTGTGCAGCACATCGGTGCTCCCGCACAGGCCGTAGTGGAGGTTGGAAAGAAAGTGAAAGTAGGCGAACTGCTTGCCAAGGCCGGCGGGTTCGTGAGTGCAAACATCTGCTCCCCGGTGAGCGGTACGGTCACCAAGATCGGCGATTGGACTGATGCGTGGGGTGCTCCCGGACAAGCAATCTACATCGACGTAGAGGGCGACGAGTGGGTTCCGGAGATTGACCGCACGCCGGAAATCATCCGTTCCTGCACACTCGACGCTAAATCGATCATTGACAAGATTGCTGCCGCAGGTATCGTAGGTCTCGGTGGCGCGTGCTTCCCGACCCACGTCAAACTGCTGCCGCCTCCGGGCAAGAAAGCCGAGGTGCTCATCGTCAACGGTGTAGAGTGCGAACCGTATCTCACCTGTGACCACCAGCTCATGCTCGAGCACGGAGAGGAGATCATCATCGGTATCGAGATACTCAAGAAAGCCCTCGGCGTAGAGCGCGCCATCATCGGTATCGAGAACAACAAGAAAGATGCTATCGAGCACATGACCAAGCTCGCGCAGAGCAAACTGGGTATCGAGGTAATGCCGTTGCAGCTGCGTTACCCCCAAGGCGGTGAGAAGCAGCTTATCGACGCTTGTATCAACCGTCAGGTGCCCTCCGGCGCACTGCCAATCGAGGTAGGTGCAGTGGTAGATAACGTGGCTACCATCTATGCCGTTTACGAGGCAGTGCAGAAGAACAAACCGCTTATCTCGCGCGTGATGACCGTTACCGGCAAGCACGTTGCTAAACCGGGCAACTACTGCGTGCGTTTCGGTACGCCGATTGACGAGGTGATCGCCCTTGCCGGCGGTGTTCCTGCCTGTACAGGCAAGATTATCGGCGGTGGACCGATGATGGGTCGCGCAATGGATCACACCGAGAACATGCCGGCTAACAAACGTCTCTCCGGACTGCTCTTCCTCTCGCAAGAAGAGAGCATCCGTCCTGAGGAAGAGAACTGTATCCGTTGCGGCAAGTGCGTACAGGCATGCCCGATGGGCTTGGAGCCGTATCTGCTCCAACGTCTGAGCGAATTAGGTATGTACGACGAACTGGAGAAGCACGACATTATGGACTGCATCGACTGCGGTTGCTGCGTCTTCACCTGTCCTGCCCACCGCCGTCTTCTGGATTATATCCGTCCGGGCAAAGCCAAAGTAGGCGCTATCCTCCGCGAGCGCGCCGCAGCTAAGAAGTAATGTTAATTTTTAATTCGTAATTTTTAATTTCTAATTATGAAAAATCTTATAGTTGCTCCGGCTCCGCACGCCCACAGCGGTGACAGCGTCCGCCGGAATATGCTTTTGGTCATTCTCGCGCTGCTGCCTGCTTATGTGGTATCGGTTATCGAGTTTGGCTGGGGCGCATTGATTACGGCATGTATCTCCATCCTCGCCTGCGTATGCACTGAGTATGTTATCAGCCGTTATGTGCTCAAAGAGCAACGCCAGACCATCGGCGACCTCTCGGCCGTTCTGACAGGTCTGTTGCTCGCTTTCAACCTGCCTTCTACCATCGATTGGTGGATCGTTATTATCGGTGCAGTAGTAGCTATCGGCGTGGGCAAGATGACCTTCGGCGGTCTGGGCCAGAACCCCTTTAACCCCGCTCTCGTAGGCCGTGTGTTCCTGCTGATTGCCTATCCGGCCCAAATGACCACATGGCCAACCCCGCAAGGCTTCGGCGATTCGTACACCGACGCCGAGACGGGCGCTACCCCGCTCTATTATCTGAAGCACATCGTCAAAGCCGGAGACTCCTCCGTCATTGACCAGCTGCCGTCGCTCTGGGATTCGTTCCTCGGCGTGATGGGCGGTTCGCTCGGTGAAGTGAGTGCTCTGGCGCTGATCATCGGCGGTCTGTTCCTGATCTGCTGCCGTGTCATTACATGGCATATCCCGGTAGCTATCCTCGGTACCGTAGCTTGCTTCTGCGCTTGCACTGGTCTCGCCGGTGCGCTGCCTGAGGGACTTGACACCTGCCATTATATCGGCTACGAACTGCTCTCCGGCGGTCTGATGCTCGGTGCCTTCTTTATGGCAACCGACTATGTAACCAGCCCGATGAGCGCGTGGGGCAAGATTATCTTCGGTATCGGTATCGGCTTCATCGTCATGGTGATCCGTACGTGGGGTAACTACCCCGAAGGTATGTCCTTCGCTATCCTGATTATGAACGCGTGCGTTCCATTGTTGAACAAGATTCGTCCGCAGCGTTTCGGCGAACCCAAGAAAGCTTAATTCGTAATTTTTAATTTTTAATTTTTAATTATGAACAAATTAGAAAGTACATTCAAGAATATGGTGCTTAGCCTGGTTATCATCTCGATGGTAGCCGCAGGTGCGCTGGCAGGCGTCTATACGCTCACCGCTGAGACGATTGCCGTGCAGGAGGCACAGAAACAGAAAGCAGCCATCGCCGCCGTGCTGCCGCAGGGTTGCACTATCGCTGAGCCCGAAGAAGTAGAAGGTCTGACCATCTACAAGGCTTATCAAGACAGCGCGTGGGTAGCTACCGCTATTGAGACCAGCGAAGTAGGTTTTGACGGTCCGCAAGTGATCATGGTAGGCATCGACGCAGAAGGCAAAGTGCTGGACTACGTGGTACTGAAGCAAACCGAGACCCCGGGTCTGGGTGCGCACATCGACCACTGGTTCAAGGATGCAGCGGGCAACCGCTCTATCATCGGCAAGAAAGCCGGCGCTCTGGCAGTCAGCAAAGATGGTGGAGACGTAGATGCTATCACCGCTGCTACCATCTCCAGCCGCGCATTCCTGAAAGCAGTCAACAAAGCGTACGCAGCTATTGCTGCCGAGCCCGTTGAGGCAGCTACCGGCGCTTCATTACTGAACCAGGAAACTCCGGAATCTCCGGAAAATCCGGACAACAACACAGAAAAGGAGGAAACACTATGAGTAATGCAATGAAAACATTGACCAACGGTATTCTCAAGGAGAATCCTACTTTTGCGTTGGTCCTCGGTATGTGCCCTACGCTGGCTACTACCACCTCTGCCGTTAACGGTATGTCCATGGGTCTCGCTACCCTGTTCGTGCTCGTTTGCTCGAACGTAGTGATCTCTCTTCTCAAGAATCTCATCCCCGATAAGGTACGTATTCCGGCATTCATCGTAGTCATCGCTACCTTTGTGACGATGGTACAACTCGTGATGCAGGCTTACCTGCCGGGTATCTACGACGTGCTGGGTCTGTTCATCCCGCTGATTGTGGTGAACTGTATCGTACTCGGCCGTGCAGAGGCGTTTGCCGCTAAGAACACCGTAGGTCTCTCCGCATTGGACGGACTGGGAATGGGTCTCGGTTTTACCCTCTCGCTCACCGTATTAGGTGTCATCCGCGAGTTCCTCGGCGCAGGTACTGTCTTCGGTTTCCAACTCTACAGCAGCCAGTTCGCAGCGCTGATCTTCGTACTCGCTCCGGGTGCGTTCATCTGCCTCGCCTACCTCATGGCGGCTGTCAACAAACTGCAGAAGAAATAATTCGTAATTTTTAATTTTTAATTTTTAATTGAAATGGTTTACTTCTTGATATTTATCTCTGCAATATTTGTTAACAATATTGTATTGAGCCAGTTCCTGGGCATCTGCCCGTTCCTGGGTGTAAGTAAGAAGATTGACACCGCCTTAGGTATGGGTGCAGCCGTTACGTTCGTGCTCACGCTGGCAACGGTTGTTACCTACCTTCTGCAGAAGTTGCTGGTTCTCTGGGGCGTTGAGTTCCTCCAGACCATCCTCTTCATCCTCGTCATCGCTGCCCTCGTGCAGATGATCGAGATTATGCTGAAGAAGGTCTCTCCGGCGCTCTATCAGGCACTGGGTGTGTTCCTTCCGCTGATCACCACCAACTGCTGTATTCTCGGTGTAGCCCTTATCGTGGCTGACCAGAACAAGCTCTTGGCTAAACTGCCGCTGGGCGCCGAGTACGGTCTCCTCTCCGGTACTGTGTATGCGTTCGCTACCGCAGTAGGCTTTGCTCTCGCGCTGATCCTCTTCGCAGGTATCCGTGAGCAGCTGGCGCTGAACAAAGTGCCCGAGGCAATGAAGGGCACACCGATTGCTCTGCTGACCGCAGGTCTCCTCGCCATGGCTTTCATGGGCTTCAGCGGTGTAGTCTAATTCCGATAGCGCGCATGAATGCGCGCTGCCCATACACATACGCGCGTACCTATTATTACAATAAGTACGCGCGTATGTTGTATAGTGCAGTTTGTATAAATAGACTTCTGACGGCTATTGCAGACAGCTCCTACAGCGAGAATCGCTCCTTTACAAGGGCTGTAATGAAATCAGCGACATGCACGGGGTCAAGACCTGTGACATTGAGACACAAATCGTAGTTATGGGCATCATAACGGCTTACACCGCTGAATGCTTTGGTGTAATTCTCGCGATCCTCATCTATCTTTTTGATGAGCACGTCCGCGCTGCCCTCATTGATATTCAACCGCCTTGCTACTTTGTCACGGCGATACGGCATATCTGCCATCAGAAAGATACGGTAAGCGTTGGGCTCGTCACGGAAGATATGAAATCCCGTTCTGCCAAGAATAATACACGATTCCTGCTCGGCTAAGGTCCTTAGGATCTCAGACTCTTCCTTGTAGATCAACTCGGAATTGACCTCAGGCACATACACAGCCTCGTTATACGGCACGGCAGAGAGAGTTGCAGCCTGCTGATAAAACGACTTGAAATCTGTCCACCATGATTTCTTTTTAGCCCGGATCTTATCCATCTGCTCCGTAGTCAGATTGTAATGCTCCTTGACGCTGTCCAGCAAGCGCTTGTCATACACGTTAATACCCAGCCGTTGGCCTAACTCCATTGCAATCTTTCTGCCGCCTGTTCCAAACTCGCGACCGATAGTAATAATGATTTTCTTTGCCATAGTGATTGAATGTATTGGAATGCAAAAGTACTACTTTTTTTTCGGATACGCAAATTTTTCATACAAATACTTTGAAATCATACGGAACAATAGTTTTAATATTAATAAAATATATACTATTATTAAGAAAACAACTGCTTCACTATCCTATTTTTTGCATATATGAAGAAAAAGCAGTATCTTTGTATCGTAAACGATATAAGATGTATAACCATGAAGAAACTTCTTACTATCTGGGTATTGGGACTGACGCTGTTATTCCCTGCCTGTACACAATGTAATAACAATAAAAAAGATACAACTATGGCAATCTATGATTTTACGGTGCTTGACACCAAGAAACAGCCGGTTTCGCTGGCTGAGTACAAAGGCAAAGTCCTTTTAGTAGTGAATACAGCTACGGGTTGCGGATTCACGCCCCAATACGAGGCACTGGAGAACCTCTACAAGAAATACAAGGACCAGGGTCTGGTAATTCTCGATTTCCCTTGCAACCAGTTCGGTCAGCAGGCTCCCGGCACGGAAGAAGAGATTGTTTCCTTCTGCCAGCTCAAATACAAAGTATCTTTCCCGCAGTTCGCGAAGATTGAGGTGAACGGCGAGAACGAGAGCCCGTTGTTCACCTTCCTCAAGGAGAACGGACCGGAGGAGAAATACGAGGGTCTGAAAGCCAAAGCTACCGCAACGATGCTCAAAGGCATCAGCAAGACTTTCAAGAAAGAGAACGACATCCGCTGGAACTTCACCAAGTTCCTTCTTGACCGCGAGGGTAAAGTAGTAGGACGTTTCGCTCCTACCACCAAACCCGAAGACATCGAAGCAGAAATAGTAAAATATCTATAAGTTTAATCTAAAAACATAATACGAATTATGAGCAAAGAAGAAGCATTGAAAGGCCTGGCATATCTGGGCGCAGTTTGGTTTGGAAACAGCAAGCAGCATTTCGCTTTCTCGGCGTATGACCGTCTCAACGGCTGGAACAAGCTCGCTGACAAATGGAAAGAGGAAGCAGAGGAAGAGTGGGACGAAGCAGAAGAGGTACTCAACCGTCTGGTAGAGCTCGGCTGCAAACCGGCTGATCTTCAGGAGGCTATGAAGACCATCGAGTTCCCGTTCTATGATGACCCGAAACAGCAGATCGAGACCGACTACAACGAGGGCGCCATCAAAGAACTCAGCGAACTGGCTGCTGCCTTCTCCGATGATTACCCCACCCAGAAACTCATCCAGAAATGGATTGACGGAGAGGTAGAGCACATGGCTTGGGAGAAGCAGTACCTCAACTACATCGACAAACTCGGTTACGAGAACTTCTTGATTGAGATGATGTAATTTAGACCGCTTCGCTAAAGGAGTAAGGACCGCTACGCTAAAGGACAATAGACTAAATACAAATGTCGGAAGTAGCACAACTCAAAGACGAAACATTTAAGTCTTTATTCCTTATTCCTTAAG
The DNA here is from genome assembly GCA_902799185.1 of uncultured Bacteroidales bacterium. Taxonomy (GTDB): domain Bacteria; phylum Bacteroidota; class Bacteroidia; order Bacteroidales; family Paludibacteraceae; genus Colicola. Next base: position 6,108 of record CADBZO010000030.1, on the reverse strand, counting down.
CCCGAAGGGCGGTCATTAATTCCATAAATGTTATGCGTGATCAAGTATTAGCTGCCATGCGTGCAGCAGGCAAGCCTGTTTCGGCTGGCGAGGTAACCACCGCGCTCGGAGCGGACCGCAAAGAGGTTGATAAGGCCTTTGCCGAACTCAAGAAAGAAGGCGCCATCGTCTCGCCCGTTCGTTGCAAATGGGCTCCCGCAAACTGATTTATAGTAGAGTAACTCAGCTAAATCCGAAGGAGGGTGTGTTTCATAAACACACTCTCTTTTTTTCGTCTTCTTTCAGTTTTTTTTGCATATATGCATTTTTTTTTGTACCTTTGCGGCGTTTTTAATGAATGCCGACCAAATAATACATCAGCATATGAAATATCTTCGTACATCGTTCCTTCGTACATTGTCCTTTGTCCCTTTGTCCCTTATTCTGTTGCTCTCGTGCCAGAAACAGCAACCTGCTCCCGAGCCGGAGAAAGACAGCAGTACGTTTGTCAATCTGACAGACATCATTCCCGATGCGATCTTGGAGATACGCTATTACAGCACCTATAATTTTGTGGGTGAACGCATCGACGGCTACGAGCAACCGGTGGCGCTCATGACACGCCAGGCGGCAGACTCGCTCAAAGCCGTCAGCGACGAACTGAAAGCGTACGGTTACCGCCTCAAGATTTGGGACACCTACCGTCCGCAGACCGCCGTCAACCATTTCATCCGCTGGGCGGAGAACGTGCAGGACACGGCGATGAAGAAGATTTTCTACCCCATGGTGGACAAATCGTTGCTCTTCGAGCAGGGCTATATCTACGCGCGCTCATCCCATTCGCGCGGTTCGACAGTGGACCTGACGCTCATCGATGCGGCTACAGGCAAGGAACTGGACATGGGTTCGCCCTTCGACTGGTTCGGCGAGGAGAGCCATCCGGACTACCCCTGCAAACTCTACCGTCAGTCCGAGAACCGCCTCACCTTGCGCAAAGCGATGCTCCGTCACGGCTTTGAGCCGATAGACAGCGAGTGGTGGCATTTCACGCTCCGCAACGAGCCTTTCCCCGATACCTATTTTGACTTCCCTGTACGGCAATTATAATATGAAGAATCCACTGATTTACCTGTTTATTACGCTATATGCCCTCACTGCTTGTTCCGGTGGTGAGAACTTTCAGGAGCCCCAATCGGAGGAGGATCTCTCCGGCCTTGTACTGGCAGCCTCCAACGGCAGTTATTACCAACAGAAGTACGAGAAACGCACAGACGTGCAGCTTTTTCTTGTATCCAACGAAGCCGATGGCGTGCAGGCTGTGCGGCAAGGGCACGCCGATGTCTATGTGAGCGACGAAGTGATGCTTACAAAGGATGATCTGAAGCGTCTGGGCATGAAGAAAGCCTTTGTCGGTGACGAGTGTTTCGATGTGGCTTTTGCCATCCGCAAAGGCAACACCGAGATGGCCGCACAACTCAACGCTTTCCTTGCTTCGGCTCCGCTGGAAGACATCACCAACTACTGGATTAACGAAGGCTCCTATGTGGAGGAGCCTGCCTATACCATCCCCGAAGGAACCAAGCCCTTGCGCTGTGTCTGCGGCGTGAATATAGCCCCTATCAGTTATGTGGGCGAAGGCGGTGAGTGGCAAGGCTTAGATGCTGACATTCTCCGGCGTTTTGCACATTCCCTCGGCAGACCTTTTGAGATGCAGTTTGTGGATGTCGGCTCGGCTATCATGGCAATCAACACCGGCAAGGCGGATGTGTTCTCCGGCTGTCTTTTCATCACCGAGGAACGCCAGAAATCAATGGATTTCTCTGCCCCCTACTATAAATGCCACCCGGGCTATTTCATTGTGGACCACTCCCGTGACGCACGTATGGGGTTGGGCGAGCGCATCCATATGAACCTCGTCAAAGAGAACCGTATCAAACTCATCTGGGACGGTCTGGTGGAGACTATCAAGATTACGTTCTTCGCCATTCTCTTAGGCACCATTCTCGGCATAGGCGTGTGTGCCTGCCGCCGCTCCAAGCGCAGATGGCTGCACGGACTGGCGGACCTCTACGGCGATTTCATCAATGGTATCCCGACACTCGTCTTGCTGCTCATCCTGTTCTATGTGGTCTTTGCCAACTCCGGCATGAGTGCTACCCTGGTCGCAATCATAGCGTTTGCCATGTGCTTTGCGTCCTCGGCGGGAAGTATCTTCGACACCTCTATCTCTGCGGTACCCAAAGGACAGACCGAAGCCGGACTGAGTCTCGGTTTCACGCCCTTCAAAACCTTCATGGGCATCGTCTTCCCGCAGGCGCTGCGCAAAGGTCTACCGCTCTACACAGGCGAATGTATCTCGCTGCTGAAGAACACCTCCATCGTGGGTTATATCGCTATCGCCGACCTGACGCGTGCCAGCGACCTCATCCGTTCCCGTACGTTCGATGCGCTCATCCCGCTGCTCGTCATCACGATCATCTATTTCATCCTCGCCTGGCTCATCCGCAAGACCCTGAACCTCTGCCTGCTGCGTAAATGATAAAATGGCTAAATGACTAAATAAATGACCAAATGGTAAATGACAAAATGGTAAATATTATTCATCTCAGCAAAACCTTCATCAATCCGGACGGCTCGTCTCTGACCGTCCTCAAGGATGTGAACTGCACCATAGACAAAGGCGAAGTGATCTCCATCATCGGTCCTTCGGGCACCGGCAAGAGTACGCTTCTGCGTGCCATCAACATGCTCGAACCGCCCACCTCGGGCGAGATCATCGTCAACGGCGAGAACATCACCGCTCCCGGCTATCCGCTGGACAAGCTGCGCCGCAAGATGGGCATGGTCTTCCAGTCCTTCAACCTCTTCGAGCACATGACCGTGCTGGAGAATATCACCTACGCCCCGATGCAGCTGCTGAAACTGCCCGAGGCACAAGCCAAGGCGGAAGCGATGGAACTGCTCAAGAAAGTAGGCATGGCGCAGAAAGCGGATGTCTATCCGTCCTCCCTCTCCGGCGGACAGAAACAGCGTGTAGCCATCGCCCGTTCGCTTGCCATGCACCCGGATGTCATCCTCTTCGACGAGCCCACCTCGGCGCTTGACCCTACCATGGTAGGCGAAGTGCTCTCCGTCATCCGCCAGTTGGCGAAAAGCGGTCTGACCATGCTGATTGTCACCCATGAGATGCGTTTTGCCCGCGACGTGAGCACACGTATCTTCTTCATGAACGAAGGTATCATCTACGAGGACGGCACGCCCGAACAGATCTTCGAACACCCCGTCCATTCGGCTACCAAGGCGTTCGTCAACCGCATCCAGAAACTCGTCTATGAGATTGACTCGGACGACTTCGATTACCTGCAGATCCACACCGGGCTCAATCAGTTCTGCCTCAAGTACAACATCACCGAGAAAGCCGAACTCGCTTATTCGCTCATCAAGGAGATGCTTTTCACCCACATGCCGTCTTTCCGTCCGCTCACGCTGCGTCTGACGCACACCGAACTCTCCGGCGTGACGGCATTGGATTTCATGGTGGAGCACCTCAGCGCCTCGCCTCTGACCGATGCCGCCCGTGCCTCCCTCCGTCCGCAGGTGAAGGAACTCATCGAAGAACCCACCACCCGCGGCTTCCGCATCAAACTGATTGTATGATGTTCGGTAATGGTCGTACTTTTGCAGCGGAATTAAAGATGGTATATATATATTGCAGACCCGGTATTGGAGAGATGGCTTGAGTCTTAATCACAGTTTACCAACAACCACGGGCGACACTTTGTGCTGCCCGTGTTTGTTCTAATTGCCGATTATTAAGATTGCGCTCAGGACCTATCCGGGTGCAATCTTTGTTATGTGACTTATTTTCAGTAAATTATAAATGTGTTATCGGAGGCAAGTCGGACTAATATCGGAGTAACCTCGGAGGCAAGTGCTATGCAAAGCCTACATATTCGCATGAAGAGAATTGCCGATTATTAAGATTTTAGCGTTGTATCTCATCGGTATCCTATCTGTCTATCGTCGGGTACGTGTCTCGTAGGTGAGTCGTGTGCGGCAGGTAAACACCAAAAGTGACGATTATTAAGAATTCCTAATTTCTTTTCCATGGTTGAAATCCTCATATTTAATGAAGGTTTTTATACGTTCTAAACATTTCAATCCTTTATTTTTGATGTATTGATCATACCCCTTCCAAAATGGCTTTGTCAAAAAGATGCGGACTTGATCTATACATACTCCTATTATAAAGAAAATAATTGATACTATAAACCAGAAAGTAATTTGTATTACAGGAGTGAATTGGTGGGCGTATGGAACAAGAAATCCATATTTAATAACACCTTCATTTAACATATATATACCAAGCATTGAGATGGCTATTTGATTTACGAATTTGCTTTTGAAATGCCACGACATCATAAATAAGAAAAAGGATATGGCAGTTAACAACAAAAGAGGATTGTTGTAAGCAAAAGCATGCCAATGAGGAACGTGGAAACTATATGCTTCTAATAAAGAACATACTCCCCATAAAAGACCAAATACACAATAACTACCAAATAATTTCCAGCGATTATTGTTAATCGTTTCTATAGATATATATTTGTGTAAGTAACTCCCTATAAAATATAAGTACACGAAGTTAGCAAGAGAGTAACCATATGAGTTTATCAACTCCATACTCCAGAAATCGCCAAAATAAACATTTGCAATAGTAAGCAACAACAACACAAATGCGTGTTGCTGTTTATTAAGATGCACTATGGCTGCGTTTAATAATGGAGCGGTTAGGAAAAGCCCTAGATAACAATCCATAAACCATAAGTGTCCGTGACTAAACGGGAATATTACTCGCATTATAATGTCATGTACAGAGTACGGTAAAATGAAACCATCTCCATACAATAAGGCTTTTGCGATATGTTTGCATGGATGCAGCAGATTATAGAAAGCGTATATTAAGTATAGATTGATAAAACTACGCCATTTCGGTTTTATTCCGAACCAACCTGAAATAAGGATAAAACAATTTACCCCGATAAATAAAAAAGCATGCATGAATAAGAGAACATGGCTATCCCAACCATATCCAGCCATATTCAATTGTAACACCTCAGGATATAGAGCATGCACGCAAAAATGATGCAACAAAATAATCAAAATACAAATGATGCGCAATAACTCGGCATTGGATTCTCTTTCTAATCGGTTTCCCATATCTGTTTTGCATTTAGACAAAAAAACGTAGACGATTCTCATCTACGCTCCGAGGTCCTAGGATAACCGCTTCCAACAGATAAGTATCGCCCACGCAAAAACATGGGCATCTACTTATATTTCGTATGGAAGCAACGTTGAAATTTCCTAGGTTTCGGAGTCGCTGTCGAAATATTAGCAAATGCTAATTATAATATGTCATTTTCTCCGACTTTAGCGTCTCGGAGAGGGACGAAAGGTTATTTACAATGCCACGGTGAACGGATCTACGTACTTGACCTGACCGTTCTCACAGAAGATAAGCGGTTAGTTGTCACGGCGGTATTGCTCCACTACCTTTCTGTAGGATTGTTTGAGCCCAGCACTCAATTTCGCCTCTAACTCTCGTTCACTCATATTTTGTGTATTAATTGGTTCCACATTTCTTGTATTTTGCCGGCGCCGTTCGGACCTGCAATAATATACAAATTCGGGTGTTGCATTGCTTTCAAACGATTTTGCGCTGCAAAGGTACACAAAAAAAATGATATGTGCAAGGGTTTTCGGAAAAATGTGCATCATTTGCCATGAGGGCGTCCCCGTTTACGGGGAAAACATAGACGAAAGGGGCAACCGGGTTTATCTGCGGCTCACGGCAATGTGAGTCGCTTCCGGTCAGCCTTTCCCCGTAAGATGGTCCCGTGATGGTAAGGCGAAGGACAGCGCGTTCCCATGACGGAGGAAGCACATGACCATCACGGGACCATGTCCCGAGAACGACCCGATGAAGTCCGAAGGACATCCTAAAAAATCTTCTTAAAAAAAATTAGTCCGACTGACCGCCATGCCACGCCACCGGTATCTCCTCGCGCGTATGCGCAGTACCACCACCTTTATTTTTAAGGTGGTAGTTACCACCTACGGTGGTGG
>CADBZO010000029.1 GCA_902799185.1 uncultured Bacteroidales bacterium | reverse complement strand
TCGCGCATATTTGCGCGAGCCCTTTCTTCGTTCATTGCGTCCGGATTTTATCCGGACACGGCTCCGCCGTCATTAATTCGTAATTCGTAATTCGTAATTTAATTTTGATGATCAGTATTAAGAATATATAATTGCCACTGTGGATGCATACTGAGCTAGACCATACCTAGACCATACCTAGACCATATAAACTACGTCACAGGTACATCACTCCCCTGTCCTTTACCCCCGCAAAGTGCTCTTAGACATAGTGGATTTACCGAAAAAAGTAAAAAAAACGCCCGAATTCTTGCTTATGTAAAACTTTTGTTGTACCTTTGCACCGCAATTACTTTTACAAGAAATCACTTATGGAACTCATCGGAAAGATCTTAAACGAAATTATGGCAGCCATCGTTTTGGCTTATTTTGTAATATGCGCCGGCGTCGCTGTCTTGGCTCTCAAGCGGTTCAAGAGCGAGTACAAAAAACTGATTCGTCCTGCGCTGGTCGCCGGAGGATCCTTGTTCTGCATCCTTAGCACCTCCCAGTCCGGCACACCTTTCTCCATGGCACTTTTAATTGGTGGAATGGCGGTGCCCATCGCTTATGGGGCACTCTTCTTCCCCTTCGGTGACAGTCATGAGAAAAAGGATGCTTTCCTGAAGCAAGTCGCGGTTTGGACACTCATCATAGCCTTTGCTCTCGGAGGGGTGACTGCCTTATTTAATATGAGCGAAGCAGGCTTGGTGGAACTTCTCATGGATCTTGGTCTGGCAGCACTGGGAGCATTTTTATCCGCTTTAGCGGTGTGGGTGGCTGCGGTCAACTTGTCCGAAAAGGACTATTGTACCGAATGTGGTTATTATGGCGGCATCTGGTGTCAACAGGAAGAAAAACTGAATCTGAAAGTAACCGAATGGGACTCCGAAGAGTGGGAAGAAACGAAAAAAGGAGACGTAACGGTTAGTTCGTCGCCTCACAATAAATACCATAACAGACGTGAGGAATATACCGCATTAATGCACATGAAATGTGAACATTGTGGACGTGAATTCGACATAATGGAGAAACGCGACGAATCCAACCAAATCCCTCTGAAATACCACAACACTCACTAACGTCTTGTGGCGTTCAGCTCCTGACTCTGTCACCAGCCCGTTCCACTCCTCCCAATCTCCTCTACCACCAGGCTTGCTAACGTGCAGCCGAAGACGGCGGTGACTTGCATGAGACTGCCCTTAATTTTCTCCTCTCCCTGTGGGGAGGTCGGGAGGGGTTGGCCGTTTTCCGTCGAATAGACGCATTTGACCTTCCTGTACGGATGGAGCCCGATCTTCTTCATCCGTGCCCGCACCGCCTTGGCGAGCGCGTCACCCTGAATGGTCATTAACTCCCCGGTTGTCACTTTTGTAGGGTCGAACCGCATTGCCGCGCCCATGGAACAGAAGATTTTCACCCCTCGCACGCGCGTCGCGTTGATAATAAGGTCTGTCTTTGCTGCCACGCTGTCTATCGCGTCTATCACATAGTCATATTCCGCCAACTGAAAGACCTCACCCCAACCCTCTCCTAAGGAGAGGGAGCTTCTCCCCTTGGGGGTGAAGGGCTTTGCCCGATTGAGCGTCCGGGGGACGGTCATAGAACAATGGGGAGAGAGGTATTTATATATCGCCTCGATTTCCGCCTCGGGGTTGATGGTCAGCAGCCGCTCTTTGAGAACTTCCACTTTCGGTCTGCCCAGCGTCTCCCTTGTTGCCGGCAGCTGGCGGTTGACGTTGGACGGCTGCACCGTGTCGCCATCGACAATCGTCAGATGCACCAGTCCCGTTCGTATCAACGCCTCCGCGCACCACGAACCGACACCCCCTACGCCGAAGAGGATCACCCGTTTCGTCCGTAAACCTTCCATCGTTTCGGCACCTAACAGCGCCTCGCTTCTGCTAAAGAAATCTTCCATAACTATTCAAATTGTGTGCAAAAGTACAAAAAAATACGCATTTATGCAAAAAAAACACAAGAAAATTTGCTTATATCAAAAAAAAGCACTACCTTTGCACGCTTTTTCGCTTGACAAGAGTGGATAAGTCGCGCTAAACGCGCAAGCCCAGGTGGCGGAATTGGTAGACGCGTTGGTCTCAAACACCAATGGGAAACCGTGCCGGTTCGATCCCGGCCCTGGGTACTCGCGCGAGTTATGGCTCAATACGATTCGCGACCCTGTCGCTCATATGAATTTTCGCCATGCTCTCGCTCTCCCCACCGAGTGCACTCCGTTAGCGCTCGTCGGGGACCCCAAAAGTAGAGAAATAATTAAAGGTCAAGCGGAAGACATAAAAATCCGCTATATGCTCGGAACAGGCTAAATGCCCGGAGAGTAAACGAAAAGGAGGTGTATGCAATGATTATCGGATTATCGTTCCTGTTAAAGAAGGTGAGAACATCGAGCGCGCGATTAAGAAATTCAAACGCAAATTCGATAAGACGGGTGTCGTAAAAGAGCTCCGTCGTCGTCAGCAATTCGACAAACCGAGTGAGCTGAAGCGAATCAAGATGGCGCACGCTAAATACGTGCAGTCGTTGCACGCTCACGACGATATGTAATTATCGTCCATCCGACAACAAAAAGACCGCATCTGCGGTCTTTTTGTTTCTTTCACCTTTCACCTTTCACCTTTCACCTTTCAACTCTCAACTAATCTCCCCCCAGTTATAACTCTGGCTGATACGTAAGATATCCAGCTGGCGTTTGTATATCCGGTTGTATTCGTCCTCCAGGAGCGGGTCGCGGTCGAGAACCTCCATTGCCGCCTGACGCGCCAGGGTGAGTATCTGTCCGTCCGTGGCGAGGTTCGCTATATGCAGGTCAAACGGCGTGCCGGACTGCATGGTGCCCTCCAAATCGCCGGGGCCGCGGAGCTGCAGATCCGCCTCGGCGATGCGGAAACCGTCATTGGTGGCTACCATGATATCCATGCGCTTGCGGGTGTCCTTGCTCAGCTCCAGGTCGGTCATGAGGATGCAATAGCTCTGGTCGCCGCCCCGTCCTACACGCCCGCGCAGCTGGTGAAGCTGGCTCAGGCCGAAACGCTCGGCGTTCTGGATTATCATCACCGTCGCATTGGGTACGTTCACACCCACCTCAATAACCGTGGTAGCCACGAGGATCTGCGTCTCGCCGGCCGCAAAACGCTGCATCTGCAGGTCTTTGTCGGCCGCCTTCATCTGACCGTGTACCATGGAGATCTTGTATTCCGGAAAAGCCTCGCACAGCTCGTTGAAGCCGTTCTGGAGGTCCTGCAGGTCGAGTTTCTCGTTCTCTTTGATGAGCGGATAGACGACATAGACCTGCCTGCCGTCCTGTATCTGCTTGCGAAGGAACGAATAGACCTGCGCGCGCTTTTGCAGCGAGTAATGGATCGTCTGTATCGGTTTGCGTCCCGGCGGCAGTTCGTCGATGACAGAGACCTGCAGGTCGCCATAGACGGTCATCGCCAGCGTACGCGGGATAGGTGTAGCGGTCATGACGAGAATATGAGGTGGCGTCTGGTTTTTGGTCCATAACTTCGCCCGCTGCGCCACGCCGAAACGGTGCTGCTCGTCGATGACGACAAAGCCTAAGTTCTGCCACTGCACCGTGTCTTCCAATAACGCGTGCGTACCTATTAATATGTTTATCGTGCCGTTGAGTAGCCCGTTATGTACCGGCACGCGGTTCTTCGCCGTCGTCGAGCCCGTGAGCAACGCTACATGAACGGCATCGCCCAGCGGAGCCAAGAACGCTTTCAGCGTCTCGTAATGCTGGTTGGCGAGGATCTCCGTCGGTGCCATGATACAAGCCTGATAGCCGTTGTCTATCGCTAACAGGCAGCACATCAGCGCCACGAGCGTCTTGCCGGAACCCACATCGCCCTGCAGCAGTCGGTTCATCTGTCTGCCGGACTTCAGGTCGTCGTGTATCTCACGGATCACCCGTTTCTGTGCGCCCGTCAGCTCGAACGGCAACGCCTTGTACAGCGCGTGGAAACGGCTCCCTACCGTCGGCATCGCGAACCCGGGGTTCTGCTCACGCCGCTTCATCTGTCTCAGGATCTGCAACTGGACGTAGAACAGTTCCTCGAACTTGAACCGCGCCCGCGCGTTCTGCATCGACGGTGTGTCTTTCGGGAAATGGATGTTCACCAGCGCCTCGGTGAGGCTCATCAGACGGTAGCGTTGCAGTATATCTGCGCCGATAGTGTCCGGCACGCCGGCTTTGAGGTCGGGTATAAGGCCCGCCACGATCGTACGTATCGCCTTGGAGTTCAGACCATGGCGCTTCATCTTCTCCGTGGTGTTGTAATATGGCTCCAGGCCCTGTGTCATCTCCGGCGTCACTTTGTCCCAGGGCGTGAGCTCCGGGTGAACGAAGTTATACACATGCTGGAACCGGCTCGGCTTGCCGAAAAGCAGGTACTTCACCCCGCGCATGAGCTTGACATATTTGGCTCCCTGGAACCACACCAGCTCGCACTGGTGTGTGCCGTCGAAGAAAGTAGCGGAGAGCCGCTGCGCCTTGCCGATACCGACGGTGTGCCATTCCGTTACCTCTCCGATAATCTGTACGTAGGTGTCCTCGTCGTCCAGTTCTGCGATGCGGTAGAAACGGCTCCGGTCGATATACTTGTACGGGTAATAGCGCAACAGGTCCATCGCAGTGCTTACGCCCAGCTCACTACGAAGAATGTCGGCACGCTTGGCACCGACATTCTTACAATAGGTTATATCTCGTTGGGATAACTCCATTATAGACCACTATCGTTCAAAGTAGAAAGACCGCTTCGTTGCATAGTGCTTTGAGTAGCCAAAGGCTACGGTCTTTTGTCTTTCGACTTTCTACTAAATTATTGCAACTTGAACGTTACCGGCAGCGTGAAGCGTACACGTACGGCTTTGCCGCGTTGCTTGCCCGGTTTCCATTTCGGCATGGTCTTGATGACGCGCACCGCCTCTTTGTCCAGCGACGGATCACCGCCCGAACGAACAACGTCAATATCTACAATCGAACCGTCTTTGTTGACCGTGAACTGGCAGATGACACGACCTTGGATACCGTTCTCCTGGGCAATCACCGGATACTTGATATTCTCGCTCAGGTATTTCATGAGCTCTTTCTGTCCGCCGGGGAACTCCGCGTTCTGCTCTACGATGACGAAGACCACGTCTTCCTCCTCTTCCTCAGCCGGAGCCTCTACCGGAGCGGCGATGACGACTTCCGTCTCCTTGTCGTCCTCGGTATTGACCTCGATGGACTCGGTCTCTACGTTATCCTCTACGACATTCAACACCTCGACCTCTTGTACGGCAGGGGGTGGGGGAGGAGGAGGGGTCTCCTGGGACGTTTGCTGGATCTCTACTTCTTCCTCAAAGAGGAACTCTGTGTCCGTCACCTCGTACTTGGTGACCTCTCTCTCAGTCCACTCAAGTGCCACATAGACAAGGCTGAGCACGAACACCAAACCCATCAACGCATAGATGAGTTTGTCGTTCTCTAGACTGGCTTGTTCTGATTTTTTGACTTGCATATAATGTGTTTTTTAGGTCGATTGTTTCGAAATCGGCTACAAAGGTACAACTTTTTGGCGAATTATGCAAATAAAAATTGAAAAATTTGTGTAATTACAAATATTTTTGTACCTTTGCAGGCGGAAATGAGCGAAATAGTACGAAATATTGGCAAACTGCTGACGGCAAATATAGTGGCGCAGGCGTTAGGTATTTTGGTCTATCCTGTTCTCACGCGTATGTACTCTCCAGAGGATTTCGGGCTGTTGAACCTGTTTATGAGTATCGGGGGAATAGGAGTCATCGTTTCCACCTTGGGGTACCATGATGCGGTGGTATTGCCTAAGGATGAACGACGTTCAGTCGGCCTTGTGCAGTTATGTGTGATTGCTGCGTTATGTGTCGTATTGTTAGTTGGGCTCACTATTCCTTTTTCGGGACCGATAGCTGCGTTGTTTAATTCGCCGGCTATGGCTCGTTGGTGGTGGCTGATGCCGTTTTATATAGGCGGAATGGCTTTTTGGAATACGATTAGCAACTACTATCTGCGCAGGAAAGCGTTCCTCGGCATCTCGATATACCAAGTCTCGCAGTCTCTTTTCAGCGCAGCCGGAAAAATAGTATTGGGTGCGTTCGGATGGGTGTCCGGAGGAATGATTGTCTCGTCCGTAGTTGCACCGTTTTTGGCTATTGGTGCCAGTATGAGTTATGGAGGAAAACTCCTGAAGACCGCTCTCTTACCGGTGCAAAAAGCGGAGATGCAGACCATTGCACGCGAGTACCGCAATTTCCCTTGTTACTCGCTCCCCCGCTCGTTGGTAAACGTGTTCGGATCAAATATGCCGGTGCTGCTGTTAACGCCCGTGTTCGGATTGGAGGAGGTTGGATTCTTCGGCATGGCACTTACACTGGCTTTGCGTCCGCTACAGTTGATCGTGCAGTCGGCTTATCAAGTCTTGTATCAACGTTCTTCGCAACAGGTGAATGACCTCCAGCCTATAGGTCCGTTGTTATTCGGGTTTATGAAAAAGACAGGAGCTCTGTTCATTCCTCTTTTCGCCTTGCTTTATTGGGGGTTGCCTTGGATGACTGAGTTGCTGTTAGGCGGCGGATGGAAGGTGTGCGGTGAATATATCCGTTTGTTGTTGCCATGGTTGCTGGTAATGACCATAGTAGCCCCTGTCGGCTTTGTGACGGATGTGTTTGGCAAACAGAAGATTGCTTTCGCTATCGAGGTGGTTTATACGGTGTTGCGTATAGGGGCGCTGATGATAGGTATCGCCCTGCATGATTTTCGTATGGCATTACTCCTTTTCTCCCTCTCCAGTGCGTTGGTTATTGCGGGGCAGGCTGGGTGGTATATCGCGCTCATTCGTCGTCACGATAGACAGGTGAGTGCCTGAAATAATCGGTTCTGATAATTCTATCGGATAAAGAAAATAAGTTATCCTCTTGCACTTGGATAGAGTCGGTAATAGTCTGTCCCAGTCCTTTCCAACCGGTAGCTATTCCCGTTCGTTTGGTGATGACAGCGTAGATATCCGCCTGGTTCAAATCATGTCCCGGTTCTTCGGGTGGGGTGAGAGGATCGTAGATGACGAAAGGAACGGGTCGGTCTATCTCAAAAATAGGATGGTCTCCGGTGATGACGATTCGTGTGGTGGCAGATAGTACGGAGTCGGACAATATCTGCTCAAATATTTGTCCGAGTGCGCTATCGGTATAATGAACGCATTGCAAGTAGCGCTGCTGCTCTTGTGTATAATCAGTTTGGCGCGGGAGGGAAGCGCTGTCGGCATAAGTCATGAACGGCGAATGGGATCCCATTGTGGTCATGGCTATCAGCCAATGCGGTGGCGAGGACAGGATGCTATGGCGGACGATCCGTGATAGTTTCATGTCCGAGACTTCTTCGGCATAAAGCGAGTCGAACCCCCATGAGGAAGCCAATAAGGCTTGATTCCACATAGTAGGTTCACAGGGTGTGAAGAGCTGTTTCGTCCGGGCATGCGAGGCACGCACCCAAGCGGGATAGATATTAATAGGATAGCGCATGCTGACCGCTCCGTTATAGACAGGCAGCAGCCCGCAGAAAGCAATCAGCTGTGCGTCCGATGATTTTCCCTCTTTGACCTGTGCCCTCATGGGATAACAGCTTGTGGAGGGGTGTGTGATAAGTCGGTTGATATTAGGCGTCACCTCTTCGCCTCCGACCTTCAGTCCCACCGTCCAATATTCCCAACTCTCGAAGAAAACGAAAAGCAAGTTAGCCGTTTGTTCGGCAGTGGTGTCCTTTGGCATCAAAAAGGGCTGAATCTCCTGCTGCGAGACCGGCACGGCGCTCTCTTCGCGTCGGAAGGTTAGGTTGAGCAGTTCGTTTGCGAAATGCGCCAGTGGTCCAAAGGTATGGATATACCAGAACCTGCCCATGCTGACATCGGCGTAATAGCGGCTAAAGGGGGTTATGGGCGCGGCTGTCTGCAGCGAGCTGACGGCTTGCGGCAAGCAGGACAGGATCAGTATGACAAAGGCAAGCAGGCTTTGTTTCCCGCGGGATAGCCACCCTCTCGGACTGCACCATTCGGAGCAGATCACCCAGACTACGGTAGCAGCAATAAAACCTAAGTCGCTATATCTCAGGAAAGGCAGAACAGCTCCCCATAAACCTGCCATATTACTGGTATTGAGCAGGCACCAGCGGTTTAAGAAATCCCCGTAACTGCGGAAATAAACCAGATTGCCGATTAGCCATATATCCAGAAGGATACACACGAGATACGTCCATCGTCTCCGGTTGGAATAGAGCAACGGACTCCATAAAAGAAGAGTGTAGAATGCGTAATTGCCCCATAGCCGCAGTGTATATGGCGCTAACTCCCATATATCCGCTCCCACTCCAGCCATAAAAAGGGCTGTCTTGATGAGCGTAATGAGTATGATTATCGCGTAATACATTGTTCGTAGATAGATACTAATTGCTTTCCTACCGCTTCGTACGAATATTTCTTTCCGGCTTGACGGATAGCAGCCCGGTCGTATTCACTATGATGGTCGAGCATGTGTTCCATTGCTTCTGTTAAGGCTCGGTCGTTTCGAGGAGGGACAAGGATTCCGCATTCGTCTGCTATCATTTCCGGCATACCTCCTGCGCGAGTAGCAATGACAGGTATGCCTGAGGCCATACTCTCTGATAATACAACAGGTGCGTTTTCGTAATTGGAATTGAGCACAAAGGCGTCAGCGTGAGACATCTCTTCCGCCACCTCCCGCGGTGTCAGTTCGCCCGTCCAGCGCAGTATTCCTTCCGGGAAGCTGAGGCTTTCCGCGTACGCACGGACTTCTTGATAGTCAATCCCCGTACCGACAAGGACCAACTGCCAGTCCCGGCGTTTTTCGGACAGCATCTTGGCAGCCCTCAGGAGTCCTTTGACATTCTTGGCCTTCTCGTCGAAACAAGAGACATGCAGCAAGGTCTTTCGACTTTCGACTTTCGACTTTTGACTCCCCTCCCCCTCTGAGAGGGGGGCGGGGGGTGTCCCCTTTTGACTTTCGACTCCTTCAAAGAAGAACTCATCGACCACATTGTATACCTTCTGCCAATGAGCATTTCTGATGCCGCAGTCCTGCATTGCTTTCGCAAGCGCGTTACTCACCGGCAGGATCGCTGAGGCTTGTTCCGCCACGCGTTCGGCAAACCGTCTCTTGACAGCCGGCTGGCGCATGTATTGCCCGTTCTCGGGCAGATAGCCGCTCCAATGCTCCACAATCACGAACGGGATGCCGTAGCGTTTCTTGAGCCAGAGGGCGAGGAGACCTTGCTTCTGGATGACGTTCAACTGCACTACGTCCGGCATCCATCCCTCGCGGCGGAGTGTCCGCCATTGCGCAAACATGTCCCGCCATCCTTGCGAATGAATGACACGTACCTCACACCCTTGCGCACGGACCGCCTCCGCGTGCTTTTGTACGAAAAGGCCCGCCATTGCGTCGCGCTCCGACGGGTACCACGGTGTGAGAAAAAGGACTCTCAATGGACGTTTGGACAATTTAACGACTTAACCGTTTAACGGAACTTCAGTTCCCGTACTTTCTGCCACCAGATAGCCAGACGGAAAATCGGCTTGTAGTATTTCTCTACGGAATAATAGGTGACAGGCGTGGATCCGAACTGGCTGTAATGCCGCGCCGTACCATGATCCATCGACCCCTCGAAATCAAAATGCACTTTCTTCTCCCTTGCCAGTTTCATGGACTCCAGCACCAGCAAAGCGCTTGCGCCGGAATCAGCGTGCGCCGGATCATAGCAAGGAATCAGGTAGTACATGCTCTTGGAATCCCAGACCAGGAAAGCCGCTGCGTACGGTTGCCCGTCGGCATTGCAAATACTCAGTATCTCGCACTGTCCGTTGCGCCGCGCCTTGCGCTCCAACACCAGCAGAAACTCCCGCGTATAACTCAGTTTGCGTCTCCGTGCGGCCATGCAACGGGTGTGGAACCGGTAAAACTCCTCTGCCTCCATCCCGCGCTCTACATGCAGACTGAGCGCCTTCTGGATCTGACGCCGTTTGTTCTTGCTGAACGAGGCGATAAGTGCATCCAAGTCGCTCAAATCGTCCACGCGGTACGTCACACGCTCGCGGGTCTTGAAACCCAACCCGCGCATGGCGTCGATGCACAGACTGCCGGGGGCGAACTGCTGGTAGTAATAGGCCACCTTCAGCGCGTCCAGCTGTTCGGCTATCTGACGGCACACCTCCGCGGTCTTCCACCGGTCACCGGTAACGGACTCGCTCACCCAGATGCCGCCTATTTGTGTCTCTTGCGGCATAATAATATAGCGGAACCACGCGCGCTTGCGCAAGAGGTACGGCATAGCGCCGAGAATATGCCCCTCCTCGTCTTCCGCGAAGAGCACATCCCACTCCTTACCCGCGCACACGGCGTCCATCCACCACGGGCTCATCATCACCGGTACGAACTCCTGCCCGGCTACCCATTCCATATACCGCTCTTTGTTGCTCATCAAAAGATGTCGCTGAAGATACCGCCGCGTTTAGGCTCTTGCATCTCCGGCATCTGTGCCTCGTTTGCGGCCTGCTCGCTGGCTTCGTCATTGGCGTTTTGTGCTTCGTCTCTTTGGGCGTTATTCCGGTACTGCTCCGGACGGTAAAGGATCTGCACGTTCTCCGCAATCACCTCCGTCTTGCGGCGGATCTGACCGTCTTTCTCCCACGTGCGGGTCTTGAGTTTGCCCTCTACATACAACTTCATGCTCTTGCGCACGTTCTGCTGAGCCCACTCAGCCAGATTGCGCCACAAAACGACTGAGTGCCACTCCGTTACGTCAGGAACCTGGGTACCGTTCTGCATGATGTAACCACGCTCGGTTGTTGCAAGATTAAAGGTGGCAATCGCAACGCCGCGATCAAGATAGCGAACTTCCGGGTCATTACCAACGTTGCCAATCAGAATAACTTTGTTTACACTGGACATAATCTAATAAATTCTTTAAAAAAATAAAGTGAAGTTAAAATACGGCTGCAAAGTTACTACTTTTTTTGCAGATACACAAGAGCTGACGTTATTTTTTATAGAATTATTTGCATAATTCGAAAAAAAGTTGTACCTTTGTGGCCGATTTGTAAACTACAACTCAACTATATTATGAAACGCACTTTTCTTTATGTGGCGGCGATGATGCTTTGGATGAGCTCGTTTGCCCAGGCGCAGAACGAAGGGCAGTACGTCCGCTGTATTGCTTTTTACAATCTCGAAAACCTTTTTGAC
The DNA here is from genome assembly GCA_902799185.1 of uncultured Bacteroidales bacterium. GTDB lineage: Bacteria > Bacteroidota > Bacteroidia > Bacteroidales > Paludibacteraceae > Colicola. The sequence continues at coordinate 17,615 of CADBZO010000029.1, read as the reverse complement.
ACCATTCACGACGAGGGCAAGAACGATTATGAGTACCTGCCTGACGGTGGCATGAAATGGGACGCATACAAGTATAAGAACAAAATCAAAAACATGGCCTACGCTGTTTCGCAGCTGGGCACCGACTACGACCCGCGTGGAGCAGCGTGCGTAGGCGTAGCCGAGGTGGAGAATATAGGGTGTCTCTATGACCTCTGCGCGGAGACGAACAGCCGGTACGGACGCAAATACAAACCGATACTGATAGAAGGCCCGGACCGCCGCGGTGTGGATGTCGGCTTCCTGTACGATACAACGATGTTCAAACCCTCCCGTGTGAACGGCTACGAACTCAAGGCGCATTACGCCGACGGAGGAGAGATCAAGACCCGTCTGCAGCTCTGCGTGTCCGGTTATCTCATGGGAGAAGGACGCCCGGAGAAGATTCATGTCATCGTCAACCACTGGCCCAGCCGCTACGGCGGAGAGCTCTCTTCCCGTCCCGGACGCGACACGGCGGCGATGCTGTGCAAATCCATCTGCGACTCCATCTATCTCAAGGAACCCAAGGCGAAAATCATCATTATGGGCGACCTCAACGACGATCCCTATAACCACTCGTGCAAAGAGGTGCTCAAAGCACGCAAATACCGCGAAGAGGTGGAGCCGCAAGGCTATTTCAATACCATGTGGCAGATTCTCGACCGCGGTACCGGCTCGCTGGCGTATAACGGCTCGTGGAACCTCTTCGACCAGATTATCATCTCCGAACCGCTCATGAACGAGAAACTGGAGAACGGCAAATGGACCTACTGGAAACCGCAGATCTTCAACAAACCGTTCCTCACCGTCCAGGAAGGCAAGGACAAAGGTACGCCTTTCCGTACCCACAAGGGCGGCGTTTGGCAGAACGGCTACGGAGACCACTTCCCTACTATGATTTATCTCATCCGCAAAAAATAAAATCGTAAATCGTACATTGTACGTTGTACATTGTACATTGTCAAATTGTACATAACATGACTCTTCAATTAAACCGCAATACCGCGCCTATCAAGATGCGCAACTACGGACGCATTGTGCAGGACACCATTGCTTATGCCACAACGCTGGAACCCGGCGTGGAACGTGACTCGCTGGAGATATACATCGCCCAATGTATGCGCCAGCGCAACCTCGTCTGGAACAGGGACCAGGAGACCGGACTTTCCCGCGTACGCGAGGATATTATCCGTCTCTCTGACGGCAAACTGCGTTGCGAATCAGCCGCTTTTATGCAGATGATGGCGCAGCCCAATGCGCCTGTCTTGGGACAGAGAAAAAAGAAAAAATAAATGCTTGATCAATGATAGAGACCAATCAGTTTAAGGTCTTCGCCGGTTCCAAGGGCGAAGCATTAGCCCAACGAATCTGCGATGAGTTGGGATGCCGCTTAGGCAAACTGCACATCGACCGTTTCTCCGACGGTGAGTTTTGTACCTATTTCGAGGAGTCTGTCCGCGGACAATCGGTCTATCTGGTACAGCCTACTTGTCCTTCCAGCGACAACCTCATGGAGCTGCTTCTGATGATTGACGCAGCCAAGCGCGCCAGCGCCTACAAAGTCATTGCCGTAATTCCCTATTTCGGTTGGGCGAGACAGGACCGCAAGGACAAACCCCGTGTCTCCATCGGTGCCAAACTGGTGGCGAATATGCTGCAGGCTGCCGGTGCCGACCGCGTCATTACCGTCGATCTGCATGCAGAGCAGATCCAGGGGTTCTTCGACATTCCCGTCGATCATATTTATGGTTCGAACGTCCTCGCCCCGTACGTAGCCGGCTTGAACCTCAAGAAACTGATTGTCGCTTCGCCCGACGTGGGAGGTTCCAAACGTGCGTCGAACTTTGCCAAGAAACTGCACCTCCTTACCAACCGCGAGGTGCCCATGGTCATCTGTTACAAGAACCGCCCGGATTTCAACAAAGTATCCGAGATACGCGTCTTGGGTGACGTCTATGGCAAGGATGTAGTTCTCTTCGACGACTTGGCGGACACCGCCGGGACCCTCTGCAAAGCCGCCGAGGTTATGATGGCGGGAGGGGCCAAATCGGTGAGGGCGGTGGTCTCCCACGGAGTACTCAGCGGCAACGCCTGCCAGCGCATTGAGGAGTCGGCGCTCGAAGAACTGGTATGCACGGACTCTCTGCCTATAGACCCCGCTTGCTGTTCCAAACTGCGTGTCGAGAGCCTCGCGCAATCCATCGCACAAACCATCAGCGCCATACAAAATCACACTTCCGTCAGTGAAACAAATATCAAATGAGAGCTTTCGTAACTAAATCGTACATCGTACTTTTTTTACTCCTGCTTTTCACGGCTTGCGCTAAAAAACAAGCCGTTGTGTCCCGTCCTGCCTTCTGCGCTGATTCGGCGTACGCCTATATAGAAAAACAAATGTCCTACGGACCGCGCGTACCCAATAGCAAAGCCCATAACGACTGCGCCGTGTGGTTCATCCAGACCCTCCGTGCGCAAGGAGCGACAGTGGAACTGCAACGCGGACAGATGCCCGACTACAGGGGAAACATGCAGCAGATCTACAACATCATCGCCCATTTCTCGACGCCGGAAACAGCATCCCGCCCCCGTGTTCTCCTCGGAGCCCATTACGACACGCGCCCTTGGTGCGACGAGGAAGAGCAGTACGCCGACCGTTTCTATAACGTACCCGGTGCCAACGACGGCGCTTCCGGCGTAGGCGTCCTGCTGGAGATAGGCCGCCAGCTCGGGCTGCGCATAGCGGACTCCACGCTCCGTACACCGGTAGATATCGTCCTCTTCGACTGCGAAGACATGGGCACTCCCCGTTTCTACACCGGTCAGGAACGTGAAGACACCTGGTGCCTCGGTTCACAACTCTGGGCTACCAACTATGCGCAGAATAAACTGGCTACTAATAACTCTTCAACTTCTCTCAACACTCAACACTCAACACTCAACTATTCCTTTGGAATAATCCTCGACATGGTCGGAGCACCCGACGCTGTCTTCCCACGCGAACTCTATTCCACCCAATACGCCTCGAACTACCAGCAGCAAATCTGGCGCGCAGCGGAGCAACTCGGCTATGGAGCGATGTTCTCTTCCCAGCAGTCCTATCCCATTACCGACGATCACTATTATGTCAATTACATAGCCGGAATCCCCTGCGTAGATATTATCCATTACGACATCCGCAACGCTACCGGCTTCCCGCACTGGTGGCACACACGCAACGATGACCTTTCAAATATTAGCAAATCTACGCTTCAAGCAGTAGGCGAAGTGGTCATGAGCCAGTTGTAAAAAGTTTACTATTTTTAAGATTCGGGCTTATCGGACTCTTGTCGGACTCTTATCGGACTCAAGTCGGACTTAAGTGCTATGCAAATACCACCCCAAAATGGGTCCAAAAATGTACTATTATTAAGAAATGAGCAAGACATTATTAGAAATAAAAGATCTCCATGCCTCTATCGGTGGCAAGGAGATTCTAAAAGGAGTGAACCTCGTCATCAATGAAGGCGAGGTGCATGCTATCATGGGACCCAACGGAGCCGGAAAGTCCACGCTCTCTGCGGTGCTCACAGGTAATCCGGCGTACGAAGTCACTTCCGGCGAAGTGTATCTGAAAGGACAAGACCTCTTAGCAATGCCCGCGGAGATACGCGCACGTGCAGGCGTGTTCCTTTCTTTCCAGTATCCCGTAGAGATCCCCGGCGTAAGCATGACCAATTTCATGCGTGCAGCCCTCAACGCCAAACGCGAATACGAAGGAAAAGAACCTGTCTCTGCCAAGGAGTTTCTGACACTCATGCGGGAGAAGAAAAAACTCCTCGAACTGCCCGACAAACTGAACAACCGCTCGGTTAACGAAGGCTTCTCCGGAGGCGAGAAGAAGAAAAACGAGATTTTCCAGATGGCGATGTTAGAGCCGTGCCTGTCTATTCTCGATGAGACCGACTCGGGCTTGGATATAGATGCTCTCCGTATCGTAGCGGAAGGCGTGAACCGTCTCAAGACACCGGAGAATGCGTCCATCGTAATCACCCATTACCAGCGCCTCTTGGATTATATAGTGCCCGACTTCGTGCACGTCCTCGCCGATGGTAAAATCGTCAAGACCGGCGACAAGTCCCTCGCCCTCGAACTCGAAGAAAAAGGCTACGAAGGACTGAACCTATAAATGTCAAAATGACCAAATAAATGCTAAATGGTAAATGACCAAATGGTAAATATTAAGTCCGGCGAGACATTCGAGAAGGTTTTTCTGAACGAGCCGGAGATAAACCTCCACATCGTTCAGGAGGCGGGTTCCCACATGAAAATTCACGTACTCAATATATCCGGATTATCCGGAAACTCCGGAGTTTCCGGAACCAATAATATCACCGTTGAGCAAGCCGGCGAGGGTTGTTCTACGGAGATTTACGCCCTCGCATACTTGCATGACCACGAGTCCGTTACCACCGAGACGCACGTCACCCACGCCGTAGGCGGCGGCACGTCGAACCAACTCGTGAAATTCGTTCTCGCCGACCAATCCCGTGGACGGTTTGTAGGCGACCTCAAGATCGCACCCGACGCCCAGAAGACCGACGCACATCAGACCAACCGTAACCTCCTCCTCTCGGAGGAGGCGGAGATGCGTACCCAACCGCAGCTGGAGATATACGCCGATGACGTCAAGGCCACCCACGGCGCTTCGACCGGACAACTCGACGAATCAGTGCTCTTCTACATGCAGCAACGCGGCATAGACAAACAAAAAGCGCGTCAACTGCTCGTTAACGCGTTTATGAAAGAAGTTGTTGAAACAATTTCAGACGAAAAAATAAAAACTAACATTTTAACGTTCTTCGAAGAAGATACATTTTAGTCTTTACTCTTTTAGCAGGCAAAGCCTGCGGTCTTTTGTCTTTGAGCGAAGCGGTCTTTTACTGCACTCTATTGATAGCGTAGTCGAGTAGCGCTAACAGACTGCTTTTTTCAGGACAGTCACGGAACACATTCAACGCCTCCGTGGCTTTCTTTTTATACTCTAACATCTTCTGCACCGCATACTCATCCCCCTTGAACCGCAGCACAAAAGCCTTCACCTTTTCCAATGCCCGTTTGGTTTCTTCTCCCTCTCCTTGGGAGAGGGTCGGGGTGAGGTTTTTGATCTCGTCCGCCTCGCTCTGCGGTGCTCTGCGCAATGCTTCGATGAGCGGTAGCGTCACCTTGCCGTCCCTCAGATCACTCATCGTCGGCTTGCCGATCTCCTCCAGGTCGCTGTAGTCGAAGATGTCGTCTTTGATCTGGAAACACAGGCCTAACATCCGTCCGTATTCGCGTAAGGCGGTGCGTTGGCGCTGGGTGCAACCCGCACTCTCGGCGCCCGCTTCGGCGCAGGCTTGGAATAGTTGTGCCGTCTTCTGCTCAATCACCTGGGTGTACTGTGCCTCGTCAATCCACATACTTTGACCGATGTGCAACTGAACCATCTCACCGCTGCTCAGGCTCTTGCCTAAGTTCGAAACGATCTCTAAGATACGTATGTTACGCACCTCGGCTATCAGGCTGATCACCTTGGCCAACATGTAATCGCCTGTCAGCACCGCTACTTTGTTGGTCCATTTGGTATGTACCGCAGCCATGCCTCTGCGTGTGTCCGAATCATCCACGACATCGTCATGGATCAGACTCGCCGTGTGTAGCAGTTCCAACGCTACGGCGGATTTATACGTCTTGTCGGTCACCGGATTGCATAGCTGCGCACTCAGCAGTACCAACAACGGCCGCAGCTGTTTGCCGCGACGCGAACCTACATAACGAAGCACCTCCTGCTGCAACTTGTTCTCTGCACGGAGCGAACTCTCCATGGTGTGCTCGTACTGCTTCCATTCCGCCTCAATGGGCCTCCGTATGTCTGATAAATCGGCCATCTGTTATAAAACGACTACAAAAGTACTGCTTTTTTTTGACTTGTGCAAATTTTGCGTCAATTTTTCCACATTATATTGAAAAAAAAGTTGTATCTTTGCAGCCGATAAATTACGCGTGCTATGCGCGTACGAAACCGCCAATCATTTAACGAATAAATTAATACGCAAATGAAAGCTTTCATGGACAAAGACTTCCTGCTGCAGACAGAGACCGCGCAGGAGCTGTATCACAATCATGCGGCTAAGATGCCGATTATCGATTATCACTGCCACCTCATCCCCCAGATGGTTGCCGAGAACAAGCGCTTCGAATCCATCGCACAGATCTGGCTCATGGGCGACCACTACAAATGGCGCGCAATGCGTTCCAACGGTGTGGACGAGCGTTTCTGCACCGGCAAGGACACGACCGACTGGGAGAAGTTCGAGAAATGGGCGGAGACTGTTCCCTACACCTTCCGCAACCCGCTTTACCACTGGACCCATCTGGAGCTCAAGACCGCTTTCGGCATTGAGGAGCGTCTGAACCCTGAGACCGCACGTGCTATCTATGACAAGTGCAACGACCTCATCGCCAACGATCCGAAGTTCTGTCCGCGCGGACTGATGAAGCACTACCATGTAGAGCTCGTCTGCACGACTGACGATCCTGCTGACTCCCTCGAATGGCACAAGATGGTAAAAGAAGACCCAACCGCAGAGGTACGTATGCTGCCTACTTGGCGTCCGGACGCCGGCATGAACATCGAAGCCGCTACTTGGAAAGCATACATCGAGAAACTATCCGCAGTAAGCGGTGTAGCAATCGCCACATTTGGCGATTTGGTGGATGCTCTCCAGAAACGCCATGATTTCTTCGAGTCGATGGGCTGCCGTCTATCCGACCACGGTATCGAGGAGTTCTACGACGAGCCGTACACCGACGCAGAGATCAACGCTATCTTCCAAAAAGCCCTTGCAGGCAAGGAGCTGACCACATACGAAATCCGTCAGTACAAGCACGCTTATCTCCACGCTCAGGCTGAGATGGACTACGCTTCGGGCTGGACTCAGCAGTACCACTACGGCGCTATCCGTAACAACAACTCGAAGATGTTCGCAGCCCTCGGCGCAGACACCGGTTTTGACTCCATCGGCGAGTTCACGACGGCAAAAGCGATGAGCCATTTCCTCGATGAAATGAACAGCGAAGGACACCTCGCCAAGACCATCCTCTATAACCTCAACCCGTGCGCGAACGAAGTGATTGCCACGATGCTCGGTAACTTCCAGGATGGTTCCGTTCCGGGCAAGATTCAGTTCGGTTCGGGCTGGTGGTTCCTCGATCAGAAAGACGGCATGGAGAAGCAGATGATGGCTTTGAGTAACCTCGGTCTGTTGAGCCGCATGGTAGGTATGCTGACCGACAGCCGTTCCTTCCTCTCGTATCCGCGTCACGAGTACTTCCGCCGCACGCTCTGTAACGTCCTCGGCAACGACATCGAGAACGGCATGATCCCGTACACCGGCTACGAGAAAGCCCGCGTTCAACAGATGGTCGAAGACATCTGCTACAACAACGCAAAGAACTACTTCCGCTTCTGATAGCCATCCGCCATATATGGCGGATCATACCCATGACCAACGACTGGTACACATATTGGAAAGAGAGAGGGGGGCTGCTTAACAGCGCCCACCGCCCTCATTCCGTGTGGCAGAACTACAGCGCGCGCGGAATATACCTCATCACGATTGTCACGTACCACCGTGCGCGTCTGTTTGGCGAGCTGAACAACGACCCCTCTGCGCCCTCCGTGGTATTGACCAAGCTTGGTCAATCCGTCGCGGACCAGTGGCTCCAGACGCCCGCCATTCAAAGCACCCGCGGACGACACATCCGTGTGCTCGGTCATCAGGTCATGCCCGACCATTTCCACGGCATCCTTCAGGTCGATGAGCCGATGGATGTCGGTATAGGTGAGATCATCCGCGGCTTTAAGATTGGCTGTACGCAGGTCTATCGCTCTCTGTATCCGCCATACATGGCGGATCTCCCCCTTGACCGCGACCGTCTCGCCCGTTCCTCTCGCAAACAACGCGAGGAGTACTACGCCTCCAACGGCGTAACGCCGCTCTTCGAGGACAACTACGATGACACCATCTGTTACCGTCAGGGGCAACTGGACAATATCATCCGCTACGTGCAGGATAACCCCCGTCGTGCGGTCATGAGGGCGTTGCATCCGGATCTGTTCCAACGCCGGCAGCACATCACCATCGGAGACATGGACTTCGCCGCGTATGGCAATATCTTCCTGCTTCGCCGGCCGTGGAAGGAACAGGTCTTCTGCCATCGTTGGAAGATGAATGGCGACCAACGCGATTACAACACGCCATATGAGACGACGGACACTTTCCGTCAGCAGAGAGACCAATGGCTCCAAGCCGCCAAAGACGGCGCGGTACTGGTCACACCGGGTATTTCCAAAGGGGAACAGCAACTGGTCAAGGACTGTATAGAGAACGCCCTGCCGCTTATCATCCTCCAGAAAGAGCCCATGCCCAATGGTTGGAACCCCGAGAAAAGACGTCACCAACTATGTGAGATGGGGCAACTGCTAATCCTCTCCCCGTGGGCATTGGATGAGATGCAAGCCGTGAACGATATTCCTGCCACGGCAGACTACAGCCGTTTCCATAACATGAACACCCTTGCCGCCCAGATCTGCGCCCTCTCCTCTCCTGTATCCGCCAAAATTGGCGGATTGGGTCAATCACCTGACCGATTTACCACCGACCGATGACCGACTCACAACCGAGACATGAGTGAGAAAAGAAAGCAAAAAATAATCCCTCCGTGGCTTCGGAATAGCCCGAATAAGAAAATAAAAAACAACTATAGAAATGGTACCAAAGTTTGATAGTTTTTTTACACCCTATTTAAAGTGCTTGTCAGATGGAAACATCCATAAGAACAAGGATCTTGTAGAGTTTGCAATAAAATATTTTGGGCTTACCGAAGAGGAAGCGCAAGAGCGAATTGCCAACCAGAGCCAGACGCAGGTGTATAATCGTGTGCTGTGGTCAGGAACATATTTGCGGAAGGCAGGCTTGGCGGAAAAAGCCATGAATGGTCAGTACAAAATTACTGCCGAAGGATTAAAAAGATTGAAAGCAGGGGAGGTAACTTTGCGTACTTTGGCTGAGTATCCTGCATTTGTTGAGTTTTATGGGCGTAAACCTAAAGCAAATACAAAACAGAAAAAAGAAGTAATCGCTACAGAAGAAGTAGAGAAAACACCAATAGAGGTATTGGAAGAGGCATATTCGCAACTTAACAACCAATTGGCGGACGATGTATTAGCCTCTCTCAAGGATGTATCTCCGCAGAAATTCGAGCAGATAGTAGTGGATGTGTTGGTTGGAATGGGTTACGGAGGTTCGTTGGAAGATGCGGGAACTGTAACTGCCTATGTAAAGGATGATGGCATTGATGGTGTCATCAAAGAAGACAAACTCGGACTTGACAAGATTTACGTACAAGCGAAACGCTGGAATAATTGTGTAGGACAACCTGAAATCCAGAAGTTTGTCGGCGCGTTAGTTGGTCAAGGAGCCAAGAAAGGAGTATTCATAACAACATCTTATTTCTCCAAAGAAGCACGTCAATTCCAACCGAAAGGAGATGTTAAAGTTGTCTTGATTGATGGAAAGGAATTAGCTAATTATATGATTGAATGTGGCGTTGGTGTCTCGTTGAAGCAATCATATCAAATCAAACGCATAGACACCGATTATTTTGAGGAATAATAAAGATATATTCATTATGAAAAAGTTATCTGTTTTCCTAATTGTTTGCGCGACAATTATTTTAGCAAGTTGTAATGGAATTAGCCCAGAGACCACAAAGGCTTTTGTTGGTGAGTATTGGATGAAAACCACTGTATGCACAATGTATGAAGGAAACGTAACATCCGAAAGAGGACCAGTTTGGTCTCCTGTTTCTATCTATGAAGAAGATGGCAAGTTATATGTCCGCACGGATAATTACGGTGCACCGGATACAGATACATCCTCTACAGCAAAGCATGAATATATAATAGATTATCCAGATCATCCTAATTATGTCGGTGCACGATATAATGAAGAAGAACCAGGATCTGGGGGTATAGATGTTGTGCCAGCCAACAATATAACTTATGTATATTTAGTCAACGGTTTTTTGCGAACAATTAGAAATGGCGCTTATTTAAGGTCTTTACCTATTCAAGTTAAATCAGGCTCGGAAACAGTATTGAACTTATATGACTTCACCCCATTTAAAGTTACTTTGACAGATGCTAGTGGTAATTATTTAGCGGAAGTTGATGTGGCTTATAAATATGGTTCAATGGTAAAGAAAGGAGAAGTTATAACATGGGACGTAACAATGCCGTTCGATTTTTTAAAATCATATTCAGCTCATGAACAGATAGATGAAGCAATTCATAAAAATACTCTGTATAAACGTTAATTACCCCCCCAAAAAAAAAAACTTACATTTGAGGTGATAGATTTGGGCTTTATTTTGACTATTATATAGAGGGGTATGTGCGTGAACATATAATAAAGGTATATTGAAGTGGCGCGAGAGTGGCTTGAGAGAGGCTGATTGACCGCTAAGTTATCGCGAATAGTTATCGTCTTCTCGTATCTGTTCGAATAAGGATATTGATAAATCGAAAAAAAGCAATAAAGCAAAACAATAATTAACAACAATATTAACCAATTTTAATTCATTTAACCTATGGCTAAAATTATTACGTTGGGCGAGATCATGCTTCGCCTGAGTCCGGAGGGACAAGATCGTTTCATCCAGTCTGATCACTTCCGTATCATCCCCGGTGGTGGTGAGGCTAACGTGGCTATTTCGTGCGCCAACTACGGTCACGAAGCTTATCTCGTTACCAAACTGCCGAAGCACGAGATTGGTCAGATTGCCGTTAACTCGCTGCGTCGTTATGGCGTAAAGGACGATTATATCGTTCGTGGCGGCGACCGCGTGGGTCTGTATTACTGCGAGACAGGTGCTTCGATGCGTCCTTCGAAGGTTATCTACGACCGTGCTCACAGCGCAATCGCTGAGGCTGATCCGAAGGATTTCGACTTCGACAAGATCATGGAAGGTGCAGCATGGTTCCACTGGAGCGGCATCACTCCGGCTATCTCGGACAAGGCTGCAGAGATCACCAAACTCGCTTGCGAGGCTGCCAAGCGTCACGGCGTAACCGTTTCGGTGGACCTGAACTTCCGTAAGAAACTGTGGACCAGCGAGAAAGCTATCTCTATCATGCGTCCGCTGATGAAGTACGTTGACGTATGTATCGGTAACGAAGAGGATGCGGAGCTGTGCCTCGGCTTCAAGCCCGATGCTGACGTAGAAGGCGGCGAGACCAACGCTGAGGGCTACAAGGGTATCTTCGAGCAGATGATGAAAGAGTTCGGCTTCAAGTACGTTGTTTCGACGCTTCGCGAGAGCTACAGCGCTACGTTCAACGGCTGGAAGGCAATGATCTACAACGGCAAGGAGTTCTACCAGAGCAAGCGTTACGAGATCAACCCGATCATCGACCGCGTAGGTGGTGGTGACTCGTTCTCCGGCGGTCTGATCCACGGTATGCTCAAATACCCGGACAACCAAGGTGCAGCCCTTGAGTTCGCAGTGGCTGCCAGTGCATTGAAGCACACCATCAATGGCGACTATAACCTCGTAAGCGAGGATGAGGTACTGAGCCTTGCAGGTGGTAACGCTAACGGACGCGTTCAACGCTAAAGCGGAAGTACCATTTGGTCATTTACCATGTACCATTTATTTGTTCATTTAATCATTGAGCCATTATGACACGGGAAGAACTAAAAGAGCGTTATAGACAATTCTCGCTACGTATTATCAAGATGGTGGACGCAATGCCCAATACCATTTCTGCTAATGCCATAGCCAAGCAAATTGTTCGTTCGGGTACTTCGCCAGCTGCTAATTATAGGGCGGCGTGTTTGGCAAAATCCGACAAGGATTTTATTAATAAACTCAAAATGGTTGAAGAAGAAATAGATGAAACAAGTCACTGGTTGAGTATTATTATTGATAGTGGCATGTTACCCAAATCGCGCGTGCAAGATTTGTATGACGAAAGTATCGAGCTGGGTAAAATTACCAGTAAATCAATTACTACTGCAAAATCCAAAGTGGACTTGTAATTGGTAAAATGACCAAATGGCAAAATAAATGACCAAATTGTAAATGAACAAATCGTAAATAGATTTATGGCAAAGTTTGATAAATTTCAGGTGATGGCGAAGATTGCCGCTGCACCGATGGTTCCTGTGTTCTATCACAAGGACGTAGAAGTTTGTAAGAATGTTATTAAGGCTTGCTACGAGGGCGGCGTACGCGCTTTCGAGTTCACCAACCGCGGCGATTTCGCACACGAGGTGTTCGGCGAGTTGAGCAAGTGGGTAGCCGTTGAGTGCCCGGAGCTGGCTCTCGGTATCGGCTCTGTAGTGGACGCTCCGACAGCAGCGCTGTACTTGCAATTAGGCGCTAACTTCGTTGTTGGTCCGTTGTTCAACAAAGACATCGCAGTGGTCTGCAACCGCCGTTGCGTGACCTACTGTCCGGGTTGCCTCACACCGAGCGAAATCGGTGCAGCACAGGAGGTTGGTTGCGACTTCACAAAGGTGTTCCCGGGCGACGTAGTAGGTCCGAATCTCGTGAAGGGTCTGATGGCTCCGATGCCGTGGTCGAAGATCATGGTTACCGGCGGCGTGGCTCCCGAGAAAGAGAACCTGGAGAAATGGTTCGCAGCTGGCGTTTACTGCGTGGGCATGGGAAGCAAGCTGTTCCCGAGCGACAAGGTGAAAGCCGGCGACTGGGCATACGTGACCGCTAAGTGCAAAGAGTGCTTTGAGATCATCGCGGCTTGCCGCAAATAAACAACAACCCCACCCCAACCCTCCCCACAAGGGGAGGGAGAAGGGTAGGGCGTATTAAAACCACGAAAAACAATTATTAACAATTACCCCTGCACCCTCGCAGGTTCATCCCCCTTGAGGGGGGAACGAGGGGGGTTTAATGAATAAAAAAGAAATTATGACCAACTGGCGTTGGGTCATGTGTGCGATGCTTTTCTTCGCCACTACGGTTAACTACATGGACCGTCAGGTGCTGTCGTTGACCTTCAAAGAGTTTATTCAGCCTGAGTTCCACTGGACCGACTCCGACTACGGAACGATCACCGGTGTGTTCTCCATCGCGTACGCTATCTTCTGCCTCTTCGCCGGTAAGTTCATCGACTGGATGGGCACGAAGAAAGGTTACCTCTGGGCGATCGTTGTTTGGTCCTTAGGTGCCGTTATGCACGCAGGTTGCGGCTGGGTAACCGAGCAGGTTGTTGGCTTGGAGAGCAAGGCAGCGCTGTTGGAAGCGACCGGAACGATAGTAAGCACGATCTCAATGGTGAGTGTGTATCTGTTCCTCTTCTGTCGTCTGATCTTAGGTCTTGGTGAAGCAGGTAACTTCCCTGCTGCTATCAAGGTGACCGCAGAGTATTTCCCGAAGAAAGACCGTGCGTTCGCTACCGCTCTGTTCAACGCAGGTGCATCGGTGGGTGCGCTGGCAGCTCCGGCTACTATTCCTCTGCTGGCTAAGAGCCTCGGATGGGAAATGGCGTTCATCATCATCGGTGCGCTCGGTTTCATCTGGGCAGGTATCTGGATCTTTGTCTATGACAAACCGGAGGAGTCCGCTCATGTGAACGAGGCTGAGCTCGAATATATCCACCAGGACGAGAAAGACGCTCCGAAGCAAGAGGCTAAGGAAGAGAAACAGATGTCGTTTGCAGAGGCTTTCAAGCACAAACAGACTTGGTCGTTTGCGTTTGGTAAGTTCATGACCGATGGTGTTTGGTGGTTCTTCCTCTTCTGGGCGCCGGCATATTTCCAAGATCAGTTTGGTATCAAGGCTTCTGACCCGCAAGGTATCGCCTTGATTTTCACGCTCTATGCGATCGTCACGGTGATCTCGCTGTTCGGTGGTTACTTGCCGAAGATCTTCGTAGAGAAGAAAGGAATGGAGCCGTACGCAGGTCGTATGCGCGCTATGTTGATCTTCGCTTTCTTCCCGATCTTCGCGCTGTTTGCTCAGCCGCTCGGTGGTATTTACGGTCCTTGGGCTGTAGCTATCATCATCGGTATCGTGGGCGCCGCTCACCAGAGTTGGAGTGCGAATATCTTCTCCACCACGGGTGACATGTTCCCGAAATCAGCAATCGCTACGATCACCGGTATCGGTGCTATGGCTGGTGGTTTGGGTTCGTTCCTGATCAATAAGGGCTCTGGTATGCTCTTCGACCACGCTGCTCAGATGGGCGAGGCGTTTAAGTTCGCTGGCTTCACCGGCAAACCCGCAGGATACATGATCATCTTCTGCATCTGTGCTGTGGCTTACCTCATCGGATGGAGTGTTATGAAGATTTTAGTACCAAAGCATGAGCCTGTGGTACTAAAATAATCGTTCGAGGGTTTATCCCGAGATAAGAAGACGCTTGTACCGAAATACGAGCCGGTGGTAGTTAAATAACGCGCGTAGCCGGTGGTAGTTAAATAACGCGCGTACGTACGAGTATATATAAGGAAAGAACCTTGCGGATTTGAGCAAGGTTCTTTTCGTTTATCGTCTCTTGGCTGCTTACAGCGCCGCGAGGTTCTTTTCGTTCATCAGCTCTTTGCCTTCCGGCGTGTAAGCGTAGTCGATGCGGTCTTGGAAATAGGTCTCCACTTTGCCTCGTACCACTTTCATGGTGGAGTTAACGAGGTGGTTCTGTTCCGTCCATGCTTCGCCTAAGACAGCGATTGCACTCGGCAACCAAGCCTCAGGGAAAATACCGTCTCGGCTTCCTCCCGGGCGGTACGAATCCACTTCGCTTTGGATCTTGAGCAGCATACACTCCTTGCCTTCACGGGTCTCGGGGTCTTTGCCTTGCGACTTCGCCCAAGCCTGCAATGCCTCTTTGTTGGGAACCATCAGCAGGATCGTATAGGGGTCTTGGTTGTTGTGCAAGATACATTGATCCACATATATGCTACCGTCGGTCAGCGAGTCCTCAAATCCTTCGGGGCTGTATTTCTCGCCGTCGGCACGGATGAGGAGCGATTTGAATCGTCCTACTACCCACAGATAACCCGGGTGCTCTTTGGAGACGTAGCCCATATCGCCGGTGTGCAACCAGCCGTCGATGATAGTGGCAGCCGTTGACTCGGGGTTCTTCCAATACCCTGCCATGACGTTCTCACCTTTGATGACGATCTCGCCGCGTTCGCCGTCCGGCACGATGTTACCTTCCGCATCGCAGATCTTCAGTTCCATCGGTTTGACGATGCGTCCGGACGAACCGAAGATAGCGCCGTCGGCAGAGTTGGAGCAGATGATCGGCGTCGCTTCACTCAGACCGTAGCCTTGGAACATCGGCATGCCCACTGCGCAGAAGTACCGTTGCAGCGCGATGTCGAGCAAGGCTCCACCGCCCACGAAGAACTTCATCCTGCCGCCGAAATTATCCCTCACGGCTTTGAAGATCAGCTTGTCAAAGAGTTTCACCAAGGGGTAACGCCACGCATTCTTTAGCCCGCCTCGGTTCCAATACTCGCGGTTGTACTCGATCGCGTTCTGGAGAGCGAAGTTGTACAGCTTCTCCACCATCGGACCTTTCGTCTTGATACCTGCCTCGATGCTCTTCTTGAAGTTACGCGCCAAAGCGGGCACCGAAAGCATAATATGCGGTCTCACTTCGCGGATAGCCACAGGGATGTTCTTGAGCGTTGCTATAGCTGTCTTGCCCACAGGCACGGTCGCTATCGAACCGCCGTAACTCATCATCGTGTAGAATCCTGCCACGTGCGCAAAACAGTGGTCAAGCGGCAGGATGATGAGCATCACATCATCGACATCGCAATGGATGACCGAAGCGCCTTGCTCTACGTTCGCGGTGTAGTTACGGTGGGTCAACAGGATACCTTTCGGATCAGCCGTAGTGCCGGACGTGTAACTGATGTTCGCGTAGTCGTTCGGTCCGACGGACTGGTAACGTGCCTCAAAAGATGCCGGGTCTTTCGCCAAGAGCGCATCGCCCAGAGCAATCACCTCGTCGATGCAGATCTCTTTCTCCTCGTATTTCTCCAAGGGGTCAAAGACGATCACTTTCTCCACTTTCGTACAGTCGGGCAGTATCTTCCGGATCTTCGGCAGCTGCTGCTCGGAGCACATGATAAACCGAGCGTCGGAGTGCTGCACGCGGAACAGCAGATCGCTCGCTTCCTCTAACTTGATACTCAGCGGCACATTCACACCACCGGCATAGAGAATACCCAATTCGCCGGTGACCCACAGGTTGCGTCCCTGGCTCAGCAACGCCACACGTTCGCCTTTTTGCAGCCCCAGAGCCATCATTCCGGCACCTATGCGGTGTGCAGTTTCGCGGGTCTCGCGGAAACTGGTCTCTGTCCAAACATCGCCGATCTTCTCACGAAGAAAGACGTGTTCACTGAATTGGTGGGTGTAAAGCTCCACAAATTCAATTATGGTCATTTTCCCGTTCATTATTCAACTACTTGTGCATCTTCGTAGTGGTCGTTGCGACCTGCTTCGGGGATCAATAACAATAAAATGATGTATAGCAACAATCCCGGGAAGGCTGCGCTGAAGAGCGATAACACTGCGTACAGGACGCGCACTAATGTCGGGTCAACATCAAAATAATCGGCGATTCCGCCGCACACGCCCGCCAAAACCTTGTTGGCGGAACGAACTAATTTCTTTTTTGCCATATTATTTTTGTTTTTGTTTGTCTTTCAGTTCTTTTTTATCTTTGCGTTTGGTGGAAGGCCAGTTAAAATCTTTCTTCCACATGAAACCGACGCCTTGTATCGTGGTCGCCTGACGCAGAGAATACTTGTCCACGGTGTGTGTGTATCCTTTCAGTCGCCACTGTCCGTCCTCGGTCAGCAGCACCTCCACATCCAAGTCTCCGAAGAACGGCTGGTTCGAGACGTCGTTGTACCGGTAGCCGAAGTTACCGTTGATGATCAGTCGGTCCACCGGCTGCAGCTGGAACTGCGCCTCGTATTCCTGACTCGCGTTCGCACCTTCTCCGTCCGAACGGATAGCCACACCGAGCGTCAGGATATTGGTCAGTTTGGATAGCCAAGCATTGATCTGGCTCGTCACGGTGGACGAGAGCAGCGAGTAAGTCGAGTTGAGGGTCGCGTACTGCGAGTTAGCCATGTAGTCCGGCGTGAAGAACCGTCCGAAGACAAGCAGGTAGATCACCTGCCTCATCAGCATCTCATCCGTGTTGATCACCTGACGCACCTGTTGCTGGATCGACTGATCGCTCATCGGGAACTCCAACGAGAAATTGAGGGTCGGGTTATTGAGCAAACCGCTCAGGTGCATACAGGTCAGCACCGGGACGTTCGTTCGTGTGGTGGCCAACTGATCCACCTCTTCGCCGAACAGGTCTTTGAGGTTCGCCGTCACGCGGTATTTGGCAGTCACGTTCAGCTGCGGGTTAGTGGGGTCGCCGGAGAAGACGATCGTCGAACCGTCACCTATGGTGAACTCCTTTCGGATCACGTTCGCTACGGTGTACGAGAGCGTTCCGCGGGCGATGTCAT
>CADBZO010000028.1 GCA_902799185.1 uncultured Bacteroidales bacterium | reverse complement strand
ACTTCCCGGACTCGAACATTGCACTTGTGCAATAATCGTGCACCTACAGGGGCTAAGAACCCCCGGATTAGAGTCCTTGGAATGGCAAGGGAGAAGACCAACGTCTTCTCCCTTTGAGCCACTTCCCGGACTCGAACCGGGGACCTACGCATTACGAATGCGTTGCTCTACCAACTGAGCCAAAGTGGCATGATCGTGTGCTACTTGTTGTGCACGAACTTAGCTTTTGGTGGCAAGCGCAAAGCGCGAACTCTCGTTTTTTGCGAAAAGCGGGTGCAAAGGTACTGCTTTTTTTTGAATTGTGCAAATTTTTTAGCAAAATATTTTGTAGAATGGTATATTTTTTGTAATTTTGCAACCGTAAATGAAGAAAATAAGGGTCATATTAGTATTTTTAGTATGCGCGAGTGCCGTTTGTGCGCAGACTCAGGTTCATACATTTAATGAACGCATACGCACGTTGCGCGTAGCGCGGCGGGTGCTGGTTTTGAACGAGGGCAAGGTAGATGGCTCCGAGCCGGAGAACAGGCTGGATATCTCGTTCGATGAGATGAGTCATGACGTGCATATGTACAGTTATACGGTGGAAATGACGGACAACTCCGCTTTGCTCTCCTCCGAGTATATACAGGGTTTCACCACACAGGATATCACGGATTACGAGCACTCCATCAATACCAGCCGCGAATACACACATTACCGTTTTTCCTTCCCGAACGAAGAGATGGTGCTTACCAAGAGCGGCAACTACCGGCTGACGGTCTATGAGGACGGCGACCGGGAAAATAAGGTTGCGGAGGTGTGTTTTTGCGTTGTAGAGCCGCTGGTGAAAATCGATGCGCAGATACGCAGCAATACCGATATAGAGTTCAACGGACGCTATCAACAACTCGACATAGACGTGGATCTCAAACAGGCCAATATCAGCTTTCAGCCGCAGGAGTTCCGTATCGTCGTAACCCAGAATAACCGGCAGGACAACGCCGTGACGATAACACAACCGACATTTATCGAGCCCAAACGGCTACGGTATATCAACAACAAGGCGCTGATTTTCGAGGGAGGAAACGAATACCACCATTTTGATGCTTTTTCCACTTATTTTGCAGGAACGGGAATAGACCATGTGTACCACGAAACGGGTGATTATCACGCTCCGCTTTTCATGGATGAGATCAATACGGGCGGATATATCTTCTCTCCGGACGCAGACGGCTGCTACCTCGTCAATGCCGAACGTACGCAGGATAGCGACACCGAAGCGGAGTATATGTGGGTGCATTGGGCGCTCAAATGCGAGCGGCCGTGGTTTGACGGTGCGTTGTATGTGGGCGGAGAGATATTCAATAATGAGTTAAGCTTGCGCAACCGGATGCAATACGACGTAGAAAACAAGGTCTATTGGCTTACTGCGCTCGTGAAACAGGGCGGCTATGACTACCAATATTGGTTCTCCGGCAAAGGCACGCAAAATAAAACTACCACCCAGCGCGTGGATGGTAGTTTCTGGCAGACGGAAAACGAATATGTCGTTTATGTCTATTGGCGTCCTTTCGGCGCACGTTACGACCGTCTGGTAGGTGTGGATATAAAAAGAACGACACTCTGACGAGTGCCGTTTTTTCATTTGAATTACTTATTCTTTCTTCTTTTATCTCTCAGACTTTCTGAGACAAAGTGCACTTATTTCTTCAGGCGCTCTTTAATGGCTTTCGACTCTGCCTCGTAGCCCGGTTTGTCGAGCAGGGCGAACATATTCTTCTTGTATGCCTCTACGCCCGGTTGGTTGAACGGATTGACATCCAGCACGTAGCCGGAGATACCGCATCCGCGCTCGAAGAAATAGATGAACTGGCCAATATTGTACTCGTCGATTTTCTCGAATGAGATGTGGATATTCGGTACACCGCCGTCCACATGGGCGAGTTGCGTACCTAACTCTGCCATCTTGTTCACCTCATCAACGTGTTTGCCGGCGAGGAAGTTCAGACCGTCGAGGTTCTCTTCATCTGTAGGAACGAGGACACTCTTGTTGGCTTTCTCAATGGAGATAACAGTCTCGAAAATGGTGCGCTCGCCGTCCTGGATCCACTGACCCATGGAGTGCAAATCGGTCGTGAAGTCCACCGAAGCCGGGAAAATACCCTTGTGGTCTTTGCCCTCGCTCTCGCCGTAGAGCTGTTTCCACCACTCGCTGAAATAATGCAGTTTCGGGTTGAAGTTCACAAGAATCTCGATTTTCTTGCCGCCTTGGTAGAGTGCATTACGGATAGCAGCGTACTGGCAAGCGGGGTTCTCTGCAAAAGGAACCTTTACATCCGTAGCTTTCTCCATCTCCTGTGCACCGCGAACAAGCGCTTTGATGTCACCTCCGGCTACTGCAATCGGTAGCAGACCTACCGGTGTGAGGACGGAGAAACGTCCGCCTACGTTGTCAGGAATAACGAAGGTCTTGTAGCCCTCTTTCGTGGCGAGGCTGCGGAGCGCACCCTTGGCGCGGTCCGTAACGGCTACGATACGGTGTTTGGCTTCCTCTTTGCCTACCTGTTTCTCCAGCATGGTCTTCAACAGACGGAACGCCAGAGCGGTCTCGGTGGTAGTTCCGGATTTGGAGATATTGATGATACCGAACTGTTTGTCGGCGAGGAACTCCATCAACTCTGCCAGGTAATCCTCGCCGATATTATTGCCGGCATAGACTACGTACGGGTTTTGGCGGTCTTTGGCTACGAAGGCATCGAAAGCCGAACTCAACGCCTCATTCACCGCGCGTGCACCGAGATACGAACCGCCGATACCGGCTATGATCACTACCTCGCAACGCTTGCGCAGCTCATCTGCGGAGGCTTGCACTTCTGCCAGAAACTCATCCGTGATAGACGACGGCAGATGTACCCATCCGATATAATCGTTTCCGGCTCCTTGGCCGTTCTCCAACAAGAGGTTGGCTGCCTCTGTTTGTGACTCCAGTTTTTTTAACGCCTCGGCATTCACAAAGCCGGCAGCGTTCTTCAGACAGATTTTCATATCAATTAAAAATTCAAAATTATAAATTATTGCAGTTTCGTAGTGAGCGATTTGATAATTGGTTTGGCTTTCTGACGGTTGTAGAGTATCTCGTACATCGCATCCACAATCGGCAGGGCTACCTGCATCCGTTCGTTAGCCATATGGATGGCTTTCGTACCGTAATAGCCTTCGGCTACCATCTCCATCTCCATCTGTGCAGCCTTGACGGAATAGCCCATGCCGAGCATCTGGCCGAACTGCCTGTTGCGGCTGAACTGCGAGTATCCGGTGACGAGCACGTCGCCCAGATATCCGCTCATGGTGATGTCGCGCGGTACGTTGCTCATCGCCGTAGCAAACCGCTGTATTTCCTGAATAGCGTTGGAGAGGAGCACGGCTTGGAAGTTATCGCCGTAATGCAATGCCTGACACATACCCGCTGCGATAGCATAGATGTTCTTCATCACCGAGCTGTACTCCAGACCGATCACGTCGCTTGACACAATGGTGCGGACATAGTCCGTCTGGAACAGTTTCGACCATACTTCAGCGTTCTGCCGGTTCTCGCAACCGATAGTGAGATAACTCAGCCGCTCCAGCGCTATCTCCTCTGCGTGGCACGGTCCTGCGATGACGCCCAACTGGTCAAAAGAGATGCCAAAACGGTTGTGTAGATAATCGGTTACAATCACGTTTTCATCGGGGATCATGCCTTTGACGGCGGAGATGACTACCTTGTGTGTCATGTCTCGCCGGATTTTGTTAAGCGACTGCTTCACGTATGGCGAAGGAATCGCGAGAATCAGCACATCCGATTGGGCTACGGTCTGGTTGATGTCCGAGGAGAAATGAATACGTCCTACGTCGAAACTTGCTGCGCCGAGATACGAAGGGTTCTTGCCGGTGGCGATGAACTCGTCTATCACTTCCTGACGGCGGATGAACCAGTTGATCTCGCCTTGGTTCTGCATCACGATCTTCGCCAACGCAGTAGCCCAAGAACCCGAACCGAGAATAGCAATTTTACGATACATGTTTATTGGTACTTTGTACTTTGTACTTGGTCACTTAGTCACTTATTCCGGACGCATCGTCGGGAATAATAGCACCTCTTGGATAGTCGGCTGACCGGTCATCAGGATTGCCAGACGGTCGATACCGATACCGATACCGGAAGTCGGCGGCATTCCATATTCGAGCGCACGCATGAAATCATGGTCAATCACCATCGCTTCGTCGTCGCCCTTGTCAGCAAGCTTCATCTGCTCTACGAAGCGGTTGTATTGGTCAATCGGGTCGTTGAGCTCCGAATAGGCGTTCGCTAACTCTTTGCCGTTCACCATGAGTTCGAAACGCTCGGTCAGGCCGGGTTTGGAACGGTGCATTTTGGTCAGCGGAGACATCTCTACAGGATAGTCGGTAATGAAAGTCGGCTGGATGAACGTACCCTCGCAGGTCTCGCCGAAAATCTCGTCAATCAGTTTGCCTTTGCCCATGTGCTCGGTGTCTTCTACGCCCAGTTTCTTTGCCTCTGCGCGGATAGCCTCTTCGTCCATCGAAGCCAGATCCAGACCGGTCTTCTCTTTGATGGCATCGAGGATCGGCAGCCTTCTGTACGGTGCCTTGAAATCAATCTCGTTCTCGCCCACTTTCACTTTCGTTGTGCCGTTCACAGCGATGGCGATCTTCTCCAGCAGCTGCTCCGTGAAGCCCATCATCCAGTTGTAGTCCTTGTATTGTACGTACAGCTCCATACAGGTGAACTCGGGGTTATGACTACGGTCCATTCCTTCGTTGCGGAAGTTACGGCCTATCTCATACACGCCCTCGAAACCGCCGACAATCAGTCGCTTCAGATACAGCTCCGTAGCGATACGGAGATACATGTCCACGTCGAGCGAGTTATGATGGGTGATGAACGGACGGGCGCTTGCACCTCCGGCAATCTGTTGCAGGATAGGCGTCTCCACCTCGGTGTAACCTGCCTCGTCGAACACCTGCCTCATCGTACGCAGAATAGTCGCGCGCTTGAGGAACGTATCTTTCACGCCGTCGTTCACTACCAGATCCACATAACGCTGGCGGTAACGCTGCTCCGGGTCGTTGAAACCGTCGTAAGCCACGCCGTCTTTGTATTTGACGATAGGCAGCGGACGGAGGCTCTTTGCAAGCACGGTCAGTTTCTTCGCGTGTACGGAAATCTCACCCATCTGCGTGCGGAAGACGAAGCCCTCAATACCGATGAAATCGCCAATATCTAACAGTTTCTTGAATACCACATTGTACATCTGCTGCTCCACGGTGGTAGGCTGTTCGCCTTCGGCTACCGGGGCTTGAATGTCGTCGCGGGAGACATATACCTGAATACGTCCTTTGGAATCTTGTATCTCGATGAAAGAAGCCTTTCCCATGATACGTTTGCTCATCAGACGACCCGCAATACGTACCGTGTCTCCTGTGTGCCATTCCTTTGTACATTGTACATTGTCCCCTTGTACATCGTCGATAAAATTTTGTTTTATATCGACGGAATACCCTGTTACTTCGTACTCGGCTGCAGGGTAGGGATCAATGCCCATGGCTCGCATGGCTTGCAGACTCTGCCGCCGTACTTGTTCTTGTTCGCTTAAATTTTCCATATATTGTTTGTTTTATTATTCGTCTTGGTTGGTCTTTGCGCCTGATGCACATCCGTTTGTCGCATGCCTTTGCCCTCTGTGATTGTTCGTTAAATCGCATACTTACGCAATTTCGGTGCAAAGATACTACAAAAAAATGATATACGCAAGCGCGCGTGAATTTTTCTTGAATTTTTTGTGTTCTTTTATTCCTGAACCTTCCCTTTTCCGGCTCTTGCTTTCTGCTTTTTTATACAACCTCTCTGTATTATATACATAGTATATAATACTAAATGGATTGAAATGCGAAAATTAGTGCGTGATAAGTGCGTCATAAGTGCGCGATAAGTGTGTCATAATAAGGGTAAATAGCAGTTTCTTGCCCCTCCGCTGCTAATGGGGGAAAATGCAAAAAATAATCTATCCCTTGCATAGTTCAACGAAAATGTGTATCTTTGCACCGTATTTTGCCGAATAGGGGCAAAAAAACATGGTATTAGTTTCAAAAATCTAACAACTACAACGATGGACAAGCAGACCCAAGCTTATGTGGACAGCTTCATGGCGGAGCTGGTTGCTAAAAACCCGGGTGAAAAAGAGTTTCACCAGGCAGTAAAAGAAGTAGTGGAGTCGGTGGCTCCGATGATCATGGCTTATCCCTATCTGCGCGAGCAGAAAGTGATGGAGCGTATCGTGGAGCCCGAACGCGTGATTATGTTCCGCGTGCCGTGGATGGATGACCAGGGCGAAGTGCAGATCAACCGCGGTTTCCGCGTGCAGATGAACAGCGCCATCGGTCCGTACAAAGGCGGAATCCGTTTCCATGCTTCTGTCAATCTGTCCATTATGAAGTTCCTTGCGTTCGAGCAGACTTTTAAGAATGCGCTGACGACGTTGCCGATGGGCGGTGCCAAGGGAGGTTCGGACTTCTCGCCGAGAGGTAAGAGCGATGCGGAAGTGATGCGTTTCTGCCAGTCTTTCATGACCGAACTCCAGCGTCATATAGGTGCAGACACCGACGTGCCGGCAGGAGACATCGGCGTAGGCGGACGCGAGATAGGATATATGTTCGGCCAGTACAAGCGTCTGCGTGACGAGTTTACGGGTACGCTGACTGGAAAAGGCCAGATGTGGGGCGGCAGTCTCATGCGTCCCGAGGCGACGGGTTACGGAGCATGCTATTTTGCAGAGGCTATGTTGGCTACACGGGGAGAATCCTTCAATGGCAAGCGCGTCTGCATCTCCGGTGCAGGAAACGTAGCGCAGTTTGCTGCGCAAAAGGCAATGCGTCTGGGGGCCAAAGTGCTCACTCTTTCCGATTCCAACGGATTTATTTACGACGAGGAGGGACTCAACGAGGAGAAGCTGAACTATATCTTCGAGCTCAAGAACGTCCGCCGCGGGCGTATCAAAGAGTACGTCACCAAATATCCGCAGGCGAAATACTTCGAGAACGAGCGTCCGTGGTCTGTACCGTGCGACATCGCTATGCCGTGCGCCACGCAGAATGAGATAGAGAAAGCCGATGCCGAGAAACTCATCAAGAACGGCTGTTTCTGCGTATGTGAAGGCGCGAACATGCCTTCGACGCCGGAAGCTATCGCAATCTTCCAGAACGCCAAGATCCTCTATAGCCCGGGCAAAGCAAGTAACGCCGGCGGCGTAGCCACTTCCGGTCTGGAGATGACCCAGAACTCCATGCGCCTCAAATGGACGGCAGAAGAGGTGGACGCCCGTCTCCGTACTATTATGGCGGACATTCACGCTGCCTGCCTCAAATACGGTACCGAACCCGATAACCTCGGTCCCGACGGCAAACCCTATATCAACTACGTCAAGGGTGCCAACATCGCCGGCTTTATGAAGGTGGCAAACGCCATGGTCGAGCAAGGATTAGTATAATACTTGTGAGAAGGTGCTTTAGCAATTGAGCAAGGATTAGTATAATCTGCGAGAAAGTCTTCAGCCTTCGAACAAGGATTAGTATAATACTTGTGAGAAGGTGCTTTAGCAATCGAGCAAGGATTAGTATAGATGAATACCAATACTTACACATCCCTGATGGAGCGGCGCGTACGGCGCATACTGCTCGTGTGCAACAACTACGACAGTTTTGCGCTGGAGGAGGACGGACGCATAGATGTGCAGATAGCACAGGAATACGCCGAACTCAACCTCTCTAATCCGCCGTCTATTACTCGCGCGGAGACCACTGATGAAGCGCTCGATTTAGTCAAAAGTCAAAAGTCAAAAGCAGAAAGCCACGATGCCGATGCTCCCTTCGACCTTATTATTACCGTCTATAGCGCGGGCGGACTGGATGTGTTTGATTTTGCGGCAGAGAGCAAACGGCTGCTGCCGGATTGTCCGATCGTGCTGCTCTCGTCGTTCAGCAAAGAGGTCTATCGCCGCGTAGAGCAGCAGGACAAGACCAACATCGACTACCTCTTCAACTGGAACAACTCCACCGACCTCATCATCGCTATTATCAAGTTGATAGAGGACCGCATGAACGCCGAGCACGACATCCTCTCCGAGGGCGTGCGGGCAATCCTTCTGGTCGAGGACTCCGTTCGGTATTATTCTACGTATCTGCCGCTGCTCTATAAATTAGTGCTTCACCAAAATCAGATTGCCATCCGCGATGCGCTGAACGAGAAACAGCAGCTTCTGCGCAAGAGAGCGCGGCCGAAAGTGCTGATGGCGACCTGTTATGACGAAGCCATCGAGCTGTACAACCGCTACAAAGAGAACATCATCGGTGTCATCTCCGATGTGGGATTTGTGCTGCACAAAGGCGAACCTTCTTCGGCAGAGAAACTCGATGCAGGCGTGGATTTATGCCGGCTGATCCGGGAAGACAATCCCACTATGCCGTTCCTCATGCAGAGTTCGCAGGAGTCCATCAAATCGGTGGCACGCAAACTCAATGTGGGGTTTGTAGTCAAGAAATCCAAGACGCTTACCCAGGAGTTGAGCGCCTATATCGAGCGCGAGTTCGGCTTCGGTGATTTTGTGGCGGTCGATCCGAGGACAGGCAAAGAGATTGGGCGTGCATCGGATCTGGAGGGCTTTGAACGTATCATCTCTTCGATTTCATCGGCTGCTTTCCGCCGTCTGAGCGACAATAACTACCTCTCCAAATGGCTCTTTGCCCGCGGACTTTTCGCTATCGGTCGTGAGGTACACAAACTGACCATTCAGGACGATGCGGACATAGAGAACATCCGCCAGACGAATATCCGTCTCATCCACGACTACCGTATCAATCAGGCGCTGGGCGTGGTGGCGAAATACGCGCCGGACACCTATAATGACACCATCTGGTTCGCCCGTTGCGGCGACGGAGCGATGGGCGGCAAGGGCAGGGGACTTGCGTTCCTCAACCACATGCTGCAGAAACACGACCTCTACGACCGCTGGCAGGACGTCCGTGTGCTTGTGCCGCGGACGATGGTTCTCACTACCGACTGGTTCGACCGGTTCATCAACAAGAACGGACTGCAATACGTCATCAATGCCGACCTGACGGACGAGGAACTGCTCTCGGAGTTCGTCTCCGCCTCGCTGCCATCGGAACTGGTGCACGCCCTGCGCCATTTCATCCGCGTCACGCAACGGCCGCTTGCCATCCGTTCGTCCAGCAAGCTGGAGGACAACTACTACCAGCCTTTCGCGGGCGTGTACAGTACCTATATGATTCCGCACACGGAGAACGAAGACCAGCAGCTCCGTCTGCTCACCAAAGCCATCAAATCGGTCTATGCGTCCGTCTATTTCGCCGCATCGCGTGGCTACATCATCTCTACGGGCAACGTGCCGAGCGAGGAACAGATGGCTATCGTGCTGCAGGAAGTATCCGGTGAAACCGAAGGAAACTACTATTTCCCCGTCATCTCCGGCGTGGCGCGAAGCATCAATTTCTATCCGGTGGGCAAGGAGAAACCCGAAGACGGTATTGTCAAGATCGCTTACGGACTCGGAAAAGCCGTAGTCGATGGCGAACAAGTGCTGCGTTTCTCGCCCAAATACCCGAAGAATGTGATGCAGACTTCGACGGTGGATCTGGCAATGCGGGAGACGCAACAATCGATGCTTGCGCTCTCGCTCAGCCCGGAGAAATTCAAGACTTCCATCGACGATGCCGTCAACCTGGAGCGTATTCCGATACACGACTGCGGACAGTTCGAGAGCCTCAAACTCATCGCCTCGACTTACGACCGCGAGAACATACGCATCGTCGATTCGTGCTATCCGGACGGACCGCGTATCGTCACGTTTGCACCGCAACTGAAATTCAACACTTTCCCGTTGGCAGAAATCATCCGCACGCTGCTTGACATCGCACAACAGGAAATCAAATGCCCCGTAGAGATTGAGTTTGCGGTCAATCTGGAGCATGAGCCGCAGATCTTCCACGTGCTGCAGATCCGCCCGATTTCATCGGACTCGCTCTCTGCCAAGGTGGAGTGGGAGAGTATCGATGAGACCGGCGCTTTTCTGCGTTCGGGCAGTGCGCTCGGCGTGGGGAAGATAGAAGAAGTGACGGACATCATCTATCTGAAGAAAGAGGCATTCGACGTGCTCCGTACGCGTGAGATGGCGGCTACTCTCCGCGAGTGGAACAACCGCCTGCGTACCGAAGGACGGCAATACCTGCTTATCGGTTACGGCCGCTGGGGTTCGCAGATTCCCACGCTCGGTGTGCCCGTCCAATGGAGCGACATCAGCGAGGCGAAAGCGATAGCCGAGTGCAGTCTGGAGAACTTCCGCATCGAGCCGTCCCAAGGTTCCCATTTCTTCCAGAACATGACTTCTTTCAATGTAGGTTATATGAACGTGGACCCGTGGGCACGTCCCTTGACGGATGCGTACGACCAGTCCGTCCTCGATGCCCTGCCTGCTCTCGCCGAGACCGATCTCCTCCGTCATGTCCGCCTCGACAAGCCTCTGGAAATGTATATAGACGGCTTCGAGAACAAAGCCATCGTGAAAAGTAATTAAAATCTCCCTCTCTCGAACGATTTCTGCAAATATATTTGCACAATTCAAAAAAATGCAGTATCTTTGTAGCCGAAAGTTGCATAGACATGGCCACGCGAAGTAACGAAATATCACTGTTCCTTGCTTTTTGCATTGAGCAATACAAACAGCGACACCACTTGACGGGGGAGCAATCCATGCGCGTCCTTGACCAATACGGTGTCTTGGAATATCTGGAAGCTGGTTACGAGCCCTTGCACACGCAAAGTGCGCAGTGGATTATGGAAGATATTGACGAATTTATCAATAAAAGAAAGCAATGAGAGTCTATCACGGCAGTTTAGAACGCGTCCCGACGCCGGAGATACGCCAAGCCATCCGCACATTGGATTACGGAACAGGCTTCTATACCACTACTTCCGCTAAACAGGCGGAAGACTGGGTGCGCAAACGCATGAGGGACAGCGGTGTCCGAAAAGGCTATGTCAATGAGTACGAATTGGACTTGGAGGTTGTGAAACAGTACCATTGCGCTTTTTTCGATTCACCGACAGACGAGTGGCTGGAGTTCGTAATGAATAACCGCTTGAACCGCACCTTTACTCACAATTACGATGTGGTGTACGGTCCGGTAGCCAACGACCGTGTTTATGCGTGCTTTACGTTGTACGAAGGAGGCGTGATGAGCAAGGAGAACTTGCTTGTAGAACTGCGCACCTACGATTTAGTGGACCAGTATCTGTTCCATACCGAACAGGCACTCAAAGCTTTGACATTTGTAAAAGCAAAGGAGATTCTGCCATGAGCGAGATCACACAACAAAATCTGTATCTGCTTCTGCCGTTCAAAGTAAGTTGGGTGGCAGACATGTTGGTTGAGGACGAGCATATCAGTACGATTGAAGCTATCCGCCGCGTGTATTCCTCTGCGATGTATAAACAATTGGAACAGGAAAGTACCAAACGCTGGCACGAAGGACCGGTGTCTTTGTATCAAACAATGTAATAACACCCGCCTATGGCATAAAACAACCAATAGGCGAAGTAAAATACACGTCCTTCTCCAAGACGCTAAACCGGAGAAACGCGCGTAGCGACGCGCGATAACATATTAAATTATTAACAGCGTTTGCACGCTTGTTTTCTGATTCATTGGAACGTAGGAACTTTCAAGAGTCGTTCAGAAACAAGAGGGTAGATGCTCACGAGTGTATATTCACTCGCCCATGCCCGTGGACGCAAGTCCTATGGGCATGTTGGGCGCATTTATACACAGCGCGAGTAACTATTGCTTATCTGACGACAAGGCATTTCCTACGGCCTCAATGAACGGATAACAAAAGTTATTCGCGTTTTTGTATGGTGTTCTTATCATTTATTATCCCTTTCTATAGGGTAGAAAAATTTATTGGCAGATGCTTAGAGAGCATTTATTCACAACCCGTTTCGGAGGATGACTACGAAGTCATTTGCATAGATGATTGCTCTCCTGATCATTCAAGAGAGATGGTATTGGATTTTCAGAAACATCATAAGAATCTCTCTCTCATCACGAATGATGAGAATATGCGCCCCGGAGGGTGCCGAAACATAGGATTGGCACACGCAAAAGGGCAATATATCTGGTTTGTTGATTCGGATGATTTGATAACCGAAAATAGTTTACCTGATTTTGTTGATTTATGCAAAAAACACCGTCCTGATGTGTTGGCATTTAACTTTGTACGAGTGAATTGCAATAATGACATCGTTAGCGAAGGAAAAACACATCCTCAATTAACAAAATGTCAGGATGGTTTGTCATACATTAAACAAACTTTTGGTACCGGTTATGTGTACTATATTTTCGGCTACCAGTGGAGTTATATATATCGTAAAGATTATTTGATTGACAATAAGATATTCTTCCCCGAAAAACTCTTATGGGAAGATACCGTTCCACCTGCTAAAGCATTGTTCTCTGCCACAAAAGTTCTTGCTACAAATCAGGTAGGATATTGTTATCGTATAAATTCGGAATCTATAACTGAAGAATACAATGCCAAACGCCCTGCTGAATACATATACCAATATGCCTTTATTGCGGGAAAAGATGTACTGGACTTCGCACCTACAATTCCTGACAGAGAATTAAGAGATGTTTGTATGCAATTAGTCTGTAGATACTTTAACTCATTTGTATTAGACTTGTTCCGAACAAGTCACGCAGAACGTAAGAAATTTTTTAACTTGTATAGTACTAATAGAGCAAATCTTTTGTATATTTTCCCTTACCTTAAACCATTGTCAAGATGTATGCTCACTACTTGCAAACAATGGAATCTTCTAATCGCTGATTTTGGTGCGACTTTCTATAAATTGACGCACAAACGAAAATAAACGAATAGTATCTCCTGATTGTCCGGTCTTCTGCTGTATCTGTGCCCTGTTCCCCTTTTGCCTTCTCAATCCCCCGATAACCCGATGTGTCGGTTTAACTCTCGGCACATTTGCCGAGCAACATTCACTCCAGCCTGCTCCTCATCCGAGCAGGCTGTCCCTTTCTTCCTTTCTCGGCAAATTAAATTTGCCGCAGAAAATACCTTCCTCTCTTGCATATATCAAAAAAAAGCAGTATCTTTGCACCCAAATTCGTATATGTGCGAAAATAGCAAACAATCTATATGACTTTATTACTCCAGATTATCACACTCATCGGTTCCGTAGCGATGCTGATGTACGGAATGAAGGTGATGAGTGAAGGCCTGCAGAAGATGGCAGGTAGCAAGCTGTCCAACGTGCTTGGCACGATGACCACCAACCGTTTCTCGGGCGTGCTCACCGGAGCGTTTATTACCGCGGCGGTTCAGTCATCCACGGCTACAACGGTCATGACCGTCAGTTTCGTCTCGGCGGGTATTCTCTCGCTGGCGCAAGCTATCTCCGTCATTATGGGTGCCAACATCGGTACGACCTTCACGGCATGGATCATGGTACTCGGCGGCGGATCGTTTGATCTGCGACTGGTTGTGTATGCCACTATCGTAATGGCTGTAGCGCTTATCTACACCAAGAAGAATGCCAACCTCGGCGATTTCCTCATTGGTCTGTCGCTCATGCTGCTTGGTCTGACAACCCTGAAGATCAACGCCACCGACATGCATCTGGACGAAATGGCGCCGGTACGCAATTTCTTCATTGCCACTTCGTCCTGGGGCTACGGCAGCTATTTCCTCTATCTGTTAGTAGGCGGAATACTGACTTTTGCGGTGCAGTCCTCAGCAGCAATCATGGCTATCACGATGACGCTCTGCTCAACCCACGTGCTGCCTGTCGATATGGGTATTGCGCTGGTGCTGGGTGAGAATATCGGTACTACCATTACCTCCAATGTGGTGGCACTCTCCGCCTCGGTGCAGGCACGCCGTGCGGCTCTGGCGCACTTGGTGTTCAACCTCTTCGGTGTCGTATGGGTGCTGTGCGTCTTCCGCTGGTTTGTAGGCGGTGTGTGTGAGCTGTGGGGCGTAGATTTCACGCCGGGCGTACCGTCTGACGTGTCGCCGGACAAACTGAATGCCGTTCTTGCTACCTTCCACACGGCGTTCAACGTAACGAACACAATGATTCTTATATGGTTCATACCTGTCTTAGAGCGCGTAGTGAGCACTATCATCCCGTCCAAACCGGAGCAGAAAGATACGGACAGCCAGCTCAAGTTCATCTCCGGCGGTCTGATGTCCACTTCCGAGCTCTCTATTCTCCAGGCATGGAAAGAGGTACATGTCTTCGCTCTCCGTGCGCAACGCATGATAGGTATGGTACATGAGCTCTTCTACGAGAAGGACAACACCCAATTCACCAAGATCTTCTCGCGTATCGAGAAATACGAAGGAATCTGCGACCGAATGGAATACGAGATAGCGCAATACCTCAACCAAGTAGCCGACGGCCGTCTGTCCGACCAGTCCAAGCACGAGGTACACAAGATGCTCCGTATCGTCAGCGAACTGGAGTCCGTGGGCGACGCCAACTACAACCTCTCGCGGTATATCCGCCACAAGCACGACGGCAATATCACCTTTACGGCGGATCAGGAGAAGAACGTCGAGCAGATGATTTATCTCCTCACCGGTGCGCAGGCAAAGATGGTGGATGCACTCGAACGCGGGACCATTACGCAGGACGAGTTCTTCGAGATGACCAATATGGAGAACGAAATCAATAACTTCCGCGACGAACTCAAGAACCAAAACATGCAATCCATCACCGAGCATGAGTACGACTACACCACCGGTGTCAATTATATGGATATTATCCTTGAACTCGAGAAGATGGGCGACTACATCATCAATGTGGACGAAGCAGTTTACGAACACAAACACGATAAGTAGAAAGCCACAAGTAGAAAAGGAAAAGGAACGCGAGAGCGTTCCTTTTTTGTAGTGCTACCCGGACTCGAACCGGGGTTTACGGCGTGAGAGGCCGTTGTCCTAGGCCACTAGACGATAGCACCCTAAGCGGTCTTGTTTTCAAAACCGAGTGCAAAGGTACTGCTTTTTTTTGATATGACCAAATATTTTTGCAAAAAAATGATAAATTCTTGCATTTTGTAGGATGAATATAGCAATTTTAAGTCCGACTTAACTCCGACAGAAGTCTTACTTGAGTCTTACGAGACCCTTACTTGCGTCTTATATGCTGAAAAATCAGAAATAATTTGCATATGTCATAAAAAAGCAGTAACTTTGCAGTGCAAAAGAAGAAACAGACATTTCAAAACTAATAAATGCGTATGAAAAATAATGTATTAGCAGGCGCATTGGTTGCGCTCGGACTGAGCCTCGCAGGCTTGTTCGTCTATTGCGGTATCAGCAAGTTCGCTGACAAAGACCGCGCAGTGACCGTAAAAGGACTGAGTACCCGTGAGGTGGAGGCGGATTACGTAGTATGGCCGCTTTCGTTCGCATGGAACGGCAATGATCTGCCGTCGCTCTATCAGCAGATCAGCAATGTATCGGAGAAAGTGAAGAAACACTTGCTCGCACTGGGATTCGAGGAGAGCGACCTTCGCCAGGGACCGATTTCGGTGGACAACAACTGGGAGAACTACTACGGCAACAACCGTCCGGAGTACCGCTATACCCTCCGCACTTCCATCATTGTATCTACAGACAAAGTGAAACTGGTCATTGCTTCCCAAGGCAAGGAAGCGGACTTGCTCAAGGAAGGTATCATCGTTTCTTCCAACAAGTGGGATCTGGACTACCAGTACAACGGTCTGCCCGAACTCAAGCCGGCTATGATTGAAGAGGCTACGCAGAACGCCCGTGCCGTAGCGCAGAAGTTCGCAGACGATGCGCAGTGCTCGCTCGGTTCTATCCGTCGCGCCAGCCAGGGCCAGTTCTCTATCGAGAATGACCAATATCAGCCGTGGATCAAACACGTGCGCGTAGTTACCACCGTGGATTATTACTTGGACTGATCGTCTTCTATACGCCTGGGGCGCATGAAACCGGCTGGCTGTTCGTCCTGAGCGTCACGGCCCTGGACAGCGAAACGAACCCGGTTGCTGCCGTATTTGGAGTTGATGCCATCGATAGCTCTCATGAGCCGTCGATGGCGTTCTATATCCTGTGACTGGTTCTGGACAAAGAGATCGAGTTGGATTGAGTCGGAGTGCTGTATGTCCCCGAGAATGACGCCCGCCTGCTTGTACTGGTAGTTAGGCAGATATATCTTTTGCAGGAGGTGCATCATGGCAGCGATGACCTGCGAGGAGTCGTCCGTAGCGGTAGGAAGCCGGAGAGTAGCCTCATTGGTATATTGCGCGAGGTCATTGCGATGGCGGTTGGTTGCCAGGAAAATGGTCACTGTCCGGCATAATGCTTTCTGCACCCTCAGGCGTCTTGTAGCAGCTACGGCGTAATTGCTCAACTCGCGTCGGAGAACCTCTATGCTGGAGGTCATCCCAGCAAACGTGCGGCTGTACATGATGGATTTCTGTTTCTCATGGCTCGCCAGTGTGATAGCCGGTATTCCGTTCAGCTCTTTCCATGTTCTGGCTGCGGTCACGCCATAATACTTACGGAGCGTATTCTCGTTCCGAAGAGCAAAATCCAATGCTGTCTTAATACCGTTCGCCTGCATGTTTTTCACTCTTCTGCGACCGATACCCCATACTTCTTCGATGGGCAGAAGGGAGAGCGCTTTCTTCCGTTTGTCAGGACCCATGATACATATCCCGCGGTAACCGGGATAGCGTTTTGCGAAATGGGTCGCGATTTTGGCAAGCGTGTAACTCTGTCCGGCCCCACAGCTGACGGGGATGGAGGCCTTGTCCAAAATCATCTCCTTGAGCTGCTGCAAATAGCCTCTCAGTGCTACAGGGTCGTCGTCAGGCATCTCGCCGAAGAACTCATCTACGCTATACTGTACGAAATTCAGGACCATCTCTGTCTCGCGAACCAGATCCATGATGCGGTGGGAGATATCACGGTAGAGGTGGTGGTGCACATCAATGATGGTCACGCGGTGGGTCTCAATGAGTTGTTTGACTTGGAAAATAGGATTGCCGCGCTTCAAGCCGACCGCTTTCGCTTCCTGATTCAGAGCAAGTATGATTCCCCCGCCGTTATCGTTGTTATTGGCTACGACAACAGGAGTGCCCTTCAGTTCCGGTCGCGAGACCAACTCGCAACTGACGAAGAAATTATTGCAATCCAGATGAACGTACATCAGAACCAGCCGAGTCTGCGGATGAGACGTAGCATCCACGTAGGAATAAGGAGAATGACAAACGTCAGCAGATGCCAGAATACGGCAGGAACAGTGACTTTGCTCCGCCCGTGGAATAGTGCGCGGAGCGCTCTTCGAGAAAGCATCTCGGGCGAAGCGATGATACCTAAACATCTGCCCGCTTTGGTCACCCATTGAGGAATGCTGAACAGTCCCGTATCCACGGCTCCCGGACTGACATTGGTTACATAAACGCCGTAAGGCTTCAGCTCTATATGCAGCGACCGGGTGAAGGCCGCCAGGAACGATTTGGTGGAGGCATAGGTGCCCAGCCGTTGCGCTACTATCTTGCTGGTTACGGAACAGACATTGAGGATATAGCCGTGCTTGCGCTCACGCATCTCTTGGCCGAATAGATAGCACAACATAGCGGGGGTATGCATATGCAGGTTCATGATCAGCTCTGTGAATGCCTCGCTGTCGTCCAGTATATCGCAGTCGTGGTAAACACCGGCGTTATTCACCAGCACCTCCACTTCTATTCCTTGCGCACGCGTATAGTTGTATAGTTCGCGCGCGGAGGACTGCCGGCTCAGATCCATCACTAACGGAAGTACCTCTATCGCCGGATAAGTGGCTCGCAGCCCCTCCGCAGTAGAGTGTATCTCTTCTACGTTGCTGACGATAAGGAGGTTGAACCCGCGCGCAGCAAGACCTTTCGCGAGCGCCAGACCGATACCGGACGACGCACCGGTGACTAACGCAAAATGGGATTTTGTATTCATTGTTTCAACCATGCCAAGAGTGCTGCCATATTCGGGAAAATCTTATCCGCACCTTCTTCGGCAAGTGCGGAATCCGGGAGAATACCTGTGTTTACGGCAATCGCGTATAGCCCGGCACCCTTACCAGCCCGGACACCCAGCGGAGCGTTTTCCACTACGAAACACTCCTCTTTCTTAAAACCAGACCGCTCCCAGGCTTTGAGATACGGCTCCGGGTTGGGTTTGCCATATTGCACATCGAAAGCGGATATGATACCGGTAAACACACCGTCAAAAGTCTCGTTGAGATTATTGATGAGGTTGCGCTGACCGGAGCCGGTGACTACCCAGCATTGTACTCCGTGGGAATGCAGGAACTGCAGTACATCTCGTACACCGGGCACGAGCGGCGGCAGTTGGCCGCCTGTGAGTTCCAAGAAATAGTCGGATTTCGTGCTGTAAATCCTATCAATGAGTTCTTGCGGGGCGTTTGTGCCATGCAAGCGTTCGTATATCTCCTGAATAACACCCGAACCGGTGCGGCCTTCGTTGAGGTAACACTCCATGGCGGTATATGGAATGCCATTCTCCTGCATCGCTTTCTCCCATGCCTTTGCATGATACGGCATCGAGTCAAAGAGAATACCGTCCTGGTCAAAAAATACTGCACGTATATGTTGACCGTTCCGCATTAAGAATGCTTCGTTGCCGGCGCGTTCTCCGAAGATAGTTGAGCCTATACGAACCATTGTGGCACCGCAGTCTATAGCAATACGGTAGTCTTCGCTCATGCCCATGGAGAGAACGCAGTCCCCAAGGGAGATTTGAGATTTCAAATCGCTGATTTGCATGAAGCACCGGCGGATTTCACTCTCGTCATCCGTGTTCGTAGCCATTGTCATGAGACCGCAGATGCGCACATTCGGGTAATGTACCGATTGGGCATGTACCATTTGCTCGTTTATCTCCTCGGGTAAGAAGCCGGATTTGGTCATCTCCCGGGCTACATGTACCTCTAACAGTATATCCTGTACGAAGCCCTGTTTGGCTGCCTCGTCGTTGATCGTCTGCAGCAGATGGAGCGAGTCCACGGAATGGATGAGATACGGACGGAGTTTGAGCAGGTCGCGTACCTTATTGGTCTGGAGATGGCCGATGAAATGCCAGTGTATATCCGCCGGCAGGGCAGGGATCTTGGTCTTGAGTTCCTGTACACGGCTTTCGCCGAAATGTCGTTCTCCGGCTTCATACGCCTCGCGAATAGCTTCTACAGGCTGGTACTTGCTGACGCATACCAACGTGACGGAGGAAGGGATATGTGTACGAACCTCTGCGAGGTTATGGGTTATTTGCGATTGCTGAGCCATTGTACGTAAGGAGCGATATAGCGTTCTTTCTTCTCGGGATAGACAGTTTCCAAATCTACCATAATACCTGTTTCATAGACGTTAGCCAACTCATCGTTGATGGCATTTCCGAAGAACTTCAAGTCATTGGTTATGTTGAGATAGGCTGTGAACATAGGGGGAATGACCGTGCCTTGCTCGCGTACGGCGTGCTGGAGCAGATGGTAGTTCTGCGCCAGATCCCCGTCCTCAAAAGGAGTAGGGATATCCATAATAGGCTGCTCCCGGTAAGGTGCAATAAGCGACTTGTCGCCGCGATGGAAGCGATCCAGATAATGGTATATCAGTTCACGTGCCGTAGCGTTGTAATCGGGATAGATTGTTACCTTGCCGAACATATACCGCAGCTCGGGGTGGTTATATATCAGTGCGCCGATACCGTCCCAGATATTATCAAGGGCAAAGAGCGCCTTGACTCCCATCTCGCGTGTCTGGTAGGCAGGCTGTACAAACGCCCGTCCGAACTCCACGGCAATAGGCAGGTATTCGCGGATGAAGCGGTCGAAGTAATGGAAGAGGTGGGCAGAGGTGATAAAGGGCTGACCGTTCCGCAATTCGGCTTCGGAGCCGAGGAGGTAACGGTATCCGCCTACAATCTGACGGTGCTCGGGATCCCAGACGATGAGCTGGTGATAGGGCTTGTCCATCGTGTCCATCTCATCCATATCCATCTCCCGGCCGGTTGCTCCGCCGCCGTCACGATAACTGATTTCGCGCAGACGCGCTATCTCCCGCATTACGGACGGGCACTCATGCGCCGTAATATCATAAATGAGATTATCCGCCTTGTTGGTAGGGCGAAGCAGATGACCATCTAACTCACGCTCCAGAAGTGATGTCTCCACAGGGGGTATAATTGCTTTCATTGCTTATAATTATAAATGATTGATTTAACGTATTGAGCCCATTCTTTGGGTGTCTTGGAAGTGTCAAAAGTGGAATAAGGAATAGGAGGCAAAACATGTACGGTGAAGTGCTTGCCATACGCGCCGTACATCTCATCCACGAGGTATAACATCTCTATGTTGAGTTTGATGTGCAGCAGTTTGCGGAGATACGCCAGTATGTAGAAGAAACGGCTGTTATGTCCTTCAAAATAAATGGGCACTACGTCGCGTTGGTACTCCCGTGCACGCTGGACGAAGTTCTTTTGCCATTCCAAGTCCTGTATTGTCCAATGACCGTTGATACGCTGGAGCCTGCTGCAGGCTCCGGCAGGAAAGGTGAGCACATCCGTTTCAGAGGCCCACATGCGTTGTTGTTCCTCTGCCTGTTCGCGGGTGAGACGACCGGTCTTGTTCACCGGTGCCCAAAGATCGGCGATAGGCTCCATAAACATCAGCAACTCGTTTACTATCACCTTCAACTCGCGTTTGTCCGCCCGCGCTTCGTGAATCATCCGGGCAATGATCATCCCGTCCAAACCACCTAACGGATGGTTGGATACAAAAATCACAGGCCGTCCGTCCGTCGGGATGTTTTCCGTACCATGAATGGCGGCGGAGCAGCCCAACTCCTCCGAAATGACGACGCGGATGAAATCATAGCCGCGCAAATCAGGGTACTTGCGCAAGAATGTGTTCATCTGTTTCACATGCGCGATACGCTCCAGGTATCGGATGAGAAACTCCGGCACATGGGCATTCGGAGCTTTGCTCCTCAGAATAGCTCGTATGTCAAATTGCAGCGGCATGGCTTATTGTACGGCACGAAGGAAATCCATAACCGGCGATTTGGCCACCGAGATAATCTCGCAATCAAGCGAGGAGAGATATTGCTTGAGGGCATGAACCGCGTCATCCAGCGTGTTCGCCTGAGCCAGTACGGAAACTGCTTTACGCGTCTCTTTGTCGCCGTCAATAGTTATCATCTCTACGCGTGCTTTATACCAATATTCACTACCCTCGTTCGGGAATATGTCAAAGTACTGCACTTTCTTGCAACTCGACAC
This sequence comes from uncultured Bacteroidales bacterium, assembly GCA_902799185.1. Classification (GTDB taxonomy): domain Bacteria; phylum Bacteroidota; class Bacteroidia; order Bacteroidales; family Paludibacteraceae; genus Colicola. The sequence continues at coordinate 4,031 of CADBZO010000028.1, read as the reverse complement.
TTCGCAATCACCAAAGATGAAAGGTTTGATTTCCTCCATCAGACGGTTTTCTACATCGGCGCAGTTAACACCCTCTACCAGATAGGTCTCTTTGACTTTACCCGGATTGTCCTCGCCTGTCTGGCGCTCGTAATTAACTTTGATTTCGTAAAGTAACATGGTTTTATATGTATTATTAATGATTTCAGAAAATGAGGTCGGCAATGTCTGTAGCGTTGATTGTGCCTTGCGGCATGGTCCGTATAGTACCGCTCCATAACATTATGGGCGATGCCGGTGCGTCGTCAATCACGTGGTCAATGGCGCTATTGTCACTCTGCATGAGTTGCCATCCCGGCTGTAGGAGAAATACCACATCGCCTGTATGGCGCTTGCACAGGGTGGTGCATAGCATCGGGTATCGCATCGCTTCGTATCCCGGCATAGCTATCTGCACCCCCTCAAAATCCATCAGGAAATTGGCTACCTGGCGTTGGATAGTTTCCAGACTCAACCGTTTCTGCTCGATGAGCGTGCGGTTGAGATAGACAGACTGGCCATAGCCGCCGTCCACCCATCGTTCGTGACCGTATAATGCCATGAGATATGTGCCGGTCAGCGCTGCAGCACGGTCTGCATTGAATTGCTGTACCGGCATATGGATATCGCTCAGTGTCTGAGCTGCAGTACCGAGAACAGGTCTTCCTACCACCAGTATCTGATAGTTGGCACGTCCTATGCGGCGATCCAACTGCTCCATGAGAAAACCCAAGTCCTGATTGAGGCGAAGATACATGTCTTCGTGTTCGGCACTGGCTATCCGGTCGGACTGCGCCTGGGGAGAGAGGGTGTTGAGTTGCAGCATCAGCAAATCCGGTGTAGCATCTGTACCCATCTTTTCTGACTGCTGGAGAGCGAGTGCCAGATCAATCACCAATGTGTTCGCCTCCGGCGCATAAGGGAAAACCTCGTTCACCTCATAACTAAAGCCCTTTTTCCGCTCTTGTGGAGTAGGGGCCGAGTAGGCGGGTATGTCCATGCGTGGCAGCCACTGCCGTGCCGCCAAGGTAGCGATACGTCCGCTGTTGTTCTGTTCATAAGCAGCTGTAGGCAGCCCTTCGCTATATGCTGTAGTTGCTACCCACTGGTGTAGGTCGCTATCTAACCAGCAGCAGGCGTTTGCCGAGTGACCGGCTAAAAGAACCGTTGTCTCGGGGTGAATACCGACAGCGTAGATCTTCGATTGCGGATGACGGAGTCTCATGCGGTCAGTCATTGTCAGCGAGAGAAGTGCGCGCGGTGACAGGTGCGCCTGCGTACCGATACCTGAAACCTCGTTGTCTTCCAACATTGCGTGCTGTTTTCGGTCACGGCGCAGAAAATACGTATCCATGGTATAACCATGTCTGTCAGGCGTAGTGCCGGTCATGAGTGTGGCCGTCGTCTCATTGCCGCCATATACCAGATGGGGATAGTTGACAGAGGTCTGAAAAGCTTCTTCACTCAGCGTCCGCAAACCGCCTTGCTGCCAGTACGGACGAAGCATCGTCAGGTTCTCTGTCGTCATTCCGTCCACAACAGCCACTACTGTCAGCCGCGGTGTCGCTGTCACACTCATTGCCCCCGCCAGGAGGATCAACGTATAATATAGATAAGTCTTGCGCATAAATGGGTAAGAGGAATAATCAATAACCGCCACCCGAATCCAACCAACGGATGACAGGAGAAAAACGTAAGGAATGCCACCACTGCCAGCAGCAGTACATACGGGATGCCGGCTGCCAGTTCTACTCCCCATGACCAATGTCGGCGGCTACGGTCATAGAGACTGAAGAGGAATACTACTACGAAATACGCTGCGAGACCGAGCGGCCAGGAAACGTACCATGGAGTAGAGCTGGTCGCAAACGGTGCTATCTCGCCACGGCTTACTACCGGCGTTCCGTCCGGTAGATGCGCCTGTTGCATGAAATACATCAATTCTTCGGGCAGGAAGAGCCGTTCTTCGGAACTCATCGGTTTGTCAGCCCTGGGACCAAAGAGCAGATTGATACCGGCGTTGGACCATGAGAGCGCACCCGTATAATGGCGGATGAAGCAGCGGTAGGTAACGCCGGTATTACCGGTATAGCCGGAGATGAGGCTGTCGCCTAATACACTGCGTATCAGGATATACGGCCGTGTGGCGCAGTTGTCGAAGACGAAGTTATAGAGGTATTTGCGGTTCTCGGGGCGGTAGTTGGTGAGCAGTGCTTTGATGAGTTCATCCCGCTGTGCGGAGGTGAGGTTGAGAACCTGCTCATAGACCGGACGGTGCTCTTGCTCGTATTCGTGGAGAAACCATCGGGTGGAACTGTAGCCTAATTCATACCAGGTCTCTCCTTTGACAAATTTCCAATAGAAATGGTCGGTGTTGAAATCGAAGATACCATAGTTGAAGGTGATATCCAACTCTTGTGCGGGGTCGTATATACGTATTCCTGTGTGGCCGTAGCGTTCGTAAAGCGCTTCGCCGGGCGCACAGGTGAGAAGCGAGATGCTGGTCTCATTGCCTAACTCCTGTGCTCGTGCGCTCCCACACAATGTAAGGCCGAGAAAGAGAATGATATATATACGGATCTTATACGACATATTGGTAGATACAATAGGGGATAAAGGTACATGTAATACCCAGCAACCATCCTGCGCATACCTGTGCGGGCGTATGAGCGTTTACGCGCACTCGCGCGTACATGAGTAGTAAGGAGAGGGTGAGCAAGAGACCCGGCATACCCCATGAGGGCATCATGCCTATTCCCAAATAGAAACTCATCAACCCGCCGAAGAGTCCGCCCATGCCGGTGAGATGCGCACTGATCTTCCACCATCGGTTGATGAGGGCTACAAGGCCGAGTGCTACTGTAGCGCCTACAGCTACCCATCCCATGAACCGCGGCGCATGGAGAATAGTTATCATCAGATAGCTCCAACAGCTGAAGCCGAAGATCGTGTAGATATAGGGCATGGTGCGTTGGGTGGAGTCAGTTATCTCTAAGTCTGATACCTTGCCGGAACGGATCATGATACCAATGGCCGTGATAGGAAGGACACAGGTGAGCACCAGTGTCCCGATGACCGCTACGAGAGACCACCCGAGTGATACAAAACGCAGATATACCGAGAAGACATAGCAAAAGAGCGCTACGCCGTAGGTAGGTATAAAAAGCGGGTAGAGCATTATGCTTATCGCTCGGGCTAATATGTCGGCTAATGGTTTCATAATGTCTTCCGCAACCGTGCTACCGGGATACCTGTCTGGTCTCGGTATTTGGCTACTGTTCGTCTGGCGATGGGGTATCCTTTCTCGCCCAGAGCATCTACTAACTGCTCATCCGTGAGTGGAGAGCGTTTGTCCTCGGCAGCAATGAGTTCTTGCAGAATCTTTTTGATTTCGCGTGTAGATATCTCGTCTCCCTCGGCGTTGGTCATTCCTTCCGAGAAGAAGTATTTGAGCGGGAAGACTCCGAAATGGGTCTCAATCCACTTGCTGTTGACAACCCTGGAAATCGTGGATATGTCAAATCCCGTCATCTCGGCAATATCTTTGAGCACCATAGGGCGAAGGTTGCTCTCATCCCCATCCACAAAGAAATCGTGCTGATATTCGATAATAGCCTTCATTGTACTCTCTAGAGTATTCTGCCGCTGGCGGAGGGCTTCAATGAACCATTTTGCCGAATCGATTTTCTGCTTGACAAAGGTTGCAGCCTCTTTCTCGCTCTTCTGCTGGGAAGTCTTGCTGCTTTCGAGAATATCGGCATACTTGCGATTGATCCGAAGCTCGGGGACCGAGAATCTCGGCATCGAAAGGATGAACTCACCCGCCTTGTAATCTAGAAGGAAATCGGGAATCACCTGCTGGGTCTGGTCCTCATAGGAATCGTCAATCTGTCCCCCTGGAGAAGGATTGAGCTTCCGAATCTCCCTGAGCACATCCTGCATGTCATCCTTTGTAAGATGGAGCTCGGCCATCACTTTCTGGAAATGCTTTCCCGTGAACTCGTCAAAGCATT
>CADBZO010000027.1 GCA_902799185.1 uncultured Bacteroidales bacterium | reverse complement strand
TGTCGCTAGCGTTCATCCTGAGCCAGGATCAAACTCTTCGTTGTAAAAGAAATTATAACTTAGCTCAGAATAATCGAATTTATCAAGTGTAGAATTTTTAGGGAACCTTGATCCGCCAAACTTGGCGGATACTTTTTTACAGTTCTTGTACTACATCTTGTTATGAATAGACAATCTTTCAAAGATCACTGTTTTTGCTTAAGCTCTTTAGGTGTAACCCCGTTTTTGAGCGAAAGCGGATGCAAAGGTAGTACAAATTTTTGATATGACCAAATATTTCTGCAAAAAAATGCACTAAAAAATGCACTTTCTTTGTAACATGTTGATTTTCAATATATCTTATTTTTGTCCAATTTTGGCTAAGAAATGTTCTAATGGCTTAAATTGGCAAAAACGGGCATTTTAGGGGTGTTTCTGGGAGTTCTTATAATATAATAATAGGGTACGCGTGTGCGCGTATGTGTATATAAATTGCGTGCCGGTCTTGCGTATGTGCGATTTTTTTTGTACCTTTGCACCGAATTTGAACAACTGAACATGTAAGAAATGGCAAAACAAGCGAATATCATCGTTCCGGAGGGTTGCAAGAAAGTGCTGCTTCATGCGTGCTGCGCGCCGTGCTCGAGTGCGATTGTGGAATGGTTGCTGGCACATGAGATAGAGCCGGTGATCTATTATTACAATCCGAATATATACCCGTATGAGGAATACGAGCGCCGCAAGAACGAGAGCAAACGTCATGCCGAGAGTCTCGGGGTGAAATGGATTGACGAGGGAGCTTATGAGCGGGCGCATGCGGCATGGAGGTGCGCCGTGACGGGATTAGAGAACGAGCCGGAACGTGGTAAACGGTGCGAGGCGTGTTTCTACCACCGGCTGCAAGCAACTGCCCGTAAAGCAGAGGAGTTGGGAATCGGTTTTTTCGCCACCACCCTCGCCTCTTCGCGATGGAAGAACTTAGAGCAAATCAATGCCGCAGGGCTAAAAGCCTCGGAGAATGTACAAGGGACAAGGGACAATGTACAAGGGACAAAGGACAATGTACAAGGGACAAGGGTGCAGTTCTGGGCACAGAACTGGCGGAAGGATGGTCTGCAAGAAAGGCGGAACCAGTTGCTAAAGGAATATCAGTTTTACAACCAGCGGTATTGCGGGTGCGAGTTCTCGCTACCCCGTGAGGAGCGGTAATAAACTGCAACTGCAAAAGAGGAAGAAACAAAGAAGAAGGGCAACAACACACCCCAGCAGAGCGAATCTGCGAGGTGTGTTTTGTTCCGGTAACGTGACAGGAATGACGCGGTAATCACGCGCTAACAACCCGCTTATCACGCGCTAATCACGCGCTTTTGGTGTGGAACAAGAGCAAGGCGGGAAGGACAGGACTCGGCATGTATGCCGAGGGTGAAACAGAAAGATAAGGAAATAACCCCACCCGGCCTCCCCACAGGGGGAGGGGGAGGTTACCACCCCCATCCTCCGCCACCGGGACCACCGCCGGAGTTACCTCCTGAATAGGAAGAGAGGGTAACGGATGAACCGCCAGAGACAGTAGCCGGGTAATAGCCTACTCCGTCAAAGATACTTGTGCCGGAAGCTGTCACGCCGGATTTGAGGGTCGGTGTCGAGGCACCGGAGACAACCATCGCCGAGCCTCCCGAAGCAGGAGTCTTGAAGGCAAAGGTGGTGCTGCCGACCGTAAGGGCGTACCATGTATTGGCGGTCCAAGAGGAAGTACTACTGCCCCCCCATCCGCCTCCACCGGGGCGACCTCCGCCGGAGGAAGAGGAGCCTGTGGAATAGCAGGACTGCGAGAGGCTTGCCCCGCTCTCCAGACCTCCTATAGCTACTATCGTGCCACCCTGCACGTAGAGTTTATAGCCGCCTTCGGTATTGGCATCAATACCCACTTCGGGCGAGGAAGCTGAAACGGCATAGACCAGACCGCCCTTGATATAACAGTTGCCGTTGGAGTCGATTCCGTCATTGGATGTAGAATGGGCATAAACCATTCCTCCGGAAATAGTGAGTGTGCCTCCGGCATTGATTGCATCGTCCGCCGAATAAGCATATATCTGTCCGCCGCTGATGGAAACCGCCCCTTTTGCCTCAATCGCTTCGGGAGCACTGGTGGTCGAACTGCTGCCGCCCCAGTGATTGCCGTTAGAAGAAGCAGAAGCATTGGAGACGACATGAATATCCCCGTCCGTGATCTCCAGATCTCCGGCCGCCTTGATCCCCTTGTATTCACAATTCACATTAACCGTACCGCCGGAGAGGTAGATATTACCGGTGTCTTCGTCCTCATGGTCCGTTGTGATACCCGTGGAAGCCGTTCCGCCGAGGTCACACTGGATGCCGTCGTCGCCAATGCCGGAGAGGGTGAGCGTGCCGCTCTTGATCTCCATATACTCCTCGCAGTTAATCCCGTCGCCCACCGTCGAAGTGATGTTCAGCGTCAGGTTCTTGACGGAGATATACGACGCGGACTTGATGCCGTGCTTGGTGTTACCGGTGACATTGAGCGTGCCGTTTCCTTGCAGCTGGAGCTGTCCCTTGCTGTAGATGCAGGCTTTCTGCGAACCCGAAGCGCAGTCAGTAAGGGTGTTCGTCGTGCCGGATTTGGCGGAGAGTTGGATGCGCTTGGAGTTGGTGATATTGATGGCTGCGCCGGAGGGGTTGGTGAGCGTCACACCTGCCAGCGAGACCGTACACTTGTACGAACCGGCGAGTGTAAGCGAACCGTTGGCGGAAGTGCCGCTGAGGGCGTAGGTGATTTCCGTAGCCAAGTCGCTGCTCTGGGCAATAGAGACATGCGCGCCGCTGAGGGAGACGGTGACATATTTGGCGATGTTTCCCGCCACGGTGACCGCCGCAGAGGAAGCGTTATAGGCGATAGTAACGGTGGAGTCCGTTACGGCTGTTTCGTCCACCCACATCTTATCCACTTCGCTGAGCGTGAAGGACTTGCCCATCGCCGTGAGCGTAGTACCGTCCGAGAAAGGCATTACGCCCGCCTGCGAAGCGGGGAAGAGGTAGGTCACATTACCCACCTGCACGTTGATGGTCTGGGCTGAAACGGAATAAGGAATAAGGACAAAAGACCTAATAGTATCGGTCGGGTTATTATCGTTGATATTCTTTTCATTTCAGTACAATGGTTTGCGTGTTGTTACCTTGTTTAATTACGTACGCGCCCACGCCCGTAACAGATACCGCCTCCAGGAGGGTGTTAAAGTGTCCGAGGCTTACGCCCGTCATGGAGAACAGCTCCACCGCCGCACCGGCGTCAATCACGTTCTCAAGAGCGGATACCGTACTGCCGTCCTTGGAGAACTGCATATTCGCCAAGTCGGTCAGCGTGAAAGAGGCGGTGCCGTCGGTGTTTGTCACTTGGAGCGAGGAGCCGCTGACGGCAAGCGTCAGGTTCGACACATCCATCACCGTAGATGTCCCGCCGGTGTTGGTGAACACCAGATAAGGATAGTCCGCAGCCTGCGCCACGAGGGAACATAACGCTACTGCCAAAATAAACAGACTTCGTTTCATATCATATCATTTAAACGGTTGGTTATCTAAAATCGGTTGCAAAGGTACTGCTTTTTCCGCATATCCGCGTTACATAAAAATGGGGAAATATTAGCAAAAAGGCGTATTTTATTTGGTAGTATGAAAAAAAAGTACTATCTTTGCAGCCGATTATTACCAAAAAGGCACTTATGGAAAATTACAGCCAACACCCTATTCATTTCCAAGAGCACATTGACCGGCAAGGGGTAGTAGTGACCGAAGTGAAGTCTCTTCCGAGCGGCGAGAGACCCTTTCAGTCGGACAATCTGGTCATCGGCATATGTCTGGAGGGCAGAGCCGATTTCATGTACGATCTGCTGCCGCGGTGGTTTGAGCGGCGTGATGTAGGCGTGACGCTGCCAAACCATATCTTCTCCTACAGCACCGTCTCTCCGGACTACCGCGCCACCCTGATTATTATATCTCCCGCCATGTACAAGGGGCTTATTCACCGCGAGTCGTTCATCGACTACCAGAAATACCACAACCATCCGGCTCTCACGCTGACGGAAGAGCAGTTCGTCCATGTACACGACATCGTACAGGTACTCCGGCATTTATGCGAAATCGAACATCCGAGACGTGCGGCCATGCTCGAAAACATGTTGGATATATTGTTTTACGCGCTCACGCGCTACAGGGGGGAGAAGACTGCGACAACCGCCAACACACGCGGTGAACAACTATTCAACCAGTTCTACGACCTGCTGCTGACACACTATAACCGCCATCACACGTTAATCTGGTACGCCGAACAGCTCCATCTGACTCCCAAACACCTCTCGCTGAGCATCCACCGCACGACCGGCAAGACGCCGAGCGAATGGATCTCGGAGATGCTGACGGAACAGTCCAAACGGCTGTTAGACACCCACTGCGACATGACCGTGCAGCAAGTAGCATATGAATTAGGGTTTACGGAAAACGCCACGTTCTGCTACTTCTTCAAACGGCAGACAGGGATGCGCCCTTCAGAATACAGGAAGCGGAAAGAGTAAATTCTTAATAATTTCTTTCATTTTGTTAGCAAAAAGACATATTTGCTTGCATAATCTGTAATTTTAGTGTATCTTTGCAGTCAATTAAACTATTCGACCATCCTAAAGGTATTAGTTATGAGATATTTGCATGTATTCTTCTCAGCAGCATTAACCTGTCTGTTATTCGCGGGCTGCTCCGGCAATGACGCCGAAGAAAGCAGTTCCGGCAGCGCCACCAACACAGCCACCAACTACGGCGACGACACTTCGGATTTCGTATCCGAGTACCGTGTAAACTCCACCATCCATATCGTCTGGAGCGGCACGAGTGCGACCGTGACAGGCAGTGCGGATGGCGTGACGGTAAGCAACAGCAACGGCTATGTGAGCGTGAGCTCCACAGCCAAAAACATCGAGTACGCCGTGAGCGGCGAGGGTACCGGTCAGCTGAGTATCTACAGCGACTACAAATACCAACTCTCGTTCGAAGGTCTGACGCTGAGCTGCTCCGACGGTCCGGCCGTCAACAGCCAGAGTTCGAAGACCTGCTACGCCGTCATCAGCGGCACCAACACGCTGACGGACGGTTCGTCGTACGCATCAAGCACCGAAGACCGCAAGGCGGCTTTCTTCAGCGAGGGACAGATATGCTTCTCCGGTTCGGGCACGCTGAACGTCACGGGCAACTACAAACACGCCGTAGCGAGCGACGACTACATCCGTCTTTGCTCGGGCACAGGAAGCATCAACCTGACAGCTAACGGCAGCGACGGTCTGCACGCCAACGACGGTATCATCATCAATGACGGCACACTGACCATCCATGCTGCGGGCGAAGGTATCCAGTGCGACACCTCATCCGTCGTCATCACCGGCGGCACCGTCTATGTGACCAGCGGCGACAAAGGTATCTTAGCGTACGGCAATATAGAGATAAGCGGCGGCACGACCAGCGTCATCTGCAGCGGTTCGTCCAGCAGCAACACGCCGGAAGGCATTGAGGCAAAGGGCACCATCACCATCAGCGGCGGCTATATCTATGCGCAGGCATATGACGACGCCATCAACGCGACAGGCGATCTGACTATCTCCGGCGGTTATGTGATGGCCTACTCTACCGGCAACGACGGTCTGGACGCCAACGGCAACTGCTATATCAAAGGCGGCGTAGTCTATGCCATCGGTGCTTCTTCGCCCGAAGTAGCAATTGATGCCAATACCGAAGGCGGCAAGACGCTGTATGTACAAGGCGGCATGCTTGTCGCTATCGGCGGTCTGGAGAACGGCGCGAGTCTGAGCCAGACCTGCTACTCCGCTACAGCCAGCACCAACACCTGGTACGCACTGAGCGGAGATAACGGGACCTTCGCCTTCAAGACCCCGAGCAGCTTGAAGACAACCACCATGGTAGTTTCCACCTCCGGTTCCACCAGTCTCCAATCCGGCGTGAGCGCCAGCGGAAGCAGTATCCTGAACGGCTACGCCTACTCCGGCGCAAGCGTTTCGGGCGGCAGCAGCGTGACGCTGAGCAGCTATACCGGCGGTAACGGCGGAGGTCCCGGCGGAGGTCCCGGAGGCGGAGGCCGGCCGGGAGGAAGGTAATTGGAGAGTTGAGAATTGAGAATTGAGAATTGAGAATTGAGAATTGAGATTTATGAAACGAGTTATCTATATTTTCGGATGCCTGCTGATAGCAGGTACGGCGTTGGCGCAGAGCCTGCTGACGCCGGAGCAGTTAGCCAAACGCGAGCGTCGCAAGAACCTGACCGTCAAAGAATGGAACACCGACGACAGGACCAAGACCCGCTGGCTGGACCGCATCAAAGTGTATGACGCACAGGGCCGTTGCGTAGAAGAAATCGAATACGCCACCTACGGCCAGAAATGGCGCGTGACGAGTACGTATGACGACGTGACCGGAAAGGTAGTGGAGGAAGTGGAATACAACGACCGCAACCGCCCTTACCGTATCCGCAAATACGAGTGGAATGCAGACGGCACCAAAGCCAAGCAGTACAACTACCTGCCGAACGGCAAGCTGTACAGCGTAAAGGTGTATGAGTATATTTTCTCGGACAAATAGTTGAGAATAGTCGAAAGTCGAAAGCAAAAAGTCGAAAGAAGTTGAAAAGTGGAAAGTTAATAGAAGATAGTCTTTCACAATTTTCTCCTATTAGTTTGAGCGAGATGGAGAGCGTGAAACTGATGAACCGCATTGACACCAAGTATGCGGTTCCGTTGAGCGTTCTGCCTTCTATATTAGAGATGGCCAAAGAGGACTACTTTGCGCAAGAGATAGACGGCAAGCGGATAGCGACCTACGACACCATGTACTACGACACAGCAGACATGGACATGTATATCCGCCACCACGACCGGCAGTTGGTACGCCAGAAGATCCGCGTGCGGCAGTATGTGGACAGCCACCTGACGTTCTTAGAAATCAAGCGCAAGAACAACAAAGGGCGCACGAACAAGAAACGTATCGCCGTACCGGGCTTCGACATCACCGCCGACACGCCAAGCGTGCTCAAGCACAAGAAGAAAGAGGACGAGCCGCTGACCGTAGCGCAGTTCATCGGTCTCAAGAGCCGTTACACATGGGAGAGTATCACACCGCATCTTTGGACCAAGTTCCACCGCATCACGCTGGTGAACAAAGCGAAGACCGAGCGTCTGACGATTGACATGGATTTAGTATGGGACAATGTGGTGAGCGGCGAAGTGAAGAGTTACCAGGAGCTGGTAATCGTAGAGCTCAAGCGGGACGGCAACGTGCCTTCACGCATGACGGATATCATGCTTGCCCTCCGCATCCATCCGTTCAAAATCAGCAAGTACTGCATCGGCACCGCACTGACGACACCGGGACTGAAAAAGAACCGGTTCAAGAAGAAAATTCGCAGTATAGAGAAGATGCTACACCTCTCCCCGACCCTCTCCCAAGGAGAGGGAGTAAATGAGAAAATGAGTAAATGAGTAAATAATAAAATGAGAAAATAATATGTTATTCCAAGTTGATTTAGCCAACCCGACGTTGGAGTTCCTGGCGGATGATCCGTCTATCGCTGCTCGTTTCGGCACCAGCGACAGTATCTCGTATGTCATGCACAACATCGCCGACTTTCTCGGCGTGAGCGAGAACCTGATTACCATGCCGCTGATGTTTTTGTTCAACCTGTTAGTGTCGTGGGTTCTGCTCTATGGTGTGTATTTCCGTTACAGCCGCCGCCGCGACTATTATGTGCAGTTTATGCTGTTCTCCAGCGGCATGTTCCTGCTGCTGTGGCTGATGCAGATTCTCGACATCCAGACCGGCTTTGTACTCGGTCTGTTCGCCATCTTCGGTATGATCCGTTACCGTACGGAGACAGTGCCGATGCGCGAGATGAACTATATGTTCCTCATCATCGCCGTGTCGGTAATCAACTCGCTGAGCCTCAAAGCGGACGGCTTAGCTTGGTACCTGCTACTCATCGCCAACGTCATCATGATCTGCATGGCTTGGGGCTTCGAGTTCTGGAACGGCCGCAAGCATGAATCGACCAAGATTGTCCTCTATGAGAAGATAGAAAACATCAAGCCTCAGAACCGCGCAGCGCTCATCGCCGACCTGGAAGAGCGCACAGGGCTCCACGTGACCGATGTGGAGATCGGACATATCGATTTCCTGCGCGACGTAGCGTACATCAAAGTGACCTACCCGCTGGAGAAAGGCAAGACAGTCAACAGTATAGACCAAATCACGAAATTCAAATGAGACCGCTAACGCTAAAAGAGCAAAGAACGCTTACATGGTTCGCTAAAAGACAAAAGACTATTCTGCTACTCGTCCTCCTTTTTGCAGCTATGCCGAATGCATGGGCATGGGAATATAACAGAGAAGGCGCCACTACCGAGCACAACGTCCAGACCCGCGTGGGATTCGAGTTCAGCAAGAAATGGAACTGCGGCGTAGCGTTGCATGTATCGGAAGAGCTGCGTTTCTCCCTGTACGACCATGAGACAGGCACCAACGCCAAGAGCGTAGCCGTGGACAGCACCTCCGGCGCCTCATTCAACAGGTCTTACACCACCCTCTCGCTGAGCTATTCGCCTATCCAGTACGTGAAGTTCGACGCCGGATATACCTTCCGGCTGTTGGGAAGCAAAGACTGGAGCGACGCCAACGAGTTCCTGCGTCACCGTGTATTTTTCGGCGTGACAGGCTTCTACAAGACTACATACGCCAAGATTTACATACGCGAGCGGGCGTTGGTGGACATGCGTACCGACAGCGTCAACACCGCAGAGAAAAACCGTAACAACTGGCTGCTGCGCAGCCGTATAGGCACCGACTTCCAGATACCGGGCAAGCCGGTCAAGCCCTATGCCTGGGTGGAGCTTGAGAACACCCTCAACGCCCCCGAATACCAGCAGAAAAACGGACAACAGTTCATCAGCCGCGTACGTACGCAGGCAGGCGTCAAATGGCGCGTGAGCCGGCTGAGCAGTTTGGATTTCTACTACCGGTTCACCTACGGCTACGACCGCGACATAAACATCACGAAGAACAAAGGAAATATCGAACTGACCGAAGAGACACTATATCAGCACTCTTTCGGCGTGAGCTACCATATTGATTTATAAATCATTGTGCAGCAACCGTCCGTTCCACGGCACGCAGGACCGGCTCGATGGACGGGGGTGTTCCCACCGCTTGAATCATCCACTTTTTCGGGGTGAGACGACCCAGACGATAGATTCGCGCATACTCCTGCGCGAATTCTTTTTGGGTCTTATACTGCGCAAGGTGCTCCTCCAACTGGTACTGCACGATATGCCCGAGGGGATAGTTGGGCAGATACATCGGCGAGTTGACCATATGGCTGTAGATAGCCAGCAGGATACAGTCATGCTCGCCCAGAACGGGTTCGTAATAGGTGTTCCATACGTCACGGGCAATCTGCATCACCGCCTCGCATAGCTGCCGTGGCGTAGCCTCCTGGTGCGCGTAGATCCATTGCCACATCGCCATATCCACCAGACTCACTCCCATAATCTCGTACATCGACCAGAACTGGTCGAGTACTTCGTCCTGCGCCATTTGACCGTTAGCCATCCGCCCCTGCGGCAGGAGCTGCAGGTCACGGTGCTGCCAGATGAAGGCGGAAGCCTCCGTATAGGCGGTGTTGGGAACACCGGAGAGCATATAATGGTCGATGAAATACATGTCCAGGATCTGCTCTACGCAATGCCCGAACTCATGGACGGCGATGTTATAGCCTTTGTAATCCATGCCGGAGGCGGGAATACGGGTACGCAGACGGGCCTCCTCCTTACGGCCGAGGCAGGGCCAGGCGTGTCCCGAACCGCGTGCCGGTTCGACCGCTATATGGCTTGCTATCTCTTGCGCTTCCCCTGCGTCAAAGCCCATGCGGGTCAGCAAGCGCGGCATGTCCGCCGCAAAAGCCTGTGCATCCGGATAGAGCTTGCGGGTCTGTGCCGTCAGTCCGTCTTCGTCCAGCGAGGCGCGCGCCTTGAAGCCGTCGTACCATATATCGTAAGGACGGAGGTCACGTCCCAGACGCTGGCGGATGACAGAGGCCACCTGCTGCACCTGCGGCGAGGCCAGCAGAGCACGGAAGAGGCTGTCCAGCTCCGACGCCGGCATCTCCACGTCGCCTTCGAAATTACGGATGACAGCCGTGGGCGCTGCCGGGCAGTATTTATCCTCCTCAAAGAACGCATGGGCAGAGGCGAGGATGCGCTCGTAACGCGTGTAAGGCTCATGCGCATCGGCCGACCGGTCACAGGAATAAGGTTTCCAGAGGTAATCGGGGTTATTGATGGCAGCCTGCGGAATCGTCTGCGAGACGATACGCTGCATGACTTGGTAGATCATCTCCTGTTTCTCGATGCCGTTCTGAGCGCCATAGAGCGCTTTGAGTTCGTCGCGGAGGTTCCAGTGAGAAAGGAGAATCTTATCGTCCGGCCATAACTGGCGGCCGTCCTCCGTACGGATATTGCCCATGTAGATATTATAATCCGCGATATAGTTCTCCGCATCGGCCAGGGCTTGTGCGAGCTGTGCCTTGACGGATGCAGGCACGCGGGCGGTGAAGGCATCTCCCAGACGCGCCATCGCCCACTCCTGACGCGTCCAGTGACGGCCGAGGGTGTTCTTCTCCTCCAGCGTGTAGTGCGGGAAATTGAGGATGGTGAGGAACGCCAGTTTATTGGCAAACATGTCATCCGAGAAATGCGCCATCGGGCTGTAGCCGGACATGATCCAATCAGGCGTGAGCGGCTCGGAGGCGTCGGTGAGCTGGGTTGGACGAAGGAGCTCCACCGTCAGCATGTCCGCCGACTGATAGCAGTTCTCCAGCACACGGCTAAGCGATTCAAAAAGCGCCACGCGCTCACTGTCCGTAGCACAGGTGTTCTCCTGCACAAAAATAAGGAAGTCCTGGTCCGAACCATCCTGAGGCGTCCAAAGAGCTCGGACTTGTTCTGCTCCGCGGGTCATTGTCATAGTACGTTGGTTGTTTGAGGTACACGACACCAGGGCACAAAAAGCACCCAGGGTCATCAAAAGAAACGATTTCTGAGCCATAGTTCTGCAATTTGCGCACAAAGTTACGAAAATTCTTGCATATATGCAAAAAAATTAGTACTTTTGCAGCCGTTATGAAACGATTTCTCTGTTTAGCAGCCGTATTTTGGGGATGTGTGTGCGCTTTTGCGTTGCCGCATTATGAGTTAGCCTACCGCCTGAGCGGTTCAGGCGCGATGATCATGCCGGACGGCAAAGTGGACCCTTTTATCCAACGGCCTGTCTTGGGCGGCCAGTTTGCCGTGGAGTTTCTGCCAACGGGCAGATGGCACTGCCTGCAGCAGTGGAACAACGCCTCTATCGGTGTGGGAGCCAGCTACATGAACCTGGGCAACGAGGCGAAATTGGGCTCTGCGATCGCGGCATACGGGTATATGAACCAACCGTTTTATAACGGCAGGCATTTCGGTATAGGTCTGAGGCCGGCGGTAGGTCTGGCAGCCGTGACGAAACGGTATTCCAATACCTACGAGGGCAAAGCCCTTTACCACGACCACGAAGGCGCCAACTGGTCTATCGGTTCGGTGCTGAACGCCTACCTGGCACTGGAACTGTACATGGATTTCCCTATCAAAGACGGCTGGACGATTACTATGGCCGGAGGATGGCATCATATGAGTAACGGCAGTATCATGCACCCCAACGCAGGCTACAACCTCTTCGGCGGCGAGTTAGGTGTGAAGTATCATCCCCATGTACAAAGGGACAATGTACAATGTACCAAGGACTTGGCGGACACGGCACGTATCTACCGCGCTCCGCAGCCCGATGTGCCACGCAAACTGTATGACGGCGTAGAGAAGAAATGGGCAGTGGAAATCAGCGCTACCGGCGGTTTCAAGCAGAACTATTACGCAGATAACCAGAACGGCCAGCGTTTCTATGGTGTGGCTACTCTCAAAGCGGCGGCGTACTGGGTACCGGTGAGCATCTTCCGTCTCGGAGCTGGTGTGGATGCGTTCTACGACGGCTACTATAGTGCGGTGAATGATGAGTTCAAAGACGCTAACCCGGGTGCGCCTGTGACGTATTTCGGAAAGACGTATCTCAAAGAGAGCAAGGTGGAGAACTGCTTCCGCGTAGGTGTGAGTCTCCAGCCGGAGTTCGTCATCGGCAACCTGACAGCCGGAATCCATGTAGGCTTCTATGTGTTTGACCCGGTGAAGAACCTGGAGCCGTACACCGGCAAGAAATCGTTTGACAAAGGCAAAGGTGCGAAAGAGATGGATGACGCCGGCACACCGCTCAACCGCGGTATCTTCTATACCTACGATTTCACCGATGCCAGCAACTACCAGGACGGCTGGTGTTACATGCAGTTTGTGCTCAAATACCACGTATTGGACCACCTGTTCGTCCAGTTGGGGCTAAAGACCCACGGCGTACGGGCAGAGTTCATTGACGCCGGTATCGGCGTAGCTTTCTAAGGCTTGATCAGCTGATCTTCCAGCAGATAGACTTGTTCCAAAGGAATACCGTGATCAACCAGCTGGCGCCTGTCCGGACGGAAGAGTGCATAGAATTCTTTGGGGCCTTTGCATAACTGCCGCGCCTGGCGGTAATACTCAAACGCCATCATTCTGTCACCCTGCAACAACAGGCAATGGGCGTAGTTGATATAGTCCAACGGCGATTTGCTCCCCTCCCGCAACTGGTTCAACAGCCATTTGGAAGCGACCTCCGTATGATCCCATAGCAGGTCCATGTGACCGATAGAGAGGTACATGATAGCCATATGACGGGCCCGCTCCTCCGAGTCGCCGATGAGCGCGGAGTATATCCATGTGTCCGGCAGGATAGCAATGATGCCCTGCATGTACTCCTGCTCCGACGCCGGCACCCACGACATTACCCCTTGCATGTCGTCCGACTCACCCGTCAGTTCCAATAGGTTTTGCAGTTCCTCCGGCAGATCCTCTATCTTCACTTCTCCGGATGCAATACTCTCGCGCCAGTTGGTTTTGACCGATCTCACAAGAGCACACAGGGTCTGGAACGCCTGGTCTCCTTCATCCCCCATCTCATCCACGGAGGCGATAAACGCATTCTGCAAATCGGGGAAGAAATCTATACGAACATCGTAGTGCGCCAGCAGTATCAACACATTCGCGAGACATTGCTCCGCCACCACATCATTCTCCGCATTGATACCCTCGATGAGCACCATCATCGCCTGCTCGTTGAAACACTCGCGGATATTCTTCGCCAGCGAAGCTATCGCCATCAGCGCCACCGACGCGCGGTCGGGGTCATTGAGCACGTCGTGCAGCCAGATGATATCCGCCTCTTTGAAGCGAAGGCAGGAGGAGAAATACTGCATGACTGACTGCGGGTTATCCCGGTTGAAGCCATGCATCTGCGGCGAGAGTCCGCGTTTGAGACGGAGAGACGCATACGCCGCATCTACCAACCGGTAGGTGTCACCCGTCAGTGCATCGAGCGTCTGCTCGCGCTGCGGGTCATCCGACGTAAGCCACTCGTCAAAGAGCGTGTTGTAATGCGAGCGGATATCTTCGTACGCCTGCTCAAAGGGATTGTCGTCGCCTAACTCATTGAGCCAACTGCGGGTAATGACCAGCGCATGTTCAATCATGCGCTCGCCCAAAGCCCGCTCAATGGTCATTATCTGATCGTCTAACGTCTGCGCCATAGTTAAAATTCCTCCCGGATGAGGTAGTCGTTGCGGCTGGGGCTGTTACGGATGACCAGTTCTGCCAGAAATCCTGCCAGGAAAAGCATGCAGCCCAGTATCATCATCAGGATAGCGATATGGAAATACGGATTGACACCTACCAGCATCGCCCGCACGCCGTGGGAGAGCGCGTACAGCTTCATGCCACCCACCACGATAACCGCTATGAATCCGATAAAGAACATCAGCGAGCCCACCAGACCGAAGAAGTGCATCGGCTGTTTGCCGAACTTGTTGAGGAACCACAGTGTCATGAGGTCCAAATAGCCGTTCACGAAACGGTTGAGACCGAACTTGGAGGTACCGAACTCGCGTTTGCGGTGTTGCACCACTTTCTCGCCGATTTTGGTGAAACCGGCGTTCTTGGCCAGATAGGGGATATAACGGTGCATCTCGGAGAAAACCTCGATATTTTTCACCACCTCCCGGCGATAAGCCTTCAGACCACAGTTCATGTCATGGAGCCGGATGCCCGTGACATAACGCGCCGTAGCGTTGAACAGTTTGGAGGGCAGGTTCTTGGTCAACTTATTGTCATAACGCTTTTGCTTCCAGCCGCTGACGAGGTCAAAACCGTCCTCCTTGATCATGCGGTAGAGTTCCGGTATCTCGTCCGGGCTGTCCTGCAGGTCCGCATCCATAGTGATTACCACATCGCCTTGCGCCGCCTTGAAACCGCAATACAGCGCAGCCGACTTACCATAGTTCCGGCGGAAACAGATGCCGTGAACGGCTTTGTCGGCAGTTTGCAGACTCTTGATCACCTCCCAGGAGGTATCGGTAGAACCGTCGTTGACAAAAAGGATCTCATAGGAGAACCGGTGCTCTTTCATCACCCGTACGATCCATTCGTACAGGTGGGGCAGCGACTCCGCCTCGTTGAAAAGAGGCACGATAATTGATATATCCATCTTATTTATGATTTGCATTACAGTATTCTTTCAGCCGTTGCAGCGCCTGTGCGAGCACCTCACGCGAGGTAGCGAGATTGATACGGATATATTTCTCGCCGCCGTACATCTCCGAGGGGTTGAAGAGCACATGCCCTTTCTTTGCCAGGTCGCAGCAGAAATCCTCCGCCGTCATTCCCATCGCCGCTATGTTCACCCACGCCAGGTACGTTCCCTCCGTCTCATGGAGCAGTAACATCGGCAGCTCGGTATGGAGGAAATCGCGCAGGTAGCAGAAGTTGCCATAGACATATTCGTTCAACTCGTCCAGCCATGCCTCCGACTCGTTGTATGCCGCTACTTGCGCCACCAGGCCGAAGGGGTTCAGGCCGTTCACCTCATGCACCTCCAGCGCATGGTTGATCTGCGCAAAGAGCTCTTTGTTCGGCACAAAAATATTCGCGCAGAGCAGGCCGGCGATGTTAAACGCCTTGCTGGCAGAAGTGCAGACGCAGAAGTCGGTGTCGTTGATTACGATGGACGCAAACGGGGTGTACGCATGACCGGGGAAGGCGAACTCGCAGTGGATCTCATCGGAGATGACATACAGATGCTCCCGCCGCATGATAGCCGCCAGCCGCTCCAACTCCTCGCGGCTCCACACGCGGCCCGTGGGGTTATGGGGGTTGCAGAGCAGGAACACATCCGCCTCTTGAGCTTTCGTCTCCACGTCCGCCCAGTCTATCTCAAAGCGGTTGTCACGCAGCACTAACGGCGACGCCACTAACTCGCAGCCCATGTTCTCGATGCACGAGAAGAAGCAGTTATACGCCGGCGTGAATGTCAGAATCCGTAGCGGCGTGCACTTGCATTTGCGGGTCTGCAGCGCCGCAAAGATCGCCGAGATAGCCGGCACCACAGCGGTCGTATAAAGCAGATTGTCACGGTTGATACCCGTCCAGCCGTGGCGGCGGCTGAACCACGACGCTACTGCGTCATAATTGGCCTGAGGCACGATGGAATAACCAAACACACCATGATCCAGACGGCGTTGCATCGCCTCACGGATGGGCTTGGCGGCCTTGAAATCCATGTCGGCAATCCATAACGGCAACGTGCCGGCTGCACACTCCGAATCCCATTTATAGCAGTCGGAGCCTTTACGATTTACATATTCAAGCATTCTTCAAAGGTATAGTTTTTCTCTTCTACGGCCGACGGGAGGTAACCCATCGCCTCTTTCGCTTTCTCCTGCGGGAAGGTGAAATACGTGCAGACGCATTCGCATAGCAACTCGCCTTCCGCACTGTAAATTTCCCCTTGCACGAGAGCGATGTTGCGGCGCATCTCTTTCAGATACGCACGCAGTTTGATATATTCCTGCAGGGTGGAGACGGGTTTGTGGTACCGCATCTCCATCTTCGCCGTCACGCCGGCGGTCTTCAGTTTGTGGAACACCACCCATCCGCAGACCTCGTCCAGCAACACCGCCTGGATACCGCCGTGCAGGGTGTTGATCCAGGACTGGTGGTTCTGGGTCGGCTTCCAGATGGAGATGATATCCTCTCCGTCTTCGAAGAACCGCATCCGGGTACCTATCGGGTTCGTCGGACAACAGCCGTAACAGTTGTATTCGGGCATGGTTGTCCAAGGATTGATGATCCGTTTCATTAGAAATTAAATTTTGTCATCAGTTGTACGCGGTGGTTGGTAACCCAATGCAGGTCATTTTTCGCCAGACCGTCTGCTTCTAAGCCTTTGCCGTACTGCACGGAGGTGATCTCATACTCGCAGCCTATCTGGAATTTACCCACGGTATAAAGCAAGGTCGGCGACAGACGCCACATCCGGTTCATGTTGTTCGCACGCGGGTAATAGAACTCAAGCTTCCCGTCGCCGTTCGCATCAATGATATGCTCTTTCGTTCCGAAATTACGGATATATCCGGCAAAGAGGATTCCCTGCAGCTTCTGCGGGTGCTTGGTCTCCTGCGCACCCACTTTGCCGCCATAGACGATGCTCACCCAGGAAGAAGAGGTACGTGTCGGGGTGTATTCCCACGAGCCGTCCTGATTCACCTTCTTCACGCCGTAGCCGCCGTTCATGTTCATATGCTCGCCCGCCTCCATGAAAACCGATTTGGCTTTGAAAGAGAACTCACCTTGCTTGTATTGCAGATAGACGAACGGCGAGACAGTAGTCAGACGGTCCTTGACCTTGACCGTCACCGTCGTGCCGTCAGCTCCCCTCACGCTTCCCGTACGGCGCGGACAGATACTGAGCACATCGGCACCGGCACGGACGAGCCACCCTTTGTGATGGAACGAGAGACCTAGATACGCCTCCGGCGTCTTGCTGTAGGCGATATAGTCCGCCGATTGTCCGTCGGGGCCGGTGGAGTTGTACTGCATCTGCCATATCAACGCGCCCGTCAGCGTGAAGAGCGAACCCAGCCGGGCATCCATCTTCACTTGCGGCGTACGCGAGAAAGGCCCGAACGGGGCACCGGAGTTCAGCGCAATAGCATCGCACAGGTCCGCCGCCATGGGGTGCCAGGCCTGTCCCAAAAGCAAGTCCACGCGCGCGTAATCCTTATCATTCATGCGCAAGCTGTCCCACGCAAGCGTCATATAAGCCTGGCGGAGACGAAACTGGGCGGTTCCGGACAGCTTGTGCGTGCCGCTCCCCACGCCGTTCAGACCCGCGTAGAAATCCGCTTCTATCTTGCCGCCGAACTCCGTGCCACGCCACTGATAACCTACGATATTCAGTCCCACCCGGGTTGTCAGAGACAGGAAACGGAAGGTCGATTGCGCATTCATGTCCTGGCGCTCCACACCGGAAGCGGCGGCCTCTGCCTCGCTCTGGTTCCAGTTCTCGTCTTTAGGCTGGTAGTTATACAGATCACCCGTTCCGGAGATCGACTCACGGCTGTCATAGGCAAAGTAGTTACGGATAAATCCATACGGCTTGAAATGCTGTTTCAGATGCGACTTGACAGCCTCTCTCTTCTGCTGCTTGACCTCCGTATCCTGCGCGGAGACAGCCATGCTGCATACCGCGCAAAGGACGATGATGACGATTCGGTTTCTCATAACTTACTTAAACGGGAAAAGCAACAACACGGCATACGACAGGGCCACACCCACCAGACCGATGATAAGACCTACTTTCACCATGTCGTTGGTTTTGATCAGACCCGTGGAACAAGCGATGGCGTTCGGCGGTGTAGAGATCGGCAGAAGCATCGCAAACGAAGTGGAAGCGGCTACGCATACCAACAGCGTGGTCACACCTCCGAAAGCAGCCAGTTGCTCGCTCATGGCTGTTCCTACCACCGCCAGAATCGGCACCAGCAAGTTGGCTGCCGAAGAGTGGGAGATGAAGTTGGATAGCAGCCATCCTAACACACCGGCAATAATCAGTACGGCGATAGCCGACCAGCTGCCGAACGGGATAGACTCTACCAGCGCTGCCGCCAGACCCGTTTTATTAAGGGCTGTTCCGATAGCAAAACCACCGGCTACCATCCAGAGCACATGCCAGTCAATCTTCGAGAAATCATCGCGGGTGAACACGCCGGTCAACGCAAAGACGGCAAACGGGATGAGGGCTACCACATTCGAGTTCAGGTGAGTCAGCTCACCCGTCATCCACAGCAAGATGGTAGCGATGAAAGTAACGGTTACTACCCAGAATTTCCAATCCATCTCGTGGTGCTCGTCCGGGTTGATGACAATCTTCACGTCCTTGGCCTTGAAGGGGAAGAGGAATTGCAGCAGCCACCATGCGAAAAGAATCATGATCACCACAATCGGTACGAAACGGACCATCCAGGCGGCGAAACCGATGTTGATATCCATGGCGGACAGCTGACCGATGGCGATGGCGTTAGGAGGTGTACCGATAGGGGTACCCAGACCGCCGATGTTTGCCGCTATAGGGATAGCCATAGCCAGACTCACGCGCCCGCCACCGTCTGCCGGCAGTGTCCGTAACACAGGCGCCAGGAAAGCTAACATCATAGCCGCCGTAGCCGTATTACTCATGAACATGGACATCACGCTGATGAGCGTCAGGAAACCTAACAGCACCCATTTCGGGTTGGTGCCGAAAGGCTTCAGCAGCACGCGGGCAAGGACCACATCCAGGCCTACTTTGCTGGCGGTGATAGCCAGCACAAAGCCGCCCAGGAAAAGCATGATAATAGGATCGGCAAATGCCGCCATCAGCTCGCGGAAATTGACCAGCGAACCCATCTCCGGATTGGTCAGACCCTTGTTGGATACCGCCAGAAGCAGGAACACAATGGACGAAACAGAGGTTGCCCAAGCCGGGATAATCTCAAACATCCACATCAGCGCAGCGTAACAGAAAATGGCGATGGTGCGCTGCTGAACCACCGTCAGACCGTCTATGCCGAAAAAGGAAGCCGGCACAAACCACATGAACAATACCACCGCTACCGTCAGCGGGGCTAAGATATACGTTCTGATATTAAAATTCTTCATCAATTATCAATTATAAATTCTCAATCCTCCAATATCCATTTACCGTCCTCAATCCTGTACTTATTGGGATTGGCCAAATGGTGAATACGGCGTTCGTATCGCTCACCGCCTTCATAAGCGGTTGTCACAAACTTGTGAATAATCTCCAGAGCCTTGTCGGGAGCCACGCTGCCTGCCGGCAGACAAAGGACGTTGGCGTTAAAGAAACGGCGCGCGTTCTCCGCCAGACGGACCTCCCAACAAACCGTGGCACGCACGCCCGGATGGGTGTTGGCTGCCATGCTCATGCCGTTGCCGGTGAAGCAGAAACCGATACCCAAATCGCATTCGCCTTTCTCAATGGCGGTGGCCATCGGATGCGCGAAATCAGGGAAATCACAGTTGTCCATCGAGTTACAACCGAAATCTATTACTTTTGCGCCTTCGCGCTCCAGAAACAGTTGAATCATGGACTTCAAACCAAAACCTGCGTGGTCACTTGCCATCGCAATGGTCATTTCATTGATTGGTTTCATAAGCGTATTGGATTAAAATTATTCTTTATTGCAGACATTTGTCCAGAGCTGTTTTCAAGGCCTCTTTGTCCAGATGCTGACCGATGAACACCAGCTTCTGCATCCGGTCGCCGTACTGCTCGTCCCAGTCTTTGCGCAGCTGTGCGTCGTCCGCCATGAGTTGCATCAGCTCCTCTTTCGGCATCGTGGCGAACCACTCTCCCGCCTTGCGCAGGTTGAACTGGCGGCCGGCTTGCTCGAACAGATAGCACATGTCGTACTCCTCGGCGAAATAGCACATGCCTTTGCACCGCAGCACGTTCTTCGGCCAGTGAGCCGCCACGAACTCGTCAAAGAGCCCCAGGTCAAACGGCTTGCGCGCGTAATATACATAGGTGTCTATGCCGAACTCCGCTAGGTGGTCATGCTCGCCGTGCTCATGCTCATGGTCATGATGGTGATGATGCTCATGCTCGTCCTCATCGTCATCATCATCGTCGTCATGGTCGTCATGGTGATGATGAGCATCTTCTACCTCTTGTATCCAGGCGGCGGAGGTGGCGGTGCGGTCGAAATCAAAGAGCCCCGTATGCAGAATCTTCTCGAAATCCACGTCGCAGTAGTTCGTCTCGATAATCTCCGCCTTGGGCTGGATGGCGCGGACGATGGCTTTGATATGTTCCAACTCCTCGGCGCTCACCTCCGATGCCTTGTTCAGCAGAATGATATTCGAGAACTCGATCTGCTCGATCACCAGTGCCGCCAGATCCTCCTCTTTCGGTACATAATGCGCCAACTGCTCGCCTCCGTCAAACTCGTCCCGCAGCCGCAGGGCATCTACCACCGAGCAGATACAGTCGAGTACAGGCAGGCCGTCCTGCGCAAACTGCGGTACCATCTGCGCGTACGAACAGAGTGTCTGCGCAATAGGTGCCGGCTCGCAGATACCCGAAGCCTCGATGACGATGTAGTCATAGGCTTTCTGGGCGGCCAGGTCGTGCAACTGGTTAATCAGGTCGGTCTGCAGCGTACAGCAGATACAGCCGTTCTGCAGAGCCACCAGCGAGTCGTTGTTCTGGCTCACTACCCCGCCCTGCTGGATCAGCGACGCGTCGATATTCACCTCGCCGATGTCATTCACGATGACGGCGAAACGGATACCTTTGTTATTGGTTAATATACGGTTCAGCAACGTCGTCTTACCGCTTCCGAGATAACCGGTCAGCAGCAAAACAGGAATTTTTTGAATACTATTCATTCGTAATTCGTAATTTTTAATTCGTAATTTTTACTTTACGTACGCGGCATAGTCGCCGTAGTATTTATCTACTAATTCTTTTTGTCCGTAGCGCTCGCAGGTCTGCAGCACATAGCCCAGAATAGCGCCCTCGCGGCCGGCGGTGGACTCCATCGCACGGCGCTGCTCGCGGTTCAGCGAGGCGGCAAATCGCAGATACTCAACACTGTTCTGCGCTACTTTGTCCATGATAGCCACGGCCTTCTCGTCCTCGTGGAGGAAGAAATACAGCTGTGCCATCGAGGCGGACGTGTAGTCGTACGGGATATTATAGCCCGGCAACTGCTCCTCGGCGTAATCCAGCACCTCCAGTGCCTTCTCGCGCTGGTTCTCGCGGACAAGCTGTTCAGCCAACTGGGCGAACATCATCCGGTGCGTACGGCACATGCGCATGAGGTTCTCGTCGATATAGATTCCGGGGATATTCATATTGCCGTATTTGAACTTGTGCATCATGTTCTCGTACATCTGCTCCGTGTTCACGCGTGGTTGTCCGTCGCGGCTGCGGGTCGGAGTGATGCGGTAAGCCAGACCCGTCAGCTCCATCCACGGCTCCAGGCCCAGATAGTAGTCGTTGCCCACGGTGGCGCAGAAATACATCGGCCGCTTCCACTGGTTGGTGGACAGCATCTCCATAATCATCATCTCCGAACGCGTGTACATCCGTTTCTTCTTGAAAAGGATCTGCTCGCCTTCCGGTGTCTCCACAAAGAGCTGGTCGGACGGCAGATAGTTGTCGCCCTCGCGGGTCTTGGTACGCGGGTCTTCCGAACGCAGGAAATTAAAGGCTTTCTCTACGCTTATCGGCTGTCCCAGACGGTTATCGACACGCGCTATCTCGTTCGCTCCGGGCATGAAATCCTTGTACTCCCAGCTGATAGGCAATGCCGCCGACTCATAGTACGGACGCTTCATCTGACTGATATACCAGTCGGTCTGGAGGTACGACAGGTTGCAAACGCGTTTGTCGGTCCCCTCGCCTTCTACCTCTTGGTTGTACCACAGCGGGAAGGTGTCGTTGTCGCCGTTGGAGAACAGGATTGCGTTCTCTTCGCATGACTTCAGATAGTTGGCGCCGAAATCGCGGCAGCTGTACCGCTGGCTGCGGTCATGGTCGTCCCAGTTCTGTTGCGCCATCAACGCCGGTACACCAAGGCAGAGGAGCGACATAGCGACAGCTACGCCAATTTTTAATTTTTCATTTTTAATTTTTAATTTTCCATTGATGAAGTCAATGATACCCAATACGCCCAGGCCGATCCAGATACAGAACGCATAGAACGAACCCGCATAAGCGTAATCACGCTCGCGAGGCTGGTAAGGTGTCTGGTTCAGATACATCACGATTGCCAGACCCGTCAGGAAGAACAGCAGGAACGTCAGCGCGAAGCTCTTCCAGCCGATATAATTCGTCTTTCGTAATTCGTCATTCGTAATTTTCTTCCCGCACTGCCATACGATACCGAGGATACCTAACAGCAACGGCAGCATGTAATACACATTATGACCTTTGTTCTCTTTCAGTTCCGTCGGCAACAACTCCTGGTCTCCGAGCATCGCATTGTCGATAAACGGAATACCGCTGATCCAGTTGCCTTTGGTAATATCGCCGTAGCTCTGCAAGTCGTTCTGACGGCCTGCGAAATTCCACATGAAATACCGCCAGTACATGAAATTCACCTGGTACCGGAAGAAGAAACGCATGTTCTCCGCAAACGTCGGGCAATAGTCCGTCTTCTGCTGGCCGCAGTACTCGTAACGAACGCGTTTGCCTTTCACGTCCGCCCACTCTTTGTAGGCCTGCACATGGCTGCCTTGGCTCGAATACATACGCGGGAAAAGCATGCAGAACTGCGGCATGTACTGGTACGAAGTCTTGTACCCGGTAACGACGTATCTGTCTTTCTCGCCCTCTTTCTCCGGAGCCGGGGCGTACTGCGCATGGCCTTGTTTCTCAACGGGCACGCACATGTTGCCTTCTACCCGCAACTCCACCGGAGCATTATACGTCTGGCCGTAGAACAAAGGACGGTCGCCGTACTGCTCGCGGTTCAGGTAATATTTCAGCGAGAACACATTGTCCGGACTGTTCTGGTCCATAGGCGTGTCGGCGTTGGAACGGATCACGAGCGCCGCATAGGAGCTGTAACCGATCAGGATCACCGCCACCATGATTACACCCGTATTGAGCCACCGCCAGAGGTTCTTTCCCCGCCCCTCTTCGTACTCCTTGTCGGCGCGTTTCTTGGTGAACAGAATCGCCCATACCAGCAGCACCACCGTCAGCACGATAGCTACCGCCAGACCCGTATTGAACGAACAACCCAGACCGTTCACGAACAGCAACTCGAACCAGCCGAGTACCGTCGGATAACCGGGGATAATGCCGTACAGGATCACTAACAGCACCGCGCACGAAGCCAGGAAAGCATAGATGAGACCTTTCCACGAGAACTCATATTTGCGGAAGTAATACACCAGCCCTATTGCCGGTATCGTCAGCAGGTTCAGCAGGTGGACGCCGATACTCAAACCCATCAGATAGGCGATTGCTATCAGCCATCGGTCACTGCCTTCTTCGTCCGCCTGTTCATCCCATTTGAGAATCAGCCAGAACACCACCGCCGTAAACAGCGACGAACTGGCATACACCTCGCCTTCCACGGCGGAGAACCAGAACGTGTCGCTGAACGTGTATGCCAGCGCACCTACTGCTCCTGCGCCTAAGATTCCTATTCCCTTCCATAAAGGAAAACTCAACTCTCCACTTTCAACTAAACGACTTCTCTCAACTCTCAACTCTCCACTTTCAACTAGTTTACGTGCCAACGCCGTGATGGTCCAGAAAAGGAAAAGGATTGTAAACGCACTCGCCAAGGCCGACAGCGCATTCACGCACATCGCCACATGCGCCGTGTCCGAGGCAAACAGACTGAAGAAATGGCCCATCAGCATAAAGAACGGTGCTCCGGGCGGGTGACCTACATCCAGCTTCCATGCGCTGGAGATGAACTCACCGCAGTCCCAGAAAGAAGCGGTGGGCTCCATGGTGAGGAGATACGTTGCCGCTGCGATGGCAAACACCACCCATCCGCACACCGTATTCCATAATTTGAATTGTTTCATTGTTATTTTGTTATTTTGTTTTGTTTGTTGCAATGTTTTTATGCTGGCTATTATTGTTTTATGCTGGCTATGTAGGTTGGTTTTCGGTTGGCTGTTTAGTTCTCGCGGCTGTTTCCGCGAGCCCTTCTCTCCGTTCCTGCCCTCGCGGGTAGTACCGCGTTTGCCTTCCTGTTTGCTCTCTCCGGTCCCGTGCGCGGTCAGTGTGTGCCCGCGAGCCCCCTCTCCGGTCCTGCTCTCGCGGGTAGTACCGCGTTTGCCTTCCTGTTTGCTTTCTCCGGTCCCGTGCGCGGTCAGTGTGTGACCGCGAGCCCTCCTCTCCGGTCCTGCTCTCGCGGGTAGTACCGCGAGCGCATTCTACCCCAAATTCGGTACAAAGGTACGATTTTTTTTCCATTCCGCCATCGTTTTTCAAGTATTTTTTCATTTTTCTACCTCAAATCGCACTTTTTCCTAAAATTATTGCGCGCGCACTTGCGTATATAAAAAAAATGTTGTACCTTTGTAGGCTTTTTGTGTGAACCACACGGGGCATGAATTCAAAAATAAATTATAAACACAAATAAAATCATGATTAAAGTTGGAATTATCGGATGCGGCTTCGTGGGAGGAGCCCTCAAAAACTGGTTGGAACACAACAACCCCGAGTGCAAACTCTTTATCTCGGACCCCTACAAGGGCTACAATGACGACCTGAGCGACATTGACATCGCTTTCCTGCAGATACACGTTCCCACGGAGGAGGACGGCACGCAGGACTTGACCCTCATGACCGAACTCATCAAGAACCTGCCCGATGTACCGGTTTTCGTACGCACAACCATTCTGCCGGGTACCAGCGCCCGCCTCTCCAAAGAGACCGGACACCAGGTCTGCTATATGCCCGAGTTCCTCACCGAGCGTACCTTCATTGAGGACTTCAACAAACAGACCATGGTCTTCACCGGCGCGCAGGATTTGCTCACCAAGATCTTCGTCGGCAAGAAATTCACTGTCATGACTCCGCTGGAAGCAGAGCTCACCAAGTATATGCACAACGTCTTTGGCGCATACAAAGTCACCTATTTCAACGCCTGCCGCGAGTACTGCGAGCAGATGGGAGCCGACTGGCGCAAGGTCCACACCGGTATCCTGCTCTCCGGTTATATCAATGACACCCATACCTACGTCCCCGGCCCCGACGGTAAGTTCGGCTACGGCGGCAAGTGCTTCCCGAAAGATGTCAACGCCTTTGCCAAGATGACGGAAGGCACGCCGCTCGGCACCCTCTTGGAGCACCTCCACGAGCTCAATGTCCACTTCCGCGGCGTAGAGGAACACATCTGATTGCGGTCAAAAGCGCGTTATTAGCGCGTTATTACCGCGTTATTACCGCGTTATTAGCACGTTATTTCTGATACGTTACTATACCCTCATAGTACAAAAATAGCAGTTTATGAAAATAGCAGTTGCAGGTACAGGATACGTAGGATTGAGTATTGCAACCCTACTCGCACAGCATAACGAGGTCACGGCAGTGGACATCATCCCGGAGAAAGTGGAGATGATTAACCGCCGTCAGTCGCCCATCCAGGACGAGTATATCGAGCGATACCTCGCCGAGAAAGAGCTCAACCTCACAGCGACATTGGATGCAGAGGCTGCGTACAAGAACGCAGAGTTTGTTGTCATAGCCGCGCCGACCAACTATGACAGCCGGCTCAACTATTTCGACACCTCCGCCGTGGAGAATGTCATTGAGACCGTCATGCGTGTCAACCCCGATGCCTTTATGGTCATCAAATCGACCATCCCGGTGGGCTACACGGAGTCCGTGCGCAGGAAATACCACTGCGACAACATCCTCTTCTCCCCGGAGTTTCTGCGCGAGAGCAAGGCGCTTTACGACAACCTCTACCCGTCCCGTATCATCGTCGGTACGGTCATCGGCGATGAACGGCTCACTAAAGCGGCAGAGCGTTTTGCCGCCCTGCTCAGAGAGGGTGCGCTCAAAGAGGACATCGAGACCCGTATCATGGGACTCACCGAGGCGGAAGCCGTCAAGCTCTTTGCCAACACCTACCTTGCCCTCCGTGTCAGCTATTTCAACGAGCTCGACACCTATGCGGAGATGAAAGGACTCGACACCCAGTCTATTATTGACGGCGTATGCCTCGACCCGCGTATAGGCACCCATTACAACAACCCCTCCTTCGGCTACGGCGGTTACTGCCTGCCAAAGGACACCAAACAGCTTTTGGCAAACTACCAGGACGTGCCGGAGAACCTCATTGAGGCGATTGTGGAGTCCAACCGTACACGCAAGGACTTCATCGCCGACCGCGTGCTGGCGAAAGCAGGCTACTACGACTACTACAACAAAGGTCAGTACAACGCCTCCGAGGAGCACGCTTGTACCATCGGTGTCTATCGTCTCACGATGAAGTCGAACAGCGACAACTTCCGCCAGTCCTCCATTCAGGGCATCATGAAACGCGTGAAGGCGAAAGGTGCGCAGGTCATCATCTACGAGCCCACGCTGGAGAACGGATCCACCTTCTTCGGCTCGCTCGTAGTGAACGACCTCGCTGCCTTCAAGTCCCGCAGTCAGGCCATCATAGCCAACCGTTACGACTCCGTCCTCGATGACGTAAAAGAAAAAGTATATACCAGAGACATCTTCAGAAGAGACTGATCCGGTCCCCGAGCATGGCAGAAAAGATAGAACATATTGGCAAACGGGAGATAGCCTGGAGCTATATCGGAACGGCGTTTATGATCGGAGCGGGAGTACTGCTCTTGCCGTTTATACTCCATAAGATGCCGCAGGAGACCGTGGGTATCTGGAATATCTTCCAGACCATCACGGCGCTTGTGGCGCTTCTGGACTTTGGCTTCAGACCTTCTTTCGCGCGTAATATCAGTTACATCTTCTCCGGTGTCACCCGTCTGCAGAGAGACGGAGTGGCGCATGCCGATGCCGGTGCCGCAGTCGATTACGGGCTGCTCAAAGGCACGCTGGTCGCCATGCGCCGTTTCTACCGGTGGATGGCAATAGCGGTATTCGTACTGCTGGCTACGGCCGGCACGGCGTATTTCTATTATATCCTGAGCAAATACTCCGGAGACCGCACGGATGCGATGATAGCCTGGTTGCTGCTCATCGCCATTAACTGCTACAATCTGTACACCCTCTATTACGACGCCTTGCTGACCGGCAAAGGCTATATCCGCCAGAGCCAGCAGATCAACATCTTCGGTCAGGCTGTCTATGTCTCTTTGGCGATCGGACTGATATACGCAGGCTTTGGTCTCACTGCCATCGTGGCTTCACAGTTCGTCTCCACCGTCATCCGACGGGTACTCACCTACCGCGTCTTCTTCACGTCGGAACTGAAGGCCCGTCTGGCGGCGGTCGAACCGCAGGAACCCAAAGCCGTCTTGTCCGCTATCACGCCTAATGCCGTGAAGATCGGACTCACGCAACTCGGCGGTTTCTGCGTGAACAAAAGCGCTGTCCTGATCGGATCGGCATTCCTGACGTTAGAGGAAGTAGCGTGCTATGGCATCACGATGCAAGTAATGGATATTTTAGCGCGGTGTGCAACGGTGTTCTATCAATCGTATCTGCCGAAGTTGGCACAATGTCGCGCGGAGAACGACTTAACGGGATTGAGGCGCTATTACCTACTCTGCACAGGAAGCCTCATTGCGGTATATATGGCTGGCGGCGCAGCATGGTTGTTGCTGGGTAACTGGGCTTTGGATCTGATTCACAGCCAGACGCATTTTGTACCGGCAATGATGCTCTGTGTCATGCTGTTAATCAGCACTTTAGAGCACAATCACGCAGTGTCTGCGGGATTCATCATGGCGGATAACAAGATTCCGTTCTTCATTCCGTCGTTGGTAAGCGGCGCCGCAACAATCCTATTGCTATTGGTTTTCCTGAGCCCGTTGCAGATGGGTATATGGGGATTGATTTTGGCACCGGGCATTGCGCAGTTGGCATACCAGAACTGGAAATGGCCGAGTGTAGTCATTAAAGAATTATGGGGCAAATGAAGCAACGAATAGTATAACATGCCAATTGTACCTGCTATATATTTGGGACTTCTTTTTGTGTATTTCACTCGGAAGGAAAAAAGAATAGGGTTAGCATCCATACTTACTTTATTCTTTTTAATCAGTTCTATTGCAGGAATATTTATTGATATATTTGATCTTTATGGGGAATATGGTATCGGAGAAAAAGTAATTTCACCTAACGGAACTTTGTTATATTGTATAGGTTTGACAGCCATTTTATATCCTTTCTCCAATCTGAGAATAACAGAGGATACCCTGTTTATAGAGAAAAAACCTTACTTTAACATATTAGCTTACATTTTAATTGTTTGTTTCTTCATTTATGTTATATCGCATATCTCCACGCTCATTACATACTCTAAAATGAGTTTTTATGAAATCAAAGCTGCACATTATGAAGATTTGGCGTTTGCCCAAGATAATGAAAGAGGCTCACTGTTTTTAATGCTACCGAATATTATTTCTAATACATGGAGTTTGAGTCTCTTGTGCTGGTTTGTCAGCATTACATTTATGCGCAACCATCCTTTAATAAACATAGGTCTGTTCCTTAGTTCCACGCAACATATTATACAGGGTTTTATGATTGCAGGAAGAGCACCTATCATCTATTGGATATTCGCTTATCTTTGCTATTGGGTGCTATTTAAACCATATATGTCAGAAAAGTGCAAACATAGACTTTTTCTCTTGTCTGCAATTGCGGGTGGAGCCGTTCTTGTATTTTTTATGATTA
>CADBZO010000026.1 GCA_902799185.1 uncultured Bacteroidales bacterium | reverse complement strand
TTTCCATTGAGGGTCGTTGTAGACGACAACGTTGATAGGCTGCAGGTGTACAATGGTGACATAAAGCCGAGCAGTACTAATTGCCCGAATCTTTTTCTATAAAAAGACTTTTTGTGAATAACATTGCAGTATCATACATGGACACGAGTCCTAACCGGAGAAGTAGTGTTGTTCACAATTTTATCGAACTCTATTGCTTTCGCTCGCGAAAGCTCTTACATTCGTTGATCTGTCAACCCCTTATTGAGGTTGTTGAGTTGGCTTTGAGTTAATTCTCAAGCTGAGGTCCCACCCCTTCCCATTCCGAACAGGGTCGTTAAGCTCAGCATCGCCGATGGTACTGCACTGCGTTGTGGGAGAGTAGGTAGCCGCCACTTTCAGAAGCCTTCATCATTCCGATGAGGGCTTCTTTGTATGTCGTGGCTTTGTACCACTCTCCATGTAGCAGTGCATATCTGCAATCTGCTATAATTGTGGATAGCTAAAAAACTCACTTCAAGTCTTGCATATTTCAGATTTTTGTTGTACCTTTGTACGCTGGAACGAGAAGCCCTTATGATCATCCGAATAGAGGACATAGAAATAGAAGTGGAACGCAAGCTCATACGTAGTATGCGTTTGTCGGTTTATCCGCCCGATGCGCGTGTGCATCTGAGTATGCCGTTCTTTCTGAGGGAAGAAGATGCCAGGTTGTTCTTACATAAGAAATGGGCATGGATATGCCGGAACCGTGAGCAGGTGCTCCAACGACCGCGGAAGCCGCAAAAAGAATATATCTCAGGTGAGTGCCATTGCCTTTTCGGCACACGCTATATACTGCATATAGAGCCGGTTACGGTTGGAGTTAACTCCGTGGGCATTCATGAGGATATGATCATTATGCATTGCCGCCCGTATGCAACCGTAGAGAACCGGAAAAAACAGTTGCAAGAGTGGTATCGCACCCATCTGCAAGCGATGCTGGCGGAGCTGGTCAATAAATGGTGTGCACGATTGGGTGAAGCACCTGTGGAATGGCGCATTAGACAGATGAAAACCGAATGGGGGAGTTGTACTGCCTGCAAAAGACATCTGGTCTTTAATCTGGAGTTGGCGCGTGTACCGGTAGACTGCATCGAGTATGTCGTAGTACACGAACTGACCCATCTTGCCGTGCAGAATCATGGTCCGGCTTTTAAGGCACTTATGACTCAGCGTCTCCCCAACTGGAAACTCCTGCGCAAACAACTGAATGAATTCTTAATCGCCCAATGAATCCGAAATTAGAGCAATATATCGAGCAGAGTATCCTGCCGCAGTACGAATCTTTTGACGGCGGGCATAAACGGGACCACGCGGAAGCGGTTATACAAGAGTCATTGCTGCTGGCTCGGCAGCATGGTGCTGATGAGCAGATGGCGTATGTTATTGCGGCGTACCATGACCTCGGCTTGCGGTTCGACCGCGAGACGCATCATATCCGCTCCGGTGAGATATTGCTGGCGGATCAGACACTCCGTCAATGGTTCTCCGAGGAACAGCTGCTACTCATGCGGGATGCCGTGGAAGACCATCGCGCAAGCGGAAAGAACCCTCCGCGCACTATCTACGGCGCTATCGTAGCCGAGGCCGACCGCCAGATCATACCGCAAACGGTTATTGCACGAACCATGGCTTATTCTGCCAAACTCTATCCGGATGGCGATTTCGAGACGCTCTATGCGCGTTCTCGCGAGCACCTGCTGGAGAAATACGCCGAAGGCGGTTACATGCGTCTTTGGCTCAATTCCGAGCGCAATGTGCGGAGTTTGGAAGAACTGCGTGCAATCATTCGCGATGAGCCGCGTCTGCGGGCGCTATGCGAGGAGTGGTATACTAACCTATAGCAATTTTTAGAATATGGATACACATAAGATTATTCTTCTCACAGGCGCTAGCAGCGGCATCGGTTACGATACCGCTATTGCGCTTTCTAGGCAGGGGCATAAGGTCTATGCCGCTGCGCGTAGGGTAGAGCGGATGGAAGCGCTGCGAGAATATGGCATTGAGCCGCTGCGGATGGATGTCACAGACGAACAATCAATGCAGCAAGCTGTGCAGACTATCCTGAATCAGGAAGGACGCATCGATGTTCTCATCAACAATGCCGGTTACGGATATTTCGGTGCAGTAGAGAATGTACCAATGAAGGATGCCCGCAATCAGTTGGAAGTCAATCTCTTCGGTCTTGCCAGACTATGCCAGTTAGTGCTGCCTACCATGCGTGCGCAGCGCTCTGGGCGTATCATCAACACCTCTTCGGTCGCCGGCAAATCGGTGTTCTATTACGGAGCGTGGTACCACGTCTCCAAATATGCGGTGGAAGCCTTCAGTGACGCCCTGCGCATGGAGGTGAAGCCTTTCGGTATTGAGGTCGTCATTATTGAACCGGGAGCTATCAAGACTAACTGGGGTATCATTGCGGCGGACCATCTGGCGGAGACTTCAGAAGGGACAGCATATGCCGAGACCGGCAAGATGATGGCTTATAACTTGCGGGGTATGTATCAGTCTTCTTCGCTCTCCGATCCTTCAGTAGTGCGCAAAGCTATCTGCCGGGCGGTGAATGCCCGCTTTCCGCGTACGCGTTACCGTATCGGCCATTTGTCAGGTGCTATCGTCTTCTTCCACTGGCTGCTGCCAACCCGCTGGTGGGACGCTCTTCTCTGCCTTATGGGCAAAAGAAAATGGTATTAACAAACTGTATATAAGTATGATTCTCTATTTCTCTGGTACAGGCAACTGTCTCGCTATAGCGCGGCAGATAGCCTCTGCCACCAACGACCAAGTCTTGCCGCTGACCGAAGCGGTTCGGCAGAATCTGACATCCGAACGGCGTATCGGTCTCGTTTATCCGTCTTATGATTTCAATACGCCGCCTGCCGTGCGTAACCTCGTTCCGCGACTCAAGATCAGCGCAGACGCGTATGTGTTTATCATCATCCCTTGCGGCGCACAGGCGGGTAACTCCATCTGGTCGGTTCGCCGGCAGTTGCGCGAGAAAGGGATAGAGGTATCGTACTCCCATAAGATCCGTGTGCCGGATAACAGTGCTATCGTCTTCGGGCGTAACCCCAATGACCAGAGTTGGAAATTCACTCGTTTTGCAGACCGCCTGCAGACCATCATCGCCGACGTACAGTCGGAACGCAAGGCGCTCCATTTCGCATGGTTCAGTCCGCTCGGTTGGCTCATGGGCACGGAACGTATGGAACAATGGATGCTTCGCACATTTCGTCCCGCCGTCAACGAAACCAAATGTATCGGTTGCGGCATCTGTTCCCGCGTCTGCCCCATGCGGAATATCACCCTCTCCGACCGCGAGGAACCGACAGCGGATCATTCTCAGTTGGCCGCAATAGGTCCGCATTGTACCGCCTGCCTCGCCTGCCTCCATGCCTGCCCGCAACAAGCGATAGAGGTCGGTGCCAAACCATCCCCCAAGGCGCATCAGTACCGCCATCCCGACATCAAACTGAAAGACCTCTCGCGGTAACATCCGTCTTAGCGGCCGGACCGATAAATGCAGAAAAATAAAGAACGCGCACGTGTGTGCGCGTTCTTTAATTAATTATTATCCTAGAAATTCCAGAAATTCTAGAAATTCCAGAATTATCCTCCGAAGTTATCGAAGCGGATGTCTGCGTCATCGACGCCCAGCGAGTGGAGTAGGTCGAGGACGGTCTTCGCCATCATAGGAGGACCGCAGAGGTAGTACTCGGGAGCGATGAAGCCCGGGGTGTACTTGATTCCCAGTTGGTCTGCCTTCGGGTCCGGACGATCCAGCGCGAGGTGGAAATGGAAGTTCGGGAACTCCTTCTCCAGCGCGAGGAAATCGTCGAGGAAGAAGACTTCGTCGATCGCACGTGCGCCGTAGAAATAGTGCATCTGACGGTCGCGGCAGTTGCGGGTCTTCAACATGTGCATGATCTGCGCACGCAGCGGTGCCATACCGGCTCCACCACCAACCCAGATCATCTCCTTCTTACTGTCATAAACAGGACGGAACTCGCCGTAAGGACCGCTCATGCGCACCTTGTCGCCCGGTTTGAGCGAGAAGATATACGTGGAAGCGATACCGCAGGGCACGTCCATGAACTCCGGTCCGTTCGGGCACTGCTCTTTCGGTTTGAAGGGCGGGGTAGCGATACGGACAGTGAGGGTGATGATGTCTCCCTCGTCGGGGTAGTTAGCCATCGAATAGGCACGGACGGTAGCTTGGGTGTTCTTCTGTTTGAGTTTGAAGAGTCCGAACTTCTGCCAAGCCGGCAGATAGAGGTCGCCGATGAGCGATTTATCCATGTCGCGGTCGTAGTCGATGTCGTACTCAGGGATGATGATCTGTGCGTACGAACCCGGCTCGAAGTGCATGTGCTCGCCCGGAGGCAGCTGCACCTTGAACTCTTTGATGAAGGTAGCGACGTTCTTGTTGGAGATAACCTCGCATTCCCATTCCTTGACACCCAGAACAGCCTCATCGACCTTCATGGTGATGTCTTCTTTCACTTTGACTTGGCAACCCAGACGCCAGCCTTCTTTCTGCTGTTTGCGCGAGAAATGGACGGTCTCCGTAGGCAGGATCTCGCCACCACCGGAGAGGACTTGGCACTTGCACTGTCCGCAAGAACCCTTACCGCCGCAGGCAGAAGGCAGGTGAACGCCGGCTTCGCCGAGTTGGTTCAGCAGCGAACCGCCGGCTGTCACGTCGTACACCTTGTCGCCGTTGATGGTGACCTTGACATTACCCGAAGACACCAAGTATTTCTTAGCCACCAAGAGGATAGCCACAAGCAGGAGGATCACAATGAGGAACACTCCTACAGCATATAAAATTGCAGTCATATTCATAGTGTTGTCCTCCTATTAAATCTCCAGTCCGCTGAAGCACATGAACGCCATCGCCATGAGTCCCACGGTGATGAACGTGATACCCAGTCCCTGCAGCGGTTTGGGAACATCGTTATACTCCATTTTCTCACGAATACCTGCGAGGCAGACAATCGCCAAGAACCATCCCAGACCCGAACCGAATGCGTACATGAACGCATCGCCGAGAGAGGTGATAGCCTTAGGATCCACTGCGGGCAGGCCGATACGCTGCTGCATGAAGAGCGAACCACCCATGATGGCGCAGTTCACCGCAATCAGCGGCAGGAAGATACCGAGGCTCGCATAGAGCGACGGGCTGTATTTCTCCACAACCATCTCCACCAGTTGCACGATAGCGGCAATGACGGCGATGAAGAGGATGAAACTGAGGTACTCCAGATGCAGCGGCTCGAGGACGAGCGTCTGCAAGAGGTAGTTGACCGGCAGGGTAACGACGAGCACGAAAGTAACGGCTACACCCAGACCGGCTGAGGTCTTCACGTTCTTCGAAACGGCGAGGTAAGAGCACATTCCCAAGAAGTACGCGAAGATCATGTTATCCGCAAAGATCGAGCGGACAAATAAACTTAAAGCGTGTTCCATTACTTAGCCTCCTTATCATTAATTGAGCGATGCGCCCAGATTACACAACCTACCAAGATAAGCGCCATAGCCGGCATGAGCATCATACCGCAGTTCTCGTAACCATGGTCATAGCACCACTGCGGAATAACCTGGAAACCGAGCAGCTGACCCGAACCGAGCAGTTCGCGGATGACAGCCACGATGACCAGGATGAGGGCATAACCGAAGCCGTTGCCCAGACCGTCAAGGAACGAATCCCACGCGTTGTTGGTCATGGCGAACGCCTCCAAGCGACCCATCAGAATACAGTTGGTGATAATCAGACCGAGATAGACACTCAGCTGCATCGCTACATCGTAAGCAAAAGCTTTCAATACTTCGCTGACGAGGGTTACCAGCGCAGCTACTACCACGAGCTGCACGATGATACGCACACGCATCGGGATGGTGTTACGCAGAAGCGACACGATGACGTTCGACATAGCGACGATGATCGTCACTGCAATACCCATCACGAGGGCAGGCTTGAGTTGCACCGTTACGGCAAGCGCCGAACAGATACCCAGAATCTGCACTACGACAGGGTTATTCGCGTTAAGAGGACCAAGCAATGTGTCCTTAGTTTTCTGACTTAACATATATTAATCCTCCTCTTTTACAGGTTCAACATTTTCCGGAGCCTCTTCTCCCTCTCCTTGGGAGAGGGTCGGGGTGAGGTTTAGGAATTCTTTATATTCCTCAAGGTTGACTTCCAGCATGGTGCTGACGCCGGAGGAGGTGATGGTAGCGCCGGAAATGGCATCTACCTGCTCCTGTCCGTCGGCATGTTTGCCGGCTTTGAGGACTGCTACAGACACCACTTCGCCTGCGGCGTTGCGGATGTGCTTGCCCTCAAACTGCTCGCGGAACGGCATTTCCACAATCTTGGCACCCAGACCCGGGGTCTCGGACTCGTGGTTGAAGTTGACGCCATAGACGGTGTTCTTGTCCGCATCGAGTGCGAGGTAACCGCCGATGCCGCCCCAAAGACCCTTACCGCTGAGCGGCAGGATGTATTTGGTTTCGCCGTTGAGGTTCGCTACATAGACTTCTTTGTCGCCGTAGGTCAGCGTGTCGTTGACAAGCACCATGTAAATCTCTGCGGGGTTGCCGGCGGAGTAGTCCACCTTGAGCGCACCGAGGATCTGTTTCTGCTTGTCGAGCAGGATATTTGCCTGCTGTTTCGGAGCGAGTGCCTGGCTGACAACCGCCAAGAGCACAGCTACGATGATTACCATCACCGCTGAATAGATGAAGGTATAAAGATTACTGTTCGTATTCAGTTTCATAGTAGCCCTCCTTCTTTAGCAACGCGTTTAGCGCGACGGTTAATATTTGCTTGAACAACACACCAGTCGATGAGCGGTGCAACGGCGTTCATGAGCAGGATAGCGAGCATCATTCCCTCGGGATAACCCGGGTTGAGGACGCGCACGAGCACTGCTACGAGACCGATGAGGAAGCCGTAGATATACTTGCCGCACTCGGTACGGGCGGAAGTCACAGGGTCGGTAGCCATGAAGACAGCACCGAAAGCAAAACCGCCGCTAACGAGGTGCATGTACCACGGGTACTGCGCTGCGAGGTTAGCCTCGGAACCGAACATGTTGAAGAGCCAAGCCGTGAGACCGCCGCCTACGAAGACAGACAGCATCGTCTTCCAGCTTGCTACGCCGGTGCAGAGCAGCAGACATGCGCCGAGCAGGATAGCCCAGCAGCAGGTCTCGCCCACCGAACCCGGGATAAGACCATTGAAGAGGTCCCAGAAGCCCAGTTCTACAGCAGAGCCGGTGCTCATCTGGGTGAGCGGTGTAGCACCCGAGAAACCATCTACGATAGCGTGACCGCCGTCCCAGCCCCATGTGCCACCGGTACGCACGAAGGGTTCGTCACCCGTCATGTGGCTCGGATAAGCAAAGAAGAGGAACGCACGCGTGATAAGCGCCACGTTGAAGATGTTATAACCCGTTCCGCCGAACACCTCTTTGGCGAAGATGACCGCGAAAGCCGTTGCTATCGCTACCTGCCACAGCGGCGTGTTAATCGGCACGATGAGCGGAATGATGAATCCCGTTACGAGGAAACCCTCGGCTACCTCTTCGTGTTTGATCTGCGCTACGGTGAACTCGATACCCAGACCGACGATGTAACTTACCAGGATATACGGCAGTACGGCGAGGAAGCCGAAGCCGAACGCTTTCCACCAGAGAGCAGCGGTCATGCCGGCTGCCAGTTGGCCCGTAGCCAGCAGGTGCTGGTAACCTACGTTGAACATACCGAAGAGCAGCGCCGGAACCAAAGCCAGCACGACAATAATCATCGTACGCTTGGAGTCCGAACCGTCATGGATATGCGTGCCAAGACGCTTGGCGGTAGTCTGAGGCGTGAAGAGGAAGGTATCGAAAGCGTCGTAGAACGAACTGAGCCAGTTCAGCTTGCCGCCTTCCTCGAAGTTCTTGCCGAACTTCTTCCAATTTCTATATAACCATTCCATCACTCAATCTCCTTTCTTAAATTGTCCAACGCTTCGCGAACGATAGCCTGCAGCGGCATTTTGGAGGTGCAGACATACTCGCAGAGCGCAAAATCTTCGGGAGCCACCTCATATGCGCCGAGGGCTTCCATCTTGTCGATGTTGCCGGCAATCATGGCTTTGATGAGGTACTCGGGGTAGATATCCATCGGGAAGACCTTGTCGTACTCGCCGGAGACGATGATTGCACGGCGTCCACCTTTCAGGCGGGCATCCCACTGGTAGTGCTTCTTGCCGAAGAGCCAGCGGGTGAAACAGTTGTCCAGCATGGCAGCGGGGTCGGTCTTGCCGAAATGGAACGACGAGAAGCGCGGCAGCATCCAGCCCATGAACTCGTGGTTCTCGGAGCCTTCGTCCAGCACTGTGAACTGGTTGTCATAGACAGAGATGATGTCGTCGAGGCTGATCTGACGTCCGGAGAGCACGTTGCCTGCTACATAACGGCAGGGGCACTCGGTGTGTACGTTACTCGTCAGGATAGCCGATACCGGCATACCCGGCAGCACGTTGTAATACTGCTTGCCGTACGCCAACGGACCCGTCAGCGCCACTTTCTTCTGCATGTCCACGATACCTTTCTGGAAGAGACGGCCGATGATGGCGAGGTCCTGGATGTTGACGGTGAAGGCCGTCTCACCTTTAGCCAGCGGCGCGAGGTTGTTGAGCTGTACGCCTACGTTGCCGGCAGGGTGGGGACCGAAGACCTCATAGAGGGTGCAGTCCTTCAACTCGCGGAATTCGGTTGCTTTCGCGCCACCCTTGATGCCGACGAAGACCGGAGCCAGTTGGCTCAGGGCGGTTACGGCAGCCTGCAGGGTAGGCAGCTGGCCTTTGAGCACCCACTCGTAGTTCGGAGCCACGGGAGCCGTGTCGAACGTAGAGATAAAGATAGCACGAGGAGTCTTGTTCGGCAGCGCGATGCAGTCGTACGGACGCTGTTTGATGAGCGCCCAGAGACCGGACTTGAGAAGGAGTTCCTTCACATCGCCTGCGGTGTCGAACTTCTCGTACTGAACGGTAGCGTCTGCCTCGATGTCGATGGACATCACCTTGCGCCGCTCGCCGCGGACAATCGCCACGACTTTACCCGACACAGGGGATGTGAACAGCATCTGCTCAAACGCCTTGTCGTGAAAGAGCGGCGAACCGGCTTTCACGAGATCGCCTTCATGCACGTCCAGCTTGGGCGTGATACCGGCGAAATGGTCGGGCACAATATGAAAGACCTCCGGACGGCGCACGCTACCGAGCGTTTCTGCCGCAGGTCCCTCAAAAGGAATGTCCAAACCACGTTTCAGTTTGATTTGTTGCATAAAATTGTTAATTTATTATTTTGTTTGATTGGTTTTGTTCTTTCGATATTTCGATAAATCGATATCTCAATACCCGCTTTTCAAAGCGGGCGCAAAGTTACTAAAAAAAAATGACATACACAATAGTGTATATCACTTTTCTTGTAAATAAGTTCTTTTTGTAGAATGGAGTTGGCAGGTTACATGTTTGCGTTGTAGTATTGCGGTTGTCCGGTAACCTCTTCTCCGAGCCATTCGGGACGGGAAAAAGGCTCGTCCTCGTTGCCCAGTTCTATCTCCGCAAGAATAAGTCCTTCGAGGCGTCCATGAAATACATCTACCTCCCAGCACCGTTCAGCGTCTTCGTAGGGCGGAGCGGGGATGATATACCGTGTCTTGTGAATCTCGCCCGGCAGGCAGAGGCACATGAGTTCTTTTGCATCGGCAAGGTCAATCTCTTTCTCCCATTCGAATTTAGCCAACCCTTCCCGCAGGTGCGAGGATTTGATGGTAAGGAATGCGCGCGTGTCCCTGATGCGCACGCGAATAGTCTTGGCAGGTTCTTTGCAGAGATAGCCCTGCATGATCTCATAGGATGAGACGGCTTGCAACTTGAAGACCTCGGAGCGAACGAGGAACTTACGCTCTATCTCGGTATTGTTCATAGGCGGTAATGTGTTTACAACGTGCAAAGGTACAACAAAAATTGCACATGTGCAAGTGTTCTGGCAATTTTTTAGTGCAAATATTTGCAGGAACGGGAAAAAAGCAGTATCTTTGCAGCCAAATTACGGAAACGATGAAAAGAGTATTTTGGATGATGGCAACTGTGATGATGGTGTCTTGCTGTTGCGAGACAGATCTGCAGAAACGTGCGGAGGAGTTATGCCAGTATGTGCCGGATCATGAGCTTCTGGAGCGTTCCAAGAACTACATGACGGAGGATTTCTATAATGTGCTGGACACAATGTTTCACCTGCCGAACGACGAAGATCTGGCGTATGAGTGGTTGTACTATTTCGTTACGGGCAACGGCGGCACGATAGCCGATTACGAGGTGACGGGCGTGAAACGTACGGACGCGACGCACGCAGTAGCGACGGTGATGGTGCGGCAGAAATGGGAGGACGGCTCATTTGATCCCGAGACGGATATTGAGGAGCACCGGCTGTACATGGAGCGGGTAGGGGACGAATGGCTCATGTCCGATTTCGACGAGCATAAAGCAGATTGCATCCGCCGTTTGCGGAACAGGTGAGAAGGGACACCCCCCGCCCCCTCTCAGAGGGGGTGAATGGGCTAATGGGTGAGTGGGGGATTTCTGCGTAATCCCCATAGTCTGCCGATGGCATCCTATGCAAAGAAAAAGAACGCTTTGCTTGCTTGAGTAAACTCAGACAGACAAATCGTTCTTTTTTTGCGGAGAAAGGGGGATTCGAGAAATGCGCTTGTCGCATTAATCGACAGAACGCAGTGGCGGAGAACCCCCGACCGTGAGGTGAGAAGGCCCCCTTACTATGCAAAAGAGACACCATTGAGGTGTCTCTTTTGCGGAGAAAGGGGGATTCGAACCCCCGGTACCCTTACGAGTACGACAGTTTAGCAAACTGTTGGTTTCAGCCACTCACCCATCTCTCCTTTCGCGTTCACTCTCCTCAAATAAGGGGGTACGCGAATGTGCGTTAGTATCTGAAATTTGCTTTATCTTTCAAAAGCGGGTGCAAAGGTACAACAAAAAATTGATATACGCAAATTTTTTTGCATTTTTTGTCATAAAAACTCACTTTTTTTGTTCCTTGGACGGCATTTGTACGTCCTGAGGAGTGATTTTTCTGCCTAAATTAAGAAGAAAAGACAAAACGGCTTATCGGGTATGTTTCCGGGATTTTCTGCGTCGAAAATGCAAATTAAATGGCAAAAATGGCGATTTAGCGTGTTTTTGTGTTCTTTGTAATGCACTGAAATATACGTAATTATGACAGATTGTGAATGATAAAGTCTAGGATTCCTCCGATGCGCCTCTGATGCGCCTCCGATGTACCTCCGATACGGCACTTATTTTGAGCCCGCATTTGTACTTATGTATTAGTATTGTTGCAGACAAAAAAAAAGAAGGTTGTCTCCTTCTTTTGCTTTTCTAATCGCAAGGGCGATTACAAAAGGACAAAAAAAAGAAGGTTGTCTCCCGACAACCCAACCTTTTCATTTAACCTTAAATCTAATACCATGAAAAACACAGTGCAAAGGTACTGCTTTTTGACGATACGACCAAATATTTGGACGAAAAAGTGTTAAAAAACTAAAATCTGTCAATTATAGTTTACAAAAAGACAGGATTTGTAGCATCTTAGTCGCATAAAGAAAACAAATCTGCTCTCGGGTTGACTAGCATGACCGGCACGAGTGAGTGCTGGATGGCTTTTTGTTCGGGCGGTCCGAAGAGAATGTCGTCCAGCCCGTATTCGCGGCTGGCGGTGAGGACGAGCAGGTCGTGCTGGAAATCCCTCTGCCGCTCGCTGGCTTCGCGCATGAGCGAGAAAGAGTCTT
This sequence comes from uncultured Bacteroidales bacterium, assembly GCA_902799185.1. Classification (GTDB taxonomy): domain Bacteria; phylum Bacteroidota; class Bacteroidia; order Bacteroidales; family Paludibacteraceae; genus Colicola. The sequence goes on along the minus strand of CADBZO010000026.1, from coordinate 53,383 downwards.
TGCGCGCCTGCGCCACCTCATAGGATATCTGCTCGCCGGTACGGTCCATAATGGCATTGATATGTGTGACGATACGGTTGACGTTCTGCCGTGCATGGGAGCCGTAGTCGTTCGCCTGAAGGAGGATGATATGTGCTCCGGTTTTGCGGGCGAGGTAGGTGCATATTTCCGCTTTGTATGTCTCCTCCTCCAGCATGGAGACCGGTACGAGGAGACGGCGGAGCGGCTTGACGGTCATGGTAGGCGTGACGAACACGTAGGGCCGCCGTTCTTCCCGGCAGTCCTGCAGGCAGCGGCGGACGGTGCGGCTTTTGTTCTCGCACTTGATGAGGCGTATGTCTTCGTTATTTTCCCAGATCATTGATAGTTCTCCCAATGTATGGTGTCCATCGTATGGCGGTACTGCTTCGCGGCCGCGGCGTGGGAGCCGTAGGAGGCGGAGAAGATATGCGTGTTGTTGAGTTCGGGGCTGGCGCACATGAAGAGGTAATCGGTCTTGGGCGCATTGAGCACGATGTCCAGTGACTCGGGTGCAGGACAGCGGATGGGGCCCGGCGGCAGGCCTGGGTACTTATAGGTGTTGTAGGGCGAGTCGATAGCCAGATGACGGTAGAGGATTCTTTTTAGTTTGAAGTCGCCCACGGCATATTTGACGGTAGGGCATGCCTGGAGGTGCATGCCTTTGTGTACGCGGTTGAGATAGAGACTGGCGATGAGTGGCAGCTCAGCTTTGTTATGGCTCTCGCCCTCTACGATAGACGCCACGATAGCTATCTCGACGGGTGTGAGCCCGAGCGAGTCGGCCTTGGCGCGGCGGGAGTCGTTCCAGAAAATATTGTACTCTTTCTCCATGCGTTTGAACAGCCCCTCCGGCGTGATGTTCCAATAGACCTCGTAGGTGTTGGGGATGAAGAGGCACCGGCTGGTCTCTTTGTTGAAACCGTAGGGCGCGAGGAAGTCCTCGTCTTCCAGGTGGCGGAGCAGCGTCAGACTGTCCATCATCAGATGGCGTGTGACCCTTCCTGCCAGTTCCTCGCGTGTACGGACAAAATGGTTCCAGGTGATACGAACGGGTGTCTGCCGGCCGTATTTGAGCCGTTCGAGCAGTTCGCGGTCGCCTATTTGTGCGGGGAAGGTGTAGTGACCGGGTTCGGGATTGTTGAGCACCAGAAAGCGCATATGCAGGTTGAGGTCGGTCTCGGAGCTGATCTCATAATCCTGACGCAGAAGCGCCAGGACGGAGTCGGTGCTTGCGCCGGGATAGATGTTGTAACTATGCTCCTCGCCGTCGATAGAAACGAGGTTGCATATATGCCAGCGGTAGTATTGCTCGGCGACGAAAGCGCCGGCGAGCACCAGAATAGCCCCAAGCGTAATGAGGATGGTGCGCAAAATATAACGTTTCTTAATCATCTTATTTGCCTCCTACAAGTCGTTTTATTTCCGATAGTTTGTTGAGTGCCTCCAAAGGTGTGAGATTATTTATGTCAAGCGATTTGACTTCGTCGCGTATCTGTTCCAGGACGGGGTCGTCGAGCTGGAAGAACGAGAGTTGCATGCCTTCCCGTGTCTCGCCTATATGTTCTATGGGTTTGGACAGGCCGCCGTTCTTGGCGGCTTTTTCCAGATCGGCGAGGATATGGTTTGCCCGCTCGATGATGGACGCCGGCATACCTGCCAGTTTAGCAACGTGGATACCGAAACTGTGCTCCGAGCCGCCGCGGACGAGTTTGCGTAAAAAGATGACTTTGCCGTTCACCTCTTTGACGGACACGTTATAGTTGCGTATGCGGTCGAAGGTCTTCTCCATCTCATTGAGCTCGTGGTAGTGGGTGGCGAAAAGGGTCTTGGCGTGACCTTTGTTCTCATGGATGTACTCCACGATTGCCCATGCGATGGAGATGCCGTCGTAGGTGCTGGTGCCTCGTCCCAACTCGTCAAAGAGCACCAGCGAGCGCTCGGAGAGGTTGTTCAGGATAGACGCTGCTTCGTTCATCTCTACCATGAAGGTCGATTCGCCGAGGGAGATGTTGTCGGAGGCGCCTACACGTGTGAATATCTTGTCCACGACGCCTATTGATGCGCTCTCAGCGGGCACGAACGAACCTATCTGCGCCATGAGGACGATGAGTGCTGTCTGACGGAGCAGGGCAGATTTACCGGCCATGTTCGGACCGGTGATGATGATGATCTGCTGGCCGTTGTTGTCCAGCAGCACGTCGTTGGCGATGTACTGCTCTCCCGGCGGCAACTGCTGTTCGATAACCGGATGACGTCCCTGACGGATGTCGATGACAAGGGAGTCGTTCACTTCGGGACACACGTACCGGTGCTCTGCTGCTACCGTAGCGAAAGAGAGCAGGCAGTCGAGTTGCGAGAGGACGTTGGCGTCCAACTGCATCTGCGGCACCCATTCGCTGAGGGCGAGCATGAGCTCCTGGTAGAGCCGGTTCTCGATGATCTGGATCTTCTCTTCCGCCGTGGTGATCTTCTGCTCGTAACTCTTGAGTTCCTCGGTGATATAGCGTTCGGCATTGACGAGCGTCTGCTTGCGGATCCATTCAGCCGGCACCTGGTCTTTATAGGTGTTGCGCACCTCCAGATAATAGCCAAAGACGTTGTTATAACCTATCTTGAGGCTGGTGATACCGGTGCGTTCTATCTCGTGTTGCTGTATCTGCAGCAGGTAGTCTTTGCCGTCCGACTGGATGGCGCGCAACTCGTCCAGCTCGGTGTCCACGCCTCGTGCGATGATGTTCGGCCGTCCTTGCGCCAGAGGCGGGTCGGGTACTATCTCCCGTTCGATGCGGGTGCGCATCTCGGTGCAAGGCTCCAGTTCGGAAGCCAGGAGCGAGAGGTAGCTGTTGTCTTTCGCCTCCTCGCAGACTCTTTTGATTGGCACGATGGCGCGGAGGGCACGTCCCAGTTGCACCATCTCCCGCGGCCCGATACGCCCGGTGGAGATCTTACTGACGATACGCTCCAGGTCGCCCACCTGGCTCAGTGCTTCATGCAGCGCCTCGCGTGCCTCGGGGAAGCGGAAGAAATGCTCCACCACGGTCTGTCTGTTGCGAATCTTACGCACCTCTTTGAGCGGGAACGCCATCCATTGATGCAGTTTGCGTCCGCCCATGGGGGTGATGGTACGGTCGATGATGTCATACAGTGTACGGCTCTCTTCGGTCTGACCGCCCAGGAGCTCGAGGTTACGGATGGTGAAACGGTCGAGCCAGACGTAGTTGTCCGCCTCTATGCGCGCCAGGTGCTGAATATGTCCGGTCTGCAGGTGCTGCGTCATGTCCAGGTACATCATGATACCTCCGGCAGCGGTGACGCCCAGCGGCATCTTCTCCAGGCCGAAGCCTTTGAGTGACGACACGCCCCAGAGCTTCTGCAACCGCTCGCGGGCGGTGGACTCCACGAGCATCCAGTCCTCTAACTCGAACGTGAAATATTTGGAGCCAAAGAGGTTCTCCACTTCGGCTTTCTTGCCCCGCAGGTGCAGCACCTCTTTCGGGGCGAAGTTGGTCAGCAGTTTGTCGATGTAATCGCTGTCGCCTTGCCCCGCCATGAACTCACCCGTGGAGATGTCGAGGAACGCTACGCCCACCTGGTGCTTCTCGAAATGCAGGCACGCTACCCAGTTGTTCTCTTTCTGGGTGAGGGTGGTGTCCGAATAGCTCACACCGGGGGTGACGAGTTCAGTCACGCCGCGTTTGACCAGTTTCTTGGCGAGCTTGGGGTCCTCCAGCTGGTCGCATATAGCCACCCGCAGACCCGCCCGCACCAGTTTGGGTAGGTACGTGTCGAGTGCGTGGAACGGGAAACCCGCCATCTCCAGCGCCTTGGCGGTGGTACTGGCTCCGTTGGAACGGTGGGTGAGCGTGATGTTGAGTATCTTGCTCGCTTTCACCGCGTCCTCTGCGTATGTCTCATAGAAATCGCCGCAACGGAACAGCAGCATCGCATCCGGATACTGCGTCTTGATGTCGCGGAACTGCTTCATCATCGGTGTTAACTCTTCTGCCATATGATTTATTGGTATTGTTTCTGAGGTGATTTTATTTTCTTATGGAAATGATAGATGTGTGAACAGACATCTGAGGGTCTCTTGTCTGATTTCTGCTGAGCCATTTGAGGAGCGCCTCGTATGTCAGTTCACGCGGCAGCGGTTCATCCCGGAAATTCTTACCGCCTTGTGTGTCTGCGGCTTTGGCAAACGGATTAGGCGAGAAGATCACATACAAGGCGTTTTGCTCTGACGGATGCTGGCAATTGACCGTGTATTCCTGGGCGGAATGGTCATATTGCTGCGAGAAGAAAACATACTCCTTGTTGGCTTCTATAGGTTGGCTGCCTGATGGCTGGTGAGGGTAGGGGAGCAGGCAAAAGGCATTCTGCTCCTCGTCCACCAGATAGACGCACAGCGAGCCGGCTACGGGCGACGAGAAACGCAGAAAGATGTCATTGCCATCCCGGAATGTAACAGGCGGCTCCACGTCCTGGACGTCGCGTACCAACGCATAACGGATGTCTGCTTTCTCGGCGGCATTATTGCGCGCCTTGCCTTCCACGTGTACTTTGACAATCCAGAAGCCGTCAGTATATGTTTTTTCCAGAACTTGCTCTTTTGTCGTCTCTATCCACTCTCCGCGCACGGCTGTCTCGCCAACAGAAAACACATTGCTCTGCGAGGACAAGCCATCGCTGCGATTGCTGACCAGCGTGTTCATGACGTTGGTCACATTCAAGCCGAATTTCTCTTCCAATGCTTTTTGCTTGGCACGTGTGAATGCCGTTTGTTCCGCTTGTTCCGGTGACTCGTGGGAGTTATCGGAGATATATTCGTATGTCGCACTCACGCGGACTATATCATTGGCTGCAAAGATTGGCAAGCATAAGGCCGAGATGAGCGTGTATAGGAGAAATCGTTTCATAATTTTATTGGAATTGATGAATAATAGATTGTATTTGATCAAAAATTTCCGTGGCTCGTTTGATATCAAGCCCTATACGCTCTGCCAAACGAAGCACATCTGCACGTCCGGGCAGCGGATTGTCATTGACAGAAGTGGTGTGATAATCACCTGCAGAGCCGCAAGGCAGCAAGTCGTATGCCGGAGCAAAACGCCATTCCTTATCGTAGATAAAGGAGAAATTCTTGGCATGGTCGTCGCGATTTCCGATCAACACATTGAAACACATTAACCGATATATCTTCCATAACTCTTCTATCGAGTGGGAAAGACGTGCAGATATATTAAACAGATGAAGATAGTCGATACTCGGAATCTGGTAGTCAGCCTGCAAAAGTCCGGACGCGCTGACGACATGCAGTCTGCGGCCATCCACTCTGTCAAAACGCTTGACGCCAAACCATTGGTCCTCAAATAGTTTTGTTTCCGGCATCTCTATGCCGCATTGCTTGGCCAATTGTGAATAGCGATATTCTTCCCGTCCTACCGATTTCTTATCATTCTTGGCGCGGAACTTGATGAGCCACTCGTCCTCTCCTTCTTTCATGAAAATCTTAGGTCGTGCGCCGCCCGGGGAACCGCCTCGCTGAATCAGTTCCTCGATGTGCTTGCCGGCATAGTTATCATCTTCGAGGATTGCAAACGATTCCGCGGCAATTTGCGCCAGATCCATATATTCTTTCGTATGCTGAATACTCTCGTCCGGACGGTATTCCAAAGCTCCACGTCCATTACTCCCTACTAAACATAATTGCTGCAACGGATTGAGAGAGAGGCTGTTGATTCCCTGTAATGCTAAATGGCGATGGAGGATAATTTGCCCCCAACCGTCCGGAAGACTATCCGTGAAGACACCGAAATTCCCGTCGAAGGGTTTGTAAGGCGCGATCTTCAGACCGGGGGTGAGCGGTAACTCGAAAGGCGAAATACTATATCCGTCTTGTAACCAATTCGCCGTATATTCAAATGCGCAAGTCTGCGGACGTTGCGGCGTGAGCGCCAAACGTCCAACCTGACGGCCGTGCATCCACACTTCTATTTGCTGTACATCAATCATGGCGAACACGTTTGGCGGGTTTTACTTGCTTGAGCATATCATCCATCGTTGCCCAAGACGTATTAGCAAAAAGGGCATTGAAATCACTCATGCAATCCAAAGCAAAAGCTATTTGCAGAAGGGAAGAGAAAGCAATCTGTCCGTGCTGTTCAAAACGGCGATAAGCAGATAAAGAAAGACCTGCCTTTTGCGCCAATTCAGCTTGCGTAAGGCGCATCGCTGTTCTGCGTTGTTTTGCTCGTTCTGCAACCTCTTGCGCTACAGATGCCGGTGTCTCAAATGCCTCTATCATACCATTTACGATTTAACTATTTACGATATACAATTGAAATCTGATGCAAAGATACAAAAAATATTTGAATTATACAAATATAAGTACCTAAATATGAGTATTTATAGTATTTTTTGTTATTAAATACTCAAATAGGAGTAGTTATTGCTTTAGTTTCCAACTCTGCCATTCTGTACCCAGCGAAGCGGACGGAGTGACGGACGGAGTTTGCGGTTTGTTGATAACAGCAGAAGTGCGTCCGACTTCTCGGATGACATATGAAGACAGGTCTCGCAGCGTGACATCGCCTTTGGAGTCCTGTAGTTTTTTGAGTACATAGTACGTGAACATGCCATGTCCTTGTTCGTCATTGGGCAAAGCCGTTTCATCACCCTGCGCCGCTGAGAAGACCACCATGTTGCCTTTTGGCGCGCCGGGCTGTGACTTGATAGCCACACCGCGTTCGGAAGCAAGCATTTTTCCGTCACGGTTCGCTCCGCTAAAACAAGCATCGAGCATGACGGTAACCGACTTAGCAGGCATGGTTCCCAGTTTGTCATAGAGTTCATCCAGTTTATAGCCTGTTGCGACATAGCGTCCGTCGCCGTCCACGGGAAGCAAATAGGCAGACTTGTCGGATGCATCGGGAATACCATGGCCGGCGTAATAGAAAATAACGGAAGCTTCTCCTTCGTACTTGTCACAGACGTTTTTCAGCAATGCTACAGCCAAACGCATATCATTGTAAGTGGCGTTTTCATGCACCTTGATGTTTTTTGCCGGGATTCCGAGTGTGCGCTGGCAGTACTTGGCAAACACGCGGCCGTCGTTAAGTGCATAAGGCACGGCGGCAACGGATTTATAGTCCTCGTTGGCAATAATGATGACAAAGGTGTTTTCATTCGACACAGCGGATTCGGGAATAGAAATATCCACTGCCGATTTTCCTATAGAAATTTTGCGCTCGCCGATTGTCTGCTGCCCTTTGGCAGGGGTGGAAGCGGAAGCCGCTATCTCAATCGGGTTAAAATTATAATCTACCTGAGCTGTTTCATATTTGAGGGAAGCCTGGTTGGAATAGAGATAATGCTTGTTTAGTGCGGGCATGTAAATATCCAAGCTTGAGAGAGCAAGGACATCATTCTCAATAAAGTATTTCGGGGTCAGTTTGGCAGATGCCCAGTTCTGTTTGAACGTTCTGGCTTCCGTTATAGGCACCGCTACAATCATATTGCCGAACACAGGATCCGAAAGCAGAAAGACTTCGTTGTCCGCATCGTAGAAACCCGCGAGCGAGACATTAGGTTTAAGCATAGCCGTGTATTTCGCCAGATAATCCTTCTCGCACTGCGCAGTCAGTTCTTTAATTTTGGCATTGCGGGTGGTTTCATTCACACGTTTTTGCCAGTCAGCGGTTTTCTCGAACTCATCTTTGACTTGCCACTCGTTAATTTTCTTCTCCACTATCGGCTTGGCATAATCACTGAAATACAGCACCTTATACGCCGAAACAGAGATGATGTTGGATTCGTTGGATTGCGCCGCCATAGCACCTGCCACACAGAGTAGCATCCAAAAGAAAATGACTTTTTTCATATTAATTGATTTATCTATTGTTTTCATTTCCTCTTGATTATTTGTCAGGACATCCGTCCTTTCTACTAAAGCAAGAGGTCCAGGCGGCAAGCCGCTCATTTTGCAAGGTGGTGTTTATCCCCTTGGAGGATATGTATTTGTTTAACATCCGTTAAGAGCATCCGCTCTCCTCATCCGTGGCGGTGTTAAGCTAATAACAAACTAACCGTAAACCGAGGTTGCTGTAGCGGTACGCAGGGGCGTAGTCGTCGCGGTTCGACACGCGACAGATCCCCGCGTCGTTGCCCCAACTGCCGCCACGGCGCACGCGGTCAGAGCCGGAAGACGCACCGATCGGATTTGTCTGCGAGGCACTGCTGTAACTGCCATACCAATCCTGGCACCACTCCCATACATTGCCGGACATATCATAGATACCGAGTTCGTTGGGGGATTTGGTAGCCACAGGGTGAGTTATACTTGCACTATTGCTATCGTACCAAGCCACATTGCCAAGTGTGTTGCTGCCACTATACTTATAGCCGTTGCTTTTCTTGCCACCGCGTGCGGCATATTCCCATTGCGCCTCGGTGGGCAAGGCAAAACGCTTGCCGCCCAACTGAGAAGAAAGCAGTGAGTTCAGTTTTTGGACAAACTGTTGGCACTCATCCCAAGAAACTTTCTCTACAGGATACTTATCGCCCTTCTGAAAATACGCTGGATTACTGCCCATCACGGTTCTCCACAATGCCTGTGTCACTTCGGTTTGACCGATATAGTAGTCACTAAGAGTAACAGAATGTGCAGGTTTTTCATCGCTCTCGGCATCCAATCCTTGCTCGGATGTGGCTCCCATAGTGAATGTACCGCCCTCAACAAGAATCATGGTGAAGGAAACGCCGTTGGCGGTAAAGGTCATTTTATTATTTCTCTCCGCCACCACTTTGAACCTTGCGCGCTCAATATTCCATTCGGAGCCGTCCTGCAAGAGGTTCCAGACAATTTTCTTGCGTCCCGGTGTAACCCCATTTCCAGCATCGCCGGAGAGCGATTTAGGGGTAGCGGCATAGTTAGCACCTCCGTCGCGGGAGAGGAGGAGCGAGACATCTGCCTGTTTGTCCAAGTCATAGCTCACTTCAACGGTGTTGCCCACTTGTCTGGCAACGACATTAGTGACCGTCTGTGCCGTAACTATTGTTGTAAAACACACAGTCGCGAATAGTATGCTGATTTTAGTTCTCATGAATTATTTATAATAGTAGTTCTTTAAAAATTAATCTTCAATTTGGCACTAAGTTGCTGCCAGTTTAATTATCAATTGTCGTGACACTGATACGACAATTTGTTTTCCGTACTCCGCACGGCTGCCTTGCAGCACAAACGTATTGACGGCATTACCGACATTCCAATATAACTGCGTTGTCTCATCGCTTACCACAGACGCAACGCGCTTGCGGGTGCTCTCAATGAGCTCCCGTAACTGCTGCATCAGCGGTTCCGCAATAACCGCAATCTGCGAGGAGTTGCTTTGATTGATTTTCTCTATATCTGCCATAAAATCATATGTATGCAAGTGTCATATTATCGTAAATCTACTGTTACTTTGAAATTGAATCGTCTGCCGGTCAGGTAGTTGGGGCTGGCCCATTGCTGGCCGTAGGCGTCGGCAATCCAGAAATAGGAATTGACGTTGTTCCATCCCACGAGGTTGAACACCTCGAACTGCAACGCCCATTGCTTGACATGCTTGGCGGAGGGGCGGCGCATGAATTTCGCCGTCTGGGCGTTGAAGACATACGTAGCGCCCAAGTCGATACGTTTGTATATCGGCATGCGTCCCCAGGCCTGGTTGTTACGCGGCGCGTAGTACGGCTGACCCTCGGAGAACTGCATCTTGAGGTGGAACTTCAATTGCGGCAGACGGGGGATGTAATCCTGGAAGAGCATGGAGAACGCCCACCGCTGTTCCTGAGGGCTGGGGATCCACGCACCGCCGTCGGTGAGTCGCTGCCGGGCAGTCATCGCGGAGAACGATATCCAGCTGTCTGCACCAGGCACCAGCTCGCCGTAGAGTTTCAGATCCACTCCCGCTGCATAACCGCGGGAGTCGTTCTTGCCCGAATACCGCACGCGGACATTGTCAACGGTGTAGCTCTCCATCCGGTCGATATATTTGTAATAGCCTTCGGCAGTGAATTTGAACGGCCGTCCCCATGCGCGGAAGTAGTAATCGCCTCCTAACACGGCGTGTACGGAGCGTTGTGCCCGCAGGTCACGGTTGAGCCGGATACGCGTCACGCCCAAGTCATCCGTGACGGTGTCACGCAGCTCTTTGTAGAACGGCGCCTGATAGTACAGACCTGTAGCGAGGCGGAAACAGAAATCGCGTTTCCAGCCCGGTATCCATTCCACGGACGCACGGGGGGAGGGGAGTACCTCGTTGTTCCAGCTCCACCACTGCAACCGTCCGCCCACGGTCAGTATCCACTGGCCCGAACGGGTGTTCCATTTATGCTCGTTGAGGATATACGCCTGCACGCGTGCGGTGTTCATGGCGCTGTCGCCACGCATGGCGTAATAGAGCTCCATCGACCGTCCGTCGTCCGGCATGGAGTAACCGGCACTGTCCCGCCATTCCCATTCGGAGATACGGTCTTTGATGAGTTCCGCCTGCCCGCTCACGCCCCAAGAGAGGGTGTTCCTGCCGCGTTTCCATGCGCCGTGGTGCGCCAGAGTGATGACACCCGCCTCCAGGTTGTTGCGTGCGTGCTGGTGGAAGATACCGGTGCCCAACACCTCTGTCTGACCCTCCGAGGGATCCATGAGTTCGGTATGGATGTTTCCCGCCGACGAACCATCCGCAGGGGCGTTGGTGAGCACGTACTCGCCGGTGATGTCGAAATTCTCACGCTCGTAGGTATAGAAACCCGAGAGGTCAAAACCTATCTCCACCTCGTCACTCACTTTGCCTTTTGCGCTCAATGCCGCAAAGGCGGTCAGGAACTTGTCTTTCTCCTGGCCTTCATAGTAGATATTCAGTTTCTTGGCATCCTGGCCGCCGAACGACTCCGAGAGGCTGTCCGGTTGGAAACGGTAGTCATTCATGCTCACGTTGCCCAGGAACGACATCTCCCAAGGATTCTTAATTTTTAATTTTTCATTTTTAATTTTCCAGGTGATATACGTCTGGTAGTCCAGATAGGTAGGCTGGTAATTGCCGGCATCATCGAATAGGCGCTGTCACCGTGGCCTGCATACACCTGTGCACCGAGAAGACTGGCGCTGAGGCTTGCCTCGAATGCGGTGGGGCGTTTGTAGGTGATGTCCAGTACCGAAGACATCTTGTCACCGTACTGCGCGCTGTAGCCGCCGGCGGAGAAACGGACGTTCTCTACCATCTCCGGGTTGACGAAACTCAAACCCTCCTGTTGTCCGCTGCGGATGAGCAGAGGGCGGTGTACCTCAATGCCGTTGACATAAACGGAGTTCTCGTCGAACGAACCGCCGCGGACATTGTACTGACTGCTCAGTTCGTTGGTCTGGCTCACACCGGCGAAGGTAATGAGCAGGCTCTCTATCGACCCGCCCGTGGCATCCGGCATGACACGCGTCGCCGAAGCGTCGATACGGTCCATTGTGCCTTGCGTACGCTGGATACCCCGTACTTCTATCTCGTCCAGCAGTTGTTCGTCCGTCAGCAGCTGGACGTTGATGTTAAGTACCTCCTTGAGGTCGATGATACGTTGCTCTACAGTGGTGTAACCAATCATCGAGAAATGCAGTACCACTGTGTCCGTCTCGTCCAGCACCAGTTCGTAATAGCCGTTCTTGTTGGTCACCGTTCCGCCTAATAAGCCCTTTGTACCTTGTACATCGTCCCCTTGTACATTTCCCCATGCCGCTACGTTGACCAGCTCGATACCGATATTGTCCTGATCCACTACGTACCCGTACACACGCGCAGTGCGCGCGTACAAAGAAGTGACAGAGGTACTGAGTACCAGGTACAAAGTTATAAAGTTTACTATTTTTAAGATTTTACCCATTTGATACGTAATCGGTATTTTATCGGAGTTGTGTAAGAGTTGTGTAAGAGTTTTGTCGGACTTGAAACACACAAAAAAAATGTACTATTTTTAAGATTTGACGGAATTCGTAATTTTTAATTTTTAATTTTTAATTCCTCATTGAGCCCCTCAATGTACGCCGTCAGCTCCTCGCCGCCGAGTCCTGTCTCGGAGGAGGTGACAAAAACCGGTGGCAACTCTTCCCATTCCTCCAACAGCCGTTTCTTGTATGCTTCCACGTTCTCTTGCAGCCTCACGCGGCCTAACTTGTCACCCTTGGTGAACACGATTGCAAACGGCACGCCGTTCTCGCCCAGCCAGTTGATAAAATCCACATCGATCTTCTGTGTCTCGTGCCGGCAGTCTATGAGCACAAACAGACATACCAACTGTTCGCGGTACAGACAGTACCGCTCGATCATCGTCTTCAGTGCCTCGCGTTGCTTCTGCCCTGCCTGTGCGTATCCGTATCCCGGCAGATCCACCAAGTGCCATTCTTGTCTTTGAGCAGCTTCGCTGCGGTCTTTTGTCTTTTTACTTTCTACTAAAAAGTGGTTGATCAGCAGCGTCTTGCCCGGCTTCTGACTCGTCTTGGCGAGCTTCGGGTTATGGCAGATCATGTTAATGAGGCTTGATTTGCCCACATTGCTTCGTCCGATGAACGCGTACTCCGGCAGACTACTCTGCGGGCAGTCCTTCACATCCGGAGAGGAGATAATATATTTAGCGGAAGTAATCATCTTTTACCTTTCACTTTTCACCTTTCTCGCCCACAGGCAGAACCCGCAAAGGCATCCGAGTGTCACTAATCCTGCGATGAGATAACCGACCCAGCGGTACTCCGGCGCTATATTCAGTCCCTCCGGCGCAATCAGTATATAACTGCTGCACACCATCGTCATGAACAGCGCTGGTATAAGTGCAACCAAGTACCCGAAACGGTACCTGCCCCCCTCTTCTTGGGAGAGGGAAGGGGTGAGGTTTTTCTTATACAGCCAGCACGTTCCTGCCCACAGGGTGAAGACGGCGAGTGTCTGGTTCGTCCAGGCGAAGTATCGCCAAACGACATTGAAATCGACAAACACCATGCCGAACACGCAGAGAAACAACGGGATAGCTATTATCAGTCGTCTTGGAATAGGACGCTGGTCCCATTTCAGGAAGTCCGCTACTATCAGCCGGGCGGAACGGAGTGCCGTGTCGCCGCTGGTGATAGGTGCAGCAATCACGCCGATGATAGCCAAGATACCGCCTACCGTGCCGAGCCAGCTCCGGCTTACTTTGTCAATCACCAGTGCGGCGATATTCTCACCCGGGTGTTGCGCCGCAAAAGCCTGCAAGCCGTCTATACCATAGAGCCCTTTCTCCGGATCCGCGAAGAAAGTACCGGCTGCGGCTGCCCATATAAGCGCCAAAATACCTTCCGCCACCATGGCACCGTAGAAGATCCACCGTCCCTGACGCTCGTTCGTCACGCACCGCGCCATGATAGGGCTCTGCGTGCCGTGGAAACCCGAGATGGCACCGCAAGCGATAGAGACGAACATCATCGGGAATAGCGGCAGACCGTTGGTTTGGCGGTTATGCAGCCCGTCAAACACCTCCGGCATTTCCGAGCTGTGCCAGCCTAACATCACTACCATAATGCCCAAACCCATGAACAGCAGAATGCCGCCGAAGATAGGGTAGAAACGACCGATGAGTTTATCTACCGGCAGAACGGTTGCCAAGGCATAGTAACCGAAGATAATCAGCACCCAGACAATAGGAATCATTCTGCCGCTGAACTGCATCGTACCCAAACCTGCCAGGCCTTGCAGCAAGGTAGCGGGACCGCTCAAAAAGGTCGTGGTTAGCAAGATCAGCAATACCAGACTTAGCACACGCATAAAAGCCTTGGTGCCTTCTCCCAGTTCGTCTCCGATGATGTCAGGAAGCGACACACCGCCCTTACGGATGGAGAGCATGCCGGACAGGTAATCATGTACACCGCCGGCGAAGATAGTGCCGAAAACAATCCACAGGAACGCCGCCGGACCATAAAAGATACCCATGATAGCTCCGAAGATAGGACCGAGACCGGCGATATTGAGAAACTGTACCAGGAAGATCCTCCAAGGACTCATCGGCACAAAATCCACACCGTCCGTCTTGGTCAAAGCCGGCGTCTTCCGTTCCGGCTCAATGCCGAAAATCTTCTCCACCAAGGTTCCGTAGGTAAAGAACCCTACTACTAGAATAATAAGGGCTACTATAAAAGTAATCATATCAAGCCTAATTTATAATTAGGCTGCAAAGGTAGTACTTTTTTTTGATATATGCAAGGAAAATCGCAGATTTTTTTTGGAAAACCCCTTCGACTCCCCCTCAAGGGGAGGGAAGGTGTACGGTATATGTATATACGGGATTGAAACGAGATGATAGCGGTAATGGTTAAAGATGACTAAGAATATCTAGGAACCACTAACGTTCAATTTTTGAACATAGCGTTCGAAAAAAGTGCAAAGCAAAAAAATTAAAAAAACTATCTTCTGATAGAGATGATGGACGTGCAGACCAGCATTTGCGGGTCTTTGGTCTGATTACGAGAGAGCCATTTAAGGAATGCTTCGTAGGATAGTTCACGGGGTAATTGCTCATTACGGAAATTCTTGCCGGCTTGATGGTCTGCAGCCTTGGTAAAGTCATTGGGCGAGAAGATCAGATAGAGGGCATTTTGCTCCGATGAATTAGCGCAATTCAACGTATATTCCTGCGCTCCTTTGTCGTATTTAGAGGAAAAGAAAATATAGTCTCTATTTGCCTCAACAGGCTGACTACCTGTCTGTTGGCTCATGTAAGGCAGAAGGCAATAAGCGTTCTTTGTTTCGTCTATGAGATATACGCAGAGATAGCCGGTGACGGGCGAAGAAAAACGCAGAAAGAGATCACTTCCGTCGCGGAAAGTAACTGGCGATTCGAGGTCCTGTACATCCTTGATAAAAGCATAGTGGATGTCTGCTTTTTCAGAGGTTGTGTTGCGTGCTTTACCTTCTATGTGCACTCTTATTTTCCAGAACCCTTGTACGAACGCCATTTCGAGCACTTCCTTCTTGGTTGTCTCGATCCATTCTCCTCGCACTGCCGTGCCACCAAGGGAAAAGACATTTGTTTGAGATTGTGCGTCTGATCCGCTGCGATTCGTAATGAGGGTGTTTGTTACCGCCGTCACATCGACACCGAATTTCTCTTCGAGGGCTTTCTGTTTGGCTCGTTCGATAGCTGTACGTTCGGCTTGTTCCGGCGTCTCACGGGAGTTATCGGAGACATATTCGTAAGTAGCCGCAACGCGCACGACGTCATTGGCAGCAAAGAGCGGCAGGCATAAGGCCGATATGAGGACAAAGAGAAGAGTTCGTTTCATGGTTATTTCAGTTTCCAGGATTGCCATTCTGTTCCGAGGGAGGCGGAGGGGATGACGCAGGGTGTTTGCTTCTTGTCGTTGATCAAGAGAGATTGTTGGGAAACTTGCTTTGTGATGTAGTCGCCGAGATCTTTGAGAACGATGTCTCCTTGTGTCTCTTGGAGTTTTTTGAGCAGGTAATAGGTAAAGAGACCGTGTTGCTGCTCGCGGTTCGGGTATGCTGTTTCGTCACCCTGTGCGGCAGAGAAAACCACCATGTTTCCTTGGGGCACACCGGATTTTGCTTTGAGGGCAACTCCACGCGCCGACGCTAACATACCATTCTCGCGTTTTGAGCCCGAGAAACAAGCGTCCATAAAGACGGTTATCTGCGATGCGGGCATGTTACCGAGCGTGGTGTAGAGGTCATCGAGTTTATAACATGTGGACATATCGCTGATGATACCATCTATAGGCAGCAAATAGGCGGTTCTGCTGGATTCATCCGGAATACCATGCCCGGCATAGTAAACGATGATTTGAGGGTTAGATACATTGGAGTAGACATCAACGATATCACGTAATAGATTTACACCAAACTTCATCTGATTGCCGGTGGCATTGATATATTCGCGAATGTTTTTAGAGGGGATACCTAATGTCTGTTCACAATACTTACGAAATACCTTTCCGTCATTGAGAGCAAAAGGAACAGATGCTACTTGCTGGTATTTCTCGTTAGCAAAAATAAGAACAAACGTATTCTGATTCTTGTAATCCGTTTGTGGTATATTCTCATCTACATCAGAAATAAGCGAAAGACGTTTTATCTCCACTTCTTCGCGCGTAGATTGAATAGCAGAAGCGATTAATACTTGTTTGCCGAGTTGCAGGTTAATGTCTGCTCCCTTTGCGTATTTGCCGTATTTCTCATCCACCTCTATTTCGAAAGGCAGATTTTCGGGGGCATTCACAGTAGGAATCAACTCATACGTAATGATTTGTGCTTCATTGGGAAGCAGTCGCGGTATTTCGACAATATGATTATTGCTGAGAAGTGAGATGCCGGAAGGACACTTAATAGATATCTTCACATCTTCAGCGATGCCTTGAGCGAGATTTTGAACAGGTATCTGTAATGTGAATTTCTCTTTGCGTTCCAGTTTTTGCTTGTCGCTGGTCACTACATATTGTCCCACTTCTACACGCGGAGGATCGAATTGATGTGTCGCAACACTAAGAGATATATCACCGGTTCCAAACCCATTAGGCTCGTATATCTCCATCGTAAACTGCACTTTACCGTTTTGCGTCAAGTGGTTTGTTTTTATCGGGTAGTTTACAACGATGGTATCGCCTTTATTGATACGCGGAAGGCGAACCGGAAGACAGGAAATGCCGTTCTGTGTTCCTTCCATACGAATCCGTGCTTCGCAACCATGTCCGTCACCATCTCCGTTATTCGTAATGCGGAATTGGATCGCGCACTCTTCGTTTGCGCCGATAGTATTGTCCCCATCGGTATCTACAAAATGCAGGCTTTTACTGATATAGTCTATTTTTGAGGGCATCGCAGACGCATCCATGTCGAAACGCAAAGGAGGAGTCTTAACATGGGTTTGCGCAACAAGCGCAAGAGGGAATAATGCCAATACTATTCTTTTCATTCGTTATATGGGTTTAAAGTATTAAACTGCAAAGTATCACCATATGCAATGCCATGTTTATTGATGGCATAAGCAACATAATAGTAGGTCGCGTTAGCTCGAAGAGCATTTATGGAAGCAGAAAAATCACCAACGCCTTTTCCGCAAGAAATCTGCTTACGGCCAAACTCACCTTCTCGCAACAAACTATAATAAAAACCTCGTTCGGTAATAGAATCATTACTTTCGCCTACTTGCACATTTCCGTAAATATCTGCGGTAGTAGCAGTAATGTTAAGCACCGATTTTGTCTCAACGACAGGGGGAGGTAAGGGGAATGTGCGGAACGAAGATGCTTCGTCACGTGATCGCAAATAAGAAGGCATAAAGCGATAGATGATATAATAGTTCGTACTATCCTTCAAATCGGATAGATATACCGACCATTGATTATGATCCTTATGCGTCATGGGAAGATAAGTCGCGTCGGAGAAATCTTCGTGTACTGAATAAGCTATTTCTATGTTTTGTGTCAAGGCATCACTTTGCTCATCTACAAACAAAGCCACAACTGCACTACGCCATGAAGGCGTAAAAGAATCAGAATACGTTAGCGTTTTGGGAGACCATTTCGGATCTGACTCGCAAGCCGTGAAGAGGCATAGCGCAATACTATATATAAGGAGTGTTCGTTTCATATCAGTTGAATATATAGCCGAAGCCGATTTGTATTTCTGTATAAGTTGGTAAAATCATATTAGCGCCGAGGGTCATGGTGAAATGTTTATATGCCATCATCGCACCGAGATCAAGGCTAACACCTTTATAGGATGTAGGCTCATAGCGCAACCAACTGCCGTCTTTTGTTTTCTGTAATAACTTTCTTTCTCCGTATCCCGCGCCACCAAAAACGTACCACATATATTCCTTTCGGTGAGCAACACGCACAATGACACCCACATCTACTACATAATGACATAGTTTCTGCTTATCCGTCATTATGTACGACATCTCTGTTTCCGAATAGGTGGCTTGGTGGGGCGAAAGATAGTATCCTCCATTCTCCTTTTTGATAGTACCATCGGCACTACCGAATTGAAAACTTGAGCGTGCTTTGACATAAATACCTGCACGAGAAACAATGCCTGCCATTATTCCCGCAGAATACTGAAAGGGTTTGGGAGCGAAAGCGCCCTCTGCCAAAATGAACGGACGCCAAGGAGCATTCGCACGAATAGAGAAAACAACGTTGTTTGATTGAAACTTACCGTCTCTCTCATCCAGTACTTGCCACGAGATGCGTTTTTTTGTTCCGGCTTCTACATGTTTACCTAAATCGCCGGACAGCAATTTCGGTTTCACTCGTTTACCATCTACTTTGACACCGAGCGTCACATTGGCTCGATCTGTTAAGTCGTAGTAGACTGCAATTTCTCTCCCCTCCTGCTGCGCTCGGATATTAGATACCTGCTGCGCAAAGATGAGAGATGGAATAATTGCTAATAATATGAAGGATAATCGTTTCATTATTTCATTGTCTGCTCAATATGTAAATTAGCATTTATGTATAGGTCTCTTTTGGTGACACCTACTGCACTTAATCTATGAAAGATATTTTCAGTAGATTGTTCGTCTTTAGTATAAATATTAATAGTCGTTTTCAATTTCCCTTCTTTGATCGCTAAAAAGAATTCTTTGAAATATTGAAAATCATTAAATCCAAATGATACACCGTAAAACACAATTTCATCCGCTTGTAGTAACGCTTCTTCAATAGGTGATATTTTTGCACCTTGTACTTTCTTTAGTACAAATCCATATCCTTCATACAGTCGGTCTTCTCCCACTCCTAGTATTATGTTTTTTTCTTTGAGATTACCGTGAATATAGCTAACTTCGAAAGTTTGATTAATATTAATCTTTTTGGCAAACTCATTAATATCGGTATAATTAAAATTAAATATGTTGAGTTTGTCTTCTTCTAGAAAGCTTAGTTGTCTCAAAAATTTCGCTGCTTTCGATTCTTCATTTATTTGTTGATTTTGTTGCTCTTCTAAATAACTAATTAACTCTTGTTTGAGGATGTTAAAGTATTCTTCATTAGCACTAATATTGTTATGTGCTGTTAGTTCCGCGAGACGCCATATTCGGATCGCTGGTTCTTCTTCATGCTGAACAGTTCCCGATGCGTGCACTCTAATAATATCTTCTAAATCTCCCCAAGAATATATATATTGGTCTATTTGCTTCGCTAAAGATGGTTTAGAAAGTTTGTACCTACTTCCTCTATTCAAGTATATTTTCTGAATAGAATCTTTTTTCGAACTCCAAAAATTAATATAGCTTGTCTTTAAACCTAAATCAAGGTCAAAGCCATTACCTAATACAACAAGAACATTTTTCATTTATTCTACGTCTTTAACTAAACGAACGTATTTTTTGTTAGCACGATCAGTCTTACTTGAACTTGTAGCACTAGCACCGTAATATCTAATATAGGATTCTACTACATTGTTTCCGTTAATGGAATAACATGTATAATGATAATCATTATAAGCCTTATAATAGCTATTTCCATAACTTGAAGTATAATAGTGGTTATAGCCATTATTATATTTAAGAATGATGCATCCTTTTTCTTCCAATTTCTTCAATTCAGGGTACATCGCATATAATTGAGGAGTTGTGTATAGTGTTTCAGGAATTTGAATATTTACATCCCATGTATCAGGCAAAATATATCCTACGACATATGATTCTGATCCACAGATACGTAAAGTTCCTTTTAATTTATCTGAATTTGTACGCGAATTTAATAAATAGTTCCATTCTTCTTTTGTTAAAGTACGATATATATTGGGAGTATTACCTCCGTTTTCAATTGCATTATATCGCCCCCAATCATAATTTGTGCCAGCAATATTTTGCGTTAGGTCCGATAAATAACTTTGAAAAAATGAAACATATGAAGATTCGCTAGTATGAACGGCTGTTCTATAACCAGAATCTCCCCAATAAAAAGCATCTCCAAAATTCATCTGATCTTCAGCAAATCTCCATGTACCAGTTTTTGTCGTCCCATCAGCGCAAAGATGTGTGCCTTCTGGACTATACATTAAATCTCCTTGGGAGAAATATACTTTCTTTGTATCAGAAACAGAAAACTCTGCCATTATCGCGCCATCAACGATTTTAACGGAATCATCTTTGTATTTGCTGACTGTTAAAACGGTTCCATTTGCGAGAGTGAAATATACAAAATTCTCATCCTGAGTAACTGATGAAAACATACTATCACCATCTTGCCCGTCTTGCCCGTCTTTGCCATCTTTACCGTCTTGTCCATTTTCTCCTACGGCTTTACCGAGTTGAACCCATGTTGAACCACTATCGATAGAGACGTACCAGTATCCGTTTTCTATCTTCAATTGTGGAGTAATTCCATCTTTACCATCTTGTCCATTTTGTCCGGGCTTCCCATCTTGACCATCCTTACCATCTTTTCCGTCACGGCTGGTTAATGGTATACGGTTACCATTCACATCTAATAACCACTCTCCATTAAGTGTCCAGTAGTAAGCATGATCCTCTTCATCCTGCGCAACGCCAATAATAGGAGTAACTCCATTCTTTCCATCTTTGCCGTTTTTTCCATCTTTTCCATTTTGGCCATCTTTTCCGTCCGCTCCGTTTTGACCATGGTAAATAGTAATTGGAGCATGTATAGCAAAAGTGATGGTATAACCAATTTCTTGATTCTCCTTCATAATGGGAGTGATACTAACAATATAGTCATTGTTTAGAATCACCGACACAAGTGTTTGGAGCGAAGAGATGTTGGTATTCATCTCTTTGCATTTTTCTTCCAATTTGGCGACTCGGCCATCCAAGTTTTCATACTTGTCATTTAGTTCGTTAATGGCGTTCCATAGTCCATCTCTACACGAAACCAAGCAAACGATGGAAGCTAAAAGGATAAAGATTTTCGTTTTCATTATATTAATATTTTTATTTTACGAGGTTAATATCTGGTACACAAAAAGCGTGAAGTCCGTCTGTTCTTCACGCTCCTTGAGGGCTTCGCAATCCCTGTACTTAGTAGAAAAACAACCGAAGTCCACGCCCGATATATACACCCAACCACACCCATTCGGGCGTGGAAGTGGATTACATATCCACGGGACATTCACTGTTGTTGTATGGACTAAGTACGAAATGTTGCGAAGATTTCAAGGAGTCGCAAACAACGTTCCAATAAACGCCTTTATGTCACCGCTTTTTTACGCTGTCGGTGCCAGCGGTTACATTTTGCGCTGCAAAATTACACAAAAAAAATGACACTCGCAAATAAAAGTGCCATTTTTATGAATTTTATGCGGTTAGGGGGGGCTTGGGCGTTTCTTTATGCGTTCTATATTGGCATCTAGAGTTGCTTACCCTTTTCTGTCAGATGTCTGACAAATTATTCGTCTTTATGTTTGTCGGTATCATCTAATATAGGGAGTGTTTCCGATACTTGTACTTCTAATGCCGGTTTATCGGTTTATCATCAGCGTTAGAAGTCGAAATTACCGATTGACCTATTCTTGATTCAATATTTCTACGTGTATCACGCGCTACAGATCCTCCTTCACGAGCAATTTTGCGACTCTCTTCAAACGTCTCAGGTTTACGTGTGCGGGAGATAGTAGTTGTAGTAACTTCGGCCAACATGTTAAGGACCAACTCGAGGTTCGTCATGTTATCGCGCAGATTCTCCTTTTTTAGTCCTTTAAGTTCTTTATATTGTTTTACGGACATTCCACTCCATGCGCGAGTCATATCGTTTGTTAGAATCGCATATTCCAATTCTTGCTCTATTCCTCGCGCCTTCCACTCATCAGTCAACTCTTTGCGCATTTCAATTGACTGTAAGCGCTGGTTAATCCAGCCGTCAGGATAACCTTTAGCACGATAATAATCTGCTCCGCGTAATATAGCTTTTTCTGGGTCTGCAATCTCGTCTAAGCGCTCACTACCTACTTGTGCCAACCACATTTTTAAAGGCTCAACTTTAGGGCTGGGAATAGATTGAATTAAGCGTAAAATATCGCGTGTAGAGAGGACATCCGTTGCATACATTTTACCGTCCGATGCCATCAATTTCAGTCCGTGACAATTCGTCACGACCTCACTACCCTCCGCCTTGAGACGTTGCTTCAACTTGCGCCAATATGCACCTGGGTCTTTAGCTTGTGATCCAGATAAAACGTTACATACATCCACGACAGAAAAGAACCATTCCTCTTTCTCACTATCCCAAATAGAACGGATGGTAGTTCCTTGAAACAATTGTAGTTTGTTTGTCATTGATTTATTATTTAAGTACAAAGCGCAATAAACGCTGTTAATATTTCAATATGTCACCGCTTTTTTACGCTGTCGGTGAGGTCAGACCTGGGTTCAGGGTTTAACGTCAATGAGGGACTTTATATAAGTTTAATAAACTCTGCTATCTTGATAATCTCAACCTTTGGCCAGGGGATTTCTTTCAAAGGATTGAAATGTTTGTCATTAGTCACGATATACTCGGCATCAGAGGCTACCGCACAATCAACAAACTTATATCGCATAACGATAAGGAGTTCTCAGTCGTTCATTGTTTTGATTTTGCGTTGCAAAATTACAACAAAAGTTTGACATACACAAGGATTTTGAAATAAAAATAGAGTTTACTTGTATTTTATAGCAAAATACTTGGGAATGAGCATCAACGTGCGACAGTAACTTCGAGGTGGGACGGCTTGCCGTGTCGGTGTCCTCTTTATGTGTGGGCGTTTACGGATTCTCACGTCGCTTTGCTCCTAACAATCCTTATACATAACAAGAGAGAACATCTTTCGATGTTCTCTCTCCCTTAAAGGGTTGTGGGCGTTTACGGATTCGAACCGCAGACCCTCTGCTTGTAAGGCAGATGCTCTAAACCAGCTGAGCTAAACGCCCGTCGTTTTACCGACTTTAGAGCTCTTTTTCAAAAGCGAGTGCAAAGGTACTGCTTTTTTTTGATATGACCAAATTTTTTTGCAAAAAAATGCATTTTACCCCTCATTTTTTTGCAAAAAGGCGATAATTGTACCATTTTTGACCATTATAACGGCTAAAAAAGACATAGCATAGCATAGAAATCAGTATTCCTACTACAATCCCTCCGGCGACGTCGGAAGTGAAGTGCTGGCTCAGATAGATACGGCTGTATCCGCCTAAAGCAGCAAGGAAGAACAAACCCATTTGTACCAGATTAGAGAATGTACGTTGCTTGAGATTACTGGATTTTCCAGAATTTCCAGAATAGCCGGAATTTCCGGAAGTTCCGGATTTTCCGGTATAGAGGATACACAGCACAAACGCCAGGGCGAAGAACGAGGTAGTATGGCCGGAGGGAAAAGAGTAGAACTTGCTCATCCTCACGCCTTCCACCAGCGGCAGGGCCACGTCCGGCATATTATCGGCAAACCATTTGAGCGGTCGGTCCGTATCGGCGGCATATTTGAGTCCCTGTGTAGCCAGGCCGGAGAGCGCCATGCAGGCTGTAGCCAGTACGCCGTCACCGATGCGGCTGAAGAGTAGCAGCGCCACGCAGATGACATACGGAAACCACTCCGCCACCCGGGTATAATACATATAGAATATATCGCGCGCAGGCGTGTGGCGGTCGCATAAGAGCAGGTGCAACTCCCCCTTGGGGATACATAGAAGGGCTAAGCCCAATGCTACTGCGAGCATCAGGCTTAGCGTGAGGAAAACGGCATTCTGTTTGAATAGATTTTTCACTGTCGGATAATCATTTATCAATCATCAATCATCAATCACTTTACCCGCTGTCCGTACGCATCGTACATCTTGTCCTCCACGACGATGTACATATGGCGGTTGATGAGTTTCTTGGTTGCCGCCGGGGCTTTCTTAGGCGTGTAATCGTCCAGTTCGTTTTCGTCGGGGACAACAAACTCGCCGCAGGAAGGAATAGTCACTTGCTGCGCGTTGGTCAGCTCTACGGAGTAGGTATCTCCCGGTGTGAACGGAGCTTCGGTATAATAGACCGCCGAGGTGGCTCCTTCGATCTTCTGTCCGTTGCGGTACCACTGGTAACCGGTGAAGTCGAAACCGGTATTGCCGCCGTAGCCTTTCTGGTAAACAGCCAGGACGTTGTTATACTTAAAGGCAAAGATATCATCCGGATACCGGACTACGAAATCATAGTGCTTGTCCAGCACCTTTTCGCAAACGGTATCTTCCATACTGATGACAGCATGGTGTACACCGGGAACGAGTGTCTCGGTAGGCAGTACGGCAGTACCGTCACCGCGGGTGGTATGATTCAGAGAGAGTTCCTCCGGTGCTTGGTTGTCAATGGTGAAGGTGGCACTGATAATCTCACCTTTCTTCACCGTGTACGGCACTTCCAGTTGGCGTCCCTGGCAGATATACTGTGTCTCGGCGCTGGTGTTCACCAGTTCGACATCGAGACAGGAGAGAACTTTCAGGTTGCAAGTGATGATAGAGTCGCAGCCGTACCGGTTTCCATCCTCCAGTGTCCAAGTCACTTTGCCGTCCGTAGGAACGGTCTCGGGATAGTACCATGTACCATTGACGAGCGCGCTGTCTTTCTCCTCAACGGAGTAGGAATAGGTGGTCTTGATACCGTAGGTCATGAAAGTGATCTCCACCGGGTCGTAGCAGTTGACGCGTTTCGCCCAGGCGGTGTCGTTGGCGCCGTAGGTGAGCATCTTTTGAATCTCTTCGGCTGTCAGTTTGGTACCGTTGTACGTACTGTCCGCCTCGATACAGTCATGGTCGGAACCAACAGGTATCGTATCCGCCTCCACCACGCGGATAGTTACTCTCGCATTTCCCAGAGGAACGGTACCGCTTCCTTCGTCGCATACTTTGTGGCCCCATAGATTCACTTCTACTTCATACCAGTTCGGAACGGTATAAAGGTGTTCTATTTGTGTATCCTCACTTTCTTCTGTTATACCGTCTCCGAAATTCCATGTAACACGTTCAATAACGTCATTTCCAACATGGGCATCCAAGAGAATAGGTTCATTGATACAGAAGGTTTTATCCGTAATCAAACTACCGGTGTTATATTTCTTACCGTCCAATTTGATACCTTGTTCAACAGCAGAGGAGCCGACGGAGTAAGCATAAGACTCACTTTTGCCATTACCATAAACATGAGCTACCAATCCTTTTGGGTTAGCTACGGTATAAGCCGCATTTTTCGTGTCATCAGCCTCTCCCAGATAGATGCGGGCGTAGGAGTAGATGGTTCCGGTAACAGGTTTGAATTCATTTTGAATATCGACTATTCCTCCGTCCGAATACGAGTATAAAACAGTTTCCGATATAGTAGAGGTCTCCACTACGATATCCATGTAGTGATATTTAGTTTGGTTTCCTCCATCACTGGCTGTACCACAAGCGCCGAAAGTGATTTGGTCAATGGATTGTTCTATCGGTGCGATCCATACCGAAGCGGGATCTCCTTTGTGATCCGTACTTGGACATTGCTCAGGTTTGTCGTTGTCGTTGTAGGATGCACCGCAATCATAACTATACACTGCGCAAGGACACGAGGTTTTTATATGGATGTATTCTCCAATGATGGTTTCATCAATCTGATTATGTTTGTGATCATCGGTTTTGGACATTCTGTTGGCGTTGTTGCTTTGCAGTTCAATTTCGTACGTTTCCCCTCGTTCCAATTGTCTGGCAACCTTCCGACCATTGATTGTAATACTGGTCTTAACATTGGCTTCGGATGCGGTAATACGGATGTAGTTCGCTCCTTTCGCAAAAGAGCGGGTCGCAACAAATTCAGTTCCCCAATAAACGATAGGCATAGCCTGTTCGTACAGACAATCTCGGTTGCCTATATCATGGGGAATAAATGTACAAGGCACTCCTTGGAAAACCGCAACCTTTTTATTGGAGGTAATCTCAGTACCGGATAAGCAGTTGTTATCGGTGCCGCTATTTTCCGCCATAAGGTAGTATGTCTGGCCTTTATTGAGCGTAATCTGGTTGTTTACTAACTTGGGGGTACTTGCCTTCAGTAGTGTGCCCGAGGGTTTTACTTTTACAACGGTATTATCCTCTGTAGCCAAAATGGTTGCCATGGTAGTGTATGGAGCATCTTTATCCGTACCACCTTCTTTTGCATGGGGAATATAGTCCTGCAGGATATACTCCGTACCAATAGCCGTAACAGGCAGAATATTACTTGCATCCATACCGGCACCGGCACGCAGAACTGAGAATACGGAGATATTCTTGTCGGCGGAAATATAGACACCATAATTGTTCACCTCATCCGCGTGTGCTTTCACCTGGGTAGGTTTGCCTACGCCGGACGGATACCACCATTTCTTGGGAATCTCTACTTTTTCCCATTTGAAGGCATCTATCGTTTTGGTAAATGTTTCCCCGGGGAAGGCAGGACTGGCAAATGTAACCGTTGTTTTGTCCTTGGTAGAGATAGCCAGATACGGACTTGCTTCTCCGTCTCCGTTTCCGGGAGGACGAATAGCCATGGTCAATCCGACCCAAAATTCCTTGCCTTCCGTTGAGGACTGACCCCATACCGGGATAGCCATACCGGCAAACAATGCAATGAGCAATACGAATGTGCTACTTCTTTTCATATGAATATGTTTTATTTCTATCTTATGGGCATTTCCACTGGGTTATGATAGTATTTATATCGTCTAGGTATGGTCTAGGTATGGTCTAGCATTCTCCTGACATAATTCCTACGGAAATGCAGTGTACTATATACTCAATCCTATAGGATCTCGATCTGCTTGAAAGCGGTTCTCGATACTAAAGTATCTCGATCTCTACACGTCTGTTGTTCTGGCGTCCAACTTCGGTATCGTTGGTGTCAATCGGTTGGCTCTCGCCGCGGCCTTCCGCTTGAATACGCTCGGGATCTATACCACGCTCGATCAAGTCTTTCATCACTTCATTGGCACGGCCCTCCGACAGTTTCTGGTTGGCTGCATCTTTACCGACATTATCGGTGTGACCTACAATCCGGATATGTACTTTCGGGTTGCGCGCGAGATACATATAGAGGTCTTGCAGTGCTTCTTCCGACGAAGAGAGGATACGTGTCTTGTTGGTCGCAAAATTGAGGTTCTTCACGATGAATACCTCACCTTTCTTAACCGGCGAGAGGGCTATGTTGAGCGAGTCGCCGATATTGGAAATCGGCATATGGATGGTGTCGTATCCCATCTGCGCAATGTGGAGCGTATATTGCGGGCCTTCTAACAGCATTTGTTTGGTAGAACCGGTTGTGGAGTCGGTCATCAGACTGTAGGCCGGTGTCTCTGCATCCGGACGGAGGATTTGGACCGTAGCCGGAACGACAAGCCCTGTCTCCTTGTTATATACGCGTACGCGCAATACAGGACGCGGCTGCATGGCTATCGTGACATATTCCGTAGAGCCTACTTTCTCCACATGGAAGACTTGGGTAGTAGGGTAGTACCCTTCTGCTTTCGCCTCGGCGGTGAAGGTGCCCGGTGCATGTTTCTGTCGGAAGCCCTTCGGACCGATCTGTTTGTCTCGCATGGCAATCTTGCCGGATTCCGTGCCGCGAGTCTCTACGAAAGCGACCTTGAGCGGCTGTTTCGTCACGGCATCCACTACGCTGTAGATAGCATAGGCAGGAGGAGGCGGAACAGGGCGGGCCGTCTTACCCGGTACTTCGAACTGAACCACGAACTTAGCACCTACAAAGAGGTTGTTGAGTTTCGTGTTTCCGTTCATGGCGAGCATCGTATTGGATTTCTGTACGAGCGGGTCTGCGCCGGCAAACTCAATCGGTTTGGCAGCGGGAGTGCCGTTGGTATTCAGAACGCCGTATTCGGCAAAGAGTGCCACGCGGTAATGGATATGCTCGCGGCCGAAAGGCAGGCGCTGGCCCGGTTGGATCTTCTTTTTGTTCTTATCCTCCGCCGGCTGTTTCTGCAACCACTCGTCCAAGTCGATGCCGAACTCAGCCGCTACGCTGACATCCGGTTGTTTGAACTTCATCGGGGCGTTGGTCTCGCCGTTCAGCTCATGGATGCCCATTCCGTAAGGCTCGAAATACATTGGGTCTTTTACTACGATATCGTATTTCCCGCTCTGGCTGTATCCCATCGGGAGTCCGTAATGCACCTTGGCACCCACGAGGAAATAATACCTGCTGAACTGTGCACCGAACATCACCGGCACACCAATCTCCAGCATATTACGCATTTCGTGGGTTTTATCAAAGAGATAATAGTATTCAGCGTTGGTGTTCTGCTCCAGCTGCATGGCCGTGAAGCCGTACCGGGAGGTGGAGTTGAGGAAACGGAAGTCCAGACCTGTCTCAAACAGGAAATGGCCGTACTCCAGGTTATAAGTCAGACTCAATCCGGCTCCGGGACCACCGATGAGCTGCTGGAGAGCGTTGCTCTGGTTCAGCGTTCCGGCACCCCATAACGAACCGTCTTCTGCTGCTTGGAGTTTGTCCATCATCGCCGCATAACCAAGGCGCAGACCTAAATTGAAATAGGATACCACTTCTGTCTTGGGATTCTCCAGACTCTCCTGGTATTTCTCGTAGTCGCGGAGAGCTTTCTCCTCTTTGGCTTTTATCTCGGCTTCTTTTTGGGCTTTCTCTTGTGCGCGTTCCTCTGCTATTTTGGCACGTTCAGCCGCTTCTTTCTCGCGCTGTGCCTGAGCCTTGGCAGCAGCCTTGGCTGCTTCTTCGCGTTTCTGCTCGTTGGCTTTGGCAGCAGCGGCACGCTGTTTCTCCGCTTCCGCTTTCTTTTGCTCGTTGGCTTTGGCGGCAGCGGCTTTTTTCTTCTCCGCTTCTTTCTTCTTTGCCTCTGCAGCCTTGGCTTTCTCCTTGGCGGCTTTGGCTTTCTCGGCCTCTTTCTTTTTCTTCTCGGCTTCTTTCTTCTTGGCTTCAGCCGCTTTCTTCTTGTCCGTCTGAGTTGCCGGAACAGGAGCCGGCATGGCGTTGGTCACAGCGGGTGCGCAAGTCAGACTAAGAACAACACTTGCAATCAGTATATTTCTAAATACGTTTTTCATATCCGTGTTCTCCTTGTATTAGTGGTTGATGATGAATTTGAAACTGCGTTTAGCGCCGTCGGTGACCACGCGCAGGATATAGAACCCGTTCTCGCTCGGAACAGGAATCGTGCAGCCGCCGTCCGGGATATTGAATTTCTCGCCGTTGACTACATCGCCGCTGACGTTGATCCACTGGGCATAGCACTCAATGTCGGTCTCTCCGTTCCAATCTGCATTTACAAACACTTTCTCTCCTTTCCAGGCGTAGGTGGCTGTGATGACAAGCTGATCCGGAGTCCCGAAACTGCGCGTCATCTCCGATGTCTGGAAGAAGGTGGGGCAGGTACAATCATCCTTGTCGGGTTTGCCCGCTTCGTGGATGGTGTAGCATACTTTGTATTCGCCTTCGGTAGCCGGATTGGTCTCGTCCAGATAGAGCACCGAGGTGGTCTGATCCGGCACTGCCTCACCGTCGTGGTACCAAACGAAATCGCTCAGCGTCTGGTTGGGGAAGGAGTCTTTGATCAGACCCAACACATTATTGTATCGCTGTTCCAGCAGTTTCTTGGAGAACTTGAGGGAGAAGGTCAAGTCCTTGTCCAGCACGCTATTCGGACATTCGGAACCGATATGCAGGTGCAGACCGTAGTCCTTGCCTTCTTTGGCATCTTTGGGCAGATGTACGACTAATGTGGAATCATTGACGATGCTCAGTCGGTCATTCGTTAATCCGTCTTCTTTGGCTATTTGGTTGAAATCAATCTTGACGCTGTCGCCGCTGAGGTCCACATTCGATTCGTTATTCAGATAAATGGTCATGTCCACCTCGGTACCGGCAATCGTACAATCAGGCATGTCCACGCCTTTGACATCCACTTTGTAATTACCGATGGTGACGGTGATAGGAATGGAGTCGATGGCGTTTTGGCCTACGCAGACATTACTGCTGTTACGATAAATCAACACGTATGCGTTATAGACACCGGCCTCTTTGTATTCGTGGGGCACGGAGTCTTTGTTCTCCAGATTGGATGTCCCATCACCGAAATACCATTCTATCTTCTCATAATCGTAATCCGGATGGCAGGCAAACTTGATGGTGTCATCGCCGCAGAGAGAGTTTTTCGAATCGGGCGTGAAGATCTGACCGTTGATGGTGATATATTGTGTCAGTTCTTTTGTCGAACCACCGGCATTATATCCGTAACTCTCGTTCTCCGTAAATCCATACACATAGGCTATAAATCCCTGACCATCTTGTGCTTTGTCTCTTTTCAGTGTATAGGACAGCGGTTTTGAGTTCTTTTCAGTAGAAGGGAGTTGGTGGCGCACGTAATAATATTTATATTTCATGTCTCCGTTTTGGTCGCTACCTACGATGGGCTGCCAGCCTGTCAAGGGAGTATCGTTAAGAAGCATCTTGTTGTCAGTCAGTACACTGGCACTATCAGTAACCACATTGACGTAATGATACGTAGTACCATTTTTGCTGGAGAAAGTAGAGAATGTTATCTGGTCAATGCGTTGCTCAATCGGGTTAACCCATAACATAGCCGGGTCGCCGTCGTTTTCCTTGTTTCCGTCCCATTGTTGGGAAACGAGGAACAAGTGCACCGCACACGGACACGACGTCTCAATGTAACAACTGCCTCCCGGGATGTCGGCATCAGGGCGTGCATCGTTTCCTTTCTCTCCTCCGTTTGTAATGGCTTCTCCTATTTGCACCTCCCAGTAATGGTTGTGCTCCTTGGGATCAGAAGAGGAGAAATCAAAGGTATGTTTAAGCACACCGTTTATGCGTACTTCCGTTCCGTCCTCCTGTGCCATGATACGTAGCACATCGCGTTTGCGCGAGCTACGGGTGATAGCGAATGTGTTTCCCCACGTGGAGAGGGGCATAGCTTGGGAGAAAATATGGTCACGTTGTTTTACCGCGGTACTCAAGCCGAAATCTCTGTAATAAGGCAAGTTGGTATGCGGGTTGCCTTGGAACACTGCAACAGGCTGGTCGGCCGTTACTTTGGTACCACTTAAATCATAGTCGTAGCCTTCGCCATCTCCGGTCCAGACATAATATACTTGTCCGGCTTGCAGCACAACGGAATCGGTGTGTTCACCGATCTTGAAATTCTCCCATTGAGCTATCAATTCTGCCTTTCGGGCTTCAAACTCTTGGCGAGCTTTCTCATTGTCTGCTGCTGAAAGAAATGGGTTATCTACATAAGTCTTGTCTTTGTTTTCCAGGTATTCCTCGTATCCTTTTCTGTTTTTTATGGTTAAAACAGAAGGCGTGTACCACACTTTCGTGTTGTTCTTGACTGCTACAATCGCAAAATGACTTCCCTGCGGATGGGGAGTTTTGTCATGGTCGGACGGAGTGTAGTTTTGAATCAAATATTCCTTCTGCAAAGCAGATACAGGTAATACATTAGCCGCATCAAAGGACGCCGGTTTATAGTTACTTGCATACAATGAGATGGGTTGAGTCGAAGTAACGTGAACGGCACTGCTGTCAACAACTTCTCCTTTACGGGTGTAGCAAAATTTGTTATTAGCGTTTGTCGATTTTGCTGTACCGGAATATAGTTGCACCTCAGTCGCTTGGTTGGCGTTTATGGTAATTGTAAATGGTAATGTTTTATTGGTAGCTGCTCCTCCATCAATAACTACATTGACCGCTTCCCCTTCGTAATAAGGGTTGGCTATAGTGACATCACAGGTCTCACGGGAAGAGAAGGTGAGCGATAACTGAATACTTTTATCGTCACCATCAAGATGATCCGCTTGTAAAAATGTAACCCAAAAGTCCTTACCTTCTGTGGACTGGCCGTTCTGAACGGTGTTCTGCGCATGAATGCCTGTTGCCGGAATCAACAGCAAACTGCAAAACACTGCGCGAAGAATTTGTTTTTTCATATGATTTTTGTGTTAAATGATTTACGTATTTTTCACGGTGCAAAGTTACGCATTATTTATTACGCGCGCGTGCAATATTCCGCGAAAAATGTGTAAAAATTGACACAGTTACTGAATTTGCTGTCCTAAAATGGAATAAATGCTCTGATTGCGAATAACTACTATCCGCCCTTGGCGTATTTCTTTGCGCACCGAGGCGTTTTCCGACGGAGCAGTCCTGATTCCGGTAAGGGTGTCATCATAGTTATCCCCGTAGCTCTGGATGAGCTTGCGGAAATCAACGGCAGTGCCTTGTTTGTCCCCCCAGATATATTCCACCAGCTCCGGATAGTCGATAAACGGGTTGCGGTTACCCTGGATCTTGTTGACCTCGACGGCTCGTGTTTTCTCTTTCTCGCTCACCGGATCCATCCGGTGCCATTGCAGCAGCAGGTCGCGAAGCCACGGTCTGAATTCCTGCCATCCGTCATTCGTCATGGCTGCGCCCGGTTCGCCTGTTTCTATCCATCGCAAACTATCCCCGTAGCATGTAGCGATATAGAAATAAGCGCGTGCAAAATCACCCTTGTATTCGTCCGCCGGGCAGAACACTTTCTGCAAGCCGTACTCAGCGCCGCTGCCGGTTGCAAAAGAACCGTTCCAGAAGGTGGTGTCGGAAGGGATACCGGGGGCGTGGTTGGACTTTGACCGGTTGGCGGAGTAATCGCCCGGTACCAGATGGTAGAGGTCGCAATAGGCAGGGTTGACATCGCCGCCCCACCAGCTTTTCGGCAGCATATGTTCAATATCGAACTCTGCTACACTGGCAGTAGGCTTTTCGGGATTGAAATATCGCACGTTATTGGAATACATGTCCAGCACCCGGTTGGTCAGTGTGTCGCGGTCGGTGTAGAAGAAAGCGTCCCATGTTTTCTTGCTGCCGCTGCCGTAACGGTACCGCTGACCGCGGCAGATAATACTGCCCAAATGGTTCTTTAGGGTAGAATCGGCAGTGCCTTGTGCGTATTTGTAGTAATCGCCCGGCATCGGTCCGTAAACGGTTCCTGTGGTGTCCAGTACAAACGCGCTCGCGCCGGAAGCGGGTGGAACAATAGTCAGCACGATCGGTAGCTCACGGGTGCGCTCAATCCCGTCGGAACCTGTAGCCTTGGTGGTCAATACGTCTTCTAACGGAAAGGCTTTGGTTACCTCGTTCATGGTGAGGCTATAGAATATACCCGCCTCGCCACCTTCTGCAGGAAGGGTGGTCTCTGTCAAGGTGAAGTTTTTGCCGCTTTGCAGTGCAAGCGATATATTCCCGACAATATTTTTACCGTTAAGATTGAAGTTCAGTACGTCCTCCATGGGCTCGTCCGGGCTAATCCAGTGTACACTGCCGAAATCCATTTTGGAGTACTGCATTTCCACGATACCCCATTTCGGGTGCGGATTTTCCGCCTCAAACTCAATCTTCTGTACGTACCAGCGGTTATAGGACGCTACGCCGGAAGATATATAGATGGAATCGACATCGGCATTGACGGTAATTGTGTACGGGCGAATCTCCGTGCGGTGCCCTGCTTCCCACGTAACGGTTTGATCATAGACTACAAATCCCTTGGTAGCCGCTGTATCTTTTGCGTGTGGATAAGTGGCGGCATAAAGAGTCATAGTCGTTATATGGTAGGTATCGTCCAGACCCAGATTCAGTATGCCCTTTGCGGAACCGGTTCCGCCTTTGATGCCGAACCCTTCTTTTGCGCGGTTCACTTTCTCGGAATAGATTAGTCGGTCCACGCAGTTGTTTGTAGCTGTCAAGACATAATTGGCCAACTCCGGCGTGGTGTTCGTAGCGTCCGAGGTGCTGGAGTTAAACACAATGGTATATTTCTCCGCCTGGAGACAGAGGGAGAACAAAACTGCAAGGAAAAGAAGAAAATGTTTCCGCATGGCTGTATGGATTGAAATCTTAATAATCGTGTATATTTTTGCCTATGACGAGCAATCGATAAAACTCCGATAAAACTCCGATAAAACTCCGATATGCCTTCGTGGCGGCAAATCTTAATAATCGTGTATGTTTTATTTCTTCTTAGGCGCGAAATAGAGCAGGATATTCAGCAGCACGTACCACAGGATACAGGCCGTTCCGCTGAAGAGCGCGAACTCGATATGCTTGGTTGCTACGGCTTTGGCTATACAGAAACCGATCAGGATCACGCAACCGGCGAGGAACAGGAGAATAACTGTCTTCTCTTTCTTGAAACTCTTGAAGCTGAAGAACGGTATCTCTGCGTTCAGCAGCCAGCAGCTGACCAGCGACAGACCGATGAGCACCCATGCCATCCAGTCGTATGCCAGTACGGCGTAAGGCATGCAGCACAATGCGCCCCAGAAGATCGCATTGGCCGGGGTGGCGAGACCGATAAACGACTCATGCTGGCGCTCATCGACATTGAACTTCGCTAACCGCAGTGCGGAGAAAGCGGCCATCAGCAGTGCCAGACCTGCCCACCAGCCCAATACCGGGCGAAGCCAGCAGAACAGCATCATAGACGGCGCCAGACCGAACGTGATATCGTCGGCCAGCGAGTCCAACTGGATGCCGATAGGGCTCGGCGCCTTCAGCAGACGAGCACTCAGGCCGTCGAAGAAATCGAAGAAAGCGCCTGCCAGAATGAAGACAAAGGCCCATGTGAAAGCCCCTTGCGTAGCCAGAAAAACAGCGATACTGCCGCATAACAGGTTACAACTCGTGATAGCGTCCGGAATAATTCGTTTGTTCATAGTTTCTTATATACGAAATAGGTAATTACAAAAGTGGAAATGCTGCACGCATTGGCGATCCAGAAGAATGCAGAGTAGCCCACAGCCATCTCTATAGAACCGGCCACAAAACCCGGTATCATCATCGACAGCGCCATGAAAGCCGTGCAGATAGCATAGTGTGAAGTCTTGTACGGTCCCTCCGAGAAATGCATCATATACATCATATACGCCGTGAAACCGAAGCCGTAGCCGAACTGCTCAAAGCTGACCGCTGTTCCGATGAGCCAGAGTGACTCCGGCTGCGCCATGCTCAGATAGCAATATACGAAACTCGGCAGTGTCAGCGCAGCGGCCATCAGCCACAGGGACCTCTTCAGCCCCCTGCGGGAGATATATACGCCGCCTAAGATACCGCCTAAAAGCAGGCATATCACACCGATAGTGCCGTACAGCAGCCCCACGGTGTCGGTGCTCAGCCCCAGACCGCCGCCGATGATCTGTCCCTCGCGCACAAACGCCTCACGTCCGTCAACGAGGAACGGCTGGCACAGCTTGACCAGAAACCCTTCGCTCAGCCGGTAGAGCAGCATGAACGCTATCGCCAGCCATACGCCCTTCTTGGTGAAGAAGGTAGCAAACGACTCGCACAGTTCCCGCCAGACCTCGCGGCCGTTGGCGTTGTTGCGAGGCTGGTCTTCTGCCGCTTGGGGTAATAAGAATGTATGATAGAGCGTTACGAGCAGCATGATCACGCTCGTCACGCCTAAGGTCACCTGCCATGCGTACGGGATGTCACCCGTCTTATTCTCCAGATAACCTGCTATATACACTAACACGCCCTGCGAGAACACCGCCGCGATGCGGTAGAACGTAGAGCGGATGCCGATAAAAGCCGCCTGGCTCTGTTGGTCATGCGCCAGCATGTAATAGCCGTCCGCCGCAATATCATGGGTTGCGGAGGCGAAGGCGGCGATGATAAAGAGAAAGAGTGTGAACCGGAATGTGCCTACCGGGGTCGCTTTCGCGGCAATGAGATCCGGAGAAGGGTGGGGAAGACTGATGGTCAATACGATGCACAATACGGCCAGTAGCGCTTGCATCGTTATAACCCACCAGCGTTTGGTACGGATAATATCGATAAACGGGCTCCAGAGACCCTTGAGGAACCAAGGGAAGTAAAGCAGTGTTGTGAAAAACGCCAACTGGTCATTGGGTACCCCCATTTTGGTAAACAGCATCACGGAGATGCTGTTTACCAGAAAATAGGGGATTCCTTCTGTGAAGTACAACGTCGGTACCCACACCCACGGTGATATGTGATTCTTACTTTTCACCTTAATTATATCACGCGTGCGCGCGGATTACTGGAAGTTGGCGCGGTTGTCGGTTACCTCTGCCTTCTCCTCAATCAGCTGCATAGCCTGATACGGCAGGTAAGCGTAACGGGCGGCCAGCTGTGCTTTCTCTGCCTCGGCATTCATCTGCTCGGCAGTGTTGTTGGCAGCGCCTGTCTTCACTACGAACACGCCCATGTTGCCTTGGATAGGCTCGCTCAGCTGGTTCTCACCCATGGCGAGGGTCTTGCCGATGACGGCAGGCTCCATGCCGGCATTGCCGAAACGGCTGTCCGCCAGCGTCACGCGCTCAACGCTCTGAATCTGCTGACCCGTGATCTGGGCAGCCTCCTCCAGGCTCTTCACGCCCTTCAGCTCTTTCTGGATATAAGCAGCCTTGGCGTTGTTCAGCGCCTCGTAGTTCAGCTCGGCGCGAACGGACTCCAGCGAGCGGTACTCGCTGTCGTTGATCTCCGTCAGAGCAGCTACGATGAACTGCTGGCCGCACTCGAACACGTCGCTCACGGCGCCCTCTTTTGCCTCAAACGCCCAACGTACGATAGGACGGCTGGATTTGAGCTGGCCTACTTTGTCGGTAGTGGCGGTCAGGTTGTATTGCGGTACAACAGCCATGCCTGCCTCCTGGGCGGCTTTCTCCAATGCCTCGGCATTGTTGTTGGATACGATGAACTGTTTGGCTTGGTTGTAAATAATGGAATAGGTCTTGCTTGACGGACTTACCTCGCGGGCAAGGATAGCCAGCTTCACTTTCGGCGTAGCCTTGGCGATGTCGAGTATCTCATAGGTCTGCTCGCCCATGCCTTGTGCTACGGTGAAACGCTCTCCGCGTTTGCCCGACAAAGCCGGCTCGGCAATGTTCTTCGGCAGGTCGGTTGCCTTGAACCAACCCAGCTCCTGGTCCTCACCGCCTTCTACGATAGCCTTCAGCTCTACGGAATCCGGCATCGAATAGCCGGCTTTCACGATACGGGCCATCGAGTAGGTGTTGTTCTCAAACAGGATATCGGTGCAGTCGCCGGTCTTCGCTCCCTTGCCAAAGGCAAACTCCTTGAACTGAGCCGGAACGGTCTCCTCCGAATAGTCGCGGCCGTCGTACATGATGTCCGAATTGGTGTTCACTACCAGACTTACGTCCTCGGTGGTCTTGAACTCCTCCTGCAGGTTGTTCATCAGCGTCTCGGCTGCTTTGAAATCGTCCTCGCTCGGTACGATATCAAAAGCGATATACTTGATAGCGCGGTTCGGCATCTGCTTGTACTGCTCTTTGTGCTGTTTGTAGAGTTTCTTGATATCACTCTCGCTGACTTTCACCAGACTGTCGGCTACGGTGTAGTACGGTTTCATCACGTACTCTGCACTCACGCCGTTCTGACGGCTGTTGAAGGCGTACTCGGCGTCCAGCGAGTTGGCTTTGAGCAGGTGTTGCAGCAGGGTGGTGTATTTCTCCTGCAGATAGCTGATGCGGACGGCTTTCTCCCAGTACATCCAATAGGTCTTGGCCTGCTGGAGGTTCGCGTTCTGCTCGGCGTCTTCGTTGTTGATAGCCTGCAACAGGTTCACTACGGCGTCACGGTTGAACTGGCCGTTCTCGTCCATGAACGCACGGCGGCCGCGGATAATCTGGTGGGGGGTCTCACCGATGCACAGCTCGCTCAACTCGTCGGCGGTGATGTCCATACCGATTTTCTCAGCCTGCGCACGCAGCGTGTAGTCCATCATCAGCATGTTCCACACCTGGTTGCGGATCTGCGAGTGCATGTCCTCGTCGAAATCCGAGCGGCCGCTCTCAATCTTGTACACTTCTGTCAACTGGTCCTTGGCAGCCTCATACTCCGTATAGTGTATCTTCTGACCCTCAATCACGCCTACGTTCTCGCGGCTGCGGTTGAAGAAACTACTACCGGAGTTCAAAAAGTCTCCGAGGATAAATGCCAGCATGGCGAGACCGACAATTGCGATCAACAATGCGCCATGATTTCTAATTTTTTGTAAACTTGCCATTTTTATTTATACTGTTTATTATTTTGATTTTCTTAACCTTTCACTTTTCACCTTTCACCTTTCACTTTCCCTCTCATTCCTTCACCAGCGAGTCCACGCGGACGATGAAACCGTTCTTCATCTGAGGGGTGCCGTTGTATTTTGACATCGGGCCCATTACAGTCACTTTCGAGCCGACACGCGGGACCTCGGCATTGCTGCGGAAGGGGTAGTTGTTGATATTGTTCGTGTATTGGCAGCGCAGTGTCTTCTCGCTGCTCTCGTCCTTCAGGTCAAAATTGACATTGGTGAACCTGCCGGGAATGTCATTCAGGTTGGTAACGATATTGGAAATCGTACCGCTGATCTTGTAGCTCTCCGGCGTCAGCTGGTCGTTCACCAGACCCGCTCCGATGGACAGCGCGCTGTCCACGCTGATGATGATTCCGTTTGTGTCTGCCTGCAGAATAGGTATGGTGTCGTAGTTCTTACTGTTATCACCCGGAGCATTGATATACGGATCTTCTTTGCATCCGAACAACACTGCTGCTACTACTGCACTTGCAATCAATAAACTCTTTTTCATATCATGTGTAATTTAAGATTTTTCGCTTTTAGTCAAAATCGGCTACAAAATTACGAAAAATATTTCACGCGCGCAAATATTTATTGAAAAAAGTAAAAAAAAATAACTTTTTCTTGCGTATGTCAGAAAATTGTTGTAATTTTGTGCGCTTTTTCGATGGTAGGGTATTTTGTGCCCGCACGGGAAGGCGAGATTTATTAACCATTAAATGCTAAAACTATAGCAACAATTCCTCAGCGGCCACGCGGTGGCCGAGTTATTAAAGAGGACCCGCATCGTATCAACGACAAGATCCGCGGTGTCCAGCAAGTGCGCCTTATTGGCGACAATGTAGAACCCGGTATCTATGATTTCCGCCAGGCTATGCGCATCGCGGATGAGCAGAATCTCGACCTCGTCGAGATAGCTGCTACGGCGAACCCGCCTGTATGCCGGGTCATTGATTACCAGAAATTCCTCTACGCGCAGAAGAAAAAACAGAAGGAAGCGAAAGCTAACCAGAAAAAACAGGAGGTGAAGGAGATCCGCTTCGGTCCGCAAACCGATGACCACGATTACAACTTCAAACTCAAACATGCCCAGGAGTTCCTAAAGGAGGGTAACAAGGTGAAGGCCTATGTCTTCTTCCGCGGACGGTCCATCGTCTTCAAGGAACAGGGAGAGCTTCTGCTAGCGCGCTTTGCCGCCGATCTGGAGGAATACGGCAAGCCCGACAATGTACCAACTCTCGAGGGAAAACGGATGATTATGTTCGTCAGCCCCAAGAGCCAGAAATAACATTCTCCACCCTTGGCCGGTCTGTTATCGGTACCGGAACGACTCAAAGTCGGTATATCACCGCGATATGACCGCGACCACACAGGAGAATGACATACGAATAGAAAATAGAAAATAGAAAATAGAAAAAAAACGTCCGTAGGCCTACCTTTACTTTTGCGCCGTGTGCGCATGGCTGCCTGACGGATGAATTATTAACAATCAAATATTTTTAACAAAATGCCAAAGGTAAAAACGAACTCCGGTGCTAAAAAGCGTTTCACGCTTACCGGAACCGGTAAAATCAAGCGTAAGCACGCTTACAAAAGTCACATTCTGACGAAGAAGACTAAAAAGCAGAAACGCAACCTCACCCATGTTGCGCTCGTTGATCAAACGAACATGCGTTCCGTTCGCGAAATGCTGTTGCTTCGTTAAGTACTAACCATTAAAGTGAAAGGACAAGAGAAATGCCAAGATCAGTAAATCACGTTGCTTCGCGCAACCGTCGCAAGAAGATCATGTCGCTCACCCGTGGTAACTTTGGTGGTCGTGCTAATGTATGGACCGTTGCAAAGAACACATGGGAGAAAGGTTTGCAGTATGCTTACCGCGACCGTAAGAACAAAAAACGTACGTTCCGTGCGCTCTGGATCCAGCGTATCAACGCTGCAGCCCGCCTCGAAGGACTGAGCTACAGCCAGTTGATGGGCCTGAGCAAGAAAGCAGGTATCGTCATCAACCGCAAGGCGCTTGCTGACCTCGCCATGAACCAACCCGCTGCCTTCAAAGCAGTTGTTGACCAGGCGAAGAAAGCTGCCAAGTAAGTAAGGTTCTTACCAAACTCCGAGACGACCAACCGGTCGTCTCTTTTTTTTATGTATGTAAAGATCGCTTGCAGTTTGTGTGTGGAGGAAATGTTCCGCCATAACGGCCTGATTTCGCAATTAAACCTATGGCATTTGTGGCTTCAATCCAACGGCTTGGAGAAAGAGTGAAAGCATTCAAACCGGCTTGACTTCTAAACCCCTCGAATTCGAGGGGGTTAAAATGCGGATTATTTAGTGCTTCCCATAACCCCAAGTACTCAATAGTATTCCTATTGCGCATCCAGTTACCAACTACACCGTTAGGGTCTTCTGCATTCTTCTGCCGGGCGATGTCCGTAATGCAGATGTAGTCCCACCCGTTCTCGGAGAATGAACGGATAGTGGTATCTTTTACGATTATTTCTTTCTGCTGAGTCATTTTATCTTTGTCAATAAACGCCTTTTATGTACCGCTTTTTTTCGCTGCCGGTGCCAGCGGTACATTTTGCGTTGCAAAATTACAATAAAAAAATGACATACGCAAGGGCGAACGTCATTTTTGTGCAATTTTTGTTGCCTAATCAGAGAACTCTGAGTAAACTGAGGATTTTTTCTTGGAGGGAGGGGCTGGCAGGGACGAGGGGGAGGCGGAGGGAGTTGGTGATGAGACCTTTCTGCGCCAAGACGGCTTTGATGCCGACGGGATTGCCTTCCGCGAAGAGCAACTTAATCATCTCTGCGTATTTCGCTTGCAGGGCTGCATCCTTGTCATGGACGATGTGCCAGAAGTCCTCGGGGAAGGCATTGGAGGCTACGCTTATTAATCCGGCAGCGCCGGCTTCCATCAGTTCGCAGGCTATGCCGTCATCGCCGCTTATAACGAGAAATTGCTTTTGACTTTCGACTTTTGACTTTCTACAAATTAAATCTTTGATTTGCTCTACGTTGCCGGAGGCTTCTTTGATGCCAATGATTTTGTCGGGACGGGCGTTGTAGATACGCATGACGGTCTCCGGCAGGAGGTTCACGCCTGTGCGCCCGGGTACGTTATATAGTATTACGGGTATCGGGCTTGCCTCTGCCACGGCACAGAAATGTTGATATAATCCTTCCTGATTGGGTTTATTGTAGTACGGACAGACGGAAAGAATGGCGCAAAAGCCGGACAAGTCGGTGTTTCGCAATGCCTCACAAACTGCCGCTGTGCAATTACCGCCAAGTCCCAAGACCAGAGGCAACCGCCCATTGACGTAACTCCGTACGAAAGAACGCACTTCTGCGCGTTCCTTGTCCGTCATCGTAGCGGCTTCGCCGGTAGTACCGAGCACAACGATATAATCCACATAACCTGTCAGCTGCGTATCCAGCAGCCGTGCCAATGCTTCGTAATCCACGCTTCCGTCTGCTTGGAAGGGCGTAATAAGCGCAGTGCCTAATCCTTTAATCATTGCTTTTGATGGTGGTGAGGTATTGCATAATCTGGTTGTACAGCCACGAGGCTTCTGTCTGTACTTCCTCTCCTTGCTCCGGCGTCAAGTCGGGGAGGGAGATAAGCATGTCATGGAGTCCTTCGCCGAGGTTCAGACCTACTTTGAAATCCGCGTCCGTATAAAGCGCCAGATAGCGTAGCGGCAGCAACTGCCGTGTCGTCAGGTCGATCAGCAGGTCATAGTGCTCCGCCTGCAGGTCTGTCATGACATCATTGGTCGGTTTGCCCCACCATGTGTAATCGTTCGTACCCAGGATACGGCTCTGCGGTAGGATAAGCGTGGTGATTTCTTTCTTAGCCACATACCCCCACATCGTCACGTCCATCTGCCTTTTGAGCAGATCCTGACGGATCGATTTGATAGCGTCATTGCGCTCCAGCACATCGCTCTCGTAGATAATCATCACCTTGAGCGGTTGGTCAAGATGCGGGAACCTCGGATTGCGCGTCGGCATCTTTTTGCGCAGGTAATCAAATATGAACTGGTATAATTTTTTCATTTACTTATTTTCTCATTTTCTTATTTTATCATTTCGAGGAATTCGTCTTCGGTCATTAACTTAACGCCGAGGGCTTCGGCTTTTTTCAGCTTCTCGGGTCCCATGTTCTCGCCGGCGAGGATGAAAGAGGTCTTCTTGCTCACCGAACCGACATTCTTACCTCCGTGCGCCTCTATCATCGCTTTGTACTCCTCGCGGCTATGATGGCTGAAGGTGCCGGAGATGACGATGGAGAGTCCTTGCAGGACATTGGAGATTTGAGAATTGAGATTTGAGATTTCGTCCTCGCTGAGTGCCATTTGCAGTCCTGCTTTGCGGAGGCGGTCCAATATCTCCAGATTACGGATGTCCTCAAAGTATTTGACGATGTTCTCCGCTATCTGCGGTCCTACGTCTTCGATGGCGCATAACTGTTCGGCGGTAGCCCATTGGAGCGAGTCGATGGAGGTATAGACGCGCGCAATCTTTTTGGCTGTCGTCTCTCCAACCATGCGGATACCGAGCGCGAAAAGCACCCGTGCCCATGGCACCTGTTTGGAGGCTTCTATGCCGGCTAATATGTTCTGCGCGGATTTGTCGCCGAGGCGTTCCTGCGCGGCTATGTCTTCCAGTTTGAGGTCGTAGATGTCTGCGATGTTATGCAGCAGTCCCTGTCGGTAGAGCAGATCGATGGTCTCTTCTCCCAGACCGTCAATGTTCATCGCTTTGCGGCTGACGAAATGCTCTATCTTGCCTTTTATCTGTGGCGGGCAGCCTGCCTCGTTTGGACATCTCCAAGCCGCTTCACCTTCCACTCTCACGAGTGGAGTCCCGCACTCGGGACAAACGGTGGGGAAAGTGAACCCCTCTCCCTCCCTTGAGGGGAGGGTCGGGGTGGGGTTGTCCCGTCCTACTATCTTGGGTATGATCTCACCGCCTTTCTCCACCCAAACACGGTCACCGGGACGGATATCCAGAGATTTGATGAAGTCTTCGTTATGGAGCGTGGCACGTTGAACGATTGTGCCGGAGAGTTGTATCGGTTCGAGGTTCGCAACGGGTGTTACGACACCTGTGCGTCCCACCTGATAGGTAATCTCTTTGAGGAGCGTTAGCTGCTTCTCTGCGGGGAACTTATAGGCAATTGCCCAGCGCGGCGTCTTGGCGGTGTAGCCGAGTTCTTCCTGTTGGGCAAGGTTGTTGACTTTGAGGACGATGCCGTCGGTGGCTACCGGCAGGTTCTTGCGCTCCGTGTCCCAATAGGCGATATACGCCATTACCTCATCGACGGAGTGGCAGACCTTAATCGCATCGGAGATATTGAATCCCCATTCGCGTGCAGTAGCCAGCCGTTCGTAATGGGTTTTGCCGGGGAGGTTCTCGCCAAGCATATAATAGAGATAGGCGGTCAGTCCGCGGCGCGCCACTTCGCGCGGGTCTTGCAGTTTGAGTGTACCCGACGCGGCGTTGCGCGGGTTGGCGAAGAGGGGTTCTTCCTGCTCCTCGCGCTCTTTGTTCAATGCCTCAAAACGCTCCCACGGCAGAAGCACTTCGCCGCGCAGTTCAAAGAAATCAGGGATGTCCGTCCGTTCAATGCGCCAAGGGATAGAAGGGATGGTTTTGATGTTGGCAATGACGTCATCGCCCTGCACGCCGTCGCCCCGTGTGAGTGCCCGAACGAGTTGTCCGTGCTCATACCAGAGAGAGATGGAAAGCCCGTCGAACTTGAGTTCGCAGACAATTTCTACGCCCGAAGGTAACTTACGTACCCAATCCTCAATCTCTTCACGCGAATAACTATTAGCCAAAGAAAGCATGGGATACTTGTGCCTGACCGTCTCAAATGCTTTCCGCCCTTTCTCCTCCCCCTGTGGGGAGGTCGGGTGGGGTTTCTCCAAATCGCTTCCCACGTGTTGTGTCGGGCTCTTGGGGTCGAACATATCCGGATACATCGCCTCCAAGTCCTGCAGGCGGTGCATCTTCTCGTCAAACTCCCGGTCGGAGAGGGTAGGCATATTCAGTACATAGTACTTGTAGTTCGCCTCCTCCAGCTCCTTTCGCAGGTCTTTCAGTTCCTCGCGCTCCGGCTCTTCTATCTGGCTGAATAAATCCATCATCGTACTACAAATCTACGTTGGAAGACTTGTCCGTCTGCGTAGATATAGAGGATATACATCCCTGCTGTACCCGGCAGCGTCACGTGCTCCATCTCGCTGATGATCTCTTTGCGGTCCACGAAGTTGCCGTTCAGGTCTTGCTGCCGTATAAGCAGTCCGCTGACGGTGTAGATGGCGT
The DNA here is from genome assembly GCA_902799185.1 of uncultured Bacteroidales bacterium. Classification (GTDB taxonomy): domain Bacteria; phylum Bacteroidota; class Bacteroidia; order Bacteroidales; family Paludibacteraceae; genus Colicola. The sequence continues at coordinate 8,894 of CADBZO010000026.1, read as the reverse complement.
AGTATGCGCGTTCGCGTGAAGCGGCATTGCGAATGATGAGATCGTCGCTCTCGCCGGCCAGAACCTCATAGGTGTTCAGTGCCGGACTCGGGTCGTAGGTCAGCGTGCTGTCCAACTTCAGACCTACTACCACGGGGTCATGGTCCGAGCAGCGGAACATCGTCTGGTCGTTCGACTTGTCGTACGTATAGTCGTCCGACTCGTCGGAGTTGATATGAAATCCCGCAACGCCGGTTACCTGCGGTCGGAGCGAACCGTTACTGATGGCATGGTCCAGATAGCCCGCCTGGCCGGTGTACTGGTAGCTGTAACTGCTGTCGGCATGGAAAGCGCGGTGCAGGTCAATCATCCCGTTGTCAATCAGTAGCGTGATAGGATCCTCTTTGGCGTACGCGTTGAGGTCACCCATAATCAGAATATCTTTCTCTTTGATCTGGATGTAGTAACGTTTGTAATAATCTATCACCGACTGTGCCTCCGTTACACGCGAGGCGTTGTAACCACCCTGTCCGTCATGCTTGTCTGCATCTCCGCCGGTGCCGTTTCCTGATTTGGCTTTGAAGTGGTTGACGGAGAAGATAAACCGCTCGCCGGTAGCTATCTCCTCGAAGCAGATCATCTTCTTGCGTTCCTTCACGCCGGTGTTGTTATGTTGCAGTACGCCTATCGGCTTCACCTTGTTCCTGTCATATACGAAAGCCGATTTGGTGTAGGTGCCGCTGGCGGAATTGCCGTCGTTGATATAGGTGTAGTTGCGTTCGGCCAGGTTGGCATTCAGGTCCGCAGCTATCTCTGCCGGCGCTTCCTGGCCCTGCTCAATCTCCACCAGGCCGTATATATCCGCATTGATCTTCGTCAGTGCCTTGTTCACCTTCGTCCGCTGGCGCTGGTGTGCCTCGTAGCTGTTCGGACCCATACTGCCCGAACCGGTGTTTTCCGTCAGGTAGTACTCCAGGTTCATCGTACAAACCAGCAGCCGGTAGTCGCCTACATCGGGAATACCTTTCTCCAAATCCGCACGGGTGTTGCCGCGGAACTCTCCGCTGACCCAAGTCAGGCTGCCGGTGCTGTTCACCTTGGCCTTCAGGTTGTATATCTTCTCTCCGCAACGGTGTTTGGGCGAAGCATAGGGTACGCCGCTGAGAGTCATGAGGCCTGTGCTGTTCAGACTCACTACAGAGTTGTATTCCGGCGTTTTGGGATACGCCTGGTTGGTAGGCGAGTAGAAACGACGGGTGGAAACGGTCAGCGACGAGCTGTAGTTGGAACAAACGACAATAGGCACGTCGAAGATGACCGTCTGGCCTATATAAGGCGCTAACTCCTGGGCGCTCCATGTCTCCGGATCACTCACGGAGATATGCACCTGGCTGATCGCTGCAGAGCAGATGAACAGCACACTCGTAAGAAAAGAAAAGCGGGTTTTCATTGGCTTTCGTATTAAATCGGCTACAAAAGTACAAAAAAATTTGCAAACTTGCAAAAAAAAGTGTAACTTTGCACCGAAAATTGTATAACCATCCTTGTTGAAGCGTAAAAAATATGTCATTTTCTGAGTTTTGGACTATCATCAAAATCCGCAAATGGGGCAAGTATGTGTTGACCATCCTGATTTTTTTTGTCATCTTTCTCTTTGTGGGTGACCAGAGCATGCTGCATTTTTGGCGCCGCGGACGGGAGATCAACCGTCTGGAGGAGCAGCGGGATATGTACCGTGCCAACTCCGAACGGGCCATGCGTGAGATACAGATGCTCCAAAACCCCGATAGTCTGGAGCGTTACGCGCGCGAACATTATTTTATGCGTAATAGCAACGAAGATATATACCTCGTTGAGGAAAATTAAAAATCACGAATTACGAATGAGAAAGTCATCTATTATATTGATTATCGGGCTGGTGATACTGGCTGTGGGAGCAGGGTTAAGTATTGCGAAAATTGAACCCTGGGCGGATTACGTGCTGATAGCCGGCGCCGCTGTCGTCATCATCCGCGGTTTCGTCCGTAACCATGAGAAGGACGAATAATTTTTAATTTTTAATTCGTAATTCGTAATTCGTAATTCGTAATTTCTATGATCGATCATAATCGATCCGAACATATCATCCTTGGTATCGACCCCGGAACATTGTTCATGGGATACGCTTTGCTCCATACTGTCGGACAGCAGGTGGAGATTCTGGAGTTCGGCGCCTATGACGTACATAAACTCGAAGGCCAGTACCCGCGGTTGCAGAAAGAGTTTTTCTTCATCCAGAGTCTCATTGACAAATACCATCCTTCATGTCTGGCTATCGAGACCCAATTCGTGGACAAAAACCCGCAGACGATGATCAAGATTGTCCATGCGCAGGGCGTAGCTATTGCTGCGGCTTTGAGCAAAGACATCCCCATTTATGAGTACTCGCCGATGAAAATCAAGATGGCTATCACCGGCAACGGTCACTCGTCGAAGGAGCAGGTGGCGGGGATGCTTCAGCGTTTCCTGCATATCCCGGAGGAAGATATGCCCAAGAAACTGGACGCCACCGACGCACTCGCCATCGCCTATTGCCATTTCCTCCAGCTCGGCCTGCCTGTTTCTACCGGAGGCGCCAAGGACTGGAAGACTTATGCACAGCGAAAAGGGCTGACCGACAAAGGCTTAACCGGACCCGCAGCACAACTCGCTGCCGCACTCGCTACTGCTAAAAAGAAGAAATAAAATCTTTCGACTTTCGACTTTTTGCTTTCGACTTTCGACTCGACTTTTAATTTTTAATTCATAATTTTTAATTTTTAATTTTTTTTATCCCTAAAATTTGGTAGTCTCAAAAAAAAGCAGTACCTTTGCACTCGCAAATGGTCGAATGACCAAATAAATGACCCATACGGCGAAGCAGATCGTTCGACCGCAGGGAGATTAGAAATGGTAAATGAACAAATAAATAAATAACGTTATGGCTTACAAAATTTCAACAGACTGCGTAGCATGCGGTACATGTATTGATGAGTGCCCGGTGGGAGCAATCCACGAGGGCGAACACTATTCGATTGATCCGGAGACCTGCATCGAATGCGGTACCTGTGAGGGCGTTTGCCCCAGTGGCGCTATCAGCCTCTAAAAAGTGCATTTTTTTAGAATAAAATGACAATTTTTGAGGGATCACAGACGTGGTCTCTCATTTTTTTTATAAAAAATGTAAGGTAAACCTTGCAAATATGGATTTTTTTTAGTAATTTTGCAGCAAATTTTCAAAATTTTGGCCGAAATGGAGAAAAAAGACGTATTAAAGGAGGAAAAAATGGAGCAGAACGGACAGCCGCAAGTGATGGATGAGCCGCAAAAACCGGTGCTCGAAGCCTTTTTCCGTATTCATGATTTTCTGGTTGAACATTCGTTCATGCCGATTCGCCGGCAGTTGATGGATGAGATTAATTGGGACGACCGCATGATTGCTATCAAGGGCGGTCGTGGAGTAGGGAAGACCGATTTCCTGCTCACTCGCGCCAAGGAGATAGAGCAGGAGTGGAAGAACCAACCCCTGCCGGAAGGACGACGCCGCAAACGCAAAGACCCGCGCGACATCCGTCCCTGTCTCTATATCAGTCTCAACGATTTCTTCTTCACCGAGCATACCATCGTGGAGGTGGCTGCCCAGTTTGTGAAGCAGGGAGGACGCTATCTCTTCCTGGACCAGCTCTTCAAGTACCCGAACTGGGCGCGGGAACTCAAACGGTGCTATGCCAAGTTCAAGGAGCTGCATATCATCTTCTGTACTACGCCGGTCATGGATTTCGAGGAGGACAACCATATTATCTATGATATAGTCAAGACGTATAACCTCCGCGGTTTCTCTTTCCGCGAGTTTCTGAACCTGCAGACCGGTCTCCGCTTGCGTTCCTATACGCTGGAGGAGATCATGCAGCGCCATGCCTCTATCTCACGTGAGATATGCGAGCGTGTCAAGCCGCTGGACTATTTCCAGTCTTATCTCACCCACGGCTATTATCCCTCATTCCTGGAGTCGAAATCGTTTGAAGCAGAGCTGCTGAAAGTGATGAACAGCCAGCTGGAGGTGGATGTGCTGATGGTGAAACAGATTGACGTAGCTTGCCTGCATAAGCTCCGCAAACTGTTGCATATCCTCATGGGCGATGCGCCATGCGCACTGAATATCAGTAATATATCCGAGGAGATAGGCCTCTCCCGCGCGACGACCATGAACTATATCAAGTATCTCAAAGACTCGCGTCTGATCAACCTCCTCTATCTGGAGGACCGCTCGTTCCCGATGAAGCCGACCCGGGTTTATATGCACAATACGAACGTCGCTCTGATGAATTTCACCCGCGAACTCACGCCGATGGATCTTTATGAGACCTGTTTCTATACCTTCATCCATGGCGCACACAAGGTGAACGCAACCGAACGGAGCGCGATGTTCATTATTGACAACCAGTATTACTTTGATGTCCGGGAGAAACCGTCTGTGCGCGATACTATCCGTCCTACCGCTGTCGGAGAACTGGAGACAGGACGCGGCAACCAAATCCCGCTCTGGCTATTAGGGTTCCTTTATTAAGTTGCAAACGGCTCCCGGATACCCCAAAATGACACCAAAAGGAATATAAGGGGCAAGTAAGAGGTAAGTAAGGGGTAAGTAAGAGGTAACTCGGACTCATTCGTGTTCCGGAACAACCATTTCAAGCAATCCCAAACAACAAAGTCAAACAATTCAAACTAATATTAACAACCAAATTTATCTTATGGCAAAAGAAAAGAAATTTATGACCATGGATGGTAACGCCGCTGCGGCGCATGTAGCTTACATGTTCACCGAGGTAGCAGCCATCTATCCTATCACGCCGTCGTCGCCTATGGCGGAGAACGTGGACGAGTGGGCTGCCGCAGGTCGCAAGAACCTGTTCGGCGAGACCGTACTCGTGCAGGAGATGCAGTCTGAGGCGGGTGCCGCAGGTGCTGTTCACGGTTCGCTGAACGCAGGTGCGCTGACCACCACTTTCACGGCTTCGCAGGGTCTGCTGCTGATGATCCCGAACATGTACAAGATTGCCGGTGAGCTCATCCCGTCTGTCTTCCATGTATCGGCTCGTACGCTGGCAAGCCACGTGCTCTGTATCTTCGGTGACCACCAGGATGTCATGGCGTGCCGCCAGACCGGCTTCGCTATGCTTGCTGAGGCTTCCGTACAAGAGGTAATGGACCTCGCCGGAGTAGCCCACCTCGCTACTATCAAGAGCCGCGTGCCATTTTTGAACTTCTTCGACGGTTTCCGCACGTCCCACGAGTACCAAAAGGTGGAAGCGATGGATATGGAGGACCTCCGTCCATTAGTAGACTACAAGGCGCTCCAGGAGTTCCGTGAGCGTGCACTCAGCCCGATGCGTCCGGAGATGAAAGGTATGGCGGAGAACCCCGATGTCTTCTTCGCTCACCGCGAGAGCTGCAACCGTTTCTACGACGCAGTGCCGGATATCGTTTCCGACTACATGAAGGAGATCTCCAAAATCACCGGCCGCGAGTACCGTCCGTTCAACTACTACGGTGCTCCCGACGCAGAGAACATCATCATTTGTATGGGTTCCGCTTGCGAGGCTATCCGCGAAGTGATTGATTATGAGGCTGCTAAGGGTAACAAGAAACTCGGTCTCATCAACGTTCACCTCTATCGTCCGTTCAGTCTCAAGTATCTGCAGGAGGCACTGCCGAAGAGCGCAAAACGTATCTGCGTGCTCGATCGTACCAAAGAGCCGGGCGCTAACGGCGAACCGCTTTACCTCGATGTAAAAGACGCACTCGACGAACTCGGTCTGAAGGACCTGCTCGTTGTAGGCGGTCGTTACGGTTTGGGTTCGAACGATACCACTCCGGCACAGATGCTGGCTGTATTCGAGAACCTCGCTCTGCCGCAACCGAAGAACCACTTCACCGTGGGTATCAACGATGACCTCACCTTCACTTCTCTGCCTGTAGGCGAGGAACTCGGTTAAGATCATCGGTGACACCACCGACAAATACTGCCAGGCTTACTTCTCTTACGATAGTAAGAAATCCGGTGGATTCACCTGCTCGCACCTTCGTTTCGGCGACGAGCCTATCCACTCGACTTACCTCGTTACCACGCCTAACTTCGTGGCTTGCCACGTTCAGGCATACCTCCACATGTACGATGTTACCCGCGGTCTGCAGGACGGCGGTACGTTCCTCTTGAACACCATCTGGGAGGGCGACGAGCTCGTTAAGAACCTGCCGAACAAAGTGAAGAAATACTTCGCTGACCATAAGATTAAAGTTTATTACATCAACGCTACGAAGATCGCACAGGAGATCGGTCTGGGCAACCGTACCAACACCATCCTCCAGTCGGCATTCTTCCGTATCACCGCTGTCATCCCTGTTGAGAAGGCAGTTGAGGAGATGAAGCACTTCATCGTGAAGTCCTACGGTAAGAAGGGCGAGGATGTCGTTAATAAGAACTACGCAGCTGTGGACCGCGGCGGCGAGTATCAGGAGCTGGCTATCGATCCCGCATGGTCGAGCCTGCCTGCTGATCCGGCTAAGGACTACGGCAACGAGCCTGAGTTCATCACCAAGGTCGTTCGTCCTATCAATGGTCAGGACGGTGACCTCCTCCCTGTTTCCGCTTTCAAGGGCATCGAGGACGGCGCATGGCCTGCAGGTACCGCCAAGTTCGAGAAACGCGGCGTATCGGCGTTTGTACCGGTTTGGACCGCAGACAACTGTATCGAGTGTAACAAGTGTGCGTATGTATGTCCTCACGCTTGTATCCGTCCATTCGTTCTCGACGAGGAGGAGCTCAAGGGCCTCAACGGTGCGGCTACACGCGAGATGAAAGCTCCGGCGGCTATGAAGGGTATGCACTTCCGTATGCAGGTCGGCGTTATGGACTGCCTCGGCTGCGGCAACTGCGTCGATGTATGTCCGGGCAACCCGAAGACAGGCAAGGCGCTCCAGATGGTACCGCTCGAGGGACAACTCGGAGAGGCTGCTAACTGGGATTACTGCGTAGAGCACGTAGCTACTAAGCAACACCTCGTTGAACTCAACAACGTCAAGAACAGCCAGTTCGCAACTCCGCTCTTCGAGTTCTCCGGCGCTTGCTCCGGTTGCGGTGAGACTCCGTATCTGAAACTCATCAGCCAACTCGTCGGCGACCGCGAGATCATCGCTAACGCTACCGGTTGTACCTCTATCTACTCCGGTTCTGTACCTTCTACTCCGTACACCAAGAACGCCAAGGGTCACGGACCGGCTTGGTCCAACTCCCTCTTCGAGGACTTCTGCGAGTACGGTCTCGGTATGCAGATTGCCCACCGCAAACTGCGTGAGCGTCTTGCTGCTCTCATGCAGAAGGGTCTGGAGTGCGCTGACTGCTCGGCTGAACTCAAAGAGATGTTCCAGAAGTGGCTCGACAACCGCAATGACGCTAAGATCACCAACGACCTCTACGAGCCGATGGTGGCTGCTATGGAGAAATGCGGTTGCGACACCTGCAAGGCTATTCTCGCTGAGAAAGATCATATCGTTAAACGCAGCCAGTGGATTGTTGGTGGTGACGGTGCTTCCTATGATATCGGTTACGGCGGACTCGACCACGTCATCGCTTCCGGCGAAGATGTCAACATCCTCGTACTCGATACAGAGGTGTACTCCAACACCGGTGGTCAGGCTTCCAAGGCTACGCCGCTCGGCGCTATCGCCAAGTTCGCAGCTATGGGTAAGCGTGTACGCAAGAAAGACCTCGGTATGATCGCTACCACGTACGGATATGTCTATGTAGCACAGATCGCTATGGGTGCTGACCAGGCGCAGACGCTGAAGGCTATCCGCGAGGCGGAGGCTTATCCCGGACCGTCGCTCATCATCGCTTACGCTCCGTGTATCAACCACGGTCTGAAAGCCGGTATGGGCAAGAGCCAAGCCGAAGAGGCGAAAGCCGTAGAGTGCGGTTACTGGCACCTCTGGCGCTATAATCCGGAACTCGAGGCAGAGGGCAAGAACCCGTTCCAACTCGACTCCAAAGAGCCGCAGTGGGATAAGTTCCAGGATTACCTCAAGGGTGAGGTTCGTTTCGCTTCTGTAGCAAAGCAGTTCCCGAAAGAGGCAGACGAGCTCTTCGCCGCCGCTCAGGAGAACGCCCAGTGGCGTTATAAATCCTACCTCCGCATGTTGGGTACCGCTTGGTAATCCACGCGTGTACGCGTAATAATAAGGAGAGGCATCCGTCGGGTGCCTCTCTTTTTTGTTTTGCTCTAACATTTTCTCTTTGTATCCGCCAAGTTTGGCGGATTAGAAAATGCCGCCTCGCCCGTAACGTGCTCAATGCGGATGTAGCGTTTATGCTCCGCGTATCCATGCGCGTTTTTCTTCGTCAATTAGCCCGGCATTTGATGCCGGTTTTCCGGATGAGCGTAGCGGTCTGGAGCTTCCGGATTCTCCAGTCCCGCCCCGCTTTTGTAACAGGTTCGGTACTTTCTTGAAAGCTTACCCGAAATGTGGTGAATCGGGTCCTCAAATACTACATCTGCCATAATAAAAATAGTTAAAGTTTAGGTTTTGCGACCGCCCGCATTCTTTGGGGACCCCGCAAAAAATCGTGCTTCTGCTAAGAAATTCGATTTTTGTGGGGAGAGCGGAGGCAGGAGTTGTTTTGTCGATTTAGCAGAGCGGTATCGACCGTCGCAATCTCCTTGCCGAACGCGAGGGCGATCTGGTTAATGATTCTTCTTTCTTTGCGCGGGATAGCATCCCGCATCTTTCTGCGCCCATTGTGCCGGATAGTATCCGGCTTCCTCCCTCTCCCCCTTCTCCCTCCCTTGAGGGGAGGGTCGGGGTGGGGTTACGCTAATTTCGCATATTCCATCGCGAAG